>CAVTSR010000009.1:0-752937 GCA_963737485.1 uncultured Alphaproteobacteria bacterium | reverse complement strand
CGATGAAGGGATATGTGGGCGGTTTGGTCTAATTCGACGGACGGACGTTTGCATATCGGCTCCATAGGGTTTCGGCCCGATGATTGGGGTGTCAGCTTCACTGTTTGTCGGCTTTGTGACTCTTTGAGGAGAACGGATGCACGATAGACGATGACGTTTATCCTGGGGTTTCGGGGTCGGTTGATGTGCAAAGGTTCGGCTGTCAAGGATGCCTTCGGGCATTTCAACTTGAGAGTTTGATCCTGGCTCAGAACGAACGCTGGCGGCAGGCTTAACACATGCAAGTCGAGCGCGGTCCTTCGGGACTGAGCGGCGGACGGGTGAGTAACGCGTGGGAACGTGCCCTTTTTCTCCGGAATAGCCCATGGAAACGTGGATTAATGCCGGATACGCCCGAAAGGGGAAAGATTTATCGGGGAAGGATCGGCCCGCGTTGGATTAGGTAGTTGGTGGGGTAATGGCCTACCAAGCCGACGATCCATAGCTGGTTTGAGAGGATGATCAGCCACACTGGGACTGAGACACGGCCCAAACTCCTACGGGAGGCAGCAGTGGGGAATCTTGGACAATGGGGGCAACCCTGATCCAGCCATGCCGCGTGAGCGATGAAGGCCTTAGGGTTGTAAAGCTCTTTCAGCGGGGAAGATAATGACGGTACCCGCAGAAGAAGCCCCGGCTAACTCCGTGCCAGCAGCCGCGGTAATACGGAGGGGGCTAGCGTTGTTCGGAATTACTGGGCGTAAAGCGCACGTAGGCGGACCAGTCAGTTGGGGGTGAAATCCCGGGGCTCAACCCCGGAACTGCCTCCAAAACTGCTGGTCTGGAGGTCGAGAGAGGTGAGTGGAATTCCGAGTGTAGAGGTGAAATTCGTAGATATTCGGAGGAACACCAGTGGCGAAGGCGGCTCACTGGCTCGATACTGACGCTGAGGTGCGAAAGCGTGGGGAGCAAACAGGATTAGATACCCTGGTAGTCCACGCCGTAAACTATGAGAGCTAGACGTCGGGCGGCTTGCCGTTCGGTGTCGCAGCTAACGCATTAAGCTCTCCGCCTGGGGAGTACGGCCGCAAGGTTAAAACTCAAAGGAATTGACGGGGGCCCGCACAAGCGGTGGAGCATGTGGTTTAATTCGAAGCAACGCGCAGAACCTTACCATCCCTTGACTTGGATATCGCGGCCACAGAGATGTGGCTTTCAGTTCGGCTGGATATCACACAGGTGCTGCATGGCTGTCGTCAGCTCGTGTCGTGAGATGTTGGGTTAAGTCCCGCAACGAGCGCAACCCTCGCCTTCAGTTGCCAGCATTCAGTTGGGCACTCTGGAGGAACCGCCGGTGATAAGCCGGAGGAAGGTGGGGATGACGTCAAGTCCTCATGGCCCTTACGGGATGGGCTACACACGTGCTACAATGGTGGTGACAGAGGGTTAATCCCCAAAAGCCATCTCAGTTCGGATCGGGGTCTGCAACTCGACCCCGTGAAGTTGGAATCGCTAGTAATCGCGTAACAGCATGACGCGGTGAATACGTTCCCGGGCCTTGTACACACCGCCCGTCACACCATGGGAATTGGATCTACCCGAAGGTGGTGCGCCAACTCGCAAGAGAGGCAGCCAACCACGGTAGGTTCAGTGACTGGGGTGAAGTCGTAACAAGGTAGCCGTAGGGGAACCTGCGGCTGGATCACCTCCTTTCTAAGGATGCCTCTGGCAGATCGTTCGCATCCCGCGGCGGTCTCGTGGGGCACTTAGCAGGCTCGTTCGCGTCCTTCGGGGCAAGAACATCAAGAGCCATACGGGCCAGGCCGCCCTCATATCCCTTCATGTCCAGAGCGCGTGGGGCGCGAGGTCCCGCGCGGCTCGAACCGGTTTGGGGCCTTAGCTCAGCTGGGAGAGCGACTGAATCGCATTCAGTAGGTCATCGGTTCGATCCCGATAGGCTCCACCAAATGCGGCTTCGCCGATTTGGCGTTGCCTATCGCCTTTTGGTTTTGCGCGCCTTCGGCGCGACAGGCTCCACCAGCGCATTTGGCGGCGAAGCCGCAAAATCCGCGGGGCTTTCCTTCAAGGGGCGTTAGCTCAGCTGGGAGAGCACCTGCTTTGCAAGCAGGGGGTCACCGGTTCGATCCCGGTACGCTCCACCAGCCTTCGGCCGGTCCGTCCGGCACTTCGGACCCGGGTCGGTAGCTCAGGTGGTTAGAGCGCACGCCTGATAAGCGTGAGGTCGGAGGTTCAACTCCTCCCCGACCCACCAGTCCTTCTGATTGGATTGGCAGGACCATCCTGGTGATGGTTCTTCCTGTCCGATCGCGAGATCGCGGCAGCTGATATCTGACATCGTGAAGAGAGCAAAAACACGAGACGTTTTTGGGTCCGTTCCGAGTGGGGAGCGGGCGATGTGCGCCGTCTGGCGGTTCGGGGATCTCGATCCTCGATCGGTCGGGCGGCAGGACAACCAAAGACAGTCTTTCCAAGTCTAATACACACTGACCGTGAGCTCTGTCTGATCCTTCGGGATCGTTCGGAGTTCGCAACCGTGGCGGTTCCTGCCGAGGGGCCGCCATCGGGTCGAAGACTTCTGATCCAGGCTTTGGATGGGTTAGACGGTTTGAACCAACCGTCGTACAAAAGGGCCCGTCTTCTTCTGGATCGGATCAAGCGCGATAAGGGCGTTTGGTGGATGCCTTGGCAGCAAGAGGCGATGAAGGACGTGGCACTCTGCGATAAGCCCGGGGGAGGCGAGAGCACCCTTTGATCCCGGGATGTCCGAATGGGGAAACCCACCTGACAATCTTCGATTGTGATCTGTTCGCAAGAACGGTTCAGGATCGGTGGTTGAGACAGGTACTTTTGGCCTGAATATATAGGGTTAAAAGAGCGAACGCGGGGAACTGAAACATCTCAGTACCCGTAGGAAAGGAAATCAACCGATACTCCGTTAGTAGTGGCGAGCGAACGCGGACCAGCCGAGCCTGAAAGGTGAGCAGAACCCTCTGGAATGAGGGGCGATATGGGTGACAGCCCCGTATGCGAAGCCTTGAGGGACGTATCAAGTAGGGCGGGACACGTGAAATCCTGTCTGAAGATCGGGGGACCACCCTCGAAGGCTAAGTACTCCTTGCTGACCGATAGCGAACCAGTACCGTGAGGGAAAGGTGAAAAGCACCCCGACAAGGGGAGTGAAACAGTCCCTGAAACCGGACGCCTACAAACAGTCGGAGCCTCCTGAGGACCTTCGGGTCATCGGAGGGGTGACGGCGTACCTTTTGTATAATGGGTCAACGACTTGGTCTCAGTAGCAAGCTTAAGCCGGTAGGTGTAGGCGCAGCGAAAGCGAGTCTGAATAGGGCGCATGAGTTACTGGGATCAGACCCGAAACCGAGTGATCTAGGCATGTCCAGGATGAAGGTGCGGTAACACGCACTGGAGGTCCGAACCCACACCTGTTGAAAAAGGTCGGGATGAGGTGTGCCTAGGGGTGAAAGGCCAATCAAACTCGGAGATAGCTGGTTCTCCGCGAAATCTATTTAGGTAGAGCGTCAGATGAATACCTTCGGGGGTAGAGCACTGCATGGGCTATGGGGACTTACCGTCTTACTGATCCTAAGCAAACTCCGAATACCGAAGCGTACTGTCTGGCAGACAGACGTCGGGTGCTAACGTCCGGCGTCGAGAGGGAAACAACCCTGACCTGCAGCTAAGGCCCCCAATTCGTGGCTAAGTGGGAAAGCATGTGAGACGGCCAAAACAACCAGGATGTTGGCTTAGAAGCAGCCATCATTTAAAGAAAGCGTAACAGCTCACTGGTCTAGACAAGCTGTCTTGCGGCGAAGATGTACCGGGGCTCAAGCCACGAGCCGAAGCTCAGGGTGTGCGCAGCAATGCGTACGCGGTAGCGGAGCGTTCCGTGACGTAGTTCCATGTCTCTTCAGCATCACCGTTCAGCAATGGGCGGGTGCTTCGGAGACACGGAGCTCACTGTGAAGCCGGCCTGTGAGGGATCCGGTGGAGTGATCGGAAGCGAGAATGTTGACATGAGTAGCGATAATGCGGGTGAGAGACCCGCACGCCGAAAGTCCAAGGGTTCCTGCTTAAAGCTAATCTGAGCAGGGTGAGCCGACCCCTAAGGCGAGGCCGAAAGGCGTAGTCGATGGGAACCGGGTTAATATTCCCGGGCCAGGAGGAAGTGACGGATCGCGGCTGTTGTCGAACCTTATCGGATTGGTTCGGCCTCGAGGCGGTTCCTGGAAATAGCCCTCCATCAGATCGTACCCGAAACCGACACAGGTGGACTGGTAGAGCATACCAAGGCGCTTGAGAGAACTGCATTGAAGGAACTCGGCAAAATGCCTCCGTAACTTCGGGAGAAGGAGGCCCGGGTGTTGGGCAACCAGCATCCGGGGGCACAGACCAGGGGGTGGCGACTGTTTACTAAAAACACAGGTCTCTGCGAAGCCGTAAGGCGACGTATAGGGACTGACGCCTGCCCGGTGCCGGAAGGTTAAAAGGAGAGGTGCAAGCCTTGAATTGAAGCCCCGGTAAACGGCGGCCGTAACTATAACGGTCCTAAGGTAGCGAAATTCCTTGTCGGGTAAGTTCCGACCTGCACGAATGGCGTAACGACTTCCCCGCTGTCTCCAATGCAGACTCAGCGAAATTGAACTCCCCGTGAAGATGCGGGGTTCCCGCGGTCAGACGGAAAGACCCCGTGCACCTTTACTACAGCTTCACACTGGCATCAGGTCAGCGATGTGCAGGATAGGTGGCAGGCTTTGAAGCGGGGACGCCAGTTCCCGTGGAGCTTCCCTTGAGATACCACCCTTCGCTTATCTGATGTCTAACCGCGGACCGTCATCCGGTTCCGGGACCCTGTGTGGCGGGTAGTTTGACTGGGGCGGTCGCCTCCCAAAGAGTAACGGAGGCGCGCGATGGTGGGCTCAGACCGGTCGGAAATCGGTCGTCGAGTGCAATGGCATAAGCCCGCCTGACTGCGAGACTGACAAGTCGAGCAGAGACGAAAGTCGGCCATAGTGATCCGGTGGTCCCGCGTGGAAGGGCCATCGCTCAACGAATAAAAGGTACGCCGGGGATAACAGGCTGATACTGCCCAAGAGTCCATATCGACGGCAGTGTTTGGCACCTCGATGTCGGCTCATCACATCCTGGGGCTGGAGAAGGTCCCAAGGGTACGGCTGTTCGCCGTTTAAAGTGGTACGTGAGCTGGGTTTAGAACGTCGTGAGACAGTTCGGTCCCTATCTGCCGTGGGTGTCGGAGACTTGAGAGGAGTTGCCCCTAGTACGAGAGGACCGGGGTGAACGCACCACTGGTGGACCTGTTGTCGTGCCAACGGCAGTGCAGGGTAGCTATGTGCGGACAGGATAACCGCTGAAGGCATCTAAGCGGGAAGCCCCCCTCGAAACCAGGTCTCCCTTGAGGGCCGTGGCAGACCACCACGTCGATAGGCCGGAGATGTAAGCGCGGCAACGCGTTCAGTTGACCGGTACTAATCGCCCGATAGGCTTGATCCGATCCGGAAGCAGGCGGACCAGAGGTCCCTTGCCCGGCAGAGGTCATTGACCCGAGATCAGTGACGAAGAAAGACAGTCTCGTGTGCGCGAGGGAGGCCAGGCCCGAAGGGCCGAAGCCATTCCCCGTGCGTTTTGCAGGTTTGGTGGCATGAGCGCGAGCGAAACACCCGATCCCATCCCGAACTCGGCCGTTAAGCGCCGCTGCGCCGATGGTACTGCGTCCCAAGACGTGGGAGAGTAGGTCACCGCCAAACCTGAAAAACGCACGGAACTCCCCCACTGGCTCTCTTCACCGTTCGTCTCCGCCGTCGCTCCCCCTTGACCGGAGCGCATGGCGGAAAGCCCGGCCTCCGAACGCCAGGCCAACTTACCGCGGGGTGGAGCAGCCCGGTAGCTCGTCAGGCTCATAACCTGAAGGTCGTAGGTTCAAATCCTACCCCCGCAACCAAATCTACCAACAATATCAATGCCCTACGCGCCTCCAGCGCGTGGGGTATTTTTATACCCCACGGCTGGGTCTGACCTTTCCCCGCAATTAGGGCCTCGGTGAACTGGAATCCTCCGGTTTGAATTGGGCGATGAGCGGCAGCGCGGAGCCCGCAAGAGGCTCAAGCGCTGCTGCGGCGGTGTTGGTGAGGACCTCCATTGGGGTGCGGTAGCCGAGCGCCGAATGGGGGCGCTCGGTGTTGTAGTGGTGGCGCCATCGCTCGATCTCCTCGCGGGCATGGCGCAGCGAGCGGAACCAGTGCAGGTTCAGGCACTCGTCGCGCAGCTTGCCGTTGAAGCTCTCGACGAAAGCGTTCTGGACCGGCTTGCCCGGCTCGATGAACCTGAGGCGGACGCCGGTTCGCTCGGACCAGTCGAACATGGCGCGGCTCGTGCCCTCGGGGCCGTTGTCGAGGATGATCTCCTCGGGCAGGCCGTGGAGCAGCGCCAGGTCGTCGAGGTGGCGCGCCACCCGCGCGCCGGAGATCGAGACGTCGACGATCTGGCCGGGGCAGATCCGGCTGTGGTCGTCGACGATGTTCAGCACCCGGAAGCGACGGCAGTCCGCCAGCTGGTCGCTGACGAAGTCGAGCGACCAGCGCTGCATCGGCCGCTCCGGCACCTGCGGGGCGATGCGGTCGCGCCGTGGCAGCTTGCGGCGCTTCTTCGTCCGCACCTGCAGGCCCTGCTCGATGTAGAGCCGGTAGGTTCGCTTGCGGTTCGCGGCCAGTCCCTCGCGCCGCAGCATCGCGTGCAGCCGGAGATAGCCGTAGCGGCGGTTCTCCGAGGCCAGCTCCTTGAGACGGCCGACGACCGCCTCGTCGTTCTTTGGCGCAGGCAGGTACTGCTGCACCGATCGCGATAGACCCACGATCCGGCAACTCCGGCGTTCGCTGAGACCCAGCTCGTTCATCAGGAAGCCCACGGCTCGTCTCCTGGCCATGGGCTCACCAATGTTTTCCAAGCAGTTCCTTCATCGCCGACATGTCCAGCACCTGGTCCGCGACGATCCGCTTCAGCTTGCCGTTCTCCGCCTCGAGCTCGCGCAGCCGCTTCGCGTCGCTCGCCTCCATCCCGCCGTACTTCTTCCGCCAGGTGTAGAACGTCGCGCTGCTGATGGCATGCCGCCGGCAGATGTCGTCTACCTTGGCGCCGGCCTCGTGCTCCTTCAGCACCCCGATCACCTGCTCGTCACTGAAACGCTTGTGCTTCATTGGGTCTTCCTCCTTGTCGATCTAAGGGCGGAAGATTCCAGCTCGCAATGGCCCGGATACCGGGGGAAAGGTCACATGCAATCGCCTGTTTGCCTGTTTGTGCCGCGTTCCGCCCAGAAATCAAATCGCCATCGCTCTACGGAAATGACGAAGGAAGCTCTTGCACCCGATCCACCTCGTAGTCTTCCATCGGCATTTGTTGGCGGTGGCATCATCGGTGCGCTCGGTGGACTGATCGGACTTGGCGGGGCGGAGTTTCGGCTGCCCCTTCTGATCGGTGCGTTTCGCTTCGCCGCCTTGGAGGCTGTGATCCTCAACAAGGCCATGAGCCTGGTGGTGGTCGCGACGGCTTTACCGTTTCGCTTCCGAACAGTTCCTTTTGCCAGCATCGAGGCGAACTGAGAGGTGGCTCGGGAAAACTGAACAGGGGCTATGAGTGGATTGTCCGCGCGACATCGGCATGATTGCCGAGAGCGAGGAGAGACCCATGACGAGACGACCCCGCCGGAATCACAGCCCGGCATTCAAGGCGAAGGTGGCGCTGGCGGCCATCCGGGGCGAGAAGGCGCTGGCCGAGTTGGCGGAACAGTTCGACGTCCACCCCAATCAGATCACGCAGTGGCGCTCGCAGCTCCTGGAGGGCGCTTCTGGCGTGTTCGGCGCTGTCGCCCCGGCGGAGGCGGCTCCGGCCCTGGACGTGAAGACGCTGCATGCAAAGATCGGCGAGCTGACGCTGGAGAATGATTTTTTGTCCGGCGCGCTCGGCAAGGCAGGTCTGCTGCCGAGCGCAAGACGATGATCGACCGCGACCACGGGCTGTGCGTCAGCCGTCAGGCGAAGGCGCTCGGGATCAGCCGGGGCAGCGTCTATTACCTGCCGCGCCCGACCTCGGATGCCGATCTCGTGCTGATGCGCCGGATCGACGAATTGCATCTGGACTATCCCTTTGCCGGGAGCCGGATGCTGATGGGTCTGTTGAAAGCCGACGGGCATGAAGTCGGTCGGCTGCACGTTTCCACTCTGATGAAGAAGATGGCGATCGCGGCGCTCTACCGCCGTCCGAACACCTCCAAACCAGCGCCGGGCCACAAGGTCTACCCGTACCTGCTGCGCAATCTGGCCGTTACGCGACCGAACCAGGTCTGGGCGATGGACATCACCTACATTCCGATGGCCCGCGGCTTCGTCTACCTGGCCGCCGTCATCGACTGGTTCAGCCGCAAGGTTCTGGCCTGGCGGCTGTCGATCACGCTGTCGGCCGACTTCTGCGTTGAGGCGTTGGAAGAGGCGCTCGGCCGCCACGGCAGGCCCGAGATCTTCAACAGCGACCAAGGCTCGCAATTCACCAGCGCCGACTTCATCAAGGTCCTGAAGGATGCCCAGATCGCCATCAGCATGGATGGCAAGGGAGCATGGCGCGACAACGTCTTTGTCGAACGGCTCTGGCGGACGGTGAAATACGAGGAAGTCTACCTGCGCGCCTATGGCGGCGTTTCCGAGGCGCGGGCCTCGATCGGGCGCTACCTCGGCTTCTACAACGGGACGCGGCCCCATTCGTCGCTTGGCGGGCGGACGCCCGACCAGGCCTATCTCAACCAGCCGACGCCAATCCCGGCGGCGGCGTAACCAAGGCGGCTATCCACTTAACGGCAGCCCGCAAGCTGTTCAAACAAACCGAGCCACCTCTCTGGGAGGCGATTTCGGACCATAATTCGAAGGCCTACCAGCGGATTCGGCATGGAGCCTCGCAGGTCGTGCCTAAGGCCTATGCACACGTTCAACGGCGAGGCCGGCGATTTATCGCCGGCCTTTTGTTTTTGCCGGGCCTCGTCAGGCGGCTAGCGAAATTCTACTTCGAGTTTGGTATAGGCCCCGCGGGCCCAACTGTTCCGGTGATGTGGTCTGCCCCCTGAAAAATGCTCGTCCCTGAAGTAGCCTTTCGAGCCTTTGGAGGACGCGAAAAATGCCGCGGAAAACAGAGGGCGGCTCGACCTTGCCATCAGTCTGGCGCGATATGGACGGGAGGCCGCGGCAGCGCGCCACGATCTCTTTGGTGGCCGCCTCCGCGAGATCCAGCACGGTGGGCTCGCTTGCCCAGATAGTGGCACGAATCGGATGGAGCGAGACACCGGCTTCCGCCTGCTGCACCATCCACGCGGAGCTGGCCCTGCAACCTCGCGCTCGGCCAACTTCAGCTCTAGCCTAACTCAGCGAGCCGCTTCTCGCACTCGGCCGGCGCGAACCGCGACCAGGTGTCGACGATACGGCAAAAGTGAGCGACGTGTAACTGCCGGCGGATGTGCTACCAAAGCTCCACCGATGATCCGAGGTTCGGGGGAAGCCGGGGTGGTAACAGACGGGGCGACAGGACCCGGCGAGGTCATCGGCCTTGTCGATGCGACGAAGACCTTCGGCGGCACCATCGCTCTCCGGGACGTCACCTTCGGACTGCGGCCCGGCGAGGTGCTGGCGCTGCTCGGTGAGAACGGGGCGGGCAAGAGCACATGCGTGAAGCTGCTGGCCGGAGTCTATCCGCCGTCGCGCGGCAGCGTAGTCATCGCAGGGGCCCCGGTGGCCTTCGACTCGCCGCTCGACGCGCAGGCTGCGGGCATCGCGGTCATGCACCAGCACCCGGGGCTCTTCCCGGACCTCAGTGTCGCCGAGAACGTCTTCATGGGGCACATGACGCGTGGTTTGTGGGGCATCGACGCCGCGGGCATGGCGCGCCAGGCCGAGGCGGTGCTCGCCTCGATCGGCCTGCCGATCGACGTCGGCGCCAAGCTCGGCGGACTCAGGACATCGGAGCAGCAACTGGTCGAGATCGCCCGGGCGCTGACGCTGGAGGCGCGCGTCCTCATCATGGACGAGCCGACAGCGGCGCTCTCGCAGCGCGAAGTGGAGCAGCTCTTCAGGGTGGTGGCGACACTGCGCCGCCAGGGCGTCGCGATGATGTTCGTCGGCCACCGGATGGACGAGATCTTCCGCATCGCCGACCGCATCGCGGTGCTGCGCGACGGGCTGCTGGTGGGTGTCGAGGCGGCCGCCACGCTGTCACGCGACCGGGCGATCGCGATGATGGTCGGCCGCGAGCTGTCGGCGCTCTACCCGCACCGGAAAGCGGTGCCGGGCGAGGTTCTGCTCGAGGTCAAAGGGCTCACCCGGGCAGGCGAGTTCCGCGACGTCGGCTTCTCAGTGCGCCACGGCGAGATCGTCGGGCTCGGCGGTCTGGTGGGCAGCGGCCGGACCGAGGTGGCGCGCGCGCTCTTCGGCATCACCCGGCCCACGGCCGGCACGATCCGCCTCGGCGGCGTTGAGCGCCGCTTCCGCAGCGCCGGCGAGGCGATGGCGGCCGGGATCGCCTACGTCTCGGAGGACCGGCTCGGACAGAGCCTTGTGATGGACTTCCCGATCGTCGAGAACGCGGCGCTGACGGTGCTCGATGCGACGACGACGGCGGGCTTCTTCAGCGCGGCCAAGGTGATCTCGCTGGTCGGGCCGGTGCTCGAGCGGCTGAAGCTGCGCTTCCAGAACTACGCCCAGCCGGTCTCGGCGCTCTCCGGCGGCAACCAGCAAAAGGTTGTGCTGGCAAAGTGGCTCGCGACCACGCCGTCCCTCCTGATCCTCGACGAGCCGACCCAGGGCATCGACGTGCAGTCCAAGGCCGAGGTCCACGGCATGATCTCCGACCTGGCGGCGCAGGGGATGGCGATCATCCTCGTCTCGTCGGAGATGCCCGAGCTCATCGGCATGTGCGACCGGATCGTCGTGCTGCACGAGGGGCTGAAAACCGCGGAATTCTCCCGCGCCGGACGCGACGCCTGAGGCGGTGCTGCGCGCCGCGACCGCCGAGGCCGGCGCGGGCACGCCCGGGGCGGAGACCGCCGGCGACGTCGGGTGCGCCGGCTCCGCGTGGTGGCGTCGTCGGCGCCCTCCTCGCACATCGCGAACTCGGCCTCCTCGCAGCGATGGTGGCGGTGGTGATCCCGGTCTCGGTGATCAATCCCCTGATGCTGAGCCCGGCCAACCTCACGGCGCTGGCGATGGATGCAGCCCTCCTTGCCATCGCCACGCTGGCGCAGCTCCTCGTGCTCATCACCCGCAACATCGACCTCTCGGTCGCCTCGGTGATCGGGCTCTCCGCCTACGGCTCGGCGCTGACGATGACCCACGACCCCGCGCTCGGGATCGCCGCCGGCCTCGCCGCCGGCTGCGCCATCGGCGTCGCCTGCGGACTGGTGAACGGGGCGATCGTCGCCTTCGGGCAGGTGCCGGCGATCGTCGTCACGCTCGGCACCATGTCGGTCTTCCGCGGGCTCGACAGCCTCTGGACCGGCGGCCGGCAGATCAGCGCCGACCAGGTGCCGCAGGCCTGGCTCGACCTCACCGGGGCGCGGGTCGCCGGCGTGCCGCTGGTGGTAATCCTCGCAGCACTCATCCTCGGTGCCGCCGGCTTCCTCCTCCGCCGCACCGAGACCGGCCGCCGGCTCTTCGCCCTCGGCTCCAACCCGGCCGGCGCGGCGCTGATCGGCATCCCGTCCCGCCGGCTGGTGATGCTCGCCTTCGGCACCGCGGGCCTGCTCGCCGGCTTCGGCGGGGCGCTCTGGGCGTCGCGCTACGCCACGATCGACGCCCGCGTCGCCTACGGCTTCGAGCTCACGGTGATCGCCGCCGCGGTCGTCGGCGGCGTGGCGATCCGCGGCGGGGCGGGGACGGTGCCGGGATCGTCCTCGGCGGGCTGACGCTCCTCGTCATCCGCTACGGGCTGCTCCTCGTGCGGGTCGATCCGCTCTGGCTGCAGGGGGTCTACGGCCTCGTCATCCTCGCGGCGATCGGCATCGACGCCTCGGTCTCGCGCAGCGCCGAGGCGCAGCGGCGCTCGGCGAGGCGACGGGCATGACCGCGGCGCAGAAGGCCGGGCGTCGGCTGGTCGATCCCTGGAACCTGCTGTTAGCGGCGTTGACGCTGGCCGTCTTCGGCTATGGCGCGCTGGAGGTGCCGAACTTCCTCTCGGCCTTCAACCTGTCGCAGCTCGCCGCCGGGATGGCGGAGAAGGCGCTGCTGGTCCTGCCGATGGTCATGCTGATCGTCGCCCGCGAGATCGACCTGTCGGTCGCCTCGATCCTGGCGCTGACGAGCGTCATCTTCGGGCTGTTGCTGCAGGCGGGCGCGCCGCTCGCCGCCGCGGCGCTCCTGGTGCTGCTGGCCGGTGCCGGGCTCGGCGCCTTCAATGGCGGCCTCGTCGCCTACCTCGGCCTGCCGTCGCTGGTGGTGACGCTCGGCACGATGGCGATGTTCCGCGGCATAGGCTACATCTTGCTCGGCAGCGGATCGGTCAACGTGTTCCCCGACAGCCTCACGGACTTCGGCATCGACGACATCCCCGGCACTCGCGTGCCCTGGGTCGATCGCGCCGTTTCTGCTGCTGGTGCCGCTCTTCGCTGCCTATTTGCAGTTCAAGCCGTTCGGCCGGCGGGTCTACGCCATAGGCGGCAACCCCGCGGCGGCGCTCTATTCCGGAGTCGCAACGCGCCGGGTGCGCTTCCTGCTGTTCATCGTCTCGGGGCTTGTCTGCGCCGTCGCCGGCATGGTCTATACCGCCCGGCTCGCCAACGCCCGGGCGAACAATGCCCTCGGCATGGAGCTCGACGTCATCACCATCGTGCTCCTCGGCGGTGTCAGCGTCTGGGGCGGCCGGGGTCGGCTGACCGGCGTTCTGTGGGCGCTGGTGCTCGTCGCGCTCCTGCGCAACATCCTCGGGATCAACAGCATCGGCGGCGACATCCAGAGCATGGTGATCGGCCTGCTCCTGATCGGCTCGCTTCTGGTCAGCAACTCCACGGGCTACCTCGTCGGCTGGCTGCGCAACATCGGCCTGCCGGTGCGGGGGAACGGGTAGCCGGGGGCTCGCGGCACGCCCCGGCGACAACGATAACAGGAGGAATACCTTGAAGATCCGCATTGCATTGCTGGCGAGCGCGCTCGGCGCCGTCACCCTCGCCCTCCCGGCGATCGCGCAGGAATGCGCGACCGGGCCGGTGGTGGTGGGACTGCTTCCGAAGCTCGACACCGACCCCTACTTCCAGGTCGCCAAGGGCGGCGCCGAGGACGCCGCCAAGGAGATCGGCGGCAGCGTGGTGCAGGCGGCACCCTCGCAGGCGACCGCCGAGGCGCAGATCGAGTTCATCAACAATTTCGTCGCGCAGAAAGTCGGCGTCATCGCCATCGCCGGCAACGACGCGAATGCCGTTGCCCCAGCACTTAAGCGCGCGGCGAAGGAAGGTATCCGGATCATCTCCTACGACTCGGACGTCGCCCCGGCGGCGCGGCAGGTCTTCGTCAACCAGGTCAAGGGCGACAGCCTCGCCGAGATGATGCTCGAGAGCATGCACGACCTGATCGGCGGCGAGGGCAAGTTCGCCATCCTGTCCTCGACGCCGACCGCGACCAACCAGAACGCCTGGATCGACTTCATGAAGGCGAAGCTCGGCAGCGAGCCCAAGTTCGCCAAGATGGAGCTTGTCCAGGTCGCCTACGGCGAGGAGAGCGAGCAGGTCAACCAGCAGCAGGCGCTGGCGCTGGCGCAGGCCTTCCCCGACCTCAAGGGCATCATCGTGCCCGCCGGCATCGGCCTTCCCGCCGCCGCCCGTGCGCTCGAGCAGGCGGGCGCGCTCGACAAGATGAAGCTGACCGGGCTCGCGCCGGCGACGCTGATGAAGAAGTACATCGAAGCCGGCCAGGCCCAGGACATCTGGTGGAACGTTACCGACCTCGGCTACCTGACCTATCACGTCGCGCAGTTGATCGCGCAGTGCAAGATCGAGGGCAACGAGGGCGAGACCTTCACGGCTGGGCGGCTCGGCGACTACACGGTCGGTCCGAGCGGCGAAATCGTCCTCGGCCCGGCCAAGATCGTTACCCCCGCTAATCTCTCTGAGTTCAAGTTCTGACGCGACCAGGTGGCGGCTCCCGAAGCGGGGGCCGCCGCGACGAGCAAGGCGGGAGGCGTTGTTGGCCGACACGGATCGGCGGTCGGCCGACGGTTTCGCCGAGCAGTTGTCGCCTGTCGACCTTGTCGTTCGCGGCTCCGTCGCCCCGCCTGCCCATGTTGCAAGGCCGATGCTTGACCTCTACTTTACAGGAAGGAACTAAAGACATGACCCCGTGCATTCTGAACCGTCGCAGGCTTTTTCCCACCGCGCTCGGTGGGGCGCTTCTCGCCGCGGCGCTGGCTTCAGGTCCGGCGCTGGCCGATGGCAAGACCTACGCGCTGATCCAGATCAACCAGCAGGCGCTGTTCTTCAACGACATGAACAAGGGCGCCACGAAGGCCGCCGAGGAGGCCGGCGACAAGCTGGAGATCTTCAACGCCAACAACGACGCCGCTGCGCAGAACAGCGCGATCGAGACCTATATCCAGGAAAAGGTCGACGGGATCATCGCCGTCGCCATCGACGTGAACGGCATCATGCCGGCGGTGAAGGAAGCGGCAGACGCCGGCATTCCGGTGGTCGCGATCGACGCGATTCTGCCTGAGGGACCGCACAAGGCGCAAATCGGCGTCGACAACGAGAAGGCCGGCGCCGATCTCGGCAAGTATTTCGCCGACTATGTCGCCGCGCATGGCGGCACGGCCAAGGTCGGCGTGGTCGGCGCGCTCAATTCCTTCATCCAGAACGTGCGGCTGAAGGGCTTCGAGGATGTGGCGAAGGCGGCGCCAGGCGTCAGCTTCGTCGGCACCGTCGACGGACAGAACGTGCAGGATACCGCGATGGCGGCGGCCGAGAACCTGATGACCGGCAACCCGGACATGACGGCGATCTATGCGACCGGCGAGCCGGCGCTGATGGGGGCGATCGCCGCCGTGGAGAGCCAGGGCAAGCAAGGCCAGGTGAAGATCTTCGGCTGGGATCTGACCGAACAGGCGATCGCCGGCATCGACAAGGATTATGTCATCGCGGTCATCCAGCAGGATCCGGCCGGCATGGGCGCCCAGGCGGTGAAGGCGCTCGACACGATCAGCGGCGGCGGCACGGTCGAGAAAATCCTGCCGGTGCCGGTGACCATCGTCACCAAGGAGAATGTCGAGCCGTTCCGCTCTCTCTTCAAGTGAGCGACGGGATTGCCTTGGCCCGGGGGGATTCGCCCCCGGTGCCGAGGGTGTCGCTGCGCGGCATCGTCAAGACCTTCGGGTCGCACGAGGCGCTGCGCGGCGTCGATCTCGACCTTTTCGGCGGCGAGTGCCTCGGGCTGGTCGGCGACAACGCCGCCGGCAAATCGACGCTGACCAAGGTCATCTCGGGGACCTACATTCCGGACGGCGGGACGATCATCATCGACGGCGAGGCGGTCAGTTTCGCCAGCCCGGCCGAGGCGCGGGCGCTGCGCATCGAGATGGTGTTCCAGGATCTGAGCCTCTGCGACCATGTCGACGTGGTCGGCAACCTCTATCTCGGGCGCGAGCTGACCCGCGGCCCGTTCCTCGACAAGCCGGCGATGCTGGCCGGCGCGCGGGAGATGCTCGACCGGCTGGAGATCCGTATCCCCCGGCTGACCGCCAAGGTGGAGAAACTGTCGGGCGGCCAGCGGCAGGCGATCGCCATCGCCCGCGCTGCCGCCTTCGAGCCCAAGGTGCTGATCATGGACGAGCCGACCTCGGCGCTGGCGGTGGCCGAGGTCGAGGCGGTGCTGGCGCTGATCAACCGGCTGAAGGCGCGCGGCGTGTCGGTGGTGCTGATCACCCATCGTCTGCAGGATCTCTTCCGGGTCTGCGACCGGATCGCGGTGATGTACGAGGGCACCAAGGTCGCCGAACGGCGGATCGGCGAGACCGACCTGCAGGATCTGGTGCAGCTGATCGTCGGCGAGAAGGGGCACGCATGAGCGGCTACACCGAGCGGGCCAGCGGGTCCGTGCTGAGCGATCTGCTGGCGGAGAATGCGCAACTGCTGTCGATCGCCGCGTTCTTCATCGCGTGCCTGCTGTTCTTCACCATCGGCACCGACACTTTCCTGACCACCGGCAATATCCTGAACGTGCTGCGCCAGGCGGCGCCGGTGCTGGTCGTCGCGGTGGCGATGACGCTGGTGATCATCACCGGCGGCATCGACCTGTCGGTCGGCTCGCAGGTGGCGCTGATCAATGCGGTGGCGGCGATCATCATGGCGGCCGGTGTGCCGTCCTTTGCGGCGGTCGCGCTGATGCTGGCGCTGGGCGCGGCGATCGGCCTGGCGCAGGGCTGGTTCATCGCCTACGAGAAGATGGAGCCGTTCATCGTCACCCTGGCGGGGCTATCGATCCTGCGCGGCTTCGCGCTCTGGATGACGCAGGGCTATTCGATCCCGATCAACGATTCGCCGGCCTTCTTCTGGCTCGGGCGTGGCGATCTCTTCGGGGTGCCGGTGCCGGCGCTGATCGCGGTGCTGGCGGCCGTCTGGGGCTTCGTCGTGTTGCGCTCGACGCTGTTCGGCCGGCGCATCGTCGCGGTCGGCTCCAACCTGGAGGCGGCGCGGCGGGTGGGCATGCCGTCGCAGACGATCCTCGCCTCGGTCTATGTGATCTCGGGGATCGCCTGCGCGGTGGCCGGCCTCCTGATCGCCGCGCGGCTCGGGTCGGGCTCGTCCAACGCGGCGGTGGGGTTCGAGCTGCAGGTGATCGCGGCGGTGGTGCTGGGCGGCACGTCGCTGACCGGCGGGCGCGGCTCGATCCTCGGGACGGTGCTCGGCACGCTGACCATCGCGGTGATCGGCAACGGGCTGATCCTGATGCACATCTCGCCGTTCTTCACCCAGATCGTCACCGGGGCGATCATCCTGATCGCCATCTGGCTCAATACACGCATCTTCAACGCCCGCTTCCGGCTGGGAGGAAAAGGCAAATGACCCTCGCGGAAACCCATATCGGATCGGGCAAGGTGATGACGGTGCTGGGGCCGATCCCCAGCGCCGACATGGGCCAGACGCTGATGCACGAGCATATCCTGAACGATTGCCGTTGCTGGTGGAACGAGCCGAAGGAACCGGAGCGGCGCTATCTGGCCGACAGCCCGGTGCGGATCGAGATCCTCTCCGAGCTGCGGCAGGACCCGTTCGTCAACCTGCACAACATCGCGCTCGACGACGAGCCGCTGGCGGTGGAGGAGCTCGGGCAGTTCGTCGCCGCCGGGGGCCGGACCGTCGTCGATCCGACCTGCCGGGGCATCGGCCGTGACCCGGAGGCGCTGGTGCGGATCGCGCGGGCGACCGGGCTCAACATCGTCATGGGCGCGGGCTACTACCTGCAATCCTCGCATCCGCCCGAAGTGGCGCGGCTGTCGGCCGACCAGATCGCCGACGAGATCGAGGCGGAGGCGCATGCCGGCGTCGGCGGCACCGGCGTGCGGATCGGACTGATCGGCGAGATCGGCGTGTCCTCGGATTTCACGCCGGACGAGCGCAAGTCGCTGCCGGGGCGGCGCGGGCGCAGAAGGCGACCGGCCTGCCGCTGATGGTGCATCTGCCGGGCTGGTTCCGCCTCGCGCACGAGGTTCTCGACCTCGTGGAGGAGAATGGCGGGGATGCGCGGCAGACGGTGCTCTGCCACCTGAACCCGGCGCATGGCGACATGGACTATCTGACCGGGCTCGGCGCGCGCGGGGCGTTTCTCGAATTCGACATGATCGGCATGGACTTCTTCTATGCCGATCAGCAGGTGCAATGTCCGAGCGACGACGAGGTGGCGCGCGCCATCGTCCGGCTGATCGACGCGGGCCTTGCCGACCGGGTCCTGCTGTCGCACGACGTGTTCGTCAAGATGATGCTGACGCGCTATGGCGGGAACGGCTATGCCTTCGTCACCCGGCATTTCCTGCCGCGCCTGCGGCGGCACGGCGTCGACGAGGCAATGCTGACCCGCCTGATGATCTACGAACCCGCGCGCCGTCTTCGACGCGACGACTGGCTGAAGGATCGATCCGATGACCAAGAAACTGCTGCTCGTCGGCGAAAGCTGGGTGAGCGCCGCCACGCACTACAAGGGTTTCGACCAGTTCGGCAGCGTGACCTTTCATCTCGGCGCCGAACCCTTCGTCGCGGCGCTGGAGGCGGAGGGCTTCGCGGTCACCTACATGCCGGCGCACGACGCGGCGGAGGGGTTTCCGTTCGAGATGGCGGGCCTGAGCGGGTATGACGCTATCATCCTGTCGGATATCGGCGCCAATACCCTGCTGCTGCCGCCGGCGGTCTGGCTGCAATCCAAGATCGTGCCGAACCGGCTGAAGCTGATCCGCGCCTATGTCGAGGCGGGAGGCGGGCTGCTGATGGCGGGGGGCTATCTCTCGTTCCAGGGCATCGACGGCAAGGCGCGCTGGCGGCGCACGGCGGTCGAGGAAGCGCTGCCGGTCACCTGCCTGCCGTGGGACGACCGGGTGGAGATGCCGGAGGGCACGACCGCCGAGGTGATCGTCCCCGAGCATCCGATCCTCGCCGGGCTGGAGGGGCAGTGGCCGCCGCTGCTCGGGGTCAACGAGGTCGAGTTGCGGAAGGATGCGACGCTGCTCGCGCGGCTGCCGGAGGATCAGGGCGGGCATCCGCTGCTGGCGGTTGGGCAATACGGCAAGGGCCGGACGGCGGTCTGGACCTCGGATATCGGGCCGCACTGGCTGTCGCCGGAGTTCTGCGCGTGGCAGGGGTATCGGCGGCTGTGGCGGAACCTGTTCGGCTGGCTGACTCCTGGGTGAGCGATCAGGCGAGGATGGCGGCGATCTCGGCGATGCTCGGCAGGGCGGCGAAGGCCCCAGGTCGCGCCACGGCCAGCGCCGCCGCCCGCGCCCCGGCCGCCAGCGCCATCGCGTCGAGTCCCGTGCCACGGAGGAGCGACGACGCGAGCGTTGCGCCGAGGAAGGCGTCGCCGGCACCGGTGGTGTCGCGCACCAGGGCGGGCGCGGCCGCGACCTGCACTATTCCACACCTCCCGGTGAGCATCGCGCCGGCCGAGCCGAGGGTCAGCACCACGTCGGTGACGCCGGCGGCGTGCAGCGCGTTGGCGGCTTCGGCGCCGGTGCGGCCGGTCAGGGCCAGTGCCTCGCCGGTATTGGCGAAGACACAATCGCAGAGTGGCAGGAGTGCCGCCTGCCACGGCCGGAGCGGCGAGGGGTTCATCACCCTCCGCAGACCGCGATCCGCGGCCGTCTCGAGCGCGGCACGGGTGGTGGCCTCGGTCAGATTGCCCTGTACCAGCAGCAAGTCGCCCGTCTCGGCGTCGGCCAGCGCGGCGTGGGCCATCGCGGGCGTCAGCGCCCCGGCGCAATCGGTGGTGGTAACGATGGCGTTCTCGGCGTCGGGTCCGCTCAGCACCATCGAGAAGTCGGTAGCATGCTCCGGCATTGCCAACAGGCCGAGCGTCAGCGGCTCGGCGGCCAGGGCGGCTCGGATCGCCGTGCCCCGAGAATCCTCGCCGAGTCCAGCGACCAGCTGCGTCGCGACCCCGGCGCGGGCCAGCATCACCGCTTGGTTCGCCCCCTTGCCGCCGGGGCCTGAGGCCACCGGCCGCCCGTGGATCGAGGCGCCGGGCGTCGGCCATTCCGCCACCGCCAGGATATCGTCGAAGGCCGCGTTGCCGATGACATGGACCCGCATGATGATCCAGGAGCCCCCTCGATGCCGCTGATTTCCGACAATGCCGCCAATGCGGTAGGCGAGATCTTCGGACGCGGCAAGGCGCTGATCGGCATGATCCATGTTCCGCCACTGCCCGGGGCGCCGCGCTACAAGGGTGGCGGAATGCCAGCGATCCTCGACGCCTGCTTCCATGACGCCGAAGCTTTGCTGAGCGGCGGCATCCACGGGTTGATCGTCGAGAACCACGGCGACATCCCGTTTCGCAAGCCCGGACGGATGGGGCCCGAGACCTCTGCCTGCCTCGCGGTGGTTGCCGACCGGCTGGCGCAACGGTTCGACGCTCCTATCGGCATCAACGTGCTGGCCAATGCCGCGATCCCGGCCTTAGCGGTCGCCGCCGCGTCGGGTGCGCGCTTCATCCGGGTGAACCAGTGGGCGAACGCCTATGTGGCAAACGAGGGGATCATCGAGGGAGAGGCCGCAGAGGCGTTGCGCTATCGCGCCGCGTTGCGCGCCGATGGCGTTAAGGTCTTCGCCGACAGCCACGTCAAGCACGGCTCGCACGCGATCACCGCCGACCGGACGATCGCCGAGCTGACCCGTGATCTCGCGTTCTTCGATGCGGACGCCGTGATCGCCACCGGCCAGCGTACCGGGGATTCGGCGACGATGGAGGAAATCGACCAGATCGCCGCGGCGTCCCATCTGCCGCTCCTGGTGGGCTCGGGCGTCACGCCGGCCAACGTGGCGGCGATCCTCGGCCGGACCGACGGCGCGATCGTCGCCTCGTCGCTGAAGGTGGACGGCGTCTGGTGGAATCCGGTCGAGCCCGCCCGGGTCCGAGCCTTGATAGAGGCGGCGCTCCCGGCACTCGAGGCGGCCGGGTGACGCTCACAGAGGAGATGCTGGCGGAGAACGCCGCCGTCTTCGACGCGATGGTGCGGCATCGCTTCGTCTCGCATAGAGGGCGATTAGAGCCAGAGCGCTCAGCACAAGGCTTATGGCTGTCGCCCAAAACACCGCCCCCGCCCAGCAAGCCATTTCTTGCTGCGCAAGGGAATTGAGCACCCCGGTATAGTCTTTTATTCCCCTCGGGATTGGGACTCTGCAAAACGGACTTAAGCCCCAAAATCGCGTTGATCGTGTAGGCCAGCACGAGGCCAGAAGGCACCCTCATTCTTACACGCGGTGTAACAGCCAGCAACCGCCGCGCCCCTCATAAGTCGAACTCCAGGGCCGCCTACCCAACAATGTGCCTTGGCAGGCATAAGCGCCCCGAAGCTCCGATTACCAAGCGCCCCAACGCGCCTCAGCAACCCGGCGGCACGGCGGGAACAGTTCAGCTCACGCAGTTGCGTACTGAGCTCCATCAGACAATCCCCGTATAAAGGCGCAGCTCCTCCGCTTCCCGCTCGTCATCTGGCAGAAGCTGCCACAATCGGCTATTCACCAGCTTTAGCTCGTCCCACGCTCCATTTGCGATGTGGACCTTCCCGACCTCGAAGAGTTGCTTGGCCTGCAGTTGATTGTTCATCGACACGCGATGCTCCATGAGGTGCTCGAATATCCCTGCCTGGAAGTCGGGTAAGCGCATATGTATCTGGAAACGGATTTGTTCAAGCTCCTGCACAGCGGTCTCGACGCGCTCGGGGCTGGTGGTATGGATAAACGTCTGCTCGCGCGCTAACAGCTCTCGAAACTGATGCTTCTCGCGGTCGTTCCCGCTTTCTTGCACGAGCAACGCGACCGCCTGCTTGCCTTCATCGTAACTAGTGGATAGACCGAGACGGATGAGTCCCGTTGGGGATTCCATTTGACCATCTGCGTGTGGCAGTCTGGGTTATGCGCACAGGAATATCCATCACTCTTGGCGAGGCTGACCGCCAGCGGCTCGAAGCCCTCGTCTCCGATCGGAACACGCCCCAGAAACATGTCTGGCGCGCCAGGATCGTAATGCTCAGCGCCGACGGCCTCGGTACGAACGCCGTCATGGCGGCGACGGGCACGTCGAAGACCACGGTCTGGCGCTGGCAGGCGCGGTTCATGGCGGAAGGCGTCGCCAGCCTGCTTCACGACAAGACCCGGCCGCCCGGCAGGGCGCCGGTGGCCGACGATCGGGCAGCCGCCATCGTGGCGATGACGCTGAAGCCGCCGCCCCATGAGGCTACTCATTGGACGGCGCGGGCGATGGCCGAGGCGGTCGGGCTGGCGGTCTCGACCGTGCAGAAGATTTGGAAGACCCATGGTCTCGCGCCGCATCGCTGGCGTGCGTTCAAGCTCTCCAACGACCCGGCCTTCGCCGAGAAACTCCACGACGTCGTCGGCCTCTATGTAGCGCCGCCCGCCCACGCCGTGGTGCTGAGCATCGATGAAAAGTCGCAGATTCAGGCGCTTGACCGCACCCAGCCCGGCCTGCCGCTGAAGAAAGGACGCGGCGCCACCATGACCCACGACTATAAGCGCCACGGCACGACCACGCTGTTCGCCGCGCTCAACGTGCTGGACGGCACGGTCACCGGCCAAAACATGCAGCGCCATCGGCATCAGGAGTTCATCCGCTTCCTCAACGCGATTGAGCGCGACATCCCGCCCGGAAAGGTCGTCCATGTCATCCTGGACAACTACGCCGCCCACAAGCACGGCAAGGTCCGGGAATGGCTTGCCCGCCATCCGCGCTGGACCTTCCACTTCACGCCAACATCCAGTTCCTGGTTGAACGCCGTCGAGGGCTTCTTCGCCAAGCTCACCCGGCGCCGCCTGAAGCACGGCGTCTTCTGCTCCATCGTCGACCTGCAGGCCGCCATCAAACGCTTCCTCGCTGAGCACAACCAGAGCCCCAAGCCCTTCGTCTGGCGCGCCGACCCAGACGCCATCATCGCCGCGCGAAACCGAGGGTTCCAAATGTTGGAGTTGATCCACTAGCTTTGGCCGTGTCGAGCCGCTTGGAAGCCGTCAGTTCGAAATCTCTTGGGCGACGAGACGCTTCTTGTCCCCCAACTTAAACGATCATCCGTGACGTCGTCGGCACAAAGGGCTCCCGCACTCGCCGATCAGCCCCTGCACCTGAACCAAAGGCGCTCCAGCTTTTCCGCGGCGTCGTGGTTTCCGTGTTCAACGGCTTCGTCCACCTCGTTCTGGATGCGCGTTTCGAGTTGGAGTACCTCGGTCGCTAGAAGGCGCGGCTCCACTTGGCGCGCAGTCCCCTTGAAAACCTGCGAGAACTCCTGCCCGGTACCGTTGAGGTAGGCCGAAACGGTGAGGTCGCGGATTCGGAAATCTCGAAAGTCAGGTCGATTTCAGTGCCCTTGATCAGGTCGCGGTTAATCTGCTTGCCCGTGACTAAGGATAATACCGATCGGCTTGTTAGTAGAAGAGTGCTTTTATGCCGGACCCTCAACGACCATGATGCGAATTTCATCATCCGACCCCTTCACGACAGTCTTCGCCACCTCAACAGAGCTCTTCGTAGTCGCGGGAAGCACACCGCTCCTGGCGAAGATCTTCTTCAGCCGGGTGTCCTTGTTCGCTATATCATCTGTGACTAAGCAGATGTCTTCGGGCAAGCATCTGGCCCGCAACGCTGTACTTGCCCTGTGCGATCTGGATAGAGTCGAAGCCGATGTCAATCGGGTTGTTTCCGCCATCGAAGACGCGAAACTGGAAGAGGTTAAATGCGGCCTCACGGAGCGGCAAGTCCTCCGTAATCCTAGATGCAAGCGCCTTCAATCCGCTGTCGAAGGCACCATCCTCGCTGTGGATGCGGTAAAAGAGGCCCGTTATGTCGCCCTCTAATTTTGCGGCAAACGTCTCATCAGTCTCCTGTGAATTCCTGTTGTAGACCACGCGGATCTTGAGCTGGCGGGCCTCCTTTGGCCGACTTAGCCAGCTCCCCCCGGTCTTGAGTTCTTTCGTCCCGGCAAAATAAGCCGCGCCCACGGCGATTGCGTTTGTGGGGTCGATCGAAGTATTCACCGTGATGCCCATCAATTCCTCCATGCGCCGACGCACGAATTGAATGTAGGTTCCGCCGCCTACCATCAGGATAAATTTGAGGTCATCCGGCCTCAGAGAATTCCGAGTGAGGATAGTATTCATCATCTTGGCGGTGCTATCCACATGCGCTTTGATCACTCCTCGAACTCGGAGCGAGTGATAGTCAGGAGGGAGTCTGACTGCATTGCCTTCCTCGTCTTCAAGGTTGACCATGCTGAGGTCTATCTCGGCCGAGGTCTTAGACGAGAGCTCGATCTTGGCCGCCTCGGCTGCATGGAGCAAGCGTACCAGAGCTTGTTGTACCTTCCATTCTCGCTCTTCATCTGCCCGAGCAAATCCGTGAACCGGCCGCGTCGGGTAATCTCCGGCACGACAACGCTTTCCACTAGCATGGCGTCGAAGTCCGAACCGCCGAGATAGTTGTCACCTTCGTGATCGACGACGGTAAGTTCACCCTCGACGATGCGAACCAGGGCCACGTCGAAGGTGCCGCCTCCCAGATCGTAGACCATCCACTGACTATTCCGGAGCTCGGCACCTCTTTCCTTATTCGCGTAGGCTAAGCTGGCCGCAATTGGCTCTTGCAGAAGGATCACTTGTGTAAAGCCTGCCGCCAGGCCGGCCTCTTTGGTCGTGATGTGAGCCCCGAAAACTGGATCGCTTCGAGTTAGAGTTTCCGCGGATTTGATCCCTTGGCCGGGAGGAGCGGAGAAGGATGAAGGCATCGAGATTTTCGGAGGCACAAAAGGCGTTCGTGCTGAAGCAGGGCGCTGACGGCGTGGCGGTTGCGGAGATCTGCCGGAAGGTCGGGATCAGCCAGGCGACCTACTTCAACTGGAAGAAGAAGTACGACGGCCTGCTGCCGACCGAGTGCGTCGGCTGAAGCAGCTCGAGGACGAGAACGCCAAGCTGAAGCGGATCGTCGCCGACCTGACGCTGGACAAGGAGATGCTCCAGGAGGTGGTCCGCCGAAAGCTTTGAGGCCTGCCCGGAAGCGGAAGCTTGTGGACGAGGTCTGCGGTGCATGGGGCGTGTCGATCCGGCGGGCGTGCCGGGTGTTCCTGGTGGACACGTCGACCTACCACTACCGCTCTCGTCGCGCCGGGCAGGCCGGCCTCGAACACCGAATAAGCGATATCTGCGAGACGCGGGTGCGCTACGGCTATCGGCGGGTGCACGTCATGCTGCGGCGGGAGGGCTGGATGATCAACCAGAAGAAAACCCGGAGAATATACAGGGAGTTGGGGCTGCAGCTGCGCAACAAGACACCGAAGCGCCGGGTGAAGGCGAAGCTGCGCGAAGACCGCAGCGTCGCCGTCGCAGCCAACGAGACCTGGGCGATGGACTTCGTTCACGACCAGCTCGCCACCGGCCGGAAGCTCCGGGTGCTGACCGTCGTCGACACCTTCTCGCGGTTCTCGCCGGTTCTCGACGCCCGGTTCAGCTACCGCGGCGAGGATGTGGTGGCGACCCTCGATCGGGTCTGCACCGAAGTCGGCTTCCCGCGGACGATCCGGGTCGACCAGGGCAGCGAGTTCATCTCCCGCGATCTCGACCTCTGGGCCTATCTGCACGGCGTGGTCCTGGACTTCTCTCGGCCAGGCAAACCGACCGATACGGATGTAATAGAAAAGCCCCTTATGACATTCCGGATGCCTCCGCTTGCCGAGCTCGTCGGTGCGTCGGACGGGTTCGCCATCGCGACGTGAAGCGAGCGTAGTCCTTCTCCGCTTGCTCGGTTCTCTCGCGCTCGGCAGTCCTCTTCTCCAGAATGTTGTAGTCATAGGCGGCGCCGCGTTTGCTGTGTTCCGTCGGCAGGCCGGCTCGCAGTTCGACGGCCCTGAACTTGCGGGCGAGCAAGGCGGGCCGCGCCCAGATGTAGTCCGTTTCCTTGGTAAGCATGTGCCAGATGACCATGGCCAGCTTCCGCGCGATGGCGACGGCAGCGATATGCTTGCCACGGCGGGCCGCGATCCGCTGGTAGAACGCGCGGAACGGACCGGGAGATCGCGCGGCCGCCCATGCCGCCTCCACCAGCATTCCGCGGGCCTGGCCTCGGCCTTGCTTAGTGATCCGGCCGTGTTGGGCCGGTCCCTCGCCCGACTGGTGGACGCTCGGATTCAGCCCGAGGTAACTGACGAGTTTGCGCGGATCTGGAAAGCGCCGGACGTCTCCGATCGCGGCTGCAACGCCGGAGGCCACGGTCATGTCGATGCCAGGCAGGGTCATCAGCCGGCGGATCACCGGGTCTGACATGGCTCCCTTGGCGATCTCGGCCTCGATCCCTTTCAGGGAGCCTTCGACCAGATCGATCTGGGCCAGATGTCGCTCGACGGCATCACGCTCGTCTCTCGGCAGGACCTGCTTCGCTAGCCATTTGCGTCCGCTGATGCCGACGAGGTTGCCGTGCGGGCATGGTGGGACGAGGTGCGTGTGCAGGATCGACTGGATCAAGTTCTTGAGACGCACGCGCTGCCGAACCAATTGCGTTCGTCGCGCAACCTGCCGGCGTGCGGCCAGAGTTTGCTGATCAGGCATCCAGACCTCGGGCAGGAAGCCCGTGGCATAGAGCTTCGCCAGCACCGCTGCATCAATGGCGTCGGTCTTGATCTTCGCATGTGCGATCATCCGCACCTGCTTTGGATTGGCGATCACTACCCTGTCGACGAAGGGAGCCAGGAGCTCGGCGACGCTGGCTGCGTTCCCAGTCGCCTCGATCACCACGTGGTCATCGTGGGTCAGCTCATTCCTGGCGAACCCCTCGAGGCGATCCCGAAGCATCGGAACCCGTCCCAGCCGCCTAAGCTCCCCATCGCAAAGCGCGACGACTTCCGCCGCGACCCGATGGATATCCATGCCGATGATCCGCACCTCCTCCTCCTCTCCTGGTCAAGATCGAGGGAGCCTGCGGGCGACACGACAATTACGGATCCGCGCTCGCAGCGCAGCCGGGCTGGTCGCAGGGGCGGCCACATAACGACCTCGAGCTCGCAGCTCATGTCTGTCGGACGGCCTGCCCGCACTTGCGTGCTCCCGGTGCCCCAAGGCCCGGATCAGCTCACGGTATCATCCAGAGCCAACCTCGGACACGGAGCACCGCGCGCATCATGCCCGATAATGCCTTCATCGAGGCGTTCAACGGCCGCTTCCGCAGCGAGTGCCTGAACACCCATTGGTTCCTGACCCTTGCCGATGCCCGCGAAAAGTTGGAGGCTTGGCGCAGGTACTACAACGAGGACCGACCCCACGGCGCGATCGGGTACAAGCCCCCGATTGCCCTCATGAACCCCGACGGCGCAACCGGCCAGCCGTCGTGACGAAGCCCGGAAACTCGAACATCGGGCGATCCAGAGAACGGTCTCACCTCAAATCAACCCAGGACTCTACCTTCCCGCGCATGCGCAAAGGGTCTCAGGTCAGTGGCGATGGAGTCTTCCTCGGTCATCTCGCCGAAGCCGAACCGGTCCCAGGTTTGCTCGGAGCACTCGACGATGATGGTCGCGGCGTCGGCGTCGAACTGATAGGCGCGGCTCTATGGCTGATAGTCGAGGCGGTGAGCGACGCCCGGTGGACCCAGAGCCAGGAGGACTGCGATGACCCCCGAACAAGCCCGCGCCCGGCTTCCGGCATTCACCTGGGAAGACCCGTTCCTTCTGGAAGAACAACTGACCGCCGAGGAGCGGATGGTTCGCGACGCCGCGCGTGACTATGCGCAGGGCAGCCTGTCGCCCCGCGTGCTGGCAGCGAACCGCACCGAGAGCTTCGACCGGGCGATCATGACCGAGATGGGCGCGCTCGGCTTGCTCGGGTCGACCATACCGGAAGACTTCGGCGGCGCCGGCGCGTCCTACGTCGCTTATGGGCTGATCGCGCGCGAGGTGGAGCGGGTCGACAGCGGCTACCGCTCGGCGATGAGCGTGCAGTCGTCGCTCGTCATGCACCCGATCTTCGCCTACGGCACCGACGAGCAGCGGGCGAAGTACCTGCCGAAGCTCGCCAGCGGCGAGTGGGTCGGATGCTTCGGCCTGACCGAGCCCGACCACGGCTCGGATCCGGGGGCGATGATCACGCGCGCGAAGAAGGTCGACGGCGGCTATGCGCTTTCGGGCGCCAAGACCTGGATCACCAATTCGCCGATCGCCGACGTCTTCGTGGTCTGGGCGAAGTCCGACGCTCATGGCAGCAAAATCAAGGGCTTCGTGCTCGAGAAGGGCGCGAAGGGCCTCGCCGCGCCGAAGATCGAGGGCAAGTTTTCGCTGCGCGCCTCGGTCACCGGCATGATCCAGATGGACGAGGTGCTGGTGCCGGAGGAGGGCCTGCTGCCCCATGCCGAGGGCCTCGCCGGGCCGTTCGGCTGTCTCAACCGGGCGCGCTACGGTATCGCATGGGGTACGATGGGGGCGGCCGAATTCTGCTGGCACGCCGCGCGCAACTACACGCTGGAACGCAAGCAGTTCGGCCGCCCGCTGGCGCAGACCCAGCTTATCCAGAAGAAGCTCGCCGACATGCAGACCGAGATTTCGCTCGGGCTGCAAGGCGCGCTGCGGCTCGGGCGGCTCTTCGACGAGGGACGGGCGCCGGCGGAGCTTATCTCGTTGATGAAGCGGAACAATTGCGGCAAGGCGCTCGAGATCGCGCGGGTGGCCCGCGACATGCACGGTGGCAACGGCGTGTCGGACGAGTACGGGGTGATCCGACACGTGATGAACCTCGAGGCGGTCAACACCTACGAGGGGACCCATGACGTCCACGCGCTGATCCTCGGCCGCGCCCAGACCGGGTTGCAGGCCTTCTTCTGAGGGCGCGAGATGGGGACGACGCCTACGGGCTAGGCGGCGCGCGCGGGCGCCTGGCTGGGCGACGATCGGGCGGCGCGCGCCGGCGCCAGCTTCGCCAATGGTTTACGGGCGTTTGTTGTGACCGGAAAGCGGCTGGAAGGCGGCTGGAAAGCGGCCATACGATTGGTGGAATCGGGCTGATCGTTAACGCGAGGAGCCGGGGGGCGGGGTCATGTCAGACGTCGAATACCCGCATCGCTCGTCGCCGAGGGGTCGATCGCCTTGAGGTCGACCTTGCCGCCGGCGGGGGCGGGAAGGGGGGGGCGCTGGCGGCTCGCCCGGGCTCCTCGCTGATCTCGCCCCGAGCGTCGTCTTCGGCGCCTTGCAGGGTCGCCGGCGCCGAGCCGTCCGCCATTTCCGCCGCTCGGACGAGGGACAGCTTCGGGTGGAGCGGAACCTGGCCTCAATACCCTTCGTCGGCCGTCAGCATCGCCGGTTCGGCGGGCACGAACCGCGGGCGGCAGGCGGGGAGGTCGGCGAAGGCGCGTTCGCGGCAGGTGAGAAAGAGAACCTGCACGCCCGTGTCGGCGGCGACCTCGGCGAGGGCGGCGAGCGACGCGGCGAAGCGGGCATCGTCGGCGTAGACGAGCGCGTCGTCGAGGATGACCGGGGTGGCGCGCCCGGTGCGGGCGAGGAGGCGGGCGAAGGCGAGGCGGGTCAGGATCGCGACCTGCTCGCGGGTGCCGCCGCTCAGCCGCTCGAGCGCCTCTTCGACACCGTGGCGGGCGAGGCTCTCGGGCAGCAGCCGGGTCGGGTCGAGGCGGAGCTCGGCGTCGCCGAGGACGCGCGCGAGGAGCGGCGCCAGCTCGGCGGCGACCGGCGCGAGGTAGCGCTCGCGGGCGGCCGCGCGGGCGGCGGCCAGCGCGTCGCGCAGCCGGGTCAGCGCCGCGGCCTCGGCGGCATAGCCGGCGGCGCGCGCCTCGGCGGCCTCGCAGCGGCCGGCGGCCTCGTCACGGCGCTCCTCGACGGCATCGTCGGCGCGGGCGGCGATGCGGGCGGCGATCTCGGCGTCGCGGGTGGCGAGCCGGTGGCGCTCGGTCTCGGCGGCGCGCTCCGCCGTCCTCGCCTCGCCAGCCCGGCCTCGGCGGCCGCGACGTCGGGCAGCGCGGCGCGGAGCGCCTGCTCCTGCCGCCGGGCGGCCTCGACCGCAGCGAGCGCGGCGTCATGGCGCGCCTCGAGGCCGGCACGGTCGGGCAGCGCGGCCGCTTCCTCCGCCGCCGCTTCGAGGCGGCTTGCGGCGGCGGCGCGCCGGGCGCGGGCGGCCTCGTCGGCGAAGCCGGCCGCGAGCCGGGCCTCGCGGGCGGCGGCGAGTGCGGTTTCCGCGGCTTGCAGCGCGCCGCGCGCCGCGGCTTCGGCCGCACCGGCGGTGGCGGGGTCGGGCGCGGCCGGGTCGGCGCCGGCCGCGGCTTCGGCCAGCCGGTCGCGCTCTGCCGCCAGCGCCGGCAGGCCGTCCGGGGCGACGCTGGCGAGGACGGCCGCCGCCTGAGCCGCCCGCGCCTCGGCGGCGGCGCGCATTTCGACACGTGCTGCCAGCGCCGCGAGGTCGGCGGCGCCGGTGCGCTCGAGGAGGCCGGCGAGCGCCGCCTCCGCCTCGGCGGCCTCGGCGGCGAGGCGGGCGGCGTCGCCGCCGGGCGCCAGGGTCAGCCGGCCGAGGCCGGGCAGGTCGAGGGTCGCCCGGCCGGCGCAGGCGAAGGGAACGCCGGGCTCGAGCGGGCGGCCGTCGAGAAGGACGCGCGCCAGGGCGCCGGGCAGGTAGTCCATCGTCAGCGTCACCGCGCCCGCTTCCATGCCGGCGCGGGCGCGATCGAGCCGGGCGGCCGCCTCGCGCGCCGCCCGAAGCTCGGCGTCCGAGGCGGGGATGGCCGCGGCCTCCGCCGTCGCCGCCCCGGCCTCGGCCGCGAGCGCCTCCGCCTGGTCGAGGCGGGCCGCCAGCGCCGCGACCCGCGCCGCCGCCTCGTTGGCGCGCCGCGCCCGCTCGGCGCGGTCGAGCGCCGCTTCGGCGGCGCGGTGCGCGTCGCGCGCCGCGCCGGCCGCGGCGCCGGCGGCCGCCTCGCGGCCTTCCGCCTCGGTGAGCGTCGCGGCGGCGGTGTCGGCCGCCGCGGCGGCGGCCGCGGCGTCGGCCTCGGCCTCGGCGCAAGCCCGCGAGGTCCGGTCGTGGGCGACGAGCGACGCCCGGGCGGCCTCCTCCTCCAGCGCGGCGGCGCGGCCGGCGGCGAGCGCGGCGTCGAGCCGGCTGCGGTGCTCGCCCGCGGCCGCGGCGGCGCGCTCGGCGGCCTCGACGTCGGCACGCAGGGCGCGGGCGGCGGCGGGATCCTCGGCGGCGGCCAGCGCGGCGCGGACCTCGCTCCGCTCGGCGATGTCGGCGGCGAAGGTGGCCGCGAGGGCGTCGAAGCGGTCGCGCTCGGCGCCGCAGTGCCTCGGCTTCGGCGAGCGCCGCGCCCCAGGGGCCGTCCTTCTTCGGGCGGCCGGTGGCGGTGGCGAGCTTGCCGAGCTCGGCGGCGCAGCGCGCGGCGATGGCGTCGAGCCGGCGGCCACCGGTCACGGCGTCGAGCTCGCGCGCGACCGAGGAGAGCAGGTCGCGGCGGATGCGGGCGAGGCGGTCCTGCTCGGTCTTCTCCGCCGGCGTGCGGCCCTCGGGCTCGAGCGCGAGCGTCCCCTGGCGCACCCAGAGCAGTTCCGGCGTGCCGCCGGCGCGGAGCCGCTCGGCGATCCAGGCCTCGGCCTCGTCGTCCTGGGCGACGAGCGCGGCCGGAAGGGAGCGCGGTGACGCGGGCGCAGGGCCGCGCCAGCCAGCGCTTCTCGACGCGGAAGCGGCCGCAGGCGAGCTCGACCTCGGCCGCGACCTCGGGGGCGCCGCCGGCGTAGGGGCGCAGGCTGCGCGCCTCGGCGGCGCTGGAGCGGTGCGGGACGAAGATGAGCGCCTCGAGCGCCTCGAAGACGGTCGACTTGCCGGCCTCGTTCGGGGCGGCGACGACGTTGAGGCCGTCCCCGAGGCCGTCGAGCGTGACCGGGGGGCCGGTGAAGCGGCGGACGTTGGTGAGCGTGATCGAGCGGAGCTTCATGCGGCGTCTCCGGCGAAGGCGTAGAGGCGGGAAAGGGCGGCGAGCGCCGCCGCGCGGGCGTCGGCGGCGAGGACGGGGTCGTCGGCCTCGGCGCGCAGCGCGTCGGCGGCGGCGCGGAGCGCGCTGCCGGGGGCGCCGAAGGCGTCGAGATCGGCCGGCGCGTGGTCGATGGCGAGACCCGCGCGGTGGAGCTCGAGGAAGGCGAAGTCGTGCTCGACCGCCGCCAGCGCCGCGCCGAGCGCGGCCTCGCCGGCGAGGCCGGTGCGGCCGCCGGCCGTCACCCGCAGCAGCGTGTCGCGGCGGCAAGCTGCCGGGGGCAGCAGGCGCGCGAGGCGTGCGGCCGGATCGTCCGCCGGCAGCAGGTCGAGCTCGGCGTGCCGCCAGTCGAGGGTGCCGGTCGGCAGCGGCGTCACCGCCGGCTCCGGCGCCGCCGAGCTCGACGAGAAGCGCGCCCGGCGCGGCCGCGTGCCGGAAGCCGTCGGCCTCGGGGGCGCCGGCGTACCAGGTGCGCGCACCGATGCGAGCTGGCCGTGCCAGTCGCCGAGCGCGAGAAAGGCGAGCCCGGCGGTCCCGGCGCGGTCGGGCGGGATCAGCGCGGGGTTGCCGTCCTCGCTGAAGCTCTGCACCGCGCCGTGGGCGAGGCCGATGCGGAGCGCGCCCGCGGGGGTGGCGGCGTCGGTCATGCCGGCGGTCAGGTCGCGGCCCGGCCGGCGCCGGGTGCAGGGCGCGGGCAGGAGCCAGGCGCCCGGCGCCATCTCGACCGGCGCGGGGGTGAGGAGCGGGCGGACGTTCGGCGGCGCGTCGCGGGCGATGCGCTGCCAGAGGTCGCCGGCGGCGAGGCTGTCGTGGTTGCCGGGCAGGAGCCACCAGCGTGAGGCCGGGGTCGGCGTGCATCGCCTGCAGCGCCTGGCGGACGGTCGCGGGCGCGGGGGTCTGGCTGTCGAAGCTGTCGCCGGCGACCAGGATGTCGGCGACGCCGTGGGCGCGGGCGGCGGCGGCGAGGCGGGCGATCGCGCCGTGGCGGGCCTCGCGCAGGCGGCCGCGCAGGTCCTCGGGGAAGCGGCCGAACGGCTTGCCGAGGTGCAGGTCGGCGGTGTGCAGGAAGCGGATCATGCGGCGTCTCCGAAGGCGGCGGGCGCGGATGCGAGCGGGCAGGGCGCAGAGGGTGTCGACGAGGCGCACCTCGTCCACCGTGGCGCAGCGGGCGTCGAGCAGGCGCGGCGCGGCGAAGACGAGCGCGAGGCCGCGGGCGCGGGAGAGCGCGACGTTGATGCGCTCGGGCGAGAAGAGAAAGCCCATGCCGCGCGGCACCTCCTCGATCGAGGAGGCGGTCATCGAGACGAGGCAGACCGGCGCCTCCTGGCCCTGGAACCTGTCGACGGTGCCGACGCGGACCCGCTCGGGCAGCGCGGCGCGGAGCGCGTTCACCTGGGCGTTGTAGGGGGCGACGACGATGATGTCGCTGTCGCGCAGCGGCCGGGTGGTGCCGGCGGCGTCGGTCCAGCTGCCGGCGGTGAGGTCGGCGATGGCGGCGCGGATCGCGGCGACCTCCTCGCGCGCGACCTGGGCGTTGCCGGCGTGCGGCACCGGCACGAGGTGGGCGCCGGTCGCCGGGAAGGGCGTGCCGGCGATGCGCTGGCGGGCGCAGTCGGGGTGGCTGGCGAGCCGGCCCTCGTAGAAGCGCTCCGAGACGAAGCGGCAGAGGTCGGGGTGCATCCGCCGGGTCACCGGCAGGAGGATGCCGCGGTCGGGCGGGACGGTGGCGTGGTCGCCGAGCAGCCAGTCGAGGCAGGAGCGGCCGGCGGCGCCGGGGTGCGCGCCCTGCACCACCTGCGGCAGCTGCCGGGGGTCGCCGACGAGGACGATGTTGCGGGCGGAGCGCCCCATCGCGAGGAGGTTGGCGAGACCGACCTGCCCGGCCTCGTCGACGACGAGCGTGTCGAAGGCGCCGTCGAATTCGGGCTTGCAGAAGTGGAAGGCGGTGCCGCCGACGATGTCGGCGCTCGCCCAGGCGCGGTCGCCGGTCGCGGCGGAGGCGTGGATCGGGCTTTCCGGCGGGTACGGGGCGTCGCCCGCGCCGAGCTTGTGGGCGAGCGAGAGGTTCTCGATCGTGAGGCCGGTCGCCGGGTCCGGCAGCGCGTCGAGGCAGGCGCGGAGCAGGTTCGAGATCGCCTCGTGGCTGGTCGCGGCGACGGCGACCCGCCGGCCGGCCGCGACCAGCGCGAGGATGGCGCGGGCCGCGGTCCAGGTCTTGCCGGTGCCGGGCGGGCCCTGGATCGGCAGCACGGTGTCCTGCATCGCCAGGACCGCCCGCACCGTGCCTTCGACCGGATCGGCGCCGCCGAGGATGTCGGCCGCCGGCCCGCCGTCGAGCCGGGCGGCCGGCGGGCGATGAGGTCGTCGAGCGCCCCGTAGCGGCGCGGCCCGCACTGGTCGGCGATCACGTCGCGCACCGCGGCCGCGAGCCGGCGCGTGCCGATGGGCGCGGGCGGATGCAGCGACAGCCGGTCGGGCAGGTCGATGCCCTTGCCGGCGCCGATCTTCACCGTCGCCGTGCGCGCGCGCCGGTCGAGCGCGTCGAGCGTCAGGGAAACGTAGGGGTCGGCGAGCGGCGCGGTCGGCGACTGGCCCGGCTTCAGCCGGGTCTCCTGCTCGGGGTAGCGGTAGTCGCGCACGATCGACCGCCCCTCCGGCCGCGCCGGGCCGACCGCCTCGAGCCCGCCGAGGCAGTCGAGGTCGTCGATGAGCTCGTCGGTCTCCTTGCCGAGGCTGTCGAAGATCGCCCACCAGGCCGGCTTCGCCTCGCGGCGGTGGAACCGGCCGAGGTCGAAGAGGAGCTGCTGCCGCTCCGGGTCGAGGTCCGACGCCGCGAGCGCCGCCCGCAGCGCCGCCGCCTCGGCGTCCTCCTCCGCCTCGTCGCCGCCGCGCCCGGGCGCCGGCGTCGGCCAGGGGCCTTCGGGGCGGATCGCGACCAGCCAGTCGCGCAGCTTCTCGGTCGAGACGCAGTCGATCCGGTTGTAGTCCTCGATCTCGTCGAGGATCGCCGTCGTCCCGCGTCTCGAGCCAGCGCTCGTAGGCGACGACCGAGCCGCCGGCGGTCTTGACCTCGCCCTTGCGCTCGACGCCGGTGAAGACCTCGAGCGACTTGATCGAATAGTCGTCCTCCGAGGCGATCACCCCGCCGCGCACCACCGCGTAGAGATCGACGAAGCGCCGCTCGCGGAGCAGCCGGTCGAGGAACGCCTCGCCGACCCCGTGCAGCGCCGTCAGCCGCCGCAGCGCCGTCACCTCGTAGCTCGCGTAGTGGTAGATGCGCGCCCCCGGATGCGCCTCGATCCGCGACCGGAAGGCGTCGAGCACCGCTTCGAGCGCCGCCCGCTCGGCCTCGCGGTCGTGCGCCCAGATCGCCCGGAAGCCCGTGTCCGGCGCCCAGAGCCCGTGCAGGTACTCGAGCCCGCCCTCGACGTGCGGGTCGCCCTCGATGTCGTAGAAGAGGTCGCCCGGGTCCGGGGCAGGCAAGAGGTCGAAGCCCTTGCCCGGCAGCGGCGGCCGCAGCGCGAACGCCGGGCCGCCGTCCTCGCGCCGGACCTGCAGCCCGGCCTGCGTCACCAGCCGCGCCTGCGTCTCCTCGGCCATCCCGCGCACGGGCTCGTCCGCTCCGCCAGCGCCGCCATCGTCGTCACCCCTGCCGCCTCGAGCTTCGCCACCTGCCCGCGGGTGACGTTCGCCACGCGAAAGAGGCTGTCCTCGGCCTGCAGCCGGTCGGCGCAGGCCTCGCGCCAGCGGCAGAGCGGGCAGTCGGCGCAGGGCACCGGCCGCGTCGGCGCGGGATCCGCGACGAACCGCTCCAGCCGGGCGCGCATCCGCCGGGCGTAGGCCGCGACCTCGGCGAGCCGGATCGTCGCCCGCGTCCCGTCGCCGAGCTCGACATGGGCGTGCTCGGGCGCAACGCCCTGCACCTCGGCGAGGAGGTCGGAGTAGAGCGCGAGCTGCAGCACGTGCTTCGGATGCGGCTTGCGCTTGAGCTTGGTGTCGGCGACCTCGTAGGACCAGGGCCCGAGCGCGGAAGCTCGCTCGACCCGTTCGAGAAAGTCGCTCCAGCCGCCCCACATGCCGCCGGCGAGAGCGCCCTGGAACACGACGTCCGCGCCGCGCTCCAGCGCCGCCCGCGTCGCCGCCACCGCCTGCTCGAGCGACACCCCCTCCTTCACGATCTCGACGACGCCCCGGCCCGCGGCCCTGAGCCGCGCCAGGTGGCGCGCCTCGTGGGCGTCGCCGTGGCGCTGCAGCAGCTCCGCGTCCTCGCTGTCCCCGGCCGGCGCGGCCCCCGTCCCCCTCATCCGCGCCAGGTCGAGCGTCGTCGCGTGGGCACAGCCGGAAAAGCGCATCAGGTCGGAGGCGGAGAGAAGGACACCATACTCGTTACTCTGCATCTCCCCGCCTCCCCTTGCTGCGCCCCACCCCCATTTCCGGGGCCCACCCGCGGGGCGAGTCGCCCGCCGCCCGTTTATGGGCTGCATCAGGTGACAGAACCTGTCATTGTGTGGGATAGCTCAGATGCGGCGGGAACTCAACTTGCGCGCGATCATGGCTAAGAGGTCGCCTGCAGAAGGACCCGCAACCATCTGAAGTTGCGCAGGTAAAGGAACGGCCGCATGTCGCTCGCCAAGGCCCGGGACCTGATGCGCCTCGCGGAGATGGCGGCGGCGCGGCATCAGGGGGTCTCGCTCGCCGAGATCGCCGAGGCCTTCGACGCCGACCACCGCACCGCGCAGCGGATGGCGCGGGCGCTGGAGGACACCTTTCCCGCCGTCGAGATCCGCACCGACCCCGACCGCCGCCGGCGCTGGAAGCTGCGCGATCCCGGCCTCGCGCGCTTGCAGGGCGTCCGCGACGACGAGCTCGCCGCGCTCGAGATGTCGATCCGCCGCGCCGAGCGCGAGGGCGCCTCGCCCGACGTCGCCGCGCTCACGGCACTCCGCGACCGGCTCCTCGCCGTGATGCCCGGCCCGCACGCCCGCCGCGTCGAGGCCGACGCCGAGGCGGTGATGGAGGCCCAGGGCTTCGCCGCCCGCCCCGGTCCGGCGGTGCGCGCCGAGCCCGGCGTCCTCGAGACCATCGCCGAGGCGCTGAAGGGCCCGTTCCTCCTCGCGATCACCTATGCCGGCGCCGACGGGATCGCCTCCGAGCGCCGGGTGGCCCCGCACGGCCTGCTGCTCGGCATGCGCCGCTACCTCGTCGCCCGCGACGAGGACCGCGACCCCGCGCTTCGGCACTTCCGCGTCGACCGCATCCGCGAGGCGCGCCTGCTCGGCTCGAGCTTCACCCGGGAGACGGGCTTCGACATCGCCGAGCACGCGGCCCGCGCCTTCGGCTCCTACCAGGACGCGGGCCGCTACGGCGAGGTCGTCTGGCGTTTCACCCCCGAAGCGGCGCCGACGGCCCGCGAGTTCGTCTTCCACCCCGGTCAGCAGGTCGAGGGCCAGCCGGACGGCGCGCTCGTCGTCCGCTTCCGCGCCTCGGGCTGGCTCGAGATGGCATGGCACCTCTACCAGTGGGGCGACGCCGTCGAGGTCCTCGCCCCCGAGGGCCTGCGGGCGATGGTCGAGGGTTACCGCCGCGGCGACTTCGAGGCTCTGCCTTAGCTCGAATGGCCCGGTTCGCGGGACCGGTCCCTGCTCCGACCGCAGCGACCTGCGGTCTCCTCCGGCGCCGCTTTGAGCGCCCGCTCGCCAGCTGGCTCCAGGCAGCCCCGGGCGCCGTCCCCCTACAAATGAAACAACACGCGCGCCGTGCGGCGATCGGGCGGAAACATCGCTGCGGCAAACCGAGGATACGGGGATTGGAAGGCGATCGAGCCTGTCCCGCCGTGGCGCCGATGGTCGGTGCGCCAAGCTGGACGATGGGGGCACGATCCGGACCCCTTGTGCAACCGTGCGGGATTGGCCCGGTGGCGAGCAACACGGCCCGAACCACCGGCACTTCTCAGGCCGAAGCAATGGAGATCAACTTGAACGTTCAGAGCGAAGTCAAATCCGTCGACAATGGCGTCAACGTCGAAGCCCTGCTGGGCGCCCGTGACGCGCTCACCGAGACGCCGGCGGCGGGGCAGTTCAAGTGGCGCGCCCGCTGCGACTGGGTCGAAGGCGTCCAGCAGCCGCTCGACCGTGGAGGGCTTCTTCGGCCTCGGCGACGAGCAGGCGCGCAACGCGACCTTCCACATCGATGCCGACCACCCCGAGCAGTTCGCGGCCGGCAACAAGGCGGCGACCCCGGTCGAGATCCTGCTGTCGGCGCTGGCGAGCTGCCTCACCGCGGGGGTCGCATCCGTGGCTCAGAACCGCGGCATCCAGCTCCACCGGGTCGCCGCCACCGTCGAGGGCGACATCGATCTGGCAGGCATCCTCGGTATCGACAGCGACGTGCGCAACGGCTTCAGCGGGATCCGGGTCTCCTTCGACATCGACGCCGATGCCAGCAAGGACGAGATCGCGGCGGTGGTCGCCCAGTCGCAGAAGCGGTCGGCGGTGTTCGACATCGTGTCCAACCCCAGCAACGTGGTCGTGACCGTCGCCTGACGGCGCCCGGGACCCGAAAGAGGAGCGAGCGTCGTGGAATCGCACACGACCGTCATTGTCGGCGCCGGCCAGGCCGGGCTCGCGATGAGCCGGGTCCTCTCGGAAAACGGCATCGACCACGTCGTCCTGGAACGTGGCGAGGTGGCGAATTCCTGGCGGCGTGACCGCTGGGATTCGCTGCGCCTGCTGACCCCGAACTGGCAGAGCCGTCTTCCGGGCAACTCCTACCAGGGCTCGGACCCGGACGGGTTCATGAGCGCGCAGCAAGTCGTCGCGCGGCTGGCCGGCTACGCGACCCGCTATGCCATGCCGGTCAGGGCCGGGACGGAGGTCCTCGCGGTGCGCGCGGACATCCGGCGGCTATCGCATCGAGACGAACCAGGGGCCGTTGTCGTGCCACCGGCTGGTTCTCGCGAACGGCGCCTGTGCGCGGGCTTCGGTGCCGGCGCTGGCGGCGGCGGTTCCGAGCTCGGTCTTCAGCTGCACCGCGCTTGACTACAAGCGCCCGTCGGACCTTCCCGAAGGAGGCGTTCTCGTGGTGGGCGGCTCGGCAACGGGCGTCCAGCTCGCCAGCGAGCTGCAGGCGTCCGGCCGCCGGGTGACCCTCTCGCTCGGCGAGCACATCCGGGCGCCGCGGCGGTATCGTGGCCGCGACATCAAGTTCTGGATGGATGCCGCGGGGCTGCTCGACCTCGATTACCGCTCGGTTGACGACCTCGAGCGCGCGCGCCGTCTCCCCTCGCTTCAGCTGATCGCGGGTCGCGAGAACATCGACATCAATGCGTTGCAGCAGGCGGGCGTCGAGATCGTCGGACGGTTGTCGATGCTGCGCGACGGGCATGCGCTGTTCTCCGGCGGCCTCGCCAACCACTGCGCGCTGGCCGATCTGAAGATGGGTCGGCTGTTGCAGGCGCTGGACGAATGGATCGCGCAGAACGGGGCGACGGCGGCGCTCGCGCCGCCCGAACGGCCGGCTCCCACCGTGGTGCCCGCGGCTCCCCGGCTCGAGCTGGATCTCGCGAGCGGCGAGATAAGCTCCGTCCTCTGGGCGACCGGCTACAAGCCGGACTATTCCTGGCTGCAACTGCCGGTGCTCGACCGGAAGGGACGGCTTGTCCACGACGGCGGCGTCGTGACCGGCGCGCCCGGCGTCTACGCCATGGGGTTGCCGTTCCTGCGGCGGCGGAAGTCGACGTTGCTCGACGGCGTCGGTGATGACGCTCGTGATATCGCGCGTCACATCCTCAGCAACCTCTCCGCCCGCGTCGCGGCCTGATCGAGAGGTCCATGCCATGGTGATGTCTTCGGTTTTGCGGCCCGACTACGATGTCGTGGTGGTCGGTGCGAGATGTGCCGGCGCCGCGACGGCGTTGAACCTCGCACGCGGTGGCGCGCGGGTTCTCGTGATCGACCGCGACGGGCCCGGCACGGACACCTTGTCGACGCACGCGATCATGCGCACCGGCATCACGCTTCTCGACCGGTGGGGCGTGCTGCCCGAAATCGCTGCGGCCGGCACGCCGGTCATCCGGCGCACGGTCTTCCAGTATGGACCGGAGGAAGTCGCGGTCGCGATCAAGCCCAGAGGCGCCGCCGAGGGTCTTTACGCGCCCCGGCGCAAGCTGCTGGACGATGTTCTGGCCAGGGCCGCGGCGGCGGCGGGCGCGGAACTGCGCTACCGGACGCATCTCGAGGGACTCGTTCGCGACGATGCCGGCCGGGTGATCGGCATCGAGACGCGCGACGCCGCGGGGAGGTCGCGTACGATCAGCTGCGACATCGTCGTTGGTGCGGACGGGCGAACATCCGCGGTTTCGGAGCTGGCGGGGGCGCGCAGCCTTGCCACGTCGCCGAACGCATCCGCCGTGATCTACGGCTACTTCGAGACGGCGCCGGACGATGCCTACCACTGGATCTATCGCACCGGCCTGAGCATCGGCGTGATCCCGACCAACGACGGGTGCAGCTGCGTGTTTGCGGCAGTCGAGCGATCGCGGTTTGCCTCGGTGCTGGGGGGCGATCCGCTGTCCGCGCTCGCCAGCGCCTTCGCTGCGGAGGGCCAGGAGATACGCGCGGCGATCGCCAACGGTCCGGTCGAAAGGCTGCGGCGTTTCGCCGGGACGAAAGGGTACCTGCGGCAGTGCCACGGACCGGGCTGGGCGCTTGTCGGCGACGCGGGGTATTTCAAGGACCCGGCCACGGCGCACGGGATCACGGACGCTCTGCGCGACGCCGACGCGTTGGCGCGCGCGATCCTGACCGGAGGCGGCGGTGCCATGGCCGACTACCAGCGCACCCGTGACGCGTTGTCGCGCAATCTGTTCCGGATCACCGACAGGATCGCCTCGCACGGATGGAGCCTTGACGAGCTGAAGTCGCTGCACGTGCAGTTGCACGGGGAGATGCAGGCGGAGCATGCGCATGTGGAGCAGGTGGAAGATAACCTTGCGGCCTGACGTCGGGGCTGCACGGTGGGGAAGGAGCTGAGACATGGCAGAGGTCGGTGCGGTGGATGGCTGGGCCGGAGTGCGGAAGGGACGTCCCGTGGTCGGAGACGCGGCGGAGAGATCTCGACGCACCCGACCGGAGGACATCGAAGCCTTCTCGGGGATGACGGGGGACATGAACCCGCTGCATTACGACCGGCTGGCGGCGGAGAAATCGGTCTTCGGCAGGGTGATCGTGCAGGGAGGGGTGACCTCGGGCATCCTCAACGCGCTCGTGGCGGAGGATCTGCCGGGGCCGGGGAGCGTGTTTCTGGAGGTGCACTGGAAGTTCCTCAAGGCCGTCGGCGTCGGCGAGGTCATCACCGGTCGGGTCGAGGTCACGAAGGTGCGGCAGGACAAGCCGATCTGCGAACTGAACACCACCGTCCGCGACCAGGGCGGCGACATCTGCCTCGAGGGCAAGGCTACCGTCTACACGGTGCCGCTGGACTGAGAGCGACGCTCGCCGACTTCCGGCCGCGGCGAGCGAAGACAGCCGGAAACCGGCGCGTGAGCTCATCCACGAGGAGAACTATCCGGTTAACGGCCCGAACTCGCACGGCGATTCCAGGGTGCAATTTGCACTAGATGCGATATGCTGACGCCCATAACGCGGCTGGAATTGATGGGGTCGGTAAACGTGTACAGACATTTCGCCCTGACGGCGGCGATTGCCGCGGTGTTGTCGGTACCAGTCCAGCCTGCGCAGGCGGGCAACGCGGAAAAGGCCGTGATCGGAGGGCTGGGAGCGCTGGGCGTGCTGTGCGCGACCGGGGTCATTTGCAATACCGCCCAGCCCCAGGCCGCCACGCCGCAGCGGCAGCGCCAGCAGCAGACGAGGGCGCCGCGCGGGCCGACGCCGGCGCAAATCGCGCAGCGCGAGGAGAACCGCCAGGTTCAGACCGCGCTCAATGGCTTCGGATTTCCGGTCGGCACGCCGGACGGCGTGTTCGGACCGGCGACCCGGACCGGGATCAGCAACTACCAGGCCTACATGGGCTACCAGCCCACCGGTCAGCTCGCCGACTATCAGAAGCAGGAGCTGCTGAGCGGCTACGACCGCTTCAACAGCGGCGGCGGCGCCGCCTATGCCTCGGCGATGCAGAGCGACGGGACGAAGGGGTTGCTCAAGGCGTTCCGCGGCGATCCCGGCTATGGCAGCCAGCAGCAGGCGGCCCAGCCACCGGTGCCGCCGACGCCTCAGCCCAGCGATGCGCCGCCCGCGATCGTCGAAGCAAGCACCCCCAAGCCGGGACTTCCGAACCTGCCGAGGAAGGGGCTTGCGGGCGACAGCGGCTCGATGGCCGATCGCTGCGAGCTGGTGGACCTGATGGGTCGAACCAACGGCCTGGCGATGCCGGGCCGCATCTCCGACCCGGATCTGGCGATGAGCGAGCAGTTCTGCGCCATGCGGGGCTATGCGATCACCGAGAGCCAGACGCTCCTGACGAGCTACGGGCTGACCCCGGAGACGGCGGAGGCCCAGATCTGCGGGCCGGTGGTGAACGCGATGAAGTCGGAGATGGCGCAACTGCCGGGCTCGGCTCCGGTCACGCTGGCAGCGGCCGCCCGAAACACGGTCAGCGGGCTCGGCGTCACGGATCCCGACCTGATCCGCGATTACGGCAAGATCTGCCTCGGTGTCGGGTATCAGCTCAACAATCCGCAGGACGCCATGGCCGGCGCCATCGTCGCCATGTCGCAGAACGATTATGGCTATGCCGAAGTGCTCGCGCACCATCTGCGGGAGGGCTTCGGCGTTGCGAAGGACAGCGCCGCGGCGCAGCCTTACTACGATGCGGCGCTCTCGGCGATCGAGAGCGGTGCGCAGCCGACCTTCCTGCCGGCACAGGCCCAGGTTCGCGACCAGATCATGCGGGAGGCGCTGTCACAGGGCTCGACACAGGCGGAGCTCGCTCCGGCGCCGGGGGTTGCCGTCTCCACCCAGCCGATGCTGCCGCTGCTGTCGCGCTCGAACCCATAGCTCGCCGCGGCGGCCCGGCCGCGCCGTCAGCCTGCAGGGCATGGCTCGATGCGGACTTGCGCTCGCGATGCCGCCTTGCGCGGCGGCGCGCGGGCGAGCGGGATGCCGGCGGGGGCGGCGCGGGGTTGCGGATCTCCGATCCGGTTGGGCAAGGGGCAGGCATAAGGACGCAGGAAGCATTGGCGCTGACGATGTTTGATTGTTCCCCTGGGATTGCGCTTTACACTGGACCAGACGACACGATCAGAAAGTGGGGGAAATGCGCGCCACGGTTCTGCCATATGTTCTGGCGACGTTGCTCGCTGCTCTCATTGCCGCCTCCGCGTATCTGGTCCTCGGCGCCTGCGGATTGTCGGTGCCGTTCGTCAGGTCTCCGATTTCGTTCTGCGTCGCGAGCGCCGACTGGCCGGCTCGGGAGCGGCTTGCGGCGCTGGCCGAGGCGCGAGGGGCGCTCGAGACCAAGGTCTCGCAGCTCGAGGGCGAGCTCGCCAAGCTGCAGTGCGTGGCGCATCCGGCGGCAGGACCGGACTCGGCCGCCGTGCCGCCGGCGATCGACGCCGATGCCTTCGCGCGTCGGGATCTCGGCGCGATGCAGGGTTGCTGGCGGCTGATGACGCAATTCAACGTGCTCGACGAAGAGACCGGGACCAGCAAGACCTTCGACCAGTGGAACGTGTGCCTGAAAGCCGACGGCACCGGCACCGAGGAGCTGCGCGCGACCGACGGCACACCCTGCCGCGGGACGCTGACCGGCGCCTTCAACGCGGCGGGCGATTTCGAGATCGACAAGCCGGGCGATCTCAATTGCGAGAGCGGCTTGCGGATCTATAAGACTCAGGCGAGCTGCAATCTCGACGCGGCAGGCCGGGCCATCTGCGACCTGCGGCAGCCGCAGACGGGCGGAACCGAACGCGTCGAGCTGCGCCGCGCCGGCGGGGGGAACTGAGCGATGGCCGAGCACTTCCTGGTCAAGACCAAGGTCGATCTCGCTGACTGCCTCGTCAGTGGCGCGGAACTGGCGGTCGAGCAGTACGAGACGCTGGTGGCGTTCCTCACCGATCGGGCGGGACCCTCGACCGCGCGGCTGTTCGCCGAGCCGCTGATCAGCCGGGGCAATGACGTCGCACCTCCCACGATCGCCTGGTACTCCGACTTCGAGGGCGAAGGGCGGCCCTATTCCGAGCTCGACGAGAGCGCGCGGGCCGACCTGAGCGACGTGCTCTCCCGACGGTTGGCGCCGCTGGCGGATCTGGTCGATGACGGGGACGCGGGGCGGCTGGTCAGGGCCGCGCTCAACACCCTCGACCCGGATTCGGTCTGGTCGGTCGGGGGGCGGCCGGTGATCCTGAACTGGGGAATGCTGCCCCGGGCGATGCAGGGCGACGAACGCGCGACCGCGCGGCATTTCAAGGCCACACTCGGACGGTTCATGGCGCTCGAGGGCGGTGCCGCGGTCGCGCCTGCAGCGGGCGGGCCGTCTCCGGTCGGGGCGTCTCCGGTTGCGCCGGCGGCTGTTCCGGCCGCGCCGGTCGTCGCCGCGTCCGCTGCCTCGCCGCCACCCCGGAGCGCAGCGGTCGCGGTGTCGCGCGGCCGCGTGCCGCTCTACGCATGGTTGCCGCTGGTGATCCTGCTGCTGCTGGCGGGGGGCGTGCTGACCTGGCTGCTGATGCCCGGCACCCGGCTTTTCGCGGCGCAGCCGCCGGCGCGTTTCGTCAGCGAGGGCGGGGAGGTCGAGGTCGCCGCGTCGGTCAATGCCGCGCTCGAGGCCCGGATCAAGGAGCTCGAGCAAGGGCTCGCGGGCGCGACCTGCCAGCCGGACGGAACGCTGCTGATGCCCGACGGCGTCACGATCGAGGGCATGGCGTCGCCGGCGCCCGCGACGCCGATGGAGGCCGCCGGCACCCAGGTCGCGGTGGCCGGGAGCGCGGTCCTGCCCGGCGATCCGGCGCGCCTGCAGACCGAGACCGCCGCGTCCGCCCGGGAGTCGCTGCTCAAGGCGATCGAGGAGCGCACGGTCCTCGTCATCGTGCGCAGCCCGCGCGGCATCAGCACCGGATCGGGCTTCTTCGTCGGCCCGGGCCTGATCGTGACCAACGATCACGTGGTCGAGGGAGCACTTCCGGACGGGATCCTCGTGAGCAGTGCGGGGATCGGCAAGGCGGTGGGCGCGTCGGTCCTGAAGGCCTCCGGCCCGTTCTCCGAGACGGGCGCGGACTTCGCGCTGCTCCAGGTCGAGGACACGCGGCAGCCGGCCTATTCGATCTACCTGCCCGATGAATCGCTGAAGCTGAACGAGGTCTTCGCCGCCGGATTTCCCGGCGACGTGATGCAGACCGATGCGCACTTCACCGCGCTGCGCCAGGGCACGATGGACTCGGTTCCCGATCTCACGATCACCGACGGAAGCGTCAATACCGAGCAGGATCTGACGGCTTCGACGCTCGCGTTCGTGCATTCGGCGCCGATCTCGGAGGGCAATTCCGGCGGGCCGCTGGTCGATTCCTGCGGGCGGGTGGTGGGGGTGAACACCTTCGTTCGCAAGGGGCCGATGCGGAACCTGAACTTCGCGCTTTCGGCGCGTGACCTGCTGGCGTTCCTGAAGGACACGCCGGTGACCCCCGTCGTCGTCACGCAAGCCTGTCGCGCCGAGATCCTCCGCCCCTCCGTCGCGGCGGCCGCGGCCGAACCGGCGCCCCCGGACCCGTCCGCGCCGGCGGCGCCCCTGCAGCAGCTGCCGATCCTGCCGAAGAAGCCGGCCAACCCGTGAGCCAGCAGGCTCCACCCGCGTCCCGCCCACCGAGAGAATCGCATGCACACTCGCTCGAATGAGCATCTGAAAGAGCTCATCTCCTGGCGCGACGAGACGACGCTGGTGCCGTTCTCCGGCGTCCAGTTCCTCGATTTCGGCTTTTCGATCGCCGAGATCGACGCAAAGCCGATGCGGTTCGTCGAGCGGAGCACGTCGGGAGACCAGGGGCCGGAGCGGATCCTGATCCCCTATACCGGGGATGAGGAGCTCGACGCCGAGATCGACGCCGCCGCCAAGCCGGACGACGACCCCTATTCGATCCGGCCGCTCGCGGCGCTCGAGCCGTTTCTCGAGAAGTGGGTCCCGGTGCCGGTGCTGCGCCTGAAGCCCGAGCGGGGTCCGGGCGGCGAGGAGCGCTACGATCCCGGGCCGTCCTCCTGGGCGCGGCTGCGCACCGTCGAGCTCGCGGCGCCCGACCCGGTCACCGGGCACACGCACCGGGTGCAGCTCGCGCTCGACACGGCGGCGGCCGCGCAGGCGCAGGGCAGCATCTACGTCGCGCCCGAGCTCGGGGACGCCGAGAATTCGCGCGAGTTCCGGCTGGTGAGCGATCCCGCGCGCATGGACTGGTTCCTGCGCCGGCTGGAGCCGGACGAGCAGGGGGAGATGCTCGACCTGCAGCTCTGGGTTTCGGACTGGCTGAAGACGATGTTCCTCGATTTCAAGCGCGCCGAGCGGCCGGGGCGACGCGTGTCCGAGGAGACGCTGCCGCACCAGTTCGAGCACTGGGCGCGCTACCTCGCCTACCTGCGGACGATCCAGGCGGCCTGCGCCCCGCCCAAGCTGCGCTTCGTCAACACCGTGTCCGAGCGGGACGCGGTGATGCCGGTCGACGTCGATCTGGTGCTCGACGTCGGCAACAGCCGGACCTGCGGCATCCTGATCGAGCGCTTTCCCGGCGAGAGCCGGGTCGACCTGGCGCGATCCTACCCGCTCGAGAATCCGCGATCTGGCGCGGCCGGAACTGCAGTATTCCGGGCTCTTCGAAAGCCGCGTCGAGTTCGCCGAGCACCGGATGGGCGACGAGCGCTTCGCCAGCCGGTCGGGACGGCGCAACGCCTTCCTGTGGCCCTCGTTCGTGCGGATCGGTCCCGAGGCCCTCAGCCTGGTGCAGCAGGAGGAGGGGACGGAGACCGCTTCGGGCCTGTCATCGCCGAAGCGCTACCTCTGGGACGACGCTCCGCTGCAGCAGGACTGGCGGTTCCACCATCATTCCGATCCGAACAACCTTCCCAAGTCCGTGCGCTCGGCGATGCGGCACCTGAATGAGGCCGGCGACGTGCTCGCGCAGGTCGAGTACGAGGAACGCCAGCGGCTGCGCCGGCCGGGCAAGACCACGAAGGCCCAGGCGATCCGGCCGCGGTTCTCGCGGTCGTCGCTGTTCGGTTTCATGCTGGCCGAGATCATCGCGCACGCGCTGGTGCAGATCAACGATCCGGCCTCGCGCGCCCGCCGCGCGCAGAGCGAGCTGCCGCGGCGGCTGAACCGGATCATCCTCAGCCTGCCGACCGCCACCTCGGTGCAGGAGCAGGCGATCATGCGCAGCCGGGCCGCCGGCGCGCTGAAGCTGGTCTGGGCGATGCTGGGGATCAAGGAGACCGACAGCTCGATCGCACGCCGCCCGGAGCTCCTGGTCGAGTTCGACGAGGCGAGCTGCACGCAGCTCGTCTATCTCTACACCGAGGTGACGCAGAAGTTCGACGGGCGGATCGACACCTTCCTGTCGCTGAAGGGCAGGGAGCGCCCGCCGCCGGAAGGCGGCGCGCCGCGGCCCTCGCTGCGGCTCGCCTGCATCGACATCGGCGGCGGCACCACCGACCTGATGATCACCACCTACTACGGCGAGGACAACAAGGTCCTGCACCCGCACCAGAATTTCCGCGAGGGGTTCCGGCTCGCGGGCGACGACCTGGTCCAGCGGGTGATTTCGTCGATCATCCTGCCGCTGCTGCAGGATTCGATCGAGGCGGCCGGAGGGCGCTATGTCGGAGAGCGGCTGCGCGAGCTCTTCGGCGGCGACATCGGCGGCCAGGACCAGCAGGTGGTCCAGAAGCGACGGGTCTTCGCGCTGCGGGTGCTGGTGCCGCTGGCGGAAGCGATCCTGGGCTATTGCGAGACGGCGGAGGAGTTCGACCGCTTCGATCTCGCCGTCGCGGACGTCCTCGGGCTGACGGCAACCGACGCCTCGGACGGTGGCGAGGATGCGGCCGCGCCCGTGACATCCCCGCCCGGTGCCCCGAAGCAGCGGCAGGCCGTGGACGACGAGACGCTGCGGTATCTCGAGGGCCAGGCCGAGGCCCTGGGCGCCTCGGGCTGGCGGCTCGCCGACGTCGTCCTGTCGACGTCGCGGATGGATGTCGACGCCATCTCGCGCGAGGTGTTCCAGAAGGTGCTGGGCAACATGTGCGAGGTGATCGAGCACCTCGGCACCGACATCGTCCTCGTCACCGGCCGGCCTTCCCGGCTGCCGGCGGTGCGCTCGATCATCGAGGAGCTGCAGGCGGTTCCGCCGAACCGGATGATCGCGATGCACAGCTACAAGTGCGGGCGCTGGTACCCGTTCCGCGATCCGGTCACCCAGCGCATCGGCGATCCCAAGAGCACGGTGGCGGTGGGCGGCATGCTGATCGCGCTGAGCGAGAACCGGATCCCGAACTTCAAGGTCACCACGTCGGCGTTCCAGATGAAGTCCACCGCCCGCTTCATCGGGGAGATGGACATCAGCGGCCAGATCACCGCCGACCGGGTGCTGTTTTCCGAGATCGATCTCGATCAGGCGCGCAAGGGCGCCGGCCAGTCGGCGGAAGTGCGGATGTACTCCCCGGTTCATATCGGCAGCCGGCAACTGGCGCTCGAGCGCTGGACGACGACGCCGCTCTACCGGCTCGACTTCGCCAACGCCTCGGCGCAGCGGCGGCCGGCCCCGATCCGGGTGGTGCTGGAAAAGGTCGAGTTCGACGACGATACCGAGGATGCCTCTTCGGTGGCGCGGCTGCGCCGCGAGGCGGTGCGCGAGGCTTTCGAGATCTTCGAGGTCGAGGATGGCGACCAGGTGGCGATGAAGCCGGCCGACCTGGTGCTGCGGCTGCACACGCTGGGGGTCGACGACGAGTACTGGATGGATTCCGGGGTGTTCAAGCTGTGACCGGGGCTTTCGAATGAGCGAGCAGGAGAAACTCGCGGCGCGCTGTTCCGAGGTCGCGTCGATGGCGGGCGAGGCGCTGGCCTGGGTCGGCGACGCCGAGAACCAGGACCTGGTCGGCCCCGACCGCCGCGGGCTCGAGAAGATGCTGCGCCGGAACCTGCGGCGGGCGCGCAAGCTGACCCGCTCGGCCGGGACCAAGATGAGCGTCTCGGTGTTCGGCCCGAGCCAGGCGGGCAAATCGTTCCTGGTCTCGGTGCTGGCGCGTCCCGAGGACGGGCGGCTGGTCGCCGACTTCAACGGGCCGGGCGGCAAGCTCGACTACATCTCGGAAATCAACCCGGTCGGCGAGGGCGAGTCCACCGGGCTCGTGACCCGCTTCACCATGACCAAGGCGCCGACGCCCGAGGGGTTTCCGATCAAGCTGACGCTGCTGACCGAGGCCGATATCGCCCGGACCATCATCAACAGCTTCTTCATGGACGGCGACCAGAGCGAGGAGCCGCCCGGGCCCGACGATCTCGCGGCGCTCTTCAGCGCCTACAAGGGCAAGGGCGGCGGGGCGGCCGGCGGGCTGAGCGCCGACGACGTGCAGGCGATCGGCGAATACGTCGAGAACTCCTTCGGGCGGACCGCCTATGCCGCGGCGCTGAAGCCGTTCTGGGACGAGGCCGCGGCGCTGGTCCCGGGGATGAGCCTCGCCGACCGCGCCGGATTCCTGTCGATCCTGTGGGGCGGGCATTCCGCGTTCACCGACCTTTACAAGCAGCTCGCGGGAGCGTCGGCGAAGATCGACAACGCCGAGACGGTCTATACCCGGCTGAACGCGCTCACCCCGCGCGAGACCTCGATCATCGACGTCGGCACGCTGCACGGGCTGTTCTCGCAAGGCGACGGCGACATGCTCGAGGTGCGCACCGAGGCGGGCGACCGAGGTGGCCTTGCCGCGCGCGATCGTCTGCGCGCTGGCGGCGGAGCTGATCTTTCCGATGCAGACCCAGCCCTCGGCCTTCTTCGCCGACACCGACCTGCTCGACTTCCCCGGGGCGCGCAACCGCTTCGACCAGCCGCTGTCGAAGACCCTGGCCAACCCGGCGGCGACGGTCTCGGGGCTGCTGCTGCGCGGCAAGGTCGCCTATCTCTTCGACCGCTACGTCGAGGACCAGGAGATCACCTCGATGCTGCTCTGCGTGCCCGACAGCAACATGGAGACGCTCGACCTGCCGGGGCTGGTGGAAAACTGGATCGTGCAGACCCACGGCGGCACCCCGGAGGAGCGGGCGACCAACGACTGCACCCTGTTCTTCGTGCTGACCAAGTTCGACAAGCATCTCGCCGACAGCGCGGCGGGCGGCGAGGAATCGCTGCGCTTCGAGCGGCGGATGAAGTTCTCCATGGCGGAGAAGTTCGGCCGCGGGCGCGACCCGTGGGTCGACGTCTGGACGCCGTCGGCGCCCTTCCAGAACTGCTTCTGGCTGCGAAATCCGAACTTCTTCGTCGAGGGGCTGATCGACTACGAGGGCGATCGCGAGCTGCGCGTCCGGCCCGAGAAGGCGGCCCGTCTCGACGAGTTGCGCGAGGGGTGCGTGAGTGCGCCCCTGGTGCGCCGGCATTTCGGCGACCCCGAGGCCGCCTGGGACGCGGCGATGACGATGAACGACGGCGGCGTCGGCTACCTGACCGCGGCGCTGACCCGGACCTCGAAGCCCGAGAGCAAGGTCCGCCAGCTCAGGACGCAGATCGACAAGGTCGCGCGCGAGATCTCGGCGGCGCTGAGCCCGTACTACGTCTCCGACGACATCGAGCAGCGCATCGAGCAGAAGCGCGCGGCCGCGGCGGATCTGATCGACGGGCTCGAGACCTCGTTGCAGAACCACCGGTTCGCGGCGTTCCAGAGGATGCTGATGGTCGATCAGGAGGTGATCCAGGATCGCATCGCGCGGGTGCCGAGCTCGATCCGGATCTCGAACGCGGTATCCGCCGCAGCGGACATGGCGAGCATGCGCGACGGCGGCCCGCCGATGACGGTGGCGCCGGCCCGGCCCGGCCGGCCGAAGCGCGTGACGCCCGAGCCCGCGGCCGACGAGGCGGGTTCGATCCGCACGATGTCGATCGAGGCGTTCCAGGCCGAGGGGGCGATCGAGGTCTGGATGGACCGGCTCAACGCCTTGCGCTCGGACGTGGCGACGTTGCGCAGCTTCGGGCTGACCCAGGCGGCGGCCTCGGATCTGGTGAGCGAGCTCTCGCATGCGCTGCGCCGGACCGGCGTGCCCGAGCAGATGCGGCGGCAGCTCGGAACCCTGAGCTTCGGGCTGACGGTGGACAAGCAGGCGCCGGCGGCGGCGATCGTCTGCGCCGAGAGGATCAACACCTATGTCAACGGGCTCGGCTACCTGTCGGTGCCGGAACAGGATCGCCCCAAGGCCGACCATGCGGACGGTCCGCGCCCGGTGTTCGCCGCCACGCATGCGCACGACAGCATCGATACCCTGCCCGCCTGGCCCCGCCCCGTCGCCGAGGAGAAGTGGACCGACTGGATGTTTGCGCTCGAGGCGATGTTCATCGCCAACGCGATGGATAGCGGTGGGGGGAGCGTGAACGTCGTGCAGAATGGCCGCATCGGACGCGTGCTTTCCGCTTTGGGTGCGGCCTGAGATGCGCGTCGCGATCCTGCCCGACCCGGAGCATCCGCGCGGCGGCTTCGCGCTGCTGTCGCTCCTCGACGGGACCGCGGCGGAGACGGCGACGGTCGCGATCCAGAACACGTTCTCCGGGCAGTTTCTCGGTGAGAACGGCTGGCAGCCGACGCGGGCGATGTTCGGTCCCTATCCGGTGCGGGGCTCGGGGGACGATGCCCGCATCCTGATCGGCCCGGAGATCGTCAACCAGCTCGAGGAATACACCGCGCTCAGGATCACCGTGGGCGAGGAGACGGCCGAGACCAGCTGGCCGGATGACGTGGTGCCCGCGCCGGGAGCGGCCAGCATCGGCGGAATCGTGACGCTGACGCCACGGGGCGCCGATGCGCCGCCGGTCCTGAAGGCGAAGAAGCCCGAGCCGGAGGAGCCGCGGGGCGAGGCCGGAGAAACGCCGGAGACGGGCACGGAATCCGACACGACGCGGTGACGCACCGCCGCCACCTGCCGCCGCCCGAGCCGCGGAAGTCGCGGGCGCCGCTGGCGATCGGCGGAATTGTCCTCCTGGCCCTCGCTGCCGCCGCGCTGTGGTTTCTGGTCCTGGCGCCGGGCAAGGAGCTGCCGGCGCCACCCCCGCCGCCGCCGCCCCGCGCCCGTCGCGGACTGCTCGGCCGACGCGATGACCGCGCTCGCCGACGGGCCGTTCGCGGATCTGGTCAAGGCGATCTCGGAGTGCGGCACGAAGATCTCGCCGGACGACGCCCTGGGGGCGATCGAGGCGGCCGCCGACAAGGGCAGTCCGGAGGCGCTGACGTTGATCGGCAAGCTCTATGACGGCACCGAGACCGTCGCGGTGATCGAGCCCGATATCGGGCTGACCCTGGGCGACACCGATCGGCTGGCCGCGGAATACTATTCCCGGGCCGCCGCCGCGGGCGGAACCGACGCGCCGGCGCTGCTCGCCAAGACCTGTGCCCGCCTGGCGGGGTCGAGCGATACGCTCGACGCGTCGGCCAAAGAGGATTTCTGCAAGTGAGGGTCTGGCAAGGCGTGCTGCGGATCGGGTCGGGGCTGGTCGCGGCCCTGGTGCTCTCGGCCGCGATCGCGATGGCCGACACCCCGCGGCCGCTGCTGGTCGAGGGCAAGTCCACCGTCTACCAGCGGGTGATCACCCGCCCGGGCGCCGAACTCTATTCGATGCCGAACGGGCCCGAGGACCGCGTCTACCCGGCGTTCCAGCCGCTTTACGTGTTCGAGCGCAACGGCGACTGGCTGAGCGTCGGCCCTTCGGCGAGCCGGCTCCCGGATGGCTGGGTGAAGACCGACACCGTGCTGCCCTGGAAGCACAACATCGTCGGCGCCTTCACCAACGCGGCCGGGCGCAAGCGGCAGCTGATGTTCGACACCGAGGATCGCCTGCGCGCGATCATGAGCAACGAGGCGTTGCCGCAAGTGCAGGACCGGCTGCTGTCCGAGGTCTCCGCCGGGATCCTCGATGCCTCCGAGGGCGTGGTCGCCGCCGAGCCGCAGGAATACGTCAACATCCAGGACAATCTCTACCTGATGCCGATCCTGGACTTCAAACAGGATCTCAGCCCGCTGAACTACGACAGCCTGCTCCTGATGCAGCTCGCCTCGGTGCCCTTGCACGAGAAGGCGGCGGCGCCGGTGGCCGCCTCCGCGCCGAAGGACGACTTCGATGTCGGGATCGTCTTCGTGCTCGATACCACCCAGTCGATGGGCCCCTACATCACCCGCACCGAGAAGGCGCTCGAGAACGTGGTCTCGCAGATCGAGGGAACCGACGTCGGCAAGCTGGTGAACTTCGGGGTCGTCGCCTTCCGCGACAACGTCGAAGCCGTGCCCGGACTGGAGTACCGGACCAAGGAGCTGGTGCCGATGAAGCGCCGGACCGACCAGACCGAGGTGCTGAATGCCATCACCCATGCGGCGCAGACGGCGACGGTGAGTTCGCCGGGGTTCAACGAGGACAGCCTCGCCGGCGTCGAAGACGCGATCATGAACACCGACTGGGACGCCGGACGGCGACCCGATCAACGCGCGCTACATCATCCTCGTCACCGATGCGGGGCCGAAGGATCCGCGCGACCCGAACGCGCGGTCGCAGATCGGCCCGGCCGAGCTGCGCATCGACGCCGAGGGACGGCAGACCGTGGTGATGACGCTGCATCTGCTGACGCCGGCCGGCGGCGATGCCAACCATGCCTACGCCGCCGAGCAGTACCGCACGCTCTCGCAGTTCGGGCAGAGCCAGTTCTACTTCCCGATCGCCGACGGATCGGAGGACGCGCTCGAGGCGACGGTGACGAAGCTCGTCACCGCGCTGACCGACCACGTGCGCGTCGCGCGCGGCGAGGCGACCAAGCTGAGCGCGGATGACGCGGGCAAGGATCTCGTCGACCTCGGACGGGCGATGCAGCTTGCCTATCTCGGCGCCAGGCAGGGCACCCAGGCGCCGGACGTGATCGAAGGGTGGATGTCGGACAAGGCGATCGAGGACCCGCGCCGGACCGCGGTCGAGGCGCGGCTGCTCCTTACCAAGAACGAGCTCGCCACGATGGCGGCGCTCCTGAGCGGGATGACCGATGCCGGCGAGGCGGCGAAGAGCTCCGACGATGCCAACGCCTTTTTCACCCAGGTCCACCAGGTGATGGCGCAGATGGCGCAGGATCCGAAGATGATCATCGACGCCAATTCCGAGAGCGCCGGCGGTGCGCTCGAGTTCCTCGAGGACCTGCCGTACCAGAGCCAGCTCATGGCGATGACCGAGCAGCGCTGGGGGGCGAGCGCGATGAAGCGGCGCGAGATCCTCGATACCATGCGGCAGAAGCTCGCGCAGTATCGCAAGTGGCTGCTCGATCCGACGGTCTGGACGTCGCTCTACGAGGGCTCGCCGGACGGCGAATACGTGTTCGCCGTGCCGTTCGATGTCCTGCCCTAGGAGGTGTCCGCTTGCCCCAGCGGCTCGAAATGTCCGGGTTGGAGGTGACGCTGCGATCGCCCGATCGGACCTTCCGCCTGGAGGTGGACTTTCTGGCGCTGGAAAGCGGCGAGGCGCTCGGGCTGACCGGTCCGAGCGGCACCGGCAAGACCCTGCTGCTGGAGCTGCTGGGCCTGCTGCGCGCCGCCGACGCGGGGACGTATCGCGCGGCCCTCACCTCGGGTGAGGTCGATCTCGCGCAGCTCGTCGGCCCCGGCGCCAAGCGGGGGGCGGCGACGACCACGCGGGGGTCGCTCTTCGGGTTCGTGCCGCAATCGGGCGGGCTCCTGGCGTTTCTGAACGTGGCCGAGAACATCGCGATGAGCCAGCGGATCTCGGGACGCATCGATCCCGGCTGGCAGGCGCTCCTGACCGAGCGGCTGGGGCTCGCGCCGCTCGCGCGGCTGCGCCCGGCGGCGCTGTCGATCGGCCAGCGGCAGCGGGTGGCGATCGCGCGCGCGCTCGCGCATCGGCCGCCGTTCCTGATCGCCGACGAGCCGACCGCGGCGCTCGATCCCGAAACGGCGCACCGGGCGATGGAGATGCTGGTGGAGGCGGCGCAGATGGGCGGCTCGGCGCTGGTGATCTGCTCGCACGACACCGCGCTTCTCGACCGGTTTCGCCTGCGGCGGGCGGTGCTGGCGCTGGGCGACGCAGCCGGCCGACGGACTGGTGGTCAGCCGGCTCGGCCAGCCGACGCGAGCGGCAGCATGAGCCTGGTGCTGCATCTGGCGCTGCGCAACCTGCTGCGCGACCGGGTGCAGCTGATCTGCAACGTCGCGGTGATCGTCGGGGTGCTGGTGCCGCTGATGGTGCTGTTCGGCGTGAAGAACGGCGTCTACGACGCGCTGATCGGGCGGCTGCTGAGCGATCCGGCCAACCTGCAGATCGACACCTCGGGCAACTCCGCCTTCTCCCCCGCCGATGCCGCGGAGGTCGCGGGGTGGGAAGAGAGCGGCTTTGTCACGCTGAAGACGCGCAGCCTGTTCGATTTCGTGAACGTCCGGCCCAAGGGCGGCTCCACCCTGCGCGATGCGGTGGTGGTGCCGAGCGGGACCGGCGATCCCAACCTGCCGCGAGGGCTGGAGCTGCAGCCCGACGAGGCGGCGATCAGCGAGCAGCTGGCGCGCCAGCTCGGGCTCGCGGTCGGCGACGGCTTCCTGATGGCGACCCAGGCGGATCGGCCGCGCCAGCTCGTCTTCGATCTGAAGGTCGCGGCCGTCGTGCCGGCCGAGACGCTGGGCGGGCGGGCGGTCCTGACCGGGATCGACAAGCTCGACCTGATCGAAGCCTTCTACGATGGCTTCGCGCTGCCCGAGCACGGGATCACCGAGGGGCGGCCGCTGGCGAGCCGGGTGCCGGCGTTCGAGGGGCTGCGGGTCTATGCCCGGCGGCTCGAGGATCTGGCGCCGCTGCAGAACCGCATCGAGACGCGGTTCGGGATCTCGACCGACGCGCGGACGCGGGAGGTCGAGGCGACGCTCAATCTCGGGCGCAACCTCGATCTGGCGCTGCTGCTGACCGCGTCGGTCGCGAGCATCGGTCTCGCGGCGGCGCTGATCTTCGGGTTCTGGGGAGAGGTCGCCCGCAAGCGCCAGGTGATGGCCACGCTGGCGCTGATGGGGATCGGCGGCGACCGGCTGACGCTGTTTCCCATCGTGCAGGCGCTGGTCTGCGCGGTCTTCGCGCTCATCGTCTCCTTCGCGATCTTCGCCGCCGCGGCCGCGGTCGTGGAGCACATGTTCCGCGGCGGGCTCGCGAACGGCGCGCTGGTGCACCTCTCGGCGATGCACGCGCTGGCGATCATCGCGCTGGTCCTGCTCTTCGTCACGCTCTCGGCGCTGTTCGCGGCGCGCGCGGCGCAGCGCGTCGATCCGGCGATCGCGCTGAGGGAGGGGAGCTGATGCGGCTGGCGCTGGCGCTCTGGCTCGCCGCCGCTCCCGCGATGGGCCAGGAGATCACCTGGCCGCCGGCGATGTACGATCCCGCCGCCGAAGCGGACCCCGCGGCGCCGGCCGATCTGGTGCTGCCGATGCCTTGCGGCGGGGCGATGGCGTTCCAGCGGGTCGACGTCCCGACCGCGAAGGGCGATCCCCTGGACGATGCGCGGGTCCGGCTCGGGCAATCGGAAGCGGAGACCGGCTATTCCGACTATCTGCATTCGGAGTATCTGCGCGGTCCGTTTCTCGACCCGGATGCCGCGCAATCGTTCTACTTCATCGCGCGCTACGAGCTGACCGTCGGCCAGTACCGCGCGCTGAACGGGGATTGTGCGGCCCCGGGCCCGCCCGACCGGCTTGCCCAGGGTGGGCTCTCCTGGTTCGAGGCGGTGCATCTCGGCGAGATCTACTCGGAGTGGCTGATCGCCAACGCACCCGACAGCCTGCCCGCCGCCGGGGATCGCAAGGCGTTCCTGCGGCTGCCGACCGAGGTGGAGTGGGAGTATGCCGCGCGCGGCGGCTCGCGGATCGATCCGGCGGATTTTCCCGCGCGGCGGTTCTTTCGCGACGGCGAGCTCGCGGACTATGCCCTGTTCGACGACGGCCGGCGCAAGTCGCCGGGGCCGGTCGGCATCCGCCTGCCCAATCCCCTCGGGCTCTACGACGTCTACGGCAATGCCGAGGAGCTCATCTTCGAGCCGTTCCGGCTCAACGTCGTGGGCCGTCCGAGCGGCCAGGCCGGCGGGCTGATCACCCGTGGCGGTGCGATCGACGCGTCCGAAGGGCAGATCTACACCGCGCAGCGCACGGAATATCCGATGTTCGACGCGGCGACCGGCCAGGCGCAGGCGGGCGCCTATTTCGGCGCGCGGTTCGTCATCACCGCCAACGTGGTGTCGGAGGACAATCTGCAGGCGATCCGGACCCGCTGGGCGGCGCTGGCCGAGGAGGGACCGGTGGCCTCCGGCGATGCGATGACCCAGCTCGCCTCGATCCTGAAATCGGAGACCGATCCGCGCCGGCAGCAGGCGCTGAGCGGGGTGCAGCTGCAGTTCCGCCGCGCCCAGGAAGAGGCCAAGCAGGCGCAGGAGGAGGGCGGCAAGTCGACGCTGCTGAGCGCGGGCGCCTTCGTCGAGGCGCTGCGCAAGGGCGACATCGAGGTGCGGCGGCTCAAGAGCACCGGCAACGAGCTCGGCGACCGCATCGGGATCACGGCCGGCGACCAGCGCAAGGCGCTGATGCAGAGCCTGCGGATCACGGTCGCCGCCATCGCGCAGGCGCAGGAGGTTCAGAAGACCTATCTCCTGGTCCTGCGCACGGCGCTGGAGAACCTGACCAACGATGTGCCGCCCGAGGTGCGCAGCACCGCCTACGAGGATCTGACGACCCGGATGCGCGCTGGCGGGCAGGGCGTCGTGGCCGATCAGGTCGACGCCGCCTGGAGCGTGCTTGCGACCTTCGCGGCAAAGCCGGACATGGATCAGGCGGAGCTGCTGACGGCGGTGCTGGCGCCATGAAACGCAGAGCCCGGGACCGTCCGCTTGCGGCGAGAGGGTGGGGGAATGTCGGATGAACGGTAGTCTGGTAGCGACCACGCGCGCCGAGGGGCTGAAGCCGCTGGGATCGCAGGCGCAGCGATCGTTCGACCTCATCCAGTCCGAGATCGAGAGCCGGCTCGGCCCCGACCATGCCGCGCTCTTCGCCGAGCCGGTCAGCTCGGAATTCGGCGATCAGACCGACTGGTACGCGACCCGCCCCGGGCGCCCGATCCCGCTTGCGGCGCTCGACGAGGCGGAGCAGGCGGCGCTGCGGCAACGTCTGGCGGCGCTGGTCGACGACATCCGCGGCGTGGCCGCCGAGCTCGCGGCGCAGCCCGGCACCGAGCCCCAGCGGCTCGGCGACGCGCTCGCCAATGCACTGGAGATCCCGAGCGAAGCGGCCATCCATGCGCTCCGCGACGGCAGTTCGCTGCATCCGGTGCTGGTGGACTGGGCGCGGATCGCCGATGTCCAGAGCCCGGTTCGTGGCCTGCTGACCGGGGCTTCCCGCGCCCGGGCGGAACGCCGCCCGGTGCAGGTCGAGGACGGTGCGGCGGCGGCCGCAGCCGATGCCGGGCGGTGCCGGGGTGGCGGAGCTGGCCGAGCCGGCGGTGCGCAGGCCGTGGGCGCTGGCGGGGCCGCTGATCCTGTTCGGCTGGCTCCTGTTCGCCCTGATGAGCGCTGCGATCCTCGCGCTCATGCTTCGGCCCTGCGCCCTCGGTCCCGGCATCGCCGGGTCCTGTCCCGCGCCGGTCGCGGAGGCCGACTCCGATCCGGCGCGCGCCGTGGCCGCGGTGCTGCACAACCGCATCGCCCAGCTCGAGCGCCAGATCGCGATTGCCGACCGGGTCTGCCAACCGGTGATCAGGAAAGCCGAAGCGGCGCCCCCGCCGGCGGCTCCTCCCCCACCGGCTGAGGCCGCGGAATGCGCCCCCGACCAGCGCGCCATTCCCACCCGCGAGCTCGTGATCCTGCTCGATGGATCGGGCAGCATGTCGCTGCCGCGCACCATCCCCCCCGACCTGCAAGCAAAGTACGACCAGATGACCAGGGCCCTTTCCGGTCAGGGCCAGTCGGGTGGAATGAGTTCCCTGCAGGCTTACGCGCTCGGCCAGCAACTGGGCCGAGCTCGACGACTATCTGCACACCCTGCCGGGCCCGACCCGGATGGAGGTGGCGCAACAGACCCTGGCGAACGCGATCGCGCAAGCGCCGCCGGCGGTGTCGATCGGCATGGCGGTCTTCAACGACTGCAGCGGGGTGCAGGACCTCGGGACCTTCGACGACGCTCGCCGTCAGGAACTGACGTCGCTGGTCGCGCAGCAGAGCCCGCGCAACGGCACGCCGCTGGCGCAGGCGATCCTGACGGGCCTGGGCAAAGTCCAGGGCGGCAGGACCGTCGATGATCCGGCGAACATCCTGCTGGTATCGGACGGGATGGATTCCTGCGGCGGTGATCCCTGCGCTGCGGCGGCGCTGGTGCGGCAGCAGCGGCCCGGGGTGGCGATCAACATCGTCGATCTCGGAGCGAGCGATGACCTGCGGTGTGTGGCCGACACGACCGGCGGCTTCTACAAGCAGGCCGGCCGCGCCGATCTCGCGGAGCTGGAACGCACGATGCGCGAAGCGGCGGGCTACGAGGGACAGGGCGTTTGCCGCTGAGGGCCGAAGCGCGCCGGTTCCGACCGGGAGCGACGTCTGCGAAGCCTAGCGGGCGCGCCGGTCGAGGTTGAGGTAGGACGCGTCGAACTCCGCGAGCTCGCAGAGCCTGTCCCAGTCGCGGATGACGGCGCGTCGACCGTTCCACTCGAGGATGCCGTCGGCCCGCAGGGTCTTGAGGCAGCGATTGACGTGCACCGCCGACAGGCCCATCGAATCCCCGAGGTCGGATTGGCTGATCGGCAAGTCGAACGTCAGTCCCTCGATCAGACCCACGACCGAAAGCCGCATGTAGATCTCACAGAAAAAGTGCGAGATCTGACCGATCGCCTGCAGGTGCCCGGAGGCGACCAGCCACTGGCGGAAGATCGCGGCGTCGATCAGCGTCAGCAGCCACAACAGCCGGGTCAGATGCGGCTGGGTCTGGCTGATCTCGCGCAGAAGCGTGTGCGGCACCTCGACGATGGTGCAGTCGTTGAGGGCGAGCACGGAATGGTCCATGGGACGCAGCAGCAAGCTGTGCAGGTCGACGAAGTCGCCGGCGATATGCACCGCGCTGATCTGTCGCTTGCCGTCGCGAAGGATGTTGTAGCGAGCGGACAGCCCCGCCAGCATCAGCGTGCTGTGGGTGGGGTCTGAGCCTTCCCGGACCATGTCCGTTCCCGCCGCCAGGGTGATCGGCGCCGGCGCCTCGACGAGGCGCTCGATGACCGCGTGCTCCTCTTCGGTCAGGCGGTCGCGGCGCTCGAGGACGACGGCAAGGGGATTTGTCATGCTCCGTCTTAGCGTGCCGCTTCCGCTTCGTCACTCTTCGCTCGCCGGCGGTCTGGAGGCGAGCCCGCCGTTTCGGCGGCCTGGGACCGGAACTGCGAGGCTGCGCCGGAGTTCTATGCTTGGCCCGACCAGGAACCTTCGATGAAGATTGCCCAGATTGCCCCGCTTGCCGAGAGCGTACCGCCGAGGCTCTACGGCGGCACCGAGCGGATGGTCTCGTACCTCACCGAAGAGCTGGTGCGGCAAGGCCACGAGGTCACCCTGTTCGCCAGTGGCGACTCGGTGACCGCCGCGAAGCTCGACCACGTCACGAAGACCGCCTTGCGGCTGAACCCGGACGTGCGCGATACACTGCCGTACCAGATGATGATGATCGAGCACGTGCGACAGCATTCCGATGCCTTCGACGTGCTGCATTTCCACATCGACCTCATGCAGTTTCCGCTGCTGCGCATGCTGAAGGTGCCGACGGTCACGACGCTGCACGGCCGGCTCGATCTTCCCGACCTCTTCCCGTTTTACCGGATGTTCCCCGACATTCCGCTGGTCTCGATTTCGCAAAGCCAGCGCGCGCCGATGCCCCCGGTGCGCTGGGTGGGGACCATTCACCACGGCCTGCCGCCCGATCTCTACCCTTTCAGCCCGGCGCCTTCTGCGGAGCCCTATCTGGCGTTTCTCGGTCGGATCTCCCCCGAGAAGCGGCCCGACCGCGCCATCGCGATTGCGGCGCGGGCCGGGTTGCCGCTCCGGATCGCCGCCAAGATCGACAATGTCGATTACGACTACTGGCTGACCGAGATCGAGCCGCTTGTGCGCAAGCACCCGCTGGTCGAGTACATCGGCGAGATCGGCGAGCGGGAGAAGGCGTCCTTCCTCGGCGGTGCCGCCGCGCTGCTTTTCCCGATCGACTGGCCCGAGCCGTTCGGGCTTGTGATGATCGAGGCGATGGCCTGCGGCACCCCGGTGATCGCGTTCCCTTGCGGATCCGCCCCGGAGGTCGTCGAAGAGGGGATCTCCGGCCTGCTCGTCGAAACGGTGGCGGAGGCGGCCGCCGCCGTTCCCGTCGCCCTCGCCATGGACCGCGCCCGGGTTCGCGCGGCCTTCGAGCGACGCTTCACGATAGAGAGGATGGCCGCCGACTACCTTCGGGTCTATCTGGCGTTGTGCGGCCGGGGTCGCCCGCTCGAATCGAGTGAGGTGCTGCCACTGTCCGCGTGAGCGGAGAGACTCGGCATGTTGCAAGACGAAACCGCGGCTGCGCGGACCGACGCTGCGGAGTACGTCATCCCGACGACCGTGTCGCTGCCGGAGCGGCGGCCACGCACCCTGAAATACGGCGACACCTTCGCCGTCTTCGATCACAATGGCGACGCGCTGGCCGGTTCCGGCAGCCCCGAGGGCATCTACCACCGCGACACCCGCTATCTCTCGCAGCTTCGCCTGAGCATCGAAGGCGAGCGGCCGCTGCTCTTGAGCTCGACGGTGCGCGACGACAACGCGGTGCTGATCTGCGACCTGACCAACCCCGAACTGCCCGACCCCGAAGGCGGCCGGGCGGTGCCGTCGGACGTCCTGCACGTCCGCCGCACCCGTTTTCTCTGGAACGCCGGTGCCTTCGAGCGGCTGGCGCTCTCGAACTTCGACATCCTGCCGCACCGCTTCCGTCTGGCGATCGACTTCGACGCCGACTTCGCCGACATTTTCGAGGTGCGTGGCGCCACGCGGCCGCGGCGCGGTCGCCGGCAGGCGCCCGAGCTCACCGCCGACAGCGTGACGCTTTCCTACGTCGGACTGGATGACGTCCGCCGCGAGACGCATGTGCGGTTCGAGCCGGTGCCGACCGGGCTCGCGGCGGGACGGGCGAGCTTCGTCATCGACCTCGTCCCGCACGAGCGAAAGACGCTCTTTCTCCAGTTCCGCTGCGGATCGGACGACGGTCCCTGCGTCGACACGCCTCGCGAAGCTTTCTTCGCCGGGTTCCGGGCCGCCCACCGCGAACGTCGCGCCACGGTCGGCCGGGCCGCTTCGATCTCGTCGTCGAACGAAGTCTTCAACGAGACCGTCCGCCGCTCGGTCTCCGATCTCTACATGCTGACCACCGAAACGCCGGACGGGCTCTTTCCCTATGCCGGGATCCCCTGGTTCTCGACCTTCTTCGGCCGTGACGCCATCATCACTGCGCTCGAGACGCTCTGGCTCGACCCGCGCATCGCCCGCGGCGTGCTCCTGCGGCTCGCGCGCGTGCAGGCGACCGCGGTCGATGCCGCATCGGACGCCGAGCCTGGCAAAATCCTGCACGAGATGCGCTTCGGCGAGATGGCGGCGCTCAAGGAGGTGCCTTTCGGCTGCTACTACGGCAGCATCGACTCGACGCCGCTCTTCGTCATGCTCGCCGGCGCCTATCTCGTGCGCACCGGCGACGTGGACACCTTGCGCGAGCTGTGGCCGGCGATCGAGGCCGCGACCGGCTGGATCGACGCCTGGGGCGACCGCGACGGCGACGGGTTCGTCGAATACGGCCGGCGGAGCGACACCGGGCTGGTCAACCAGGGCTGGAAGGACAGCAAGGATTCGATCTTTCACGCCGACGGCACGCTGGCGAAGGGCCCGATCGCGCTCGTCGAGGTGCAGGCCTACGTCTACGGCGCCTGGCGGGCCGCCGCGACGATCGCCCGCCGGCTCAAGCGCCGCCCCGACGAGGTCGCCGCGCTGAACCGGCGGGCGACCGAGCTGCGCCGCCGCTTCGACCGTGCCTTCTGGGACGAGGCGCTCGGCACCTACGCCCTGGCGCTGGACGGCGACAAGCGTCGCTGCCGGGTCCGCACCTCGAACGCGGGCCATGCCCTCCTGACCGGGCTGGCGCTGCCGCACCGCGCGTCTCGCATCGTCGCGGGGCTGATGCTGCCCTCCTCGTTTTCGGGATGGGGGGTGCGGACCCTGGCCTCGACCGAGGCGCGCTACAACCCGATGAGCTATCACAACGGCTCGGTCTGGCCGCACGACAACGCGCTGATCGCATCGGGCATGGCGCGCTACGGCTTCCGCGCCGAGGCCGCGCGGATTTTCCAGGGGCTGTTCGACGCTTCCACCTACATCGACCTGAAGCGGTTGCCCGAGCTGTTCTGCGGCTTCCCGCGGGTCAGGAGCCACGGCCCGACCTTCTATCCGGTCGCCTGCGCGCCGCAGGCCTGGGCGGCGGCGGCCCCGATCTCGCTGCTCGGCGCCTGTCTCGGACTCAACTTCGACGCCGAGAACGGCTACGCGATCTTCGAACAGCCCGAGCTGCCGGGTTTCGTCGACGACGTGGCGCTGCGCCAGCTGACCCTGGGAGACGCCCGCATCGACGTGCAGCTCGACCGCGCCGGCTCGCAGGTCGCGGTGCACGTCCTGGCCAGGCGAGGTGCGATCCGGGCGATCATCCGAAGCTGATCCGTCAGCGAACGGTCGCTCGCCCGGAGCGCCCGCCGAGGTGGCGGCGCCGGGCAAGCCTTCGCGCCCCGGGCGTCACCGGGACGGCAGGCCGAGCAGCCGGGCCCCGCTTCGCCGACGGCGAAAGCTTCGCGGCGTGCCTCTCCCCGAGCGCCGGCGAAGATCAGCGGTTCGCTTCGCGGACCTTTTCCGCCGCGGCCTTGTCGAAGGCGATGCCCTTGGCGGCGAGGAGCTCGTCGAGTTCGCCCGACAGCGTCATCTCGGTGACGATGTCGCAGCCGCCGACGAACTCGCCCTTGACGTAGAGCTGCGGGATCGTCGGCCAGTCGGAAAAGCTCTTGATCCCGTTGCGGATGCCCTCGTCGGCAAGGACGTTCACGTCCTTGAACTCGACGCCGAGGTAGTTCAGCACGCCGGCCACCCGGCTCGAGAAGCCGCACTGCGGCGCCTGCGCCGTGCCCTTCATGAACAGGACCACGTCGTTCGCATCGAGATTGGCCTTGATCGCCTCGTGGGCGGTCGTCTCTGCGGGATTCATCATCGCTCTACTCCGGTGCCTTGGTCGTCAGCGCAAGCGCATGCAGCTCGCCCCGCGAACCCTCCATCTTTCCCTTCAGCGCGGCATAGACCATCTGGTGCTGCTTCACCCGGTTCACGCCACGGAACTCCTCGGCGGTCACCGTGGCGGCATAGTGGTTGCCGTCTCCGGCGAGATCGGTGATCTCGATCCGCGCGCCCGGAAAGGCGGCGCGGATCAACCGCTCGATATCCGCCGCTTCCATCGCCATCGCGTCAGCCCGCCTACGCACGTCGTCTTGCCCCGAATCTAGAGTTGCGGCAGGGCGCGAGCAAGGGTCAGTCGAAAAGTCCCGGCAGGCAGCCCGTGTGCGCCCGGCGCAGCGCGGCGATCGCGACCTCCCCGCCGCCGAGCCGCACGCTGTCGCCCTGCGCCGATCCCACGGCGCGGAGCGGCACGCCGGCCGCCGCGGCCATCGCCGCCAGCGGGTCCGCCGCCTCCGGGCGGCAGGCGATGAGGTACCGCGCCTGGTCCTCGCCGAAGAACCAGCCCGCGGCGCCGAGCGCGGCATCCGCCTCGATCTCGACCCCGACGCCGGAGGCGAGCGCCATCTCCGCCGCCGCCACCGCGAGCCCGCCGTCCGAGAGGTCGTGCGCCGCGCCGACCAGCCCGGCGGCGTTGGCCGCGCGCACGAACTCCCCCGCCGCCCGCTCGGCCGCGAGATCGACCGGCGGCGCCTCGCCTTCCTCGCGCCCGAAGAGCTCCGCCAGCAGCGCCGAGCGCCCGAGATGCCCGCGGGTCGTGCCGACCAGCAGCAGCCGGTCACCCGCCCGCGGCGACATCCGGATCAGCCGGTCGAGCGACGGGATGAGCCCGACCCCGCCGATCGTCGGCGTCGGCAGGATCGCGCTGCCGTCGGTCTCGTTGTAGAGGCTGACGTTCCCGGACACGATCGGCATGTCGAGCGCCTCGCAGGCGGCGGCGATGCCGCGGAGGCAGCCGACGAGCTGGCCCATGATCTCCGGCTTCTCCGGGTTGCCGAAGTTGAGGTTATCGGTCGCGGCCAGCGGCTTCGCGCCGGTGGCGGTCAGGTTGCGGTAGGCCTCGGCCACCGCCTGCGCCCCGCCCCGCTCGGGGTCGGCGAGGCAGTAGCGCGGCGTCACGTCCGAGGTGAAGGCGATCGCCTTGTCGGTCCCGTGGATCCGGACCACGCCCGCGTCGGACCCCGGCGGCACCGCCGTGTCGGCCATCACCATCTGGTCGTACTGCTGGTAGACCCACGCCCGGCTGCAGAGGTTGGGGCTGCCGATCAGCCTCAGGAGCGCCTCGGCCGGATCGATCTCGGGGATCGCGCCGAGCGGCGCCGGGGCAGGGGTGGCCACCCACGGCCGGTCGTACTCCGGCGCCGACCCCGCGAGCGCCTTCAGCGGCAGGTCCGCCTTCACCTCGCCGCCCAGGGTCACGATGAAGCGGTCCTCGGCGATCGTCTCGCCCACCACCGCGAAGTCGAGATCCCACTTGTCGAAGACCGCGCGCGCGACCGCCTCCTTCTCGGGCCGGAGCACCATCAGCATCCGCTCCTGGCTCTCCGACAGCATCATCTCGTAGGCGGTCATCCCCGCCTCGCGCACCGGCACCCGGTCGAGATCGAGCCGGATCCCCAGATCCCCCTTGTCGCCCATCTCGACCGCCGAGCAGGTCAGCCCGGCCGCCCCCATGTCCTGGATCGAGATCACCGCGCCGGTGGCCATCAGCTCGAGGCAGGCCTCCATCAGCCGCTTCTCGGTGAAGGGATCGCCCACCTGCACCGTCGGCCGCTTCGCCTCGATCGTGTCGTCGAACTCCGCCGAGGCCATCGTCGCCCCGCCGACCCCGTCGCGCCCGGTCTTGGCGCCGAGATAGACCACCGGCATCCCGACCCCGGAGGCCGCCGAGTAGAAGATCGCGTCCGTCTCCGCGAGCCCGGCGGCGAAGGCGTTCACCAGGCAGTTGCCGTTGTAGGCGGCATGAAAGCGCAGCTCGCCGCCGATCGTGGGCACCCCGAAGCAGTTGCCGTAGCCGCCGATCCCCTCGACCACGCCGCGCACCACCGCGCGGGTCCTGGGATGCGACGGCTCCCCGAACGAGAGCGCGTTCATCGCCGCGATCGGCCGCGCCCCCATGGTGAAGACGTCGCGCAGGATGCCGCCGACGCCGGTGGCCGCGCCCTGGTAGGGCTCGATGTAGGAGGGGTGGTTGTGGCTCTCCATCTTGAAGACGAGCGCCTGCCCGTCGCCGATGTCGACGACGCCGGCGTTCTCGCCCGGGCCGCAGATCACCTGCGGGCCGGTGGTGGGCAGCGTGCGCAGCCACTTCTTCGAGCTCTTGTACGAGCAGTGCTCGTTCCACATCGCCGAGAAGATCCCGAGCTCGGTCAGCGTCGGCGTCGGGCCGATGAGCTGGAGGATGCGGGCGTATTCGTCCGGCTTCAGCCCGTGCGCCGCCACCATGGCATCGGTGATGCGGGGCTCGCGGACGAGGGCGGTCTCGGTCATGGGGCTGCTTCCCGGGCGGCTCGCGGTTGCCTGCTTCTAGGTCGCCGGCGGTCCGGATTAAAGCCCCCTGCGCCGAACGCCTTCCGCGCGCGGCGATCTTGTCGGAATGCGAGCAAAAAAAGAGGCCGAGCGAACGCTCGGCCCAAGTCCAACAGGGAGGTTGAAGCGGACAACCGCGAAGCGGCTATCCAACTTCGAGTTGCAATATAGCCTTCTCGGGCCGTTCAGGCAAGGGCCGATGCCCAAATGTTGTGCATGGCGGCTATGGCAATACCGCATGGCTCGCGGCTTGCGCATTCGGGACGGTTTCGCCGTGGCGTTTGAACGCGGCGATCTCTTCAACCATGAAGTCGCGGAACGCGCAGACCCGCTTCGAATGACGCAATTCTTCGACATAGGCGAGGTACACGGGAATCGACGCGCTCTTCTCCAGCGGCAGGATGTTGACGAGGTCGGGAAAGTCGTGGGTCAGGTAATCCGGCAGCGACCCGATGCCGAGCCCGTGGATCACCCCCTGCAGGATGCCGAAGTAGTTGTTCACCGCCAGCGACGACGGCGGCATCGCGGTCATCAGCTGCTGCACGAAATCGGCGCCCGCGCGCACCTGCGGCGAGGAAGGGCTCTGGCTGATCAGCCGATGGGTCGCGAGGTCCGCCGTCGAGCGCGGCAGGCCGTGCTCGGCGACGTAGGCGCTCGAGGCGTAGAGCCGGATGTGCGTCTCCATCAGCCGCCGGCGGATCAGCTCGGCCTGGCTCGGCTCCTTGAGCCGGATCGCCACGTCCGCCTCGCGCATCGGCAAATCGAGGATGCGCTCCTCGAGCATCAGCTCGATCTTGAGGTTCGGGTAGCGCTCGAACAGCCGGTGCAGGCGCGGCGCCAGCCACAGCGTGCCGAAGCCGGTCGTGGTGGTGACACGCAGCTCGCCGTGGACCTCGTCCTCGGAGTCGCGAATCCGCGCCGCCGCCGCCTCCAGCCGCTTGGTCATCGTGCGCGTCGCGTCGAACAGGAGCTCGCCCTGCTCGGTCAGCAGAAGGCCGCGGGCGTGCCGGCGGAACAGCGTGGTGTTGAGGCTCTCCTCGAGCGCGCGGATCTGCCGGCTGACGGCCGACTGGCTCAGGTGCAGCGAATCCCCGGCGTGCGTCAGGCTGCCCGCATCCGCGACCGCATGAAAGATTCGCAGCTTGTCCCAGTCCATCGCACCCTGCGGCTTTTCGTCCCGACGCCGCCTAGATAGTGGCTCTGAATGCCAATACCATAAAATTCCGTCCGAAGGGCGAGGAACCGCTCGTGGTGCGCAGCACGCTTCATCGCCGCGACATTTCCTTTCGAGGGTTGAACGCTCGCACTTTCGTGCGGATTTGCGTTCGTTCGTGCCGATTTCCGCCCTATACTTCCATGATGCCCCGCGGCCTTCTCAGCGCCCACGAGCCCGCATGACGCTCCACGACGTCGCCCTTGCCGACCGCTTCGACCTCTCAAAACAGGCCGTGCTTCTCGGTGGCGTCCCGGCGCTCGTCCGGCTCATGCTGATGCAGAAGGCGCGCGACGAGGCGGCCGGCCTTGCCACCGCCGGCTATGTCTCGGGCTACCGCGGCTCGCCGCTCGGCGGCGTCGACCTCGCGATGACCCGGGCGCGGCGGCAGCTCGAGGCGGCCGACGTGAAGTTCGAGCCCGGGCTCAACGAGGATCTCGCCGCCACCGCGCTCTGGGGCACCCAGCAGGTCGGCCTGCACGGCGAGGGCCGCGTCGAGGGCGTCTTCGGCCTCTGGTACGGCAAGGGTCCCGGCGTCGACCGCTGCGGTGACGTCTTCCGCCACGCCAACATGGCCGGCACCTCCGAGTTCGGCGGGGTCGTCGCCTGCCTCGGCGACGATCACACCGGCGAGAGCTCGACGACGCTGCATCACTCCGAGTTCGCGCTGGTCGACGCGATGATGCCGATCCTCTCGCCTGCCGGCGTCCAGGAGGTGCTCGACTACGGCCTGCTCGGCTGGGCGCTCTCGCGCTATACCGGCGCCTGGGTGGGGCTGAAGTGCGTCAAGGACACCGTCGAGGTGACGCAGGTCGTCGACGGCGACCCGCACCGGCTGAAGATCGTCAGCCCTGCCGATTTCGCGATGCCCGAGGGCGGGCTCAACATCCGCCGCCACGACACCCCGGTGGCGCAGGAAGCGCGGATGCACGACTTCAAGCGCTTCGCCGCGGAAGCCTTCGGGCGCGCCAACCGGATCGACCGCCGCGTCCATGGCGACGATCGCGCGCGCATCGGCATCGTCTCCTGCGGCAAGTCCTGGCTCGACACCACGCACGCGCTGCAGCTCCTCGGGCTCGACGACGCCGAATGCCGCCGCCTGCGCATCTCCACCTACAAGGTCGGCATGGTCTGGCCGCTCGACATGACGAGCTTCCGCGAATGGGCGCACGACCTCGAGCACATCATCGTGGTCGAGGAGAAGCGCAAGCTGGTCGAGGTCGAGATCAAGGAGGCGATCTTCGACGACCGCCGCGGCCGCCGCGTCACCGGCTGGAAGAACGAGCAGGGCGAGACGATCTTCTCGGTCAAGGCCGCGCTCGATCCGGTGAAGGTCGCCCGCACCCTCGGCACGCTGCTCGCGCTCGACGGCGTCGAGACCGAGGCGCTCGCGGCCCGGCGCCGCCTGCTCGACGACGCGGTCCGCGCCGACAACGCCGAGGAAATCGCCGTGCGCAAGCCGTGGTTCTGCTCCGGCTGCCCGCACAACACCTCGACCCGGCTGCCCGAGGGCGCCCGCGCCTATGCCGGCATCGGCTGCCACTACATGGTGCAGTGGATGGACCGCGACACCGAGGGCTTCACCCACATGGGCGGCGAGGGCGCCAACTGGATCGGCGAGGCGACCTTCTCCACCCGCAAGCACATCTTCCAGAACCTCGGCGACGGCACCTACAATCACTCGGGCGTCCAGGCGATCCGTGCCGCCCTCGCCGCGAAGGTGAACATCACCTACAAGATCCTGTTCAACGACGCCGTGGCCATGACCGGCGGCCAACCCAACGAAGGCGGCCTCACCGCCCAGCAGATCGCCCGGGAGCTCCTCGCGATGGGCGTGAGCAACGTCGTCGGCGTCTATGATCCCAAAGAGGAAATCGACCTCGCGGCCTTCCCCGCCGGCGTGCCGCTGCGCCCGCGCGCCGAGCTCGACGCCGTGCAGCGCGAGATCGAGGACGTGCCCGGCGTCTCGGCGATCATCTACATCCAGACCTGCGCCGCCGAGAAGCGCCGCCGCCGCAAGCGCGGCACCTTCCCCGACCCCGACCGCCGCGTCTTCATCAACCCGGACGTCTGCGAGGGCTGCGGCGACTGCGGCGTGAAGTCGAACTGCGTCTCGGTCCTGCCGCTCGAGACCGAGTTCGGCCGCAAGCGGATGATCGACCAGTCCTCCTGCAACAAGGACTTCTCCTGCCTCGACGGCTTCTGTCCGAGCTTCGTCACCCTCGAAGGCGCGAAGGTCCGCAAGGCCGGGCGCGCCGAGCTCGCCCTCCCCGACCTGCCGGCCCCGGCGCTCCCCGCCATCGACGGCACCTTCAACATCGTCATCACCGGCGTCGGCGGCACCGGCGTCGTCACCGTCGGCGCGCTGATCGCGATGGCCGCCCACCTCGAAGGCAAGGGCGTCGGCGAGATGGAGATGGCCGGCCTCGCCCAGAAGGGCGGCGCGGTCTCGATCCACTGCCGCATCGCCGAGCGCCCCGAGCACATCTCCGCCATCCGCGTGGCGGTCGGCGAGGCCGACGCGCTGATCGGCGGCGACCTCGTCGTCTCCGCCGGCGCGCGGACCCTGGGGCTGATGGCGCGCGGCCGCACCCGCGCCGTGGTCAACGCGCACGAGATCATCACCGGCGACTTCACCCGCAACCCCGGCTTCCACGTCCCGACCGACCGGCTGTCGCTGGCGTTGCGCGCCCGTCTCGGCGAGGACGCCCTGAGCGTGCTCGACGCCACCCGGCTCGCGGAAACGCGGCTCGGCGACGCGATCTTCGCCAACGTGCTGATCCTCGGCGCCGCCTGGCAGGCCGGCCTCGTGCCCCTCGGCGAGGCGGCGCTCCTCCGCGCCATCGAGATCAACGGCGCCGACGTCGCGGGAAACACCGCCGCCTTCGCGCTCGGCCGCTGGGCGATCGTGCACCCCGGCGATGCCCGCGCCGCCGCCGCGCCCGCCGCGCCGCCGCCCGCGGAGGATCTCGACACCATCGTCGCGCGCCGCGCCGCCCACCTCGAGGCCTACCAGGGCCGCCGCCTCGCGCGGCGCTACCGCGCCCGCATCGCGGCCGCCGCCGCCGTCGACCGCGATTTCGCCGCCGCGATGGCGCAGGGCTACCACAAGCTCCTCGCCTACAAGGACGAGTACGAGGTCGCCCGCCTGCACGCGACCACGCTCAGCGCCGCCATCGACGCCCGCTTCACCGACGTGCGCGCGGTGCGCTTCCACCTCGCGCCGCCGATCCTCGCCGGCCGCGACGCCGCCGGGCATCCGCGCAAGCGCAGCTTCGGCCCGTGGATGCTCGGCGCCATGCGCCTGCTCCGGCACTTCAGCTTCCTGCGCGGCACGCCGCTCGATCCCTTCGGCCACAGCGCCGAGCGGCGGATGGAGCGGGAACTGATCGCCGAGTTCGAACGTGACATGGATGCGGCAGAGGCGGCGCTGACCCCGGCGACGCGCGAGGCGGCGATCGCGCTCGCAGCGTTGCCGCTCGAGATCCGCGGCTTCGGGCACGTCAAGGCGGCGGCCGCCGCGGCGGTGGTGCCGCGGCGGGAGGAACTGCGGGCGGCGCTGGCGGGCGGGGGCCGGCCGACGCTGCAGGCGGCGGAGTAGGAGAGGACGCATGCGGAGGGCTCTGCTCGCGGCGGTCGGCGCAGCCCTCGCGGGCTGTGCCAGCGGCGTGCCGGTCGAGCGCCAGGTGGTGGTGCCCGGCGGCCAGTTCCAGGCCGTCCAGGGCGAGGCCGGCCTTCTGGTGCGCAGCTTCGTCGAGGATCCGCCCGGCGAGCGGCGCGAGGTGCTCGGCGCCAACTGCGAGGTGGTGTCGAGCCTCTACCACGCCAGCCTCGTCACCCCGAGCCGGCTGGTGGTGCCGAACTTCGGCGCCCAGTCACCGGTCCTGACCGCCACCTGCCATGCCGGCAAGCTCTCCGGCAGCGGCAGCGTGCGGATCATCACCCGCTGGCAGCAGCAGCCGGGCTACTGGGGCTATCCCGGCTGGGGCGGCGGCCCATGGGGCGGACCGTGGGGCTGGGGCGGCGGACCGTGGGGCTGGGGCGGACCCGGCTTCCCGGTATCCGACTATCCGAACCTGCTGGTGATGCTGCGCTGACCGGGCGGCCGGCTCAGAAGTCCACGCCCACCGCCACCACCGCCTTGCCGGAGTCGAAGTTCGAATCGTACCAGCGCAGGTCGACGTTGGCGAAGTCGCCGAGCGTGCGGTTGACGCCGAGATCCCAGGCGAGCTGGTCGCTGTCGTCGCCGTTGCTGCCGAAGTCGCCGCCGAGCTTGCCGCCGACCGTCCAGACGGTGGCGAAGCTCACCGAGGCCGATGCTTCCAGCCACTCGGTGTTGTCGACCGGATCGTAGTCGAGCTCGAGCCCGACCGCGCCGACATCCGCAACCGGATAGCCGAGGACGAGCTGGACGTGGCCGCAGCAATCCCCACTGCTGTCATAGAGATAGCGGTAGTAGCTCAGGTCGACCGTCAGGTCGCCGAAGCTCGGACGGATCCCGGCGTAGAGGTCGAATTCGAGATTGTCGTTGCCGAATTCCGGGTCTCCGGGAAAATCCACCGTCGAGCTCCAGAGCCCGCCGTAGAAGAGCCCGTAGCTGCCTTCGACGTAGCCCTGCAGCGCCGGCCGGTCGTCGGACTGGGTGGCGCCGTGATAGATGTAGTTGGAGGTGACCGCCGCGCCGTAGCTGAGCACGAACGCCTCCTGTGCCGCGAGCGGCCCCGCGGTGCCAATGACCAGCAGGCCCACAGCCGCCACGCGAAGTGTCATCATCCAAGCTCTCCCTAAGCGAGAGTAAACTCTCGCATGCCGTGTGCGAGGCCGCAACCCGGATCGGGCGCGCCTCTCAAGCGCCGGTGCAGGCGGCAAGCGCGAATTCCCGAGCGCCGCCAGCGGCTTTCGCCGCGCCCGAGCCCGCGGGCGCTCCCCCCGTGCCGTCCGCGCCGTCTGGACACCCGACGGGTTTCGCGCAAGGATCCGCCCCGGGGTCGGCAGCGGGGGACGGGCATGGCGATCAGCGTGAACGAGGCATCGGCGGTGCTGCGCGAGGCGGTGCGCGACACCGTCCGCAAGCGCTCGCTGCTCTTCCTGATCCAGGGGCTGGTCACCGTGGCGGCCGGCCTGCTCGCCCTGATCTTCCCGGCGTTCGCCAGTACCGGCGTCCTCGCGCTCCTCGGCTGGCTGCTGATCATCAGCGGAGCGGTGCAGATCGTCTCGCTGCTCGGCGCCACCCAGGTGCCGTATTTCTGGATGCAGCTCGTCACCATCGCGCTCGAGCTCCTGGTGGGCTACCTGCTCGTCACCCGCCCCGAGGCCGGCCTCGTCGCCGTCACCTTCCTGATGCTGGTGCTGTTTCTCGTCGGCGGCATCACCCGCATCGTGTTCGCGATGATGATCCGCCCGATGGACCACTGGATCTGGATGCTGGCGAGCGGCCTCGTCGCCGTCGCCTGTGCGCTGGTGCTCTTTGCCCAGTTGCCGCAGGCGGCGACCTGGCTCCTCGGGCTGCTGCTCGGCATCGAGCTCGTCTCGGTCGGCGGCGCCCAGGCCTATCTCGCCTGGCGGATTCGCAGCGCGACCTGAGCGGGCGCCCGCCGCGGCGAACATTTGTTCTTGCCGGCCGGCGGCCGCCGTTGCCTGATGCGGCCCGGGTTAAGAGGAAACGCCATGCGCAAGTCCGGGTTCTGCTGTCTCCTGCTGCTCGCCGGCTGCGTCGCGCCCGGTCCCGGACCGGCGAACGTTCCGGCGGTGCGCGCGGTCGCGCGCCCGTCGGCGACCCCGGCGCCACTCGCGACCGGCGAGTCGCAGCTCACCGTCCGCGCGGTCTCCCGCGCCGACCCGACCCAGGAGTACGTCGGCGCCACCTGCGTCGCCGAAACCCCCTGGTCGCGCACCGAGTTCGCCGCGCCGGCGCTGCTGCTGCTGCCCGATTACGGCACCGCCACCCCGAACGTCACGGTGAACTGCCGTTCGGGCAAGCTCACCGGATCGGGCGTCGCCGTGCCCGAGGCGGCCTGGTCCGGCGGCCTCGCCGGCTGGCCGGCGGTCGGCGTCTCGGTCGGCACCGGCAACAGCGGCGGGGTCGGCGTCGGCTTCGGCTGGTGGGGGGGCGGGGTAGGGACCCAGACCGGCGTTCCGGTCACCCGCTTCCACGAGTTGCGCGTCGAGCTCGGCTGAGCTCAGACGGCGCGCGCCGTGCAGCTGTAGAAGCGGGTCACCTTCGTCGCCACGCAGCGCCCGTAGAGATCGTAGGCCTTGCAGGCCTCCTGCCAGCCGGCGAACCGGCTCTCCCGGCCGTAGCCCCAGGAGCCGCAGCGCCGGTCGGCAGCCGCCTGCGCCGGCCGCCAGTCGGGCGACACCGGATTGTAGATCGTGCCGTCCGATTCCATCGTGACGATGCCGTCGGCGCGGCTGACCCCGCCCATCACGGGCTTCACCCCGTGCGGTGTCCCGGCACAGCCGGCCACGAGCAGAAAAACGACGAAGAACGCCGCGCGCATGATCACCCCCCGATCCCCCTGCCGAGAGATTGCTGCGCCCAACCGAGCCGGTCAACTTGAAGATGAACGCGGAGTTAATGGCCCGAAGGCGCGAGTTTTTCTGCCGCCGCTCACCGGGACACGCCCGCCGAACGTCGGAATACATTGAAAACTGGTTAAAATTAAAAACGAAATGCCATGCTTTTCAAGGGCTTACCGACCTGCTCGCACGCGGACAGTGCGAGCGGGTTGCCCGGCTCAGGGCCGCCAGGCGAGGAAGTTCGCGATCAGCCGCAGCCCGGTCGCCTGGCTCTTTTCCGGGTGGAACTGCGTGCCGATCAGGTTGTCGCGGGCGACGATGGCGGTCACCGGCCCGCCGTGGTCGGCGCTGGCGATCCGCTGCGCCGGGTCGGCGGGCACCAGATGGTAGGAGTGGACGAAATAGGCGTGCTCGCCGGTCGCGATGCCCGCGAGCACCGGGTGGGGCGCGAGGATCTCGAGCGCGTTCCAGCCCATGTGCGGGACCTTCAGCGCCGGATCCGCCGGCGTCAGTCGGACGACCTCGCCGGGGATCCAGCCGAAGCCGGGGGTGTCGCCGAACTCGCGGCCGAGCGATCCCAGCATCTGCTGGCCGACGCAGATGCCGAGAAACGGCACGCCGCCCGCGATCGCGCGCGCCTCGATCGCCTCGAAGAGGCCGGGGATCGCCATGAGCCCGGCGCGGCAGTCGGCGAAGGCGCCGACGCCGGGCAGGACGATGCGCTCGGCGCGGCGCACCGTCTCGGGATCGGCCGAGACCGTCACCGGGTCGCCGCGCCCGGTCTCCGCCGCCATCCGCTGGAAGCTCTTCAGCACCGAGTGCAGGTTGCCGCTGTCGTAGTCGACGATGACCGTGCTCATCCGCCGAGCGTGCCCTTGGTCGACGGGATGGCGCCCGTCGCGCGCGGGTCGGGTTCGACCGCGGCCCGCAGCGCCTGCGCCACCGCCTTGAAGCTCGCCTCGGCGATGTGGTGGCTGTTCACCCCGGCGAGCTTCTCGACGTGCAGGGTGATGCCGCCGTTCATTGCCAGCGCGTTGAAGAACTCGCGGACGAGCTCGGTGTCGAAGCTGCCGATCTTGGGCGTCGTGAAGTCGACCTGCCACACCAGGAACGGCCGCCCGGACAGATCGAGCGCGGCGCGCACCAGCGCGTCGTCCATCGCGAGATGGCACGAGCCGTAGCGGCGGATGCCGCGCTTGTCGCCGAGCGCCTCGGCGACGGCCCGCCCGAGCGCGATGCCGACGTCCTCGACGGTGTGATGGTCGTCGACCTCGAGGTCTCCCTCGGCGCGGACGTGGAGGTCGATCATCGCGTGCCGCGCCAGCTGGTCGAGCATGTGGTCGAAGAAGCCGACCCCGGTCGCACAGTCGTGGGCGCCGCTGCCGTCGAGGTCGACGCGGACCAGGAGCGTGGTCTCGGCGGTGGTGCGGCTGATCTCGGCCCGGCGCATCGCGTCCCTCCTCGGGAATGACGCCGGGCTTATAGAGGCTCGCCGCGCGGGCTCCAAGCGCCGCCTTCGCCGGCCGTTGACCGGACGTTAGCCGCAAGCGGGCAGCCTGCGCCCGGAAATTGCAGGAGGAGCGAGGTGCGGGCAAGACGGCAGGCGCGCGTGGTCCGGTTTCGCCGGCCGGCGCGCGGCTGCGCTGGGGCGGCTGGCTGCGTCTGCGGGCGCCGCGGCTGCGCTGGGGCGGCTGGCTGCGTCTGCCGGGTGACACCCGGGCCGCCGCGGTCTGGGCGGGTCTGATCGTCGTCGCGGCGCTCGGCCACGGCCTGCTTGCGCCGGCGCTCGACGACTGGCGCTCCGCCCGGCGGCCGATGACGCCGGGCTGTCGGGTGGCGCGGGTGCTGGACGGCGACACGGTCGATCTCTTCTGCCCGGAGCGCGGCTGGCTCCGGGCGCGGATCATCGGCTACGATTCGCCCGAGCTCTTCTCGCCACGCTGCATGGCCGAGCGCGACGCCGCGGTGCATGCGACCAGGGTGCTCGGAACCTGGGTGCGGATGGCCACCAGCACCGAGGTCGCCTTTCTCGGCCACGACCGCTACCGGCGGACGCTCGTCGACATGCGCCTGAGCGGCCAACGGGTGGCGCGCGCGATGGTGGCAAGCGGCAACGGCCGGCGCTACTTCGGCGGCCTGCGCGGCGGCTGGTGCTGAATGGCTTCCTGGCCGACTGCGGATGTGCCCGCTGGCCAAATGATCGCATGACGATTTGTCGCGGTGGCGAACCGGACCCGGTTCGGGGCTGCAGGCGATGCGGTCCGGCCGCGCGGGGACGTGTCCCCCCGGGACGGAAACGCGGGTGTCGGGACAGTGTCGGCCGCCGGGCGCAACCTGCCGCGGCGGGCCTCCCGCCGGACCGACGGTCGCGGCGTCGCGGCAGGAGCGGTTCGCCGCGTGCGACGCAAGCTTCGCGGCAGCTCCGAGGGTGGTCCGCGTCGCGTTCGCGATTTGCCTTCCGAACGGCGCGCCGTGCGGCGTCTAGTCCTTTGGGATGTTCGATAATGTCGCATTCGGCTCGGATTTGGTCGTCTATTGCCGCATGCAGCGTCGCGCAGGCCTCTCGACGACGTGACTGATTCGCTGCGCCCGGCGGGGCGGATGGGGTAAATCACGCCACGGAGGAAGTGCGCATCGCGCCGGAGCCGTCATCGCCGCCGGGCAGATGATGTCGCTTTGTTGCGGTGCACCGCAGCGCAGGAGCCGCAGGCTCCACTGCGCAGCGGTGTGGATGGCATTGTGAAATCTGCGTTTGCCGGTGGATGCGGCCCATTGCGGCGTAAGGCCGGGGCACCTTCGGACAGCGCTTCGGCAGGCGTCTTTCGCGTTGCGGCGGGCGGGTTTCGGCCGTCGGAAATGCTGCGACACTGACTCCCTGTTCCTGCACCGCAAGTTGAGCTAGCTTTGAGGGGTCGGACGAGAAGAAGCCCTGGGAGGAGCCGGATGCAGGATCGAACGATTGTCGTTCTCGCGACCGATGCCCGGATCAATGAGCGGTTGATCGCGCGGGGCATGGACCCGATGCGCGGACCCTGCCTTGCCGAGGTGCTGCAGGAAGCCACCGGCGAGCGGCTGACTTCCCGCGATGCGCTGCGGCTGTGGGATCCCGAGCGCCTGGCCGGTGACCCGCGCGTTCGCGCGGTGCTCAGCCGCTACGTCGAACGGCGCGCCTGACCCGCGGCAGATCGTTTCGCGGCGCTCGATCCCATGGCCGAAAGAATGCCAGGCGTGGCCCGCCTGCCACAGATTCTTGCCGCTAAAAGTTGTAGCCAAACAACCCGATATCGCGGCGATAGACCCGCGCTACCGCTCGGCCGTCTCGTCGTCGCACGAGTCGCGGTAGCTGCTTGGCCGTGACTGGCCTCGGTTGGCGCTCGCTAGCGCGACCGGCTGCCCCAGCCGGGTGCGGACGACCTCGAAGTCGTCCGCGAGGGTCTCAAAGCGCGCCTATGAAGTCGACTTCGGGAGGCCGGGTCGGGGACATGCAGAGGAATTCGTTTTGCGGGCGGAAGTGGATCGCGGCCGACACGTTCTCTTCCGTTACGAAGCCAAGCACGAAATCGCGGAAGGTCGCGTGCGGAGCGATCCAGCGATCACGCATCCTGCGGTCGTTTTTCACGCGACCGCCATCCTTGAGGTAGTAATAGGCCGAGACCGTTCGGTCCCAAGGGTTGCGGACGAAGGTGAATTTGAAGAAGGAGTCGAACTCCTCCTTCGTGAACATCATCTTGTACTGAGCGATCGAATAGTGCGCGCCCGGGTGCACGCCGCCAAGAGAGACTTGGTGACGCCAATTCCGGCGCATTTGGGGATGTGGACGAAAATGCAGCGCTGCTCGAGAAACGGGCGAAGCGACGGCTCGTCCGGCGACCGGGAAAGACGCGCCCGTTTTTCCATGATGTTGGCGTAGCGGGCCGGGTGGATGACCCGATACATGCCGCGGGCGACATCCTGCGGCAGCAGGCCCGCGATGCGGGTCGACAGCGGGACGCCCACGTGCCTACCCCATGATCCGCTTGAGGGTGGTGCCCGGGGCGGCGAATTGCGCGGGCGCGCGCCCAAGAGCCGGCGAGCTGCCGCGCCGGGCGAGGATCTCGCAGATCTTTGGCTCCATCAGATCGAGGCGATGGGTCCAGTCGTGGCGATCGCGGGCCTTCGCGGCATTCCTGAGACCGATCTCGCGCAGGCGATCACGATCGCCGAGCCATTCGCGGAGCTGGGCCAAAGCGGCCTCGGGCTCGGCGTCGAGCTCCAGTGTGGCGTCGGGCCAATCGAGGATTTCGTCGGCTTCGTCGCCAGTCGGTCGGCATCCGGCGATCACGCAGCCCGCCGCAATCGCCTCGAACCAGCGCTGACCGACCAGCGAGAAGGGGAAGCGCTGTTTCGGATCGACCTCGATGCCGCTGAAGGCGAAGGAGAAGATCGACCGTTCGGACATCGACCAGAACATGCGCCGGTGGGCGTGGTAGTCCTTGATGCCTCCGATCGACATGTGCGCGGTGTGATAGAGCAGGTGGGGCGAGCCCTTGACGTTGAATTCGTGCGAAAGCCGGTCGAGCAGCGGCCGCGGCTGCCGCCCGTAGGCCAGCACCGTCACCGGCCGGTCCTGGCGCGTGCCGTCCGACAGCGTGGTGTCGACGCCGAGCGGGACGTGGAGGATGTCAGCATCGAACTGGCTCCGGAGTTCCGCGAGTGGCTGGCGGAACGGCAGGCAGAGCAGGTCGAAGGTGTTGCTGATCAGCGAGCGGGTGGAAAAGCGGGCCTGGAACTTGCGAAGCGGCGACAGCCGCCCATGCACATGCCAGCCGTCGAAGACGTAGACAACCACCGTCTTGCCCTGACGCCGAAGACGGCCAAGCTGCGGGCCGACCTGGCGCATCTGGGAAAAGTTGAGCAGGATGACGATCACCAGCTGCTCGTCGCACTCGCGGGCGGCCTCGGCGAACGTGCGAAGGCGGGCACCGTAGTGACGCAAAACTACGTCCTCGAACTCGACCACGCAGCACATCGCCGGCGTCCGAAACATTTCCCGGGCGGTGACTACGCAACAGCGACAATCGAACTTCGACACTACGCGGCCCCCATCAGCAGGGCTCCCCAACACAGAACACCTGACCGCCATTCGACTGGTCCAACCGCGCAGCAAGGTTCGCCCGACCAATCCTTGGCGTGGGCGCAGTGTCGAGTCCAGCCCGAAAGGCGACGCCGGCCGCCGACAATGCGGCCTGACAGGGGTTCGTCACCAGCCTAGGGTGTGCGGGCCGCTTCCGGAGGCAGCCCTTGCGTCGCGCCGACCGCCTGTTCGAGATCATCCAGCACCTGCGGCGCCGGCCCACCGTGCGCGCGCGAGACCTCGCCGAGGCGCTCGAGGTGTCGGAGCGCACCATCTATCGCGATATCCGCGACCTGATCGCGAGCGGCGTGCCGATCGAGGGCGAGGCCGGCGTCGGCTACGTGCTGCGCGCCGGCTTCGACCTGCCGCCGCTGATGTTCAAGGAGCCGGAGATCGAGGCGCTGGTGCTGGGGGCGAGGATCGTCGAGTCCTGGGCGGACGAGGAACTCGCCGAAGCCGCGAGCAACGCCATCGCCAAGATCGAGGCGGTCATTCCCGAGCGGCTGCGCGGCTACATGGCCAGCACCGCGCTGCTCGCGCCGCCGCGGCACTTCATGGAGCCGATCGGCTTCGACCTCGCCGAACTGCGCCGGGCGATCCGCGGCCAGATCCGGGTCGGCTTCCGCTACACCGACGTGCTGGGCCAGGGCAGCGCCCGGACAGTGCGACCACTGTCGCTCGCCTACTTCGGGCCGGTGTGGGTGCTGGCGGCCTGGTGCGAGCTGCGCGAGGATTTCCGCACCTTCCGCCTCGACCGGATCGCGGATTTCGCGATCTCCGGCGAGCGCTTCCGGGCCGAGCCGGGGCGGACGCTGCACGACTTTCTGCGGCGGGACAACACCTGGACCCGGAGCGCCCTGGGGGGCGGGGAGCGAAACGACTGAGCGAGCATCCCGAAGCGTTGCCGATCGCGCGCCTGCACCTCGATCGGACCGGGCGGAGACCCCGATTACCGCCGGCGCGGGGTAGCTCGAGCCGGGGAGACAGGCCCTAGCGGACCGCTGGGCTGCGCGGTCAGTGGCTTTGCGGCGCGCGGCCCGGCATGGCGTGGTCCCTGAGCGCCTCGATCGGGATGAGATCGAGCACCGAGCGGTGGGTGCTGGCGAGCACCACCTTCGGCGCGACGCCGGCCTGCCAGGCTTCCTTCCATCGCTCGGCACAGAGGCACCAGCGGTCGCCGGGGCTGAGGCCGGGGAAGCCGAACTCGGGGTGGGCGGTGGTCAGGTCGTTGCCGCGGCGGCGCGAGAAGGCGAGGAACTCGCGGGTGACCCGGACGCAGACGGTGTGCTGGCCGACGTCCTGCGGGCCGGTGTTGCAGCAACCGTCGCGAAAGAACCCCGTCATCGGATCGAAGGAGCAGGGCTTAAGCGGCTCGCCAAGGACGTTGAGGCTTTCCTCGAGCTCGGTGCGCATCTCAATACCCCGTCATCTCCAGGTAACCGCGGCCGGCGTGGCTGCCGGAGACGCGGATCGGCCCCTCCCAGTAGGGGAAGCTCGTTCCCATCCAACTTTGCGCGTTCAGGGGCTCGGTGTCTACCGCGAGGCCGTGGGCGGGGACGGCGATGCGCCAGCGGAGCGGCAGGCGGCGGCCGGCGACCGTCGCGTCGGCACCGGGGGTGACGGTGATCGCGCCCGGCGCCAGCGGCTCGGGACGGCCGTCGGCGCCGATCCAGGTCGCGGCGACGAAAGCGGGGCCGTCGCGGCTGCGCAGGCGGTAGGCCATCAGCGCCGCGCCGTCATCGAGATGCAGCGCGAACCAGTCCCAGCCCTGCTGCCCTTCGGCGAGGGGTTGCGTCGACCATTCGCGGTCGAGCCAGGCGCGGCCGGTGACCGGGATCGGCCGCCCGTCGAGTGACAGGGTGCCGGTCACCGCGTAGAAGGGCTGGCTGTAGTAGTAGGAGGCCTGACCGGCGGTCGACTTGACGCTGTAGCCGGCGTCGCCTTCGGGAACCGGCGGCAGGTCGGCGGCGAGCGCGAGGTCGTAGCCGAAGCCCTCGCCGGCGGCGCGGAGCCGCAGCCGGGCGAGCCCGTCGTCTCCCGGCGGCGCGGGGGTGGCGGCCATGTCCCAGGCGTCGATCCAGGCGTGGAAGGGCGCGGCCTCGACGCCGGCCTGGCCGATGCCGCCGCGGGCGAAGCTCTCGGCGAAGCGGTGGACCGTGGCCGAGGTGACCGCGGCATGGCCCATCCAGATCTGCGAGCTCGCCCAACCCGGACGGTCCGGGCCGGGCGCGGTCGCCTGGCGAAAGAGCGTCCATTGCGCGCCGTACTCGGCGCCGTCCGGACCGGTGAGGTTGGCGGTCACGTACCACCATTCCAGCCGGAACCCGGGGTGGGGGCCGTGGTCGCGCGGAAAGCGGAGGTCCGCCGGGGCGGTGACCGGGGCAAAGCCGGCGCCGCCGCTGTCGAGGCCGGCGTAGCCCTGGGCGCCGGCAGCGACCGGCAGGAGCGCGAGGATGACGCCCGCCGCCGCGCGCTGCCACCACCTAGCGCTCATTGCTGAAGCTCCGCAGCAGGTCGGCGGGCGCGGCGTGGCGGAGGCGCAACGCGGGCCAGGCGGCGGCGAGCGCCGCGACCGCAAGCGCCAGCGCCAGGAGGGCGGCCCATTTGGCGGGGAAGAGGTCGACCGGCAGCCGCCAGCCGAAGGCGCGCACGTTGACGACGGCGGTGAGCACCCAGGCGAGGGCGAGGCCGAGCGGCAGCGCCGCAAGCGCGGTCAGCGCCGCGAGGCCGCAGGCGCGCGCGAGCTCGAGCAGCGCGAGACGGCGGCGGGTGACGCCGAGCGCCCAGAGCGGCGCCATCTGCGCCAGCCGCGAGGCGGCGAGCGTCAGCAGGCTCGCAAAGAGCGCGATCCCGGCGACGGCGAAGGTCAGGGCGTTGAGCGCGACGGTGACCGCGAAGGTCTTGTCGAAGACCCGCTGCGAGGCGGCCTTGAGGCCGCGCTGGTCGACGACCTGCGACGCCTCGAGCGGGAAGGCGGCGCGGAGGTCGGCGATGAGCCGCGGCACCGCCTCGGGCGTGGCGCGCACCGCGAGCCGGCGGCGGTCGGCGGCGGGCCAGCGCGCGGCCAGGGCGTCGAGGGCGAGCATCACCTGCCCCTCGGCGTTGCCGTAGTCGGCGTAGATCGCCGCGATCGGCACCTGCCAGGGTCCTTCGGGGGTGGCGAGCTCGAGGGTCGAGCCGAGCCGGAGATCGAAGCGCCGGGCCAGCTGCTCGGAGACGAGCACCGCCTCGCCGCGGGCGGCGCGGTCCCAGGCATCGGGCGCGCTTGCGAGCAGCGGCCAGTTGTCGCGGTAGGTGGCATCGTCGCGGAAGCCGTAGAGCTCGATCGGCCAGCCGCGGTAGCGGCCGGGCGCGTTCCAGATCGGCAGCACGGCGGAGACCTCGGGGCGGGCGGCGAGCCAGTCGGCCATGGCGGCCGCCTCGGCGTCGTCCGTGCCCGAGAGATAGAGTTCGGCCGCAAGCCGCTGGTCGAGGTAGCCGAGGAAGGTGCTGCGGAAGCTGTCGACCATGGTGCCGACGCCGATGTTGACCGCGAGCGCGAGCAGGAGCGCCATCAGCGCCAGCGACAGCCCGCCGAGCGCCTGCCGGGCGTCGGCCCAGGCCCATTCGGCGAGCGCGCTGCGGGCGCGCCGGCGGCCGAGCGCGAGGACGACCGCGAGGAGCGCCGGAAGTGCCAGGGCGGCGGCGAGGAGCAGCCCCGCCATCACCACGAAGCCGGCGGCGAGGCTGCGGCCGAAGGCGAGGGCGGCGAGCGCCGCGAGCGCCAGCGCCGCCGCGGCGGCGAGGCGGCGGCGCAGGGTGCGGCGCTCGGCTGCGAGCCAGGCCTGCGGCTGCGCCGGAGCGAGAAGCGGGAGCGTGACCGCGCGTCCGAGGCCGGCGCCGGCGGCGGCGAGGGCGCCGACGAGGCTCATCGCGAGGCCGGCGGCCCACCAGCCGGGGCCGAGCGAGAGCGAGCCCGGCACGTGCGCGCCGTAGAGGCCGCGCAGGCTCGCCGCGACGTCGGGCAGCAGTGCTGCGGCGAGCAGGTAGCCGCCGGCCATGCCCGCCGCTCCGGCGACGAGCGCGAGAAAGGCGATCTCGGCGAGGAGGGCGAGGCCGAGGGCGCGCGCCGGGACGCCGCAGGCGCGCAGGGTGCGGAAGGTCGCCCGACGCTGCTCGAAGGCGAGGCCGGCGGCGGCGTAGGCGATGAAGAGCCCGACGACGAAGCTGAGAAAGCCGAAGGCGGTCAGGTTGAGATGAAAGCTCGCGCTCAACCGGTCGAGGTCGCCGTGCTGCTCGGGCGGCGCGACCGAGAGCCGGCCCGCGAGCCCGGGCGGCAGCGGGCGGGTCGCGGCCTCGGCCGGCGCGAGCAGGCGGGTGAGGCGGTCGGGCGCGTCGAGGAGACGCGCCGCCACCGCGATGTCGACGACGAGGGTGTCGGGCGGCAGGTCGTCGCGCGCCGCGCGCGGCGGCAGGTCGGTGGCGCCGGCGAGGCGGGCGACGGTCTCGGGGGCGGCGAGCGCCTGGTTGGGGGGCAGCAGGAACGCGCGCAGCGCCGCGCTGCCGCCCGCCGGGGCGACGGCGCCGGCGGGCAGGGTCAGCGGCTCGACGCCGACGATGCGAAGCACGTCGCCGCCGCGGCGGAGGTCGCCCTCGAGCACCGGAGACACCTTCCAGCCGGCGCGGCGGAGCGCGACGTAGTCCGCGAGCGCGAGCTCCCCGCCACCGGTCGCGGTGACGGTGGCGAGCGTCCCGCCGCCGAGCATCGCCTCGGCGCGGGCGTAGCTGGCGCGGGCCTCGGCGTTCAGCGCCTGCACCCCGCTCCAGAGCGCGGTTGCGACCGCGATGCCGACGAGGAGCGTCGCGAGCTCGATCGGGTGCCGGCGCCAGTGGCCGAGGAGGGCGGCGAGAAGCGGCCTCATGCCAGGCGCCCGGCGTGGAGGGTGGCGCGGGCGTCGGTCAGCCCGGCGAGCCGCGCGCTGTGGGTGACGAGGAGAAGGCTCGCGCCCGCCTCGGCGACCAGCGCGAGGAGGAGTGCGATCACCGCGTCGCCGGTCGCCTCGTCGAGGCTGCCGGTCGGCTCGTCGGCGAGGATGAGGCCGGGGCGGGCGGCGAGCGCGCGGCCGATCGCGACCCGCTGCTGCTGGCCGCCCGAGAGCTGCTCGGGGTAGCGGGCGAGCAGATCCCGAAGACCGAGACGGGCGACGAGCTCGGCCTGCCAGGACGGGTCGAGGCGGCCGGCGAGGCGCGCCTGGAAGGCGAGGTTGGCGGCGACGTCGAGGCTCGGGATCAGGTTGAACTGCTGGAAGACGAGGCCGATCGTCTCGCGGCGAAGCCGGGCGCGGCCGACGTCGGCAAGCGCGGCGATCTCGGCGCCGTCGACGCGGATCGCGCCCGAATCGATCCGGTCGAGGCCGGCGACGAGGTGCAGGAGCGTGCTCTTGCCGCTGCCCGACTCGCCGGTCAGGGCGAGGCTGCGGCCGGGGGCGAGGGCGAGCGAGACGCCCGAGAGCACCGGCAGCGGCCCTTGCGCGGTCGGATAGGACTTCGAGACGTCGACGACCTCGAGCATGGGCTCCCCGCCAGGCTGGACGCATGGCATCTAGGGCGGCGAGCGGGAGACGGGTACCCCCCGCGTTGCGGCGTCGGCCTGCCACCGGCCGTCCCGCCGGAGCGTCCCGGCGGGCCGCGGCACGGGTTCTTGATCCTGCCGACGCGGCGATTGTTGCGGACGCCGCCCTGCTGGCCGCATATATCCCTGCCATGCTCGATCTCCCCGACGCTTCCGACGAACGCGCCGCCATCCGCGCGCTCACCTACGCCGACGAGGCCGCGCTGGTGCAGGCGCTGGTCGCGCGCACCGGGCTCGATCCGGTGCGGCGGCGTGCGATCGTCGCGGACGCGGCGAGCCTCGTCGAGGCGGTGCGCGAGCGCGCCTCGCCGACGGTGATGGAAGCCTTTCTCGCCGAATACGGACTTTCCACCGACGAGGGCGTGGGACTGATGTGCCTCGCCGAGGCGCTGCTGCGGGTGCCCGACGCCGAGACGATCGACGAGCTGATCGCCGACAAGATCGAGCCGTCCAACTGGGGCTCGCACCTCGGGCGCTCGACCTCGAGCCTGGTCAACGCCGCGACCTGGGGGCTGATGCTCACCGGCCGCGTGCTCGACGACAGCCCGGGGCCGGCGGCGCTGCTGCGCTCGGCGATCCGGCGGGTCGGCGAGCCGGTGGTGCGCCGCGCGGTCGGCCAGGCGATGAAGCTGATGGGCCGGCAGTTCGTGCTCGGCGAGACCATCGGCGCCGCGATGGAGCGGGCGCGCGGGCTCGAGGGCAGGGGCTACACCTATTCCTACGACATGCTCGGCGAGGCGGCGCGGACCGAGGAGGACGCCCTGCGCTACGCGGCCGCCTATGCCCGCGCGATCGCCGCGATCGGAACGCGGGCGACCGGGGACGTGGCGGCGAGCCCCGGCATCTCGGTGAAGCTCTCGGCACTCTATCCGCGCTACGAATGGACGCACCGCGCGGCGGTGATGCGGCAGCTGGTGCCGCGCGCGCGGGAGCTGGCGCGGGCGGCGGCGAACGAAGGGATCGGCTTCAACATCGACGCCGAGGAGGCGGAGCGGCTGGAGCTGTCGCTCGACGTGATCGCGGCGCTGCTCGCGGATCCCGAGCTCGCCGGCTGGGACGGCTTCGGCGTCGTGGTCCAGGCTTACGGACGGCGGGCCGGGGCGGTGATCGACTGGCTCGACGCGACCGCCGGACGACTCGACCGGCGGCTGATGGTGCGGCTGGTCAAGGGCGCCTACTGGGATGCCGAGATCAAGCAGGCGCAGGAGAAGGGGCTGCCGGACTTCCCGGTCTTCACCCGCAAGCCGTCGACCGATGCAAGCTATCTCGCGAACGCCCGCCGGCTGCTCGACGCCCGCGGGCGGCTCTACCCGCAGTTCGCCACCCACAACGCCCATACCGTGGCGGCGGTGCTGGAGCTCGCCGGCGACCGCGAGGGGTTCGAGTTCCAGCGGCTGCACGGCATGGGCGAGGCGCTGCACGAGACGGTGCGCGAGCGCGAGGGGACGCGCTGCCGCATCTATGCGCCGGTCGGTGCGCACCGCGATCTCCTCGCCTACCTGGTGCGGCGGCTGCTGGAGAACGGGGCGAACTCGTCCTTCGTCAACCAGATCGTCGACAAGCGACTCGCCGCCGCCGACGTGGCGGCGGACCCGCTGGCAGCGGTCGAGGCGTTCGGCGGGGCCATCGCGAATCCCGGTATCCGTCGGCCCGAAGCGCTCTTCGCGCCGCGGCGCAACGCCCGGGGGTGGAACGTCAACGAGCCCGCCTCGATCGCCGAACTGGCGGCGGAACGCGACGGCTGGCGGCACCACCGGTGGAGCGCCGGGCCGATGCTGGCCGACGGCCCCGGCGAGGGGTCGGAGCCCGGTGCCGTGCTCAACCCCGCCAACCTCGACGACGTCGTCGGCGAGGTCGCGGAGTCCACGGCCGCCGACGTAAAGGCAGCGCTCGCCGCGGCGCCGGGTGGCTTCCTCACCTGGTCGGCGATGCCCGCGGCGGAACGGGCGGCGACGCTGCGGCGAGGGGCCGACGCCTACGAGGCGCGTGCGGCCGAACTCGTGGCGCTCGCGACGCGCGAGGCGGGCAAGACCCTCGCGGACGCGATTTCCGAGGTGCGCGAGGCGGTCGACTTCCTGCGCTTCTACGCCGACGCCGCCGAGGCCGCCGACGGCCGCCCGCGCGGCGTGTTCGTCTGCATCAGCCCCTGGAACTTCCCGCTCGCGATCTTCACCGGGCAGCTGGCGGCCTGCCTCGGGGCCGGCAATGCCGTGATCGCCAAGCCGGCGGAGCAGACCCCGCTGATCGCGGCGCTCGCGGTCGAGCTGCTGCGCGACGCCGGCGTGCCGCCGGCGGCGCTGCAGCTCCTGCCCGGCGACGGGCCGACGGTCGGCGCGCCGTTGACCGCGGCTCCGGGGATCGCCGGGGTCTGCTTCACCGGCTCGACCGAGGTGGCGCAGGCGATCCACCGGGCGCTGGCGGCGAATGCGGCGCCGGACGCGGTGCTGATCGCCGAGACCGGCGGCCTGAACGCGATGATCGTCGATTCGACCGCGCTGACCGAGCAGGTGGTGCGCGACGTGCTCGCCTCGGCCTTCCAGTCGGCGGGGCAGCGCTGCTCGGCGCTGCGCGTCCTCTACGTGCAGGAAGAGGCGCGGCCGCGGGTGATGCAGATGCTCGAGGGCGCGATGGCTTCGCTCACCGTCGGCGACCCCTGGGAGGCCTCGACCGACGTCGGGCCGGTGATCGACGCCGAGGCGGAGGAGGCGATCCGGGACTACCTCGCGGCCGAGGCCGCGCGGGGCGCGATGCTCGCGACGCTGCCGGTGCCCGAGGGCGGGCGCTTCGTGCCGCCCTCGGTGATCGAGGTCGACGGCATCGGCGCGGTCGGGCGCGAGATCTTCGGGCCGGTGCTGCACGTCGCGAGCTTCCGCGGGCGCGACCTCGACCGGGTGGTCGACGCGATCAACGCGCGCGGCTTCGGGCTGACCTGCGGTCTGCACAGTCGCATCGACGACCGGGTCGAGAAGGTGACGGCGCGGCTCCGGGTCGGCAACGTCTACGTCAATCGCAACCAGATCGGCGCCATCGTCGGCTCCCAGCCCTTCGGCGGCGAGGGACTGTCGGGGACCGGCCCGAAGGCGGGGGGACCGTTCTACCTGCCCCGTCTGCAGCGGCGGGAGCAGCCTCCACGCGGCCGTGGCCGCGCCGGCCGGCCCGTTGGTGCCTCCCGAGGTGCTGGCGCGCGCCTTCGCCGGGCTCGACGCCGGGCGCTGGGCCGACCGGAGAGACCGGGTGGCGGCGTTGCGACGGGCGCTCGGGGCCCTCGACGGGCCGGCCGGGGCGGCGCTCGCGGCCGCCGCGGCGCTGCCGCAGGCGCCACGCGACCTGCCGGGGCCGACCGGCGAGAGCAACCGGCTGAGCCTGCACCCGCGCGGCCGGGTGCTCTGCCTCGGTGCCGGACGCGAGGCGGTGCTGGCGCAGGCGGTGCAGGCGCTCGCCGCCGGCAACGCCGTGCTCGCGGTCGCCGGCGGCGCGCCCGCGGCGCTGGCGGCGCTGGCGGGCCAGCCGGTCGCGGCGATCGACGGGCAGATCGACCCCGACGCCCTCGGCGATCTCGACCATCTGGCGCTGGTGGCGGCGGCCGGTCCCGACGACTGGCTGCGCGCGCTCCGCCAGGCGCTCGCCCGCCGCGGCGGGCCGATCGTTCCGCTCGAGACCGCCTTGGTCGCGCCCGAGCGCTACCTGATCGAACGCCACCTCTGCATCGACACCACCGCCGCCGGCGGCAATGCCAGCCTGCTGGCGGAAAGCGCATGACCGACCTTCGTCCGCCTTCGACCTACAAGCCCCTGCCGCGCGAGCTCCTCGCGCTCGTGGGGGTCATCGCCCTGATCGAGGTGGTGCTCAGCCTCGCCGACGCCGGGCTGATCTTCGACCGCACCCTGCGCGACCGTGTCTTCTATGCCGGCGCCTTCTGGTCGAACCTGCTGCACGGGGCGACGCCGCTCTACTGGCTGCAGCCGTTCACCATGTTCGTGAGCCATGCCTTTCTCCATGGCTCGCTGCTGCACATGGTGATGAACATGACGATCCTGCTCGCGCTCGGCCGGTTCGTCTCCGACCGGTACGGTCCGGGCGTGATCCTGCCGGTCTTTCTGCTCAGCGCGGTGGCGGGCGGCGCCGCCTTCGGGCTGCTGTCCTCGGGCGACTATCCGATGGTGGGCGCTTCGGGCGCGGTCTTCGGCTTTCTCGGGGTCTGGATCGCCTGGGACTGGCGGCGGCACCGTGCGCTCGGCGCCTCGACGGCGCCGGTGCTGCGCCGGGTGGCGGTGCTCGCCGTGGTCAATGTCGTGGTCTACGTCGGGCTAGGGGGCCTCCTCGCCTGGCAGGCGCACCTCGGCGGCTTTCTCGCCGGGCTTGCTCTCGGGGCGTGGTTCGAAAGCCGTGGCGCGGGGGTAGCCCTCGCCGCCCGCGCCGAGGCCCGCCGGCGGCGCGAAGAGCAGGGGCCGCCGGGCGAAGAGCGCCGGTAGCGCCAACGGTGCGGGAGCAGGCCGTCTTCCGACCCGCTCCCGCAAAAAAGTCTGGGAATGAACCTGGTGAAGAAAGCCCGGTTCAGAAAACGTGCATCAGGTAAAGAATGATGATGATCGGGATCGGGATTCCGATCATCCAAGCCAGGATACCCTTCATCGGCCGGTCCTTTTCTTCCGGAAGTTCCGGCAAGCAAACGCCCTGGCCGCGCCGCGGTTCCCTGTGCCCGCCTCCCCGTTCCGGGCTCGCCGCCGAAGCTCTTTAGAGCCGGCCCGGCCAGCGGCGCTTCCTTTCGCGACGCCCCGGCGACCTTTGCGATTGACGCCCGCTCGTATGTCGATTATTCCTAGCTTCGAAGCTCCTGTGCCCTCTACCGTCCGCAGCGCGCGGCGGCGGATTGATGCCTAGTAGGGATCGGCGGATTTCCCCGGCCTTGCACGGCTTTGAACTCATGACTTTCAGTGCTATCCGACTCGCTCGAACGAAGCGCAGGAGGTAGACGAATCATCCTATAGTTGAGTAACCGCCGCAGAATGACGGACAGTCGCGGCGGGTCGCCGAGGCCATGCGGAACGCTGGCCTGAGGTCAATCGAACAACCGAATCGAAGATCTGAAACCGCCGCGCCGGATGGCGTTCCGGCGTGCGGCGAGGTCTTGCCTTTCACAACGTGCCGACGGCGCGTGGGAGAAGAAAAATGACACTGCCCTTCCTCTATCAGCTGCAGAACGCGAGCTACGGCTCGCTCTCGTCCACCGACTTCGAAATCGGCGTCGTCGACATCGACGACGCGAACCTCAGCAGCAGCCAGCTCGCCACGCTCGAAGGCCAGGGCAAGCTGATGCTGAGCTACGAGAGCATCGGCGAAGCCGAGGACTACCGCGACTACTGGCAGTCGGGCTGGAAGTCGTCCAAGCCCTCGTTCCTGCTCGGCGAGAACCCCGACTGGGCCGGCAACTACTCGGTGAAGTTCTGGGATCCGGCGTGGCAGAAGCTCGTCTACGCGCGCGTCGATGCGGCGATCAAGGCCGGCTACCAGGGGATGTATCTCGACATCGTCGACGCCTACCAGGTCAGCCAGGTCAAGAAGGCCTATCCCGGCACCACCGCCGAGCTGCGCCACGAGATGATCGACTTCGTCACCGAGCTCTCGCAGTACGCCAAGGCGCACAAGCCCGGCTTCCTCGTGGTGCCGCAGAACGCGGTGGGCCTGCTGGCGCTCGACGAGAACAACCCGAACGTGCCCAACACCGCCTACCTCAAGGCGATCGACGGCCTCGGGGTCGAGGACCTCTGGTACGACGGCAACAGCACCGCCGACTGGACCCAGGACGACCTGAAATACATCAAGCTCGCGGTCAACGCCGACAAGTTCGTCCTCGCCACCTCCTACCCGACCCAGGACGCCAAGCAGGACGCCTTCGTCAGCAACGCGATCAACGCCGGGCTCATCCCCTTCGTCGCCGACCGCGACCTGACCGGCAAGATCGACTCGGTCAACGGCACCATCGAGTCGCGCCTCGCCGGCCATGACGTGAACTATCCGGATCTCTCCGGTGACAGCGGCACGGGGCGGCGGCGGCACGGGCGGTGGCGGCACTGGCGGCGGCAGCACCGGCGGCGACGGCGGTTCGCACGCTTTCGTCATCCACGAGAACACCACCGCCGTCATTCCGGCCGGCGCGGCGGCGCTGCCCGACAAGATCACCGGCGGCGCCGACGCGGCGCTCTTCACCCTCGACGGCACGGGGCTCCACTTCAAGCTCGCACCCGACTTCGAGGCGCCGGCCGACGCCGGCCACAACAACGTCTACGACCTGACCGCCAGCGACGGCGGCAAGACGATGGCGATCACGGTTACGGTGACCGACGTGGCGGGGGTCACCCGGGACGGCACCTCGCGTGCGGATACGCTGGTCGGGACCGCCGAGGCCGACAGGCTGGTGGGCCACGGTGGCAACGACAACCTCCAGGGGCTCGCGGGCGACGATGTCCTGCGCGGCGGCGGCGGGAACGATCGCCTTGCCGGCGGGGCGGGCGACGACCTCCTGGTCGGCGGCGGCGGCGGCGATACGTTTGTCCTGACCCGCGGCGGCGGGGCCGACGTGGTTCAGGACTTCAGCAAGGCGAGCGACCACCTCGACGTGACCGACTTCGCCGGGCTGCGCTTCTCCAGCCTCGACAGCAACCACAACGGCGTGCTGGACGGCGGCGACGCCCATGTCGCGGTGCGCGGCGGGCATACCACGATCGACCTCGCCGCCGCCGCGGGGCTGGCGGCGGACGCGAGCGTCGACCTCGCCGTCACCGGCCTCGGAGCGTCGCACTTCATCTTCGACGCCTGACGCGGGACGCCGGCCGCCCGGCCCTCGCCTCGCGCCCCCCGGACGCGAGGCGAGGGTCAGCCGATCGCGGATGTTTGAAACCTTGCGGTCAGGAATCGGAAACCTCTGCTGCCTATCTTCCGTACTGGACCCTGAGCCGCCCGAGGCGGCAAGGCAGCACGCGAGGAAAGGCCGATGGCACGCAAAGAGGAAAAGGAAAGCCCGCCGCGTCAAAGCCCCCCGCGTCGCAGCGAAGACGACCAGACGCCGATCACCTGGCGATTCGACGACTGGGCGGCGATCTAGGCCTCCGGCTCGCCTTCGGTGCCGGCGAGCCGCGGGATTTCGGCCCGGAGCTGGTCGATGAATTCGGCGGCGCCCGCCTGGCTCAGCCCCGCGTCGAACTCCACCCCCGCCTCGGCGCAGAGCGCCCGCAGGTAGGAGGCCTGCGCCGCGGTCATCGGCTCGTCGCCGCTCACCCAGTCGTTCGGGTTCTCCGAGGTGTTCGAATATTCCGCCCCGTCGGGATCCCTGGCGGGGTTCGCAGTCGCCTCGCGCGGGGTGTCCACCATCGCTCTCTCCTTCCCGGCTGATCGACGCCGGACTGCGGGTGCGCCCGTCCCGCGGTTGCCGCCGGCTCAGAAGCCGTGGTCGACCGCCTCGACGTTGTTGCCGTCGGGGTCGAAGACGAAAGCGCCGTAGTAGCCCGGATGGTACTCGGGCCGCAGTCCCGGCCCGCCGTTGTCGCTGCCGCCGGCCCCGAGCGCCGCGGCGTGAAAGCCGCGCACCGCCTCCTGGTCCCGTGCCGCGAAGGCGACGTGTATCGGACCCGACGGGGCCCGGCTGGCGGAGATCCAGAAGAACGGCTTCCCGTCCACGCCGTAGCCGACGCCCTGCGGCTCGCCCTCCGCGGGGAACTGCATGACGCGGGCGACGCCAAGGGGGGCGAGGGCGGCATCATAGAAGGCGAGCGCGCGGCCGAGATCCGCAACGACGATGCCGATGTGGTCGAGCATCAGCGCAGCGGCGGCACTTGCGGCGTGCTCTGCCGGGCCGCCAGCGCCTTCTTGAAGATCAGCAGCGGCAGGACCAGCACCGCGACGACGCCGAACAGCCAGACGATCAAAGTGGCGGCGAGCCAGGTGCCGGCGCCGGCGATCACGAGGCCGTCGGTCAGCCAGGTGGTGACCAGCAGCCCGACGAAGGTGGTGACGAGCGCGATGCCGCCGGTGATCGCGCGGGCATACCTGAACGACAGCTTGAAGATCAGCGGCGCCAGGATGAAGCGCACCACCGTAAAGATCGCGACCACGAGGATGAAGCTCGAGACGCCGATCTGAAAGCCCGGCAGCAGCCACGCCGCCGCGAGAAGCCCGATCGCGTTGGCGACGAGCTCGACGACGGTGAGGGCGAAGAGACGGACCATGACGCACCTGCCAGACGGCCGACCCTAGGCGGCGGCAGGAGGCTTGGCAAGCGCGTGCACGGCGCGAGCCCCGAGGCCGCCGGAATGGTCCGCTGGGGTTTCCTGAGGGGATTTGCCGCCGGCCGAGACCGGTGTATCACCCGGGTCCGCGAACGGGGGACTGGCATGATCGGTTTGATGGCCCAGGGGGCGCTGCTCGGGCTCGGCGGCAACATCCTCTTCGACCTCTGGCAGCGCGGGCTTGCGGCCGCGACCGGCCAGCCGGCGCCGAACTGGGCGCCGATCGGGCGCTGGTTCTGGCACCTGCGCGAGGGGCGGGTGTTCCACGACGACATCGCCAGGGCCGAGCCCTACGCGCACGAGCTCGCGCTCGGCTGGATCGGGCACTACGTGGTCGGTATCCTCTACGGGGTGATCTTCGTGCTGATCGCCGGACCGGCGTGGCTGGCGGCGCCGAGCTTCCTGCCGGCATGGATCTTCGGGCTGGCGACGGTCGGATTCGGCTGGTTCCTGCTGCAGCCGGGGCTGGGCATCGGCTGGGCCGCCGCGCGGACGCCGAACCCGACCCGGGTGCGGCTCCTCAACCTCGCCGGCCACACCGTCTTCGGGCTGGGGCTTTGGCTGACGGGGCTGCTGATCCGGTAGCGCGCGACGCAGCGGCCGGGGGGTCTCTTCGCGGTTGCGGCATTGATTCCGCCGGCAACGGGGGTATGCTCGACGCAGAACCCGTTCCCGGAGGATGACATGCCGCCGCAGCTCCTGCACCTCGTGTTCGGCGGCGAGCTCGTGGATCCGGAGGGCAGCGAGTTCCGCGATGTCGACGCGATCGACGTGGTCGGGATCTTTCCGAACTACGCCACCGCCTACCAGGCTTGGAAGGCCGCCGCGCAGGCGACGGTGGACAACGCGCACACGCGCTATTTCATCGCGCACCTGCACCGGCTTCAGGACGAGGAGCGCGGGGCGGGGCCGACCGAAAAGTTCGGCTAGTCCGCCCGCGCCGACGCCATGCCCAAGACGCCCGCAGGGTCCCTGCTTCTCAGGGCCTATCTGGTAGCCTCGCTTCGCGCGTCGGGTGTCGCGCGGCGCTGGCTCGAGCGCCGGCAGGGCGAGGGCAAGGAAGACCCTGCGCGGCTCGCCGAGCGGATGGGGCAGGCGAGCCTGCCGCGGCCCCGAGGCAAGCTCGTCTGGTTTCACGCCGCCAGCGTCGGCGAGGCGGCCTCGCTGCTCGAGATGCTGCGGCGCCTCGAGCAGGCGCGGCCGGAGGTGACCTCGCTCGTGACCACCGGCACCGTCACCTCGGCACAGTTTCTCGCCGAGCGGCTGCCGGAGAACTGCATCCACCAGTTCGCCGCCGTCGACGTGCTGCCCTGGGTGCGCAGCTTCCTCGACCACTGGCGGCCCGACGCCGCGGTCTGGACCGAGAGCGAGCTCTGGCCGGCGACGCTGAGGGAGGCCTGCGACCGCGGCATCCCGATGCTGCTGATAAACGCGCGCATCTCGGCCAAGAGCTTCCGTCGCTGGCGGTGGATGCCGCAGCTGGCGCGGGCGCTCCTGACCAGCTTCGACCGCATCCTCGCCCAGGACGCGCTCGCGGGCGAGCAGTTGACCCGGCTCGGCGCCGATCCCGCGCGATTGACGGTGGCGGGCTCGCTGAAGGAGGGGGCGGCGCCGTTGCCCGACAACGAGCCCGAGCGGCTGCGGGTCACCCGCGCCCTCGCCGGTCGGTCGGTCTGGCTCGCCGCCTCGACGCATCCCGGCGAGGACGAGATCGTCGTCGGCGCGCACGTGCGCGCGCGCCGCTCGCTGCCGTTGCTGGCGCTCATCCTGGTGCCGCGGCACCCCGATCGCGGCGACGCGCTCGCCGGGATGCTGCGCGGGCGCGGCCTGCAGGTGGCGCAGCGCTCGAAAGGCGAAGCGATCGCGCCCGACACCGACGTCTATCTCGCCGACACGCTGGGCGAGATGGGGATCTGGTACCGGGTGGCCTCGGTCAGCTTCGTCGGCGGCTCGCTGGTCGAGGTCGGCGGACACAATCCCTTCGAGCCGGCGCTCCTCGGCAGCGCCATCCTGCACGGGCCGAACGTGCGCAACTTCGCCGACGGCTACCGCCGCCTCGCCGCCGCCGGCGCCGCGGTCCTGGTCCGCTCGGAGGACGACCTCGTCGAGGCGCTGATCGCAACGATGGCGCCCGACCGCGCGGCGGCGATGGCCGCCAGCGCCTGGGAGGCCTGCAGCGAGGGGGCCGAGGTCACCGACGCCGTGCTGGCGGCGATCGGCGACCTCCTCGACGGCAAGCGCTGATGCGCGCCCCGCGCTTCTGGGGCAACCCGCCCGCGCGGCCGGGCCTCGCCGCGCGGCTGCTGGCGCCGCTCGCGGCGATCTGGAGCTGGGTGACCCGCCGCCGGCTCGCCCGCGGCGCGGCGGAGCGGCTGCCGGTCCCGGTCATCTGCGTCGGCAACATCACCGCCGGCGGCAGCGGCAAGACCCCGACGGTGATCGCGCTCGTCGGCCGGCTCGCGGCACGCGGCGTCGAGGCGCACGTCGTGTCGCGCGGGCACGGCGGCAGCCTCGAGGGGCCGGTGCGCGTCGACCCGCGCCGTCACGTCGCCGCCGAGGTCGGCGACGAACCGCTGCTCTTGGCGGCTTTCGCGCCGGTCTGGATCGCCCGCGACCGGGCCGCCGCCGGACGCGCCGCGGTCGCGGCCGGCGCGCCCGCCGTCGTCATGGACGACGGCTTGCAGAACCCTTCGCTGGCCAAGGACCTCAGCATCGTCGTGGTCGACGCCGGCTTCGGCTTCGGCAACGGCCGGGTGATGCCGGCCGGTCCGCTGCGCGAGCCGGTCGCCGACGGCCTGGCGCGGACGGACTTCGTGCTCGCGATCGGCCCGGCGGCGGCGCGCCGGCGCTTTCTCGCCCACTGGCCGGCGGCGGCGGCGCTGCCGGCGCTCGGCGGCGAGCTCGTCCCGCTGCCGACCGGCATGGACTGGCGCGGCCTGCGCGCGCTCGCCTTCGCCGGCATCGGCCGGCCGGAGAAATTCTTCGCCACCTTGCGCGCCCTCGGGGCCGAGGTGGTCGCCGCGCACGGCTTCGCCGATCACGCGCGCTTGCATCCCCGGATGCTCACCCGCCTCGCCGCCGAAGCGCGGGCGCGCGGGGCTCAGCTCGTCACCACCGAGAAGGACGCGGCGCGGCTGCCCCCGGCCTTCCGCTCCCGCGTGCTGGTGCTGCCGGTGCGGCTCGAGCTCGACGACTGGGCGCCGCTCGACGCGGCGCTCGCGAGGCTCTTGCCGCCGACCTGATGCCGACGTGATGCCGGCGTGATCCTGCGCCGATCGCGCGCATTTTACCGGGTGCGGCAAACGCGCACGTTGAAAGCGGATGGCCCGGACCTAGCCTCACAGATGTGAACGGAACGGTTTCGTTCACTAATCGGTGAGCTTTAACGGACTTACCCAAGGAGTATGGAAATGCAGGGGATCTTCCGGACTCTCGCGATCGTCAGCGTGCTCGCACTGGGCGCCACGGCGGCAGGTGCGACGACTTCCGCGGTGGGGAGCAAGAACGCGACGGTAGGCCAGCTGATGGCCGAGGGGCAAATCTCGCAGCAGGCCGTCCAGCAGCTGATCATGCACACCGGCCTGACCATGGACCAGGCCAAGGAAGACACGCTCGATCAGATCGTCGCCAAGCGCTGGCAGAACAGCTGAGGCGTTCGCATCGCCCGGGCCGCGCGGCGCGTCCCGGGCGATGCCTGAGCCGCTTCAGCTCGGCGTTGCCTCGGTGACCGAGACGGCGACCGCCCGCGTCATCGTGACGAGCACCCGCGAACCCGGCCCGCGCGACTCGGCGAAGGTGCGCAGGTTCGGCGGCACCACCGCCCGGCGCGTGAAGCCGTCCGGCGTCCTGAAGATCGCGAGGCCGCTGCTGCGGTCGTAGCTCACCACGGTGACCACCATGCTGTCGGTGACGGCCGCCGCGGCGCCGGGCATCGCGCCCTCGGGCGCGCGTCCGCCGACGACCGTGGTGGCAGCGCCGCCGCTGTCGGCCGGATCGGCCATGCTGGCGGTCGTGGCCTGGTAGAACTGGATCTGGACGTGGTCGCCGGCCTTGACCTGCTCGAGGTTGCGCACCTCGGGACCGGCGGTCACGGTGAAGGTCGAGCCGTCGGCGTCGTCGCGCAGCGTCACGTCGCGGGTCGTCTGGTCGATCTTCTCCACCGTGGCCGAGGCCGTCGTCAGCAACTCCTGGGTCGCGCGATGGGTTCCTACGCCCATCTCGGCGCAACCCGCCAGCATCAGCGCGGCGGCAAGGCCGATCAGGTATTTCGTTCGCATGGCTTTCCCCCGTTGCGACCGGCCCGAGGACCGGCCGGCGGGCGCCAGTTAACGGAGGGGTCTCCTGCTTGTCGAGGCGGCATCGCCGCCCGGCGATGCCCCGCTCAGCACGCCGGGACGTTGACCGCGAGTCCCCCGAGCGAGGTCTCCTTGTAGCGCGCATCCATGTCGCGGCCGGTCTGCCGCATCGTCTCGATGCAGGCGTCGAGGCTCACGAGATGCCGCCCGTCGCCGCGCAGCGCCAGCGACGCCGCCGACACCGCCTTGATCGCGCCGAGGCCGTTGCGCTCGATGCAGGGCGCCTGCACCAGTCCCGCGATCGGGTCGCAGGTCATCCCGAGGTGGTGCTCGAGCGCGATCTCGGCCGCGTTCTCGATCTGCGCCGGCGTGCCGCCCAGCACCGCCGCGAGCCCGGCCGCCGCCATCGCCGCCGCCGATCCGACCTCGCCCTGGCAGCCGACCTCGGCGCCCGAGATCGAGGCGTTCGACTTCAGCAGCGCCCCGATCGCCGCCGCGGTCAGCAGGAACTCCGGCACCTTTGCCGGCGACGCGCCGGGAACGTGGTCGAGGAAATAGCGGATCGTCGCCGGCACCACCCCCGAGGCGCCGTTGGTGGGCGCCGTGACCACCTGCGCGCCGGCCGCGTTCTCCTCGTTCACCGCGATCGCATAGACCGCGATCCAGTCGTTGATCGTATGCGGCGCGGTCAGGTTCTGCCCGCGCTCGGCCTGCAGCCGCTCGTGGATCGCTCGCGCCCTGCGCCGCACCCGGAGCCCGCCGGGCAATTCGCCCTCACCGGCGAGACCGCGATCGATCGAATCGGTCATCACCGCCCAGAGCCGCGCGATCCCCGCATCGAGCGCGGCCGCGTCCCGGACCGAGAGCTCGTTCGCCCGCTGCAGCGCCGCGATCCCGAGCCCGCTCGCTTCGGCGAGCGCGAGAAGCTGCGCGGCCGAGCGGAACGGATACGGCACCGCCGGCCCGTCGCCGTCGCGCGGCGGCCGCGCCAGCTCACGCGCGGTGACCACGAAGCCGCCACCGATCGAATAATAGGTCTCCTGCTGGTGCAGGTTGCCGTCGGCGTCCCAGGCCTGCAGCACCATGCCCGTTGGCATGGCCGGGCAGCGGCGCGCCGTAGTCGAAGACCAGATCCCGTGCGGGGTCGAAGTCGAGCGGTCGCAGCCCCGGCGGTGCCACCCGATGCGTGGCGGCGATCCGCGCCAGCGCCTCGGCCGCGCGGCCGGCATCGAAGTCGGCCGGGTCGAAGCCGTCGAGGCCGAGCGTGATCGCACGGTCGGTCGCATGTCCCTTGCCGGTAAAGGCGAGGCTTCCGTGCAGCCGGCAGCCGAGCCGCGCCGCCTCGCCGGAGCCCGGGATGCGGTCGGTGCCGTCGCGCAGCGCCGCGAGGAAGCGCCCGGCCGCCGCCATCGGCCCCACCGTGTGCGAGGACGAGGGCCCGACGCCGACCTTGAAGATGTCGAAGACGCTGAGAAACATGCGCCATCTTGGCCCGGCACGGCCCCGCCCGCCAGCCGGAATGCGACCGTCCGCGTCCAGGCACGCGGCAATTCGCCTTCCGGCCGCCCGACAATACGCCTATAACGCGGCGCACTCTTGCCGGAGGTCCTGCCGATGCCGCTCGCTCCCGCCGACAACGCCAAGCGCGCCGCCGCCGCGCGCGCGCTCGAACTGGTCGAGGACGGCATGACGCTCGGCCTCGGCACGGGCTCGACGGCTGGCTGGTTCGTGCGGCTCCTCTCGGAACGCATGCGGTCGGGCGGCCTCTCGGTGACCGGCGTCGCCACCTCGAGCGCGACGGTCTGGCTCGCCCAGGAGCTCGGTGTCCCGCTGCGCAAGCTCGACGACGTCGAGCGCATCGACCTGACCGTCGACGGCGCCGACGAGATCGACGACAACCTCAACCTGATCAAGGGAGGCGGCGCGGCGCTGCTGCAGGAAAAGATCGTCGCCGCCGCCAGCCACCGCATGGTGGTGATCGCCGACGACAGCAAGCGCGTGGCGCGGCTCGGGGCCTTCCCGCTGCCGGTCGAGATCGTCCGCTTCGGCTGGACCGTGACCCGCAGGGCGGTGGCCGAGCTCGTTGCCGACCTCGACGTCGACGGCAGCGCGGTCGACGTCCGCATGGGCAAGGACGGCCCGCTCGTCACCGACGAGGGCCACTACATCATCGACCTCAACCTCGGCCGGATCGGCGATGCGCCGGCCCTCGCCACCGCGCTGAACGCGATCCCGGGCGTCGTCGAACACGGGCTCTTCATCGGGATGGCGGGCGCCGTGGTCTTCGGCCATGCCGACGGCAGCTCGGAAGTGCTGCTGCGCGCCGGCGCCCGCCATCCGGACGCCGAGGAGATCGCCGAGCTCATGCGCAACCAGGACGCCTGATGGCGCCCGGCCTCGACTCCGGCCCCTTCGACTTCGACCTCTTCGTCATCGGCGGCGGGTCGGGCGGCGTCCGCGCCGCGCGCATCGCGGCGGAGCAGGGGGCGCGGGTCGGCCTCGCCGAGGAATACCGCTACGGCGGCACTTGCGTGATCCGCGGCTGCGTCCCGAAGAAGCTGATGGTCTACGCCTCGGGCTTCGCCACGGCGTTCGAGGACGCCGCCGGCTTCGGCTGGAGCGTCGAGCCGCCGCGCTTCGACTGGTCCCGCTTCATCGCCGCCAAGGACGCCGAGATCTCGCGGCTCGAATTCGGGCTACCACAACCGCCTCCGCCGCATCGGGGTCGAGCTCCACGGGATGCAGGCGACGCTGGTCGACGCCCACCGGGTGCGGCTCGCCAACGACTCCGAATACACCGCGCGCCACATCCTCGTCGCCACCGGTGCGCGTCCCTTCGTCCCGCCGTTCCCCGGATCCGAGCTCGCGATCACCTCCGACGACATCTTCGGGCTGGAGCAGCAGCCCGAACGGCTGGTGATCGTCGGCGGCGGCTACATCGCCTGCGAGTTCGCCGGCATCATGAACGGGCTCGGAACCCGGGTGACCCTGCTCTACCGCGGCGACCAGATCCTGCGCGGCTTCGACGAGGACGTGCGCGACCGGGCGGCGCAGGCGATGCGCTCGCGCGGCATCACGATCGAGATCCAGCGCGAGGTCGTCGCCATCGAGCGGGCAGACGGGCGGCTGCGGGTCCGGGTCGACAACGGCGAGACGCATCCCGCCGACCAGGTGCTGCTTGCCACCGGCCGCAATCCGAACTCGGCCGGGCTCGGGCTCGAGGCGCTCGGCGTCGGCATCGGACCGCGCGGCGAGGTCGAGGTCGACGAGTGGTCGCAGACCGCGGTGCCGTCGATCTACGCGGTGGGCGACGTCACCGGCCGTCCCGAGCTGACCCCGCTCGCCATCCGTGACGCGCAGTCCTTCGCCGAGACGGTCTTCGCCGGCCGGCCGACGCCGGTCGACCACCGCCTGATCCCGACCGCCGTCTTCACCCAGCCCGAGATCGCGGTGGTCGGCGCGACCGAGGCCGAGGCCCGGGCGCGGGGCCCGGTCCAGGTGCACGAGTCGGTGTTCCGGCCGATGGCCAACACGATCTCCGGCCGCGACGAGAAGATGATGATGAAGCTGGTGAGCGACACCGAAAGCGGGCGGGTGCTCGGCGTCCATATCGTCGGGTCCGGCGCCGCCGAGATGATCCAGCTCGCCTCCGTCGCCATGGGCATGGGCGCCACCAAGGCCGATTTCGACCGCACCCTCGCGATCCATCCGACCGCGGCGGAAGAGCTGGTCACGATGAGCGCGCCGCCCCGGATCGTGGCCTGACCGAACCGACCGCGTCTTGAAATCGACGGTCGAGGGGTCACATGCCCTCGAGCCGCAAGGAAGAACAAGGAGCACGAATGCCCTACAGCAACAACGGGGGCCCCTGGGGAGGTGGCGGCGACAAGAAGGGCGGCGGCGGCCGCGGTCCCTGGGGTGGTGGCGACGGCAACCGTGGAAGTGGTGGCGGCGGCGGCAACGGCGGCGGGCGCGGGCCGGGCGGCCAGCCGCCCGTTCCCGATATCGACGAGATCGTCCGCAAGGGCCAGGAGCAGCTCAAGCTCCTGATGGGCGGGGGCCGGTCCGGCGGCAGCCGCGGCCGTGGTCCCGGCGGCAACATGTTCGGCCGGCGCGGGCTGCTGGTGGCCGCGCTGGTGCTGGTCGCGATCTGGCTGCTGATGTCGTTCTACACCGTGCGGCCCGAGGAGCAGTCGGTCGAGCTCACCTTCGGCGAATGCCGCGGCGACTGCATCGGCCAGCCGGGCCTGAATTTCGCGCCCTGGCCGATCGTGACCCACGAGATCGTCCAGGTCACCCGGGAGAACACCGAGGACATCGGTTCCGGCACCATCCGCGGCGCCTCGGCCGGGCTGATGCTGACCGGCGACGAGAACATCGTCGACATCACCTTCCAGGTGGTCTGGAACGTGCGCGACCCGACCCAGTTCCTGTTCAACCTCTCCAATCCCACCTCGACCATCCAGGCCGTCTCCGAATCGGCGATGCGCGAGGTCGTCTCGCGCTCGCAGCTTTCGCCGATCCTCAGCCGCGACCGCGGGGTGATCAGCCAGGAGGTCAAGGATCTCATCCAGCAGACGCTGGACGAATACGGCTCGGGCGTGAACATCGTGCGGGTGAACTTCGACAAGGCCGACCCGCCGCAGGAGGTGATCGACGCCTTCCGCGAGGTGCAGGCCGCGCGGCAGGAGCGCTCGACGCTGCAGAACCGCGCCGACGCCTACGCCAACCAGACGCTCGCCGCCGCCCGCGGCTCGGCGGCACAGAAGATGCAGGAGGCCGAAGGCTACCGCGCGCAGGTGGTCAACGCCGCCCAGGGCGAGGCCAGCCGCTTCACCGCGGTCGAGGAGGAATACGTCAAGGCCCCCGAGATCACCCGCAAGCGGCTCTATCTCGAGACGATGGAGACCGTGCTCGGCGACGTAAGGATGTTCCTGCTCGACATGCCGTCGGGCGCGGCGCAGGGGATCGTGCCCTACCTGCCGCTCGACCAGCTCAAGCCCGCGCCGGCGCCACCGGCGGCCGGGGCCGCGCCCAGCCAGCCGCAGGAGACCAACTGATGCGCCGTTTCCCGATCCTGATCGCGCTGATCGTCGCCGTCGGCTTCCTGCTGCTCAACTCGTTCTTCACCGTCGACGAACGGCAGAAGGCGATGGTCCTGCAGTTCGGCCAGGTCCGCGACGTCCGGGAGCAGCCCGGGCTCGCCTTCAAGATCCCCTTCATCCAGAACGTCGTCTACTACGACTCGCGCATCCAGGGCCTCGACACCAACGCCCTCGAGGTCACGCCGCTCGACGACCGGCGGCTGATCGTCGACGCCTTCGCGCGCTGGCGCATCTCCGACGTGCAGCAGTTCCGCCGCGCCGTCGGCGTCGGCGGCATGAACACCGCCACCCAGCGGCTCGAGGCGATCCTGAACGCCAACGTCCGCGAGGTCCTCGGCTCGGTGCCGTCGCAGACGGTGCTCTCGGCCGACCGCGTCGGGCTGATGAACCGCATCCGCGACCAGGCGATCGTCGAGGCGCGCGACCTCGGCATCGAGATCATCGACGTGCGGCTGAAGCGCGCCGACCTGCCGGAGCAGAACCTCACCGCCACCTTCGACCGGATGAAGGCCGAGCGCGAGCGCGAGGCCGCCGACGAGCGCGCCCGCGGCAACGAGGCGGCGCAGCGGGTGCGGGCGCAGGCCGACCGCACCGCGATCGAGATCGTCTCCGAGGCCGACCGGGACGCGCAGATCATCCGCGGTGAATCGGACGCCGAGCGCAACCGCGTCCTCGCCGCGTCCTATGGCGCAAACCCGGAGTTCTTCGCCTTCATGCGCTCGATGGACGCCTACAAGAAGGCGCTGAAGTCGGACAACGCGACGCTGCTGATCGAGCCCGACAGCACCTTCTTCGACTATCTGCGCACGCCGGATCCGAGCGGGGTGTCCGTCCCGCCGGCCTCGGCGGCGGGGGTGGCGGCCCCGAGCAAGAGCGCGGATCTGAATTGATCGTGCGCAACGGCCGTGGGCCTTGTACGGGCCCGCGCGGCGTGAAATCCTTCGCCGTGACGGGGCGCGACGACGCGCCTTGCGGCGGATTGCCGCGCGGCCCCGGACCCGGCAGCAATCCGGCCACCAAGGAGGCGGAGATGGACGTGGCAGCGAACGGCGGGGTCTTCCGCACCAGGGCGTTCGGCGCGGCGGCGCTCGCCGCGGCCACCTTCCTGAGCTTCGCGGTCCCGGCGGGCGCCGAGGCCCCGCTGCCCGGTGCCGGCATCCCGCAGAGCTTCGCCGACCTCGCCGACAAGCTCAGCCCGGCGGTGGTCGACATCACGACCACCACCAACGTCGCCAGCGTCGACGACAGCATGCGCCCGGTGATCCCGCCCGGCTCGCCGTTCGAGGACTTCTTCCGCGATTTCATGGATCGCCAGCCGGGCGCGCCGCGCCCGCAGCAGCGCTCGAGCGCCCTCGGCTCGGGTTTCATCATCTCGCCCGACGGCTACATCGTCACCAACAACCACGTCATCGACGCGGCCGACGAGATCTCGGTCGAGCTCTTCCACGGCGGCAACCTCGACGCGCATGTCGTCGGCCGCGACACCCGCACCGACATCGCGCTGCTCAAGGTCGACAGCAAGGAGCCGCTCCCCTTCGTGAAGTTCGGCGACAGCGACAAGGTCCGGGTCGGCGACTGGGTGCTCGCGATCGGCAACCCGCTCGGTCAGGGCTTCTCGGTTTCCGCCGGCATCGTCTCCGCCCGCAACCGCATGCTGCAGGGCAGCTACGACGACTTCATCCAGACCGACGCCGCGATCAACCGCGGCAATTCCGGCGGCCCGCTCTTCGACACCCAGGGCGAGGTGATCGGTGTCAACACCGCCATCCTCTCGCCCAACGGCGGCTCGATCGGCATCGGCTTCGCGATGTCCTCCGCGGTGGTCAGCCGCGTCGTCGACCAGCTGCAGAACTTCGGCGAGACCCGCCGCGGCTGGCTCGGGGTGCGGATCCAGAACGTCGACCCCGACGTGGCCGAGGCGATGGGCCTCAAGGAGGCCAAGGGCGCGCTGATCACCGACGTGCCCGACGGGCCTGCCGCCAAGGCCGGCCTCAAGTCCGGCGACGTGGTGCTCAAGTTCGGCGACAAGCCGATCAAGGACACCCAGGAGCTGGTGAAGATCGTTGCCGACACCGAGGTCGGCAAGAACGTCGACGTCGAGATCTTCCGCGACGGCAAGGAGATGACGCTGCCGGTCGAGATCGGTCTGCTCGAGGACGACGCCACCCTCGCCTCCGCCTCGCCGGGCGACGGCACCCCGGACGCGGCGCCCCCGAGCGAGGCGAGCGTGCTCGGGATGACCCTCGCCCCGCTCACCGAAGAGATGCGCCAGCGCGCCGGTCTCGACAAGAATTCCCGCGGCCTGCTGGTAACCGCGATCGACGACGGGTCGGACGCCTTCTCCAAGGGTCTGCGCGAAGGCGACCTGATCGCCGAGGTCGGCCAGGAGCCGGTCGCGACCCCGGACGACATGCGCAAGCGCGTCGACGCCGCCGAAGCCGCCGGGCGCAACTCGATCCTGCTCCTCGTCCGCCGCGACGGCCAGCCCCGCTTCGTGGCGCTCAACCTCAGCAACTGAGCGGGCCCCCGCGCCGCCGCCCGAGCGCGCTTTTCGTTTCCGGATCGCCCGACGGGGGCGAGCTCTCGCATCGGGCCGCAGACGTGAGCCCCGCGATGAGCTATGCTCGTGCTCGAGGGGGAGGCGATGCCAACCGGCAACGCATATGTGCTCGGGCACACCGGATACGAACTGGAGCGGCTGGCGCGGCAGGCGCGGCTGATCGATCCGATCACGCGACGATTCTTCGAGACCGCGGGGATTGCGGAGGGCATGCGGGTGCTCGATGTCGGCAGCGGCGCCGGGCACACGGCGATGCTGCTCGCGGATATCGTGGGTCCGACCGGAGAGGTCGTCGGCGCCGACCCGTCCGCGGTGGCGATCGAGGCGGCGAAGGCGCGGATCGCGGCGGCCGGGATCGCCAACGTCTCCTTCCGGCATGGCGATCCGGCGACCATGGCGCTCGGCCGGTTCGACGCGGTCGCAGGGCGCTACGTCCTGATGTTCATCCCGGATGCGGCCACGGCGCTTGCCGGCATCTGTGCCCACCTTCGTCCCGGCGCCCCGATCGTGTTTCACGAACCGGACTGGGATGGGGCGCGCTGCAACCCGCCGGTTCCGGAGTACCTGAAGGTCTGCGAATGGGTCCGGCAGGCCCTGCTTCGATCGGGCGCCGACGATCGGATGGGGCTGAGGCTCGCCGCGGTCTTCCAGGGCGCCGGCCTGAAGCTGCCGACGCTGCGGTACGAGGCTCTGATCGCGGCGGGCGAGGCAGCGCCGGACGCCATCCGGCTGGTCACCGAGCTCGCGACGACCCTTCGCCCGAAGATCGAGGAGCTGGGCCTGGTGTCGGCGCGGGATCCCGATTTCGCGGATCTCGCCGGGCGAATCGAATCCGACCTCGGTCAGGCCGGCACGGTCGTGGGTCGGGCCGAGATCGGCGCCTGGACTACCCTTTAGCCGGGTCTGGCTGGCCTTCCGCCACCACGTCGATCCCGACGATCTCGTCGAGAAGCGCCGAGATGTCCTCGATGTTCTCCGCCACCAGATGGATCACGTCGCCGTCGCGCTGCAGCCGGCCGGTGATCCGCAGGCACCGCCCGGCGATCACCGCCCGGCGGAAGCGCTCGAAGACCTTCGCCCAGACGACGATGTTGGCGGTGCCGGTCTCGTCCTCGAGCGTCAGGAAGATCACCCCCTTGGCGGTGCCGGGGCGCTGGCGGCAGACGACGATTCCCGCCACCGCCACCCGCGCGCCGTCCGGCGGCAGCTCGAGCTGCAGCGCCGTCAGGCAGCGCGGCGGCCGCGGCCAGACCGGCGGCCGACCGGTGCGGGAGGCATCGAATGTCTGCCGGACAGTCAGCGCCGCCCTCCTTCTTTTCGCATGAGAACGAAAATAGAACATTTGCCCGCCGCCGGCAACCCTCACTCGGCCGGACCCTCCAGCAGCCCGACGTATCGCGCCGCCGACGCCGCCACGACCGCCTCGGCATCGGCCAGCACCTCCTGTCCGGCGAAGGCGCCGTAGATCCGCGTGTAGCGCCAGGGCGCGAGACGCGCCACGATGCGCCGGATCGCCGCCGCCGGCAGCGGCAGCATGTTGGGATAGCTCCACATGAACGACACCCGATGCGCCCCCGGCGTCACCTGCAGCACATCTCCGGCGAGGAGCGCGCCCGTGCCCTCCGCGCCCGCCGCCCAGTGCAGCACCGTTCCGCCGGCGAAATGCCCGCCCAGCCGCAGCAACGTCACCCCCGGCGCGACCTCGAGCGCGTCGCCCTCCCAGAAGCGGATCGCCGGATCCGGCCGCACCACCCATTCCCGGTCCGCCGCATGCAGCCAGATCGGCGCGCCGAAGGCCGCCGCCCAGTCCTGCATCACCGTGTAGTAATGCGGGTGCGAGATCGCGATCCCCGCGAGGCCGCCCATCGCGCCGACCAGCGTCTCGGTCGCGCCGTCGAGCAGCGCCACGCAGTCCCAGAGCAGGTTTCCCGCCGTCGTCTCCACCAGGAACGCCCGCTGGTTGATCGCGAAGGCCGGCACCGGCTGCAGGCTCATCAGCCCGGGCTCGTGCCGTGCCCAGGCGTTGCGATGGCCCTCCGCCAGCGCTGCACGCGTCGTCCACCGCTGGCCGCCGCGCGGGACGTACTGCCGCTCGTCGGCACAGATCGGGCAGCGCGCCGGCGGCGCCTCCGCCGGCGGAAACGACGTCCCGCAGGCGCTGCAGAGAAAGATCGTCATCGCCGCTCCCCCGGCCTCCTTCGGTCGCGAACGGTCGCCGGATCACCGCCCCGGTGCAAGAGCCCCCGCCGCGCCGGGGGACGCTCGAAGACGGCCGCCGCCGTTCGATTCGGGATGGAAGCCGGCGGGCCGCCGGACTAGACAGCCGCCGGCGAAGGGAAACGCGACCGACAAAATGGCCAGGATCACCTACATCGAGCACGACGGCACCCGGCACGAGGTCGAGGTTCCGACCGGCCTCACCGTGATGGAAGGCGCGCGCGACAACAACATCCCCGGCATCGAGGCCGACTGCGGCGGCGCCTGCGCCTGCTCGACCTGCCATGTCTACGTCGACCCCGCCTGGGTCGACCGGCTGCCGCCGAAGGAGGCGATGGAGGAGGACATGCTCGACTTCGCCTGGGAACCCAGCCCCGAGCGCAGCCGCCTCACCTGCCAGCTCCGCGTCACCGACGAACTCGACGGGCTGGTGGTACAGATGCCGGAAAAGCAGATCTGAGCGTTTTCGCGCCGCGTCGCCTTCACCGTGCCCGTCGTCGCCGCCGCACGAAAGCACAAATAAACCTCACATCCTGTCCTCTGCCGGCACTTTAGCCTGAATCGCGAAGCTGCTTCGCGGATGCCGGGGTGGACATGACGCCCCCCCATCCTTCACGATCTGCACACGGAACCGCATCCGCCGGCGCATCTCGCCTGCCGGCAGGCGGGTTCGTGTCGCCCGCTACCAGTGGAGAGAGCCCGCGCATGGATACCGCCCCGCATACCGTCGACGAGATGCTGCCCGCACCGAAGCTCTTCGCGCTCGGGCTGCAGCACGTGCTGGTGATGTACGCCGGCGCCATCGCCGTGCCGCTGATCATCGGCCGCGCGCTGCAACTCGCGCCCGAGGACGTGGCCTTCCTGATCTCGGCCGACCTCTTCTGCTGCGGCATCGTCTCGATCCTGCAGTCGCTCGGCGTCACACCCTGGTTCGGCGTGCGCCTGCCGGTGATGATGGGCGTGACCTTCGCGAGCGTCGGCCCGATGATCGGGATCGCCCTCGGCCACCCCGGCGTCGAGGGCGCGCGGATGATCTTCGGCTCGATCATCGGCGCCGGCATCGTCGGCATCCTGCTCGCCCCGATCGCCAGCCGGATGCTGCGCTTCTTCCCGCCGGTCGTGACCGGCACGATCATCCTCGTGATCGGCATCTCGCTGATGCGCATCGGCATCTCCTGGATCTTCGGCAACCCGGCCGTGCCCAGCTCCGCGCCGCTCCTGGTCGATCCGGCCAACGCCGCCTGGCTCGACGCCGCCAAGTCGGTCGCCGGCGCCGTGCCGCCGCCCGCGGGCCTCAAGCTCGCGCCCTCGCTGCCGAACCCGGCCTACGCGCCGGTGTCGAACATCCTCATCTCGCTCGTGGTCCTCGCCGTCGTCATCGGCTTCGCCCGCTTCGCCAAGGGCTTCCTCTCCAACATCGCCGTGCTCCTCGGCATCGTCATCGGCGGCGTCATCGTCGCTCTCCTCGGGATGATGCACTTCGAAAAGGTCGCCGCTGCCGCCTGGTTCAAGCTGATCCCGCCGTTCCACTTCGGCGCCCCGATCTTCGACCCGGTGCTGATCGCCACCATGACGATCGTGATGATCGTCACGCTGATCGAATCGACCGGCATGTTCCTCGCCCTCTCGGACATCACCGGCAAGAAGCTGACCCAGCCGGCGCTGTCGGCCGGCCTCCGCATGGACGGTCTCGGCACCATCATCGGCGGCGTCTTCAACACCTTCCCCTACACCTCGTTCAGCCAGAACGTCGGCCTCGTCGGGGTCACCGGCATCCGCTCGCGCTACGTCTGCGTCGCCGGCGGCGCGATCATGGTGGTGCTCGGCCTCATCCCCAAGATGGGCGCGCTGGTCGAGGCGCTGCCCACGGTCGTCCTCGGCGGCGCCGGGCTGGTGATGTTCGGCATGGTCGCCGCGACCGGCGTGCGCATCCTCAGCCGCGTCGACTTCACCTCCAGCCGCAACAACCTCTTCGTCGTGGCGATCTCGATCGGCATGGGGATGATCCCGCTGGTGGCGCCCGACTTCAAGATGTGGCTGCCGCACGCGATCCATCCGCTGATCGACTCGGGCATCATCCTCGCCGCCGTCGCGGCGGTGCTGCTCAACGTCGTCTTCAACGGCGCCGACGCCAGCGAGGCCGACCTCCGCGAGGCGGCGATGGCCGGCGGCGAGCACTGACCGGAGTCGCCGGGCCGCCTGGCCCGGCGCGCCCGAAAGCCGTTGCGGACCGCCTCCATCACTACCAGCGCGCCCGTCGCCTCGGCGACGCGGCGCTTCTCGTCCTCGCCGAGGGCGAGCGCCGCGCCGCGGTCGCCGCCGAGCATCGCCTGGGTGCGATCACCTCGCAGGCCCGGAGTCGGCGGGGTCGTAGACGGCGACCGAACGATGGGCCTTTCGCGGTCGAACCCCGGAAGCGCTGCTCCGCCAGCGCTGGTGCCCGCGGCGGTGGTGGCCAATCACTCGAGCGCGGGCAGCACGGCCTCCCGGTCCGCCCGGCGGGCGTTCGGAATTCCGCCGCAAGACCATCACGTTTCTGGCGGCAACTCAGATCTTGCGGCGACGTCTGCTCGCGGCTTCAGCGCGGCGGGATGTCCAGTGCCCGCCAGCCGATGTCGCGGCGGAAAAAGCCGCCCGGCCAGTCGACGCCCTCCGCCGCGCGATAGGCGAGCGCCCGCGCCTCCGCGAGGCTCCCGGCGCGGGCGGTGGCGTTCAGCACCCGCCCGCCGTTCGAGACCAGCGTCTCCCCCTCCCGCCGCGTACCGGCATGGAAGATCTTCACCCGCGGGTCGTCGGCCAGCGGCAGCCCGATCGCCTCGCCCCGCGCGTAGTCGTCGGGATAGCCCTGCGCCGCCAGCACCACCGTCAGCGCGTGGTCGTCGGCGAAGCTGACCTGCGCCCCCGCAAGCTCGCCCGTGGCGCAGGCGAGGCACAGATCGAGCAGCTGCCCCCCGAGCCGCATCGCCAGCACCTGCGCCTCGGGGTCGCCGAAGCGCACGTTGTACTCGACCAGCCTTGGCGCGCCCGCCTCGATCATCAGCCCGGCGTAGAGCATCCCCTGGAACGGCGTCCCCCGCCGCACCATCTCGGCCAGCGTCGGCCGCACGATCCGCGCCATCGCCGCCTCGGTCACCGCCGCAGTCAGGACCGGCGCCGGCGAATAGGCGCCCATGCCCCCGGTGTTCGGCCCGGTGTCGCCGTCGAAGGCCCGCTTGTGGTCCTGCGCCGTCCCGATCGCGAGGCAGGTCTCGCCGTCCGCCAGCACGAAGAGGCTCGCCTCCTCGCCCGTCATCATCTCCTCGATCACCACCCGCGCACCGGCACCTTCGCGGAAGATCGCCTCGAGCGCCGCCTCGGCGTCGGCGAGCGTCGCCGCCACCGTCACCCCCTTGCCGGCGGCGAGCCCGTCCGCCTTCACCACGATCGGCGCCCCGTGCGCCGCCACGAAGGCGCGCGCCGCCTCCGGATCGGTAAACGTCTGGCCCGCCGCCGCCGGCGCCCCGCAGGCGGCGCAGATCTCCCGGGTGAAAGCCTTCGACGCCTCGAGCCGCGCCGCCGCGCGCCCCGGCCCGAAGGTCGGCATCCCGCCCGCGCGCAAGACGTCCGCCAACCCCTCGGCCAGCGGCGCCTCCGGCCCCACCATGACGAACCCGATGTCGTTCTCGCGGCAGAAGCCCAGCACCTTGTCGCCATCGAGAATGTCGAGCGCGACGCAGGTCGCCTCCTGTGCGATCCCGGCGTTGCCCGGCGCGCACCAGAGCCGGTCGCACTTGGGGTTCTGCGCGAACGCCCAGGCCAGCGCATGCTCGCGCCCGCCGCCGCCGAGGATCAGGATGTTCATGCGCCGCTCCCTCCCGCGTCCCGAGCGGTTTCTAGGAGCCCGCCCCCGCCGGCGCAACCCGCCGCTCCCCGCCCTCCACGGCCCGGTCACAAGCGCCCGCACGTGGGACCCGTGGGACAAGGACGGCGCCAGCGATCCCAAAGCGGAAGTAGGTTGCGCAAGCGATCCGGCTTTCGAATGATCTCAGAAGGGGCGCGGTTTGTTCGGGAGGCTGACGCGATGGCTGACAGAAGCGGCACGATCGGTATCGTTGGCGGCACGGGGATGCTGGGCACGGCAATCGCGCGAGCCCTCTTGGACAAGCAAGTCGTCGCGCCGGAAAATCTCTGGATTTCAAATCGCAGCGGTCGGGCTGCCGCGTTCGAAGCCTTTCCAACCCTGCACGTAGCCAAAGGAAACGAAGACCTTGCCGACGCGTGCGATACGATCCTTTTGTCGGTTCCGCCCGCCTCGGCATCGGACCTTGCGGTAAATGCGGCAGGCAAGCTCGTTATATCCCTCATGGCCGGCATCTCGCTGCGGGATCTCCAGACCATATCCGGTGCAAACCGTGTGGTCCGCGCCATGAGCAGTCCCGCTGCTGAAGTCGGTCAGGCATATTCGCCCTGGTGTGCCAGCACGGCAGTGACGAGCCGGGACCGCCAGCGCGTGACAGCGATTTTCGGCGCTTGCGGCTTGAGCGATGAGATCGAGGTGGAGTCCCACATCGAGTATTTCACCGCGATGACGGGACCGGTTCCGGGTTTCGTCGCATTCTTTGCCGCTGCAATGCAAGATTACTCCGTGGAGAAGGGAATTCCGCCCGCGATAGCGGACCGCGCCATCCGGCAACTGTTTCTAGGCGCGGGGACACTGATGTCGCGCGGCGCAGCGAGGCCAGCGGATCACGTCAAGCAAATGATCGACTATGCCGGCACGACCGCCGCCGGGCTCGAAACCATGCTGCAATCGTCGATATCGAGGGAGATTGCGGAAGGGCTCGACGCCCGAAAAATCTCGCGGGCCTCGCTTGGCGCCGCTGGCCCGGCGTTCTATGGTCCCGCGCCACTCCACGCAAGCCCTCGCGATCGGCCGTTCGGTCCCCCCGTATCCGGCACGCCGGCCCGTTAACCCCTCAACCCCGACGCTTTTCCCAGGCACATGCATTGTACATGCGTCGTACATGAGATGTACGTCGAGCGATTTGCCGTAAACCTTTGCCCTGCAGCCCGTTCCGCCCTCCGGTCCCGGTCCCCGTTTTCCCGCCCTTGGCCTCGCCCTTCCCCCGGACTAAGCTTCCCTCCCGACCGCAAAGCAGCGCTGCATGGACCTCTTCGAGGACGCCCGCCCGGGGCAGAATGCCCCCGAATTCACCGTCTCGGAAATCTCCGGGGCGGTGAAGCGCGTGCTCGAAGGCGAGTTCGGCCGGGTCCGGGTCCGCGGCGAGATCGGCCGCGTCACCCGCCACGCCTCGGGCCACGTCTACTTCGACCTCAAGGACGAGCGCGCCACCCTCGGCGCCGTCGCCTTCCGCTTCGCGGCGCAGAAGCTCCGCATCCAACCGCAGGAGGGGCTCGAGGTCATCGCCACCGGCCGGCTCACCACCTTCGCCCCCGCCTCGAAGTACCAGCTCATCGTCGACGAGATCGCCCCCGCCGGCGTCGGCGCGCTGATGGCGATGCTCGAGGCACGCAAGAAGGCGCTCACCGCCGAGGGCCTGTTCGAAGCCGCCCGCAAGCGTCCGCTCCCCTACCTGCCGGAGGTGATCGGCGTCATCACCTCCCCCTCCGGCGCGGTGATCCGCGACATCCTCCACCGCCTGCGCGAGCGCTTCCCGCGCCGGGTGCTGCTCTGGCCCGTCACCGTGCAGGGCGAGCGCTGCGCCCCCGAGGTCGCCGCCGCCATCCGCGGCTTCAACGCCATCCGCCCCGGCGGCCCGGTACCGCGCCCCGACCTCCTCATCGTCGCCCGCGGCGGCGGCAGCCTCGAGGACCTCTGGGGCTTCAACGAGGAGGCGGTGGTCCGCGCCGCCGCCGCGAGCGCCATCCCGCTCATCTCCGCCGTCGGGCACGAGACCGACACCACGCTGATCGACTTCGCCGCCGACCGCCGCGCGCCCACCCCGACCGCCGCCGCCGAGATCGCCGTCCCGGTCCGCCTCGACCTCATCGCCGCCATCGCCGGCCTCGAGCACCGCCGGCGCAACGGCATCGCGCGCATCCTCTCCCAGCGCCTGCAACGGCTGCGCGACCTCTCCCGCGGGCTGCCGCGCCCCGAGGCGCTGATCGCCGAGCGCGCCCAGCGCCTCGACGGGCTCGCCTTGCGCATGCCGCTCGCGATGGTCGGCTTCACCCGCCAGCGCCACCTCGCACTCAGCCGCGGCGCCTCCGGCCGCTTCGGCCCCGGCCTGCTCGCGGTCGGCAACGAGAAGCGCCGCCAGCGTCTCCTCCGCTATGCCCTCGGCCTGCGCCCGGTCACCATGCGCGCGGCCATCACCCGTCTTCGCGAGCGCCTCGATGCCCGCGCCGCGCGCCTCGCCCGCATCGGCGACCGCGGGACCCGCGATGCCCGCGCCACCCTCGCCGCCCTCGGCCGCACGCTCGAAACCCTCGGCCCGCACAAGGTGCTCGAACGCGGCTTCGCCATCGTCCGCGACCCCGCCGGCCACGTCCTGACCACTGCCGAAGCCGCCGCGCCGCGTCCCTGCCCTCGACCTCGAGCTCTCCGACGGCCACGTCCGCGCCCGCCCCGAGCGGCGCACCCCCAAGCGCGACACCCCGGTGCAGGGCACGCTCATCTGAGCCGACCTCGGGGCTCGCCGGCCCACGGAATTGCCCCATGTTGGCTCCGAAAGGAGCCAACATGACCCAGCATATGCGTATCCCGTCTGCCGATCATCCGATCACCATCGCGCCGAACCCGAACCGGGTGCAGGTGCGCGCCGGAGACCGCGTGATCGCCGACACCCGCCGCGCTCTCACGCTCAGCGAAGGCGGCTATCGCCCGGTCCACTACATTCCGCGCGAGGACTTCGACATGACCCTTCTCGCCGGGTCCGACCACGCCAGCTTTTGCCCCTACAAGGGCGACGCCGGCTATTTCCATGTCCCGTCCCTCGGCGACGACGGCATCAACGCCGTCTGGACCTACGAGACCCCGTATCCGTCCGTCGCGGCGATCGCCGGCCATCTCGCCTTCTATCCCGATCGCGTCTCGATCACCGAAGAAGAGTAAGCGGCCGGCGCCGCCACCCGGCTGCCTCCGGGGGCAAGGACGCTCAGCTCCCGACCTCCGGCGCGGGGCAGTCGAGCGGCACCTCGTCGCGCCCGTCCATGCGGAGCACGAACCCGGTTTCCGCCCCATCCTCGACCAGCGCCGCCTCGTAGCCTCCCCCGCCCGGCCGGAACCGCCAGCATTGCGGCGCCCCTTCCCCGTAGTGGAAGCAGACCTGATCGCCCTCCGCCCACCACGTTCCGGCCTCGCAGCTGCCGTCCTCGAACCGCCACAGGCTGCGCCGTCCGGCGAAATACTGCTCGGCACCGAACGGCGCCCCGTTGAGGCTGAAGTGCAGCGTGTGCCCTTGCGCCAGCGCCTCGAATGCCTCCGGCGACAGGGGTCCCGCCGCGCCGGCCGCACCGGCGGTGGCGAGGAAGAGGACGAGCGAGCGGATTGCGGACGTCACCGGCGGCTCCCGACCGAAGGCTGCAGTTGACCCGCGCGCCCCGCCCCGCGCAAGCCCCGCGTCCCGCGGATTGCCCGCCGGCCCGCCCCCGTGCTATCGGCAGCAGCCGCTCGGAGGGAAGGCGATGGATCTGTTCGCGGAAGTGAAGACGCTGGTCGTCGAGGCCATCGGCCGGCTGGCCGCCGAGGGCAAGCTCCCCGCCGGTCTCGACCTCGCCGCGGTGACGGTCGAGCCGCCGCGTGACCCCGCGCACGGCGACATGGCGACCAATGCCGCGATGGTTCTCGCCCGCCCCGCCCGCATGGCCCCGCGCGACATCGCCGAAGCCCTCGCCGCCGCGCTCGACGACGCCCCCGGCATCGCCGGCACCCAGGTGGCCGGCCCCGGCTTTCTCAACCTCCGCCTCGACCCCGGCCGCTGGTTCGAGGTCATCCCCCACGCCCTCGCGGCCGGCACCGGCTTCGGCCGCTCCGCGACCGGCGCCGGCCGCCGCGTCAACGTCGAGTTCGTCTCCGCCAACCCCACCGGCCCGATGCACGTCGGACACGTCCGCGGCGCCGTCTTCGGTGACGCGCTCGCCGGCCTCCTCGACTTCACCGGCCACGAGGTCACCCGCGAATACTACGTCAACGACGGCGGCGCCCAGGTCGACGTCCTCGCCCGCTCCGCCTTCGAACGCTACCGCGAGGCTTGCGGCCTCGATCCCGAGATCGCCGAGGGCCTCTACCCCGGCGACTACCTGATCCCGGTCGGCGAGACGCTGAAGGCCCGCTTTGGCGACACCCTCCTCGACCGCCCCGAGTCCGACTGGCTCCCCGAGGTGCGCGAGATCGCCACCGACGCGATGATGGCGATGATCCGCGCCGACCTCGCCCTGCTCAACGTCCGCATGGACCGCTTCTTCTCCGAGCGCTCGCTCTACGGCACCGGCCGCATCGAGGCCGCCCTCGCCGCGCTCGAATCCCGCGACCTCGTCTACGAAGGCACGCTCGAGGCGCCGAAGGGCAAGCTCCCCGAGGACTGGGAGCCGCGGGTGCAGACCCTCTTCCGCTCCACCGCCTACGGCGACGACACCGACCGCCCGGTGAAGAAGTCCGACGGCGGCTGGACCTACTTCGCCCCCGACATCGCCTACCACTTCGACAAGATCGAGCGCGGCTACGACGAGCTCGTCGACGTCCTCGGCGCCGACCACGGCGGCTACGTCAAGCGGATGAAGGCCGCCGTCGCCGCCCTCTCCGACAACCGCGTGCCGCTCGACGTCAAGCTCTGCCAGCTCGTCCGCCTCTACAAGGGCGGCGAGCCCTTCAAGATGTCCAAGCGCGCCGGCACCTTCGTCACCCTGCGCGACGTCGTCGAGCAGGTCGGCCCCGACGTCACCCGCTTCGTGATGCTGACCCGCAAGAACGACGCTCCGCTCGACTTCGACTTCGACAAGGTGATGGAGCAGTCGAAGGACAACCCGGTCTTCTACGTGCAGTACGCCCACGCCCGCGCCCACTCGGTGCTCGCCCGCGCCGCCGAGGCCGGCTTCGAGACCGACGACGGCGCGCTCGCCACCGCCGACCTTTCGCTTCTCGGCGCCCCGGGCGAGCTCGCCGTCGCGCGCAAGGCCGCCGAGTGGCCGCGCCAGGTCGAGATCGCCGCCGCGAACCACGAGCCGCACCGCATCGCCTTCTACCTCTACGACCTCGCTTCCGAGTTCCACGCGCTGCAGCACCAGGGCAAGCTCGACCCCACGCTGCGCTTCATCCGCGACGACGCCCCCGAGACCACCCCGGCCCGCCTCGCGCTGGTGCGGGCAACGCAGCTCACGATCGCCGCCGGCCTCGGCATCCTCGGCGTAGAGCCGATGCAGGAGATGCGCTAGGGCGTGTGAACCCATAAACTGTCCACTTAACCTTCTTTCCGTGCTATTTATGGAGAGGAGGAAGCGCCGATGGGACGAGGATCGACAGGGACGCACGCGCGACCGCGGGACGCGGACACGAAGCTGGCGCGGAGCCGGCTGAGCGTGCTGGAGCTGGCCAGGGAGCTAGGTAACGTCGCGGAGGCGTGCCGGCAGCGCGGCCTTGACCGGACCAGCTTCTATGAATGGAAGCGGCGGTTCCAGACGCAGGGCTTCGAGGGCCTGAAGGACCTGCCCCCGATCCACAGGAGCCATCCGCAGACGACGCCCGAGCCGGTGGTGGAGCGGATCAAGGGTCTGGCGCTGGAGCACCCCGCCTATGGCTGCAACCGCCATGAGGCGACGCTGGCACTGGAGGGCGTGCGGGTCTCGGCGATCACCATCCAGAAGATCCTCAACGACCACGGGCTGGGAACGCGGATCGACCGCTGGCTGGCACTGGAGACCGCGAACGCCGGGAAGGCGATCGAGATCACCGCCGAGCAGGCCGCCTTCCTGGAAAAGCTCAACCCCTGCTTCCGGGAACGGCATGTCGAGAGTTCGGTGCCGGGCGAACTCTTGTCAGCGGACACCTTCTTCGTGGGCAGCCTCAAGGGCGTCGGCAAGGTCTACCTGCACGCGGTGGTCGACACCTTCGGCTCCTACGCCTTCGGCTTTCTCCACGTCTCAAAGCAGCCCGAGGCGGCGGTCGCGGTGCTCCACAACGACGTGCTGCCGTTCTATCGCAACCTCGACCTGCCGGTAACGGCGGTCCTGACCGACAACGGCCGCGAGTTCTGCGGGACCGAGCGCCACCCCTACGAGCTCTACCTCGACCTGAACGGCCTCGAGCACCGCCGCACCAGGGTCCGCACGCCCAGGACCAATGGCTTCGTCGAGCGCTTCAACGGCACCGTGCTCGACGAGTTCTTCCGGGTGAAGATGCGCGAGACCTTCTACGAAACCGTCGACGCACTGCAGACCGATCTCGATGCCTGGCTGGTCCACTACAACACCGAGCGTCCACATCTCGGGTATCGAAACATGGGCCGAAGACCAATCGAAACCGTCATGTCATTCGTCAGCCAAGAAGTTAAGTGGACACATAAATCCCGGTGGCGCTCCAGCGAAGCGACAGACACTGTATCATGCCGATCCGCGCACTGTCGAATTGCCGATACTTCTATTTATTCGGAGCGGTTCAGAGAGGCGCTTCGAAACTCGGCAACGCGGCTCTGCCCGCTTCGGGGCCACTGCGATTCTGACGATATCGTTATGAGTGCGTAGCTCCTTGCGGACTAGGCGAAGAATGGCGATTGGCCTGAGCGTGAGCGATGACCGCGCGTCGCTAGCCAGCAAAGTTACATCTGGCCAATATTGCTCGTGGCCGAGGCCTACCGGATATAAGATTTCGGCATCAGCAAAGCACTTGGCACTGAGGTTGCAATCCAAGGACTTCAACGGCTTGCGGCGACGTATACCGATCGCGCGGAACGGGAGTACCGATGTCGCGATTGCGAACGCCTAAACCGTATCTACGTGGTCATCGGCAAGGATCTACGTTGCCAACCGTGCAGCCAGTTTCAACCCCGTGAAAAAGAACGGCGTACTTGACCCGGTGACTTACGCCAATGGCGAATTCCTCATGTTGAACCTTTCTCCGAGGCAGAACTCTGACAACCCGGGAAACATCCTCCACGATTGGAACTTTGAGCATAAGCGGCAGTTCATCGGCAAGGCGTTTGAGGCCCTGCGCTCGGGCGGGACCTTCGTGCTTTCGGGCCGCTGAGGAGAAGGAGGATGGCAATATCTCGTATCAGGATTTTGCTACCTCTGCGGTAAAGTCAGGTCAAAGCTTATTTAAGATGGCCCTCTTTACGGTCAATGACTTAATTGCAATTCAAAGTGAAGAAGTTGGTTTCCCCGAGGTGCGATACGGGTCTACCGGCAAACAAGCACAAGAGGTGTTGGATCAGTTGCGTGAAATCGACCCGCTACAAGTTAGTTCGGGCGAGGAGCTAGGTTTTTCGGCTCTTGCGGCACTAAATGACCTTCCATCCGAAGTTAGGTCAGCGATTTCTGGCGACTGTGGCCTATTGACGTCAATCGATGACACCACTCTCCAAGCCTTAGCTTCCTTGAAGCAGGAAAATTAGAATCGACGATGGGCTTATTGTGTAAGTATAGTTGGTCTCCCTCAAATGACCGCTTCTGGCGCATAGCCGTCGCGTGGGTTTTATGGGTACACGCCCTGGGCAGTTGGCCTCACGCACGGCAGCGCCGCCCGACAGCCATTGGCGACCGGACGGCACCGCCATTCGGGCCGCCGCATTGCGGCTGCCCGATGGTTCCGTTCACGCGACCGACTCGCCCTCGGCGGGCGATCGGCTGGGATCGACGCCTTCGTAGAGCCAGGCGAGCGCTGCGGGGTCGGGGCAAATCTGGCTGCCCCGCTCGCGAAGGTGTCGGGAAATCTCCGGCGTCATACCATCGGCAGCCGCCTCGCCGACCTTGCCCTTGCGCATCATGGCCCCGCGCTTGAGCGGCGCAACCTCGCCGGCCGAGCTCAGCTCGAATTTGTCCTCGTGCCGCTTCATCCATGCGAACGAGGTGTATTCCAGGATCGCCGGCCACTCATCGGCCGTCGGTTCGACCCCGAGGAATTCCGCCACCTTTCGGATCGACGCTTCGTGATGACGCTTCATCTCCGAATAATGCAGGAACAGGACGTTGCTCTCGTCGCGCAACGGCCACCAGGCCGCGAGAAAGCCGAAGAACATCCCCTGCATGCCGTGGCTGTCGACGACGTCGGAGTAGAATGACGCGAAGTCCGGTCGACAGAGCGCCTCCCTCGGCATCTTCCACAGGTCGAACCATTCATCCGAGTGCTGCTCGAGAAATGGCCGGAAAGAGACCAGCGCCTCTTCCGGGTTGCGGAAGACGACGATGTATTTCACATCCGGCCCGGTACCGGCTTTCACGAACGGCACCGCCGGCGGCGCTGAGTGCGTCTTGAAGGCGCGGCGGCGAGAGGTCGGCATCGCGTCCACGCGGTCGACGACCTCCTCGATGGACTGCCCGGGATGGCTCAGAAACTCGATCCAGGGCACCTCCTCGTAGACGTCGCGGAAATCCGTGGTGCCGCCCGTGAGCAGTTGATGGACGATATTCATCGTCCAGGTCGTGCCGCTCTTGGCCGGCACCGAGATCACGACGTCCCCGTCGCGCCATTTGATCTTCGGCTGGATTTCCGGCCGTATCCACGGCGGACCCTCACCAGGCGCCGAGCCCTCGGTCGCGTTGCTCACGATCCATTCTCCCTGTCGGCCCAGCCACGATGCTGCGCAGATGGCCGTCACTCTGCCAAAGAATTCTTGTCGACGCGAGGTGCCTTGCGGTCGCGGCGGGCTCGCGATTGCGGGTCCTGGCGAGCGCCCGTTCGGCGTCTCAATCTTCCGTCAACCCACGGGCAAAACAGGTACATCGATTGTACATGCGATGTACCTTCCCTGTACAGCCGATATTCCCGGCTTTTTCCGCAGCTTCCAGCGATTCGTGCCTGCAAGCGAACGGTTGAATTCGCCGCCCGTGTTGCTATCCTGTCCGAGGCCCTTGTGCCGAACCGTGATCAACACGGTCGCAAACATAGGGGTTGGAGCAGCGGCACCCACAGGATATAGTGTGTCAAAACAGGCAAGCACCCCATGCGCGAACTCTACAGCGACGACTACGCGTCCGTTGCGGTCGGCACCACCGACCGACTGATCCCCGAATCCCTCCGCCGCCTCAGCGGCGCCGCCGTCTTTCTGGCCCTCGTAGCCACCATGGCCCTATGGTCCTACCGCCTGGGGACGCGCGACGCCGGCGAGGTGCCGGTGATCAAGGCGATCGACGGCCCCTCGCGGATCCAGCCCGAGGACCCGGGCGGACTGCAGGCCGCCCACCAGGGCCTCGAGGTCAATCGCGTCCTCGCCGGGAATTCGTCGTCCTCCGGTGAAAACGTCCGCCCGCCGAAGCCGGCGCCGGCTCCGCTGCCGGCCCTGGCGACCGAGGATGCGCCTCAGGGCGAGTTGGTCCAGAAGGCGCCCGCCGCGATGGCCGAGCGGGTTCTGGGCGACGATCTGCCGATGCCGGACGATGATGCCGGCGCCGCGGCCGTCGCGGCGCTGACCGCGACGCCGATCGGCGCGGACACGCCCTCCACCCTTGGCGAGGCCGACGCGATCGACGAAGACGCGATCGACAAAGACGCGGCCGCCGAGCCGAGGCCGCGCAACCGTCCATCGAACCTGTCCTTCGCCCGCGCTCGTGCCCCCGCCCCGATCGCTTCCGAGCGGCCAGCGGTCAAGCCGGCGGCCAGTCCGCGGCATCCGGTGGTCGCCGCGGTGGCTTCCGCAGCGCCGGTCGCGGCGACGCCGGCGTCGGCCACTTCCTCCGCCGGACGCGAAGTGTCGCGCCCCTCCTCCGGGGCCCGCCTGGTGCAGCTCGGCGCCTTCGACAACGAGGCGATGACCCGCAAGGCTTGGTCCGAACTCGTGGCGCGCAACGGGGATCTGCTCGGCTCGAAGAGCCTCTTCGTCGAGAGGACCACCGCCAACGCCCGGGTGTTCTACCGGCTCCGGGTCGCGGGCTTCACATCGGCCGACCAGACCCGACAGATGTGCGAGCAGTTGCGGGCGCGCGGCGTGGCGTGCATTCCGGTGACGCTCGACTAGATGGGCGCCCGCGCCGTCATCTTCGGCTGCGGCGGGCCGCGCCTGCGGCCGGAGGAGCGCAGCTTCTTCGCGGGCGCCGAGCCGTGGGGCTTCATACTCTTCGCCCGCAACATCGAGGGGCCGGCGCAGCTTCGTCGGCTGACCGCCGATCTCCGCGCGAGCGTCGGTCGGGATGCGCCGGTGCTGATCGATCAGGAGGGTGGGCGGGTCGCGCGGATGCGCGCGCCGGCCTGGCGCGAGTGGCTCCCAGCGCTCGACGCCTGCCGCGAGCTGCCGACGCGCGGGCTGCGGGTTCGGGCGATGCGGATCCGCTATCAGCTGATCGCCGCCGAACTGCGGGCGGTCGGCATCGACGTCAATTGCGCGCCGGTCCTCGACCTCGCGCGGACCGAGACCCACCCCGTGATCTTCAACCGCTGCTACGGAGAGGAGCCGGCGGAAGTGGCGGCGATCGGGCGCGCGGTCGCGGACGGCCTTCTCGCCGGCGGCGTCCTGCCGGTGATGAAGCACATGCCGGGGCAGGGCAGGGCCGCGATCGACAGCCACCTCGACCTGCCGCGGGTGGACGCGCCGCGGAGCGCGCTGGTGGAGGATTTCGCGTGCTTCCGGCCGCTCGCGGATCTGCCGATGGCGATGACCGCGCATGTCGTCTATGCCGCGCTCGACCCCGAGCGGCCTGCGACCCAGTCGCCGGAGGTGATCGGGCTGATCCGCGACGAGATCGGCTTCGACGGCCTGATCCTCACCGATGATCTTTCGATGAAGGCGCTGCGCGGGGACTTCGCCGCGCGCTCCGCTGCGGCGCTGGCGGCGGGCTGCGACATCGTCCTGCACTGCAACGGGGATCCGAACGAGATGGCGGCGGTCGCTTCGGCGGTGCCGGCCCTGGCGGGGGCGTCCGGCGATCGCGCCGCTCGCGCACTGGCGTTGCGGCACGATGCGGCCGCCGACACGGCGGCGCTCGATGCCGAGCTTGCCGATATCGGAGGGCTCGCGCGTGCCTGACGATTTCTTCGATGCCGATTCGGTTGCGGCGCGGATCGCCGCCGAGGCGCTGGTGGTCGAGCTCGATGGGTACGAGGGACCGCTCGACGTGCTGCTGACGCTGGCGCGGGGGCAGAAGGTCGACCTGCGCCGCATCTCGATCCTGCGGCTCGCCGAGCAGTATCTCGCTTTCGTCGAGGCGGCGAAGCGGCTCCGGATCGAGCTCGCGGCCGACTACCTGGTGATGGCGGCCTGGCTCGCCTACCTGAAGTCGCGGCTGCTGCTGCCGCCGGACCCCGCGGGCGAGGAGCCTTCGGGCGACGAGCTTGCGGCGCACCTCGCGTTCCAGCTCGAGCGGCTGGAGGCGATGCGCGACGCCGGGGCGCGGCTGATGGCGCGCGACCAGCTCGGGCGCGACGTGTTCGCCCGCGGCGAGGCGGAGCCGGTGACGCGCGAGCTGCGGATCGTGCATACAGCGACGCTGCTCGACCTGATGCGCGGCTATGCCCGGATCAAGACGCGCGAGGACTTCACGCCGCTGCATCTGACGCGGCGGCCGGTGCTTACCATGGAGCAGGCGCTCGAGCGGATGCGCGGGCTGCTCGGGACGGGGATCGGCTGGACCGAGCTCGCGTCCTTCCTGCCCGAGGATTGGCGGGGCGCGCCGGAGCGGCGGCGGTCGGCGACGGCGGCGAGCTTTGCGGCGGCGCTGGAGCTGGTGCGCTCGGGCAGGCTCGAGCTCAGGCAGGAGGGCGCGTTCCGGCCGATCTGGCTGCGCCCGGTGACGGAGGAACGGGCATGAACGAGACCGCGCGTGGATTTTTCGGCGAGGGGAGCTTCGCCGTGCCGCCGCTTCCCGAGCAGGAGCGGATGGTGGAGGCCGTGCTCTTCGCCAGCCGCGAGCCGCTGAGCGGGCGCGAGATCGCCGAGCGGCTGCCGCAGGGCTGCGACGTCGCCGAGGCGTTGGCGGGGCTGCGCCGGCGCTATGATGGGCGCGGGGTGCAGCTTGCGCGGGTCGGCGACGCCTGGGCGTTCCGCACCGCGGGCGACCTCGGCTTCTTGATGAGCCGCGAGGTGGTGGAGACGCGGCGGCTCAGCCGGGCGGCGGTCGAGACGCTGGCGATCGTCGCCTACCACCAGCCGGTGACCCGGGCGGAGATCGAGGAGATCCGCGGGGTCTCGGTGTCGGGGGGCACGCTCGATCTGCTGATCGAGCTCGGCTGGGTGAAGCTGGGGCGCCGCAGGCTCGCGCCGGGGCGGCCGATGACCTTCGTGGTGACCCAGGCGTTCCTCGATCACTTCGGGCTGGAATCCGACCGCGACCTGCCGGGCGTCGCCGAGCTGCGCGCGGCGGGCCTGCTCGACAACCGCCCGAATCCCGATGCCGGGGAGGCCCCGGCCGACGCTCCGGAGGAGCCCGCCGAGGCGCTCGACGATCTGCTCGGCTGAGCCCGGATCCGCTCGCACTGTCCGCGTGCGAGCGGATGGCTAAGCTATTGAAAACAAACAGATAAAAAAACCAACTTTTACCGGACTCTTAAGGCTTTCCGACATTTCCGAGGGGCGTCTCAGGCCGCGCGGAAGTGCTTCGAGAGCTTGAGTCCCTGGCCCTGGTAGTTCGAGCCGGTGTCGCGGCCGTAGAGGATCTCCGGCCGCTCTGCCATCGCCTCGTAGACGAGGCGGCCCACCACCTGGCCGTGGTCGAGCGCGAAGGGCGCCTCGTGGCAGCGGACCTCGAGCACACCGCGCGAGCCGCTGCCGCCGGCCTCGGCGTGGCCGAAGCCGGGGTCGAAGAAGCCGGCGTAGTGGACGCGGAATTCGCCCACCATCGCGAGGTAGGGTGCCATCTCGGCGGCATAGTCGGGCGGCACCGTCACCGCCTCGCGGCTGACCAGGATGTAGAAGGCGCCCGGGTCGAGGATGATGCGGCGGCCGTGGGCGGTGACCGGCTCCCAGTAGTCGGCCGGGTCGTAGAAGCCGATGCGGTCGAGATCGATCAGGCCGGTGTGCGGCTTGGCGCGCCAGCCGACGTGGCCACCACCCGGCGGGTCGAGGTCGACCGAGAACGCGAGGCCGTCGGCGATATGCGCGCGTCCGCTCACCAGCCGTTCGCTGGCATCGAGCGCACGCAGCGCCCGGTCGTCGAGGACGGCCGAGCCGCGGCGGAAACGGATCTGATTGAGCCGCATTCCGGGACGGACCAGCACCGAAAACGACCGCGGCGAGATTTCGGCGTAGAGCGGTCCGCGGTACCCCGCCTCGATGCGGTCGAACTCGGCGCCGCGATCGGTGATCAGGCGGGTGAAGAGGTCGAGCCGGCCGGTCGAGCTCTTGGCGTTGGCGACGGCGGAGATGTCGTCGGGCAGCGCCAGCCCCTCGACCAGCGGCACGAGGTAGACGCAGCCTTTCTCCAGCACCGCGCCGCCCCCGAGGTCGATGCGGTGCATCTCGAAGTCTTCGAGCCGGTCGGCGAGCGGGGCGGCGCCGGGCAGGAAGGACGCCCGCACCCGGTAGGCCTCGCGGCCCAGGCGCAGGTCCAGACTGGCTGGCTGCACCTGGCCGGGGACGAGCGGCGCGGGGGTGGTGATCGCGCCTTCGATCAGCATGCGCGCGATTCCCTGCGCCGGGATGACCCCGGTCGCCGGTTTCACTGCATGCGGGGATATGGTCGGGCTAGCGAGATTCGAACTCACGACCTTTCGACCCCCAGTCGAACGCGCTACCAGACTGCGCTATAGCCCGACAGCAGGCGCTTTATCGTCGGCACGGGCGGAGGGCAAGCGGAAAGGCTCCGGGCACGCCAACCGGCTGATCGCTCAGCCTTTCGCCGGTTCGCCGGTCATCACGGCGCGCAGCGCCTCGAGCTCGGCGAGGAGCGCCCTCAGCGCCTGCTTGTCGATGGGCTTGGGCGAGTCGGCCGCGGCGAGCTTCGCCGCCGGGCGCTCGAGCGGGGCCGCCACCGCGGCGCTGCCGGCGGGCGCGAAAAGATCGCCCTGGGGACGGGCGTGGGCGCCGTTGCCGGCGGGCGGCGTCGGCGGGACACGGGGTTTCACCGCGGGCGCCGGAGCCGCGGACGCGGAGCGCGGCGCCGGCGCGGACCTCCTCGATCTCCACTTCGCCGCCGGCCACGGTCCCGAGTCCGATCACGTGGCGGATGCCGCGCTCGCGCAGGATTTTCTGCACGCCCTTGATCGTCATGCCGTCGTCATAGAGCAGGCCGCGGATGCCGCGCAGCAGCCGGACGTCCTCGGGGCGGTAGTAGCGCCGACCGCCGCCGCGCTTGACCGGCTTCACCTGGACGAAGCGGGTCTCCCAGAACCGCAGCACGTGCGGCGGCACGTCGAGCGCATCGGCGACCTCGCTGATGGTGCGGAACGCTTCGGGCGACTTGTCCATCGGGCCAGGGCCCCCAGGGCTGCTACTTGTTTCCAACGTCCACGCGCTCTTTCATGATGTGCGACGGACGGAAGGTGAGGACCCGGCGTGGTTCGATCGGCACTTCTTCGCCGGTCTTGGGGTTCCGGCCGACCCGCGCGGACTTCGCCCGCACGCTGAATGTGCCGAACGAGGAGATTTTCACCGTCTCCCCGCGGACCAGCGCGTCGGACATGTGGTTGAGCACGGTCTCGACCAGTTCGGCCGATTCGTTGCGGGAAAGGCCCACGGTCCTGAATACGGCTTCGCTGAGCTCCATGCGGGTCAGGGTCTTCTCACTCACCGGCGCCCCCCATCGTGTTGCTCACTGTTTCGTTAACCCTATTGGCATAACCGAAAGCGAGTCAATAACAACGGCTTGGGTGTGGGAGCGGATGCGGGCCGTTACCAGCGCACCACCGCCGCCCCCCAGGCGAGCCCGCCGCCGATCGCTTCCATCAGGAGAATGTCCCCGGGAAGGATGCGGCCGTCGGCATAGGCGACGGAAAGCGCCAGCGGAATCGAGGCGGCCGAGGTGTTGCCATGGTCCTGGACGGTGACGACCACGCGCTCCATCGGGACGCCGAGCTTGTGCGCGGTCATCGTCATGATGCGCAGGTTCGCCTGGTGCGGCACCAGCCAGTCGATGTCGGCGGGGGTGAGCCCGGCGCGGACGAGCGCGGCCGATCCGGTCTCGGCGAGCTTGACCACCGCGTGCTTGAAGACCTCCTGCCCGGCCATCTTCACGACCCCGGCCTTTCCGGTGGAGGAGGGGCCGCCGTCGACGTAGAGCAGGTCGCAGTAGCGCCCGTCGGAATGCAGGTCGGTGGCGAGGATGCCGCGGTCGCTGCCCTCGCCCGGCGAGTTCCACCGCCTCGAGAATCAGCGCCCCGGCGCCGTCGCCGAAGAGCACGCAGGTGGCGCGGTCGTCGAAGTCGAGGATGCGCGAGAAGGTCTCGGCCCCGATCACCATCACCCGGCGCGAGGCGCCGGAGGCGATCAGCGCGTTCGCCTGCGCCAGCGCGAAGACGAAGCCGGCGCAGACCGCCTGCACGTCGAAGGCGAAGCCGCCGCGCATGCCGATGGCGCTCTGCACCTTGACCGCGGTGGCCGGGAAGGTGAGATCCGGGGTCGCGGTCGCCACGATCAGCGTGTCGATGTCGGCGCCGGTGAGGCCGGCGTCGGCCAGCGCCGCGCGCGCGGCGGCTGCAGCGAGGTCCGAGGTCATCTCGCCGTCGGCGGCGAAGTGGCGGCGCTGGATGCCGGTGCGGGAGCGGATCCACTCGTCGGAGGTGTCGAGCCGGGCGGCGAACTCGGCGTTCTCCACCACGCGCTCGGGCAGGTAGTGGCCGCAGCCGCGGGGCACCGCGCGGATCGCGGTCATGTGGGCAGGCCCCCCCGGGCTTCCTGGACATGCTCCATCGGGCTGACCGCGATGCGGGCGGCGAGCCGCTGGGTGAAGCCGTGCTCGGCCAGCGTGAAGGCGAGCTTGATCGCGGCCGAGACGCCGGTCGCGTCGGCGGAGCCGTGCGACTTGATCACGGTGCCGTTCAGGCCGAGGAAGACGCCGCCGTTGGCGCGGCGCGGGTCGATGCGCTTGCCGAGCCGCTTGAGCGAGGTGAGCGCGAAGAGCGCGCCGATCCGGCTCAGGGTCGAATAGGCGAAGGCCTCCTTCAAGCAGGCCCTGGATCATCTTCGCCGTGCCCTCGCCGGTCTTCAGCGCGACGTTGCCGGTGAAGCCGTCGGTGACGATCACGTCGACCCGGGCCGAGGGCATGTCGACGCCCTCGACGTAGCCGATGTACTCGAAGTCACCGTCGGGGGCGGCGGCGGCGATGAGATCCGCCGCCTCGTGCAGTTCGGAGCGGCCCTTGTGCTCCTCGGTCCCGACGTTGAGCAGCCCGACCCGCGGGCGCTTCAGTTCGAGCGCGTTGCGGGCGAAGGAGGCGCCCATCACCGCGTACTTGAGCAGATCCTCGCCGTCGGCACGGATGTCGGCGCCGGCGTCGAGCAGGATGTTGTACCCTTGCGGGTTCAGCGACGGCCAGAGCACGGCGATCGCGGGCCGGTTCACGCCCGGCGCCTTGCGCAGCGCGAGCATCGACAGCGCCATCAGCGCGCCGGTGTTGCCGCCGGAGATGACCACCGGCGATTTGCCGGCCTTCACCGCCTCGAGCGCGCTCCACATGCTGGTGCCCTGGGCGCTGCGCAGCACCTTGGAGGGCTTGTCGTCCATCGCCACGACGCTGGCGGCGTGGCGGACCTCGGAGCGCTCGGCGAGCGGGGTGCCGGGGCGGATCGACTGCGCGATCTGCTCGCCGTCACCGTGGACGATGTAGCGCAGGCGCGGGTTCTTCTCGAGCGACATCTCCATGCCGCGGATCACCTCGGCCACGCCGCGGTCGCCGCCCATCGCGTCGATCGAGATCACGATGTCGCTCGCCGGCGCAGCGGCGCCCCTGGGATCGCGTGGAACGTCGCCGTTCATCCGCTCCCAACCTCGCCGGGGCAGGACTCAGGCGGCTTCGTCGTCGAGATCGACCTCTTCGACCTTGGCCACCACCTCGCGCCCGTCATAGTGGCCGCAATGGCCGCAGACGTGGTGCGGGCGGCGCAGCTCGCCGCAGTTGGGGCATTCGTTCGGGTTGCCGGCGACCAGGGCGTCATGCGACCGGCGCATGCCGCGCTTGGCGCGCGTGACTTTGCTCTTGGGGACAGCCATTTCTCGACCTCGATCTTCGCCGGGCCTCCGCCCGGGCATTCCATCCGTCGGCCCGCGCCGTAGCAGATCGGGCGAGCGCTGTCACGCCCGCGACTGCCGGATGGAGCAGGAAAAACGAACCGCGGACCATAGCGATTGTCCGCCGGGGTGCAACCCCCCGTGCGCGGCCTCACGATCCCCCGCCCACTTTCCCGCGCAGCGCCTGCAGCGCCGCGAAGGGGTTCGGCGCGGCTTCGTCGTCGGCGGGGTCTTCCGCGGCCGGCGCGAGGGTCGCGCCGGGCTTGCGCGGGTAGGCCGGCAGCGCCAGCGCCAGCGCCTCGAGCGCGACGCGGCCGAGGTCGATGCGGTCGCCGAGCGGCTCGATCTCGTCTTCCTCGTCGGGGTCGATGACGATCTCCGCGCTGCGGGGAGCGGCTTCGGGGAGCCACAGCTGCCGCACCGGCTGGTCGATCCGGGTGGTGACGGGGTCGAGCGTGACGACGCAGCTCTGCACCGCGGTCGCGCCGAGCGCGGCGTCGAGCTGCCATCCGCCGCCGGGCAATCGGGTGAGGCTTCCCGCGAGGCGCAGCTTGCGCAGCGCGCGGACGCCGAGGAGCCGCGCCGCCGCCGCCGCTTCGTTCGCGTCGGGCGAGATGTCGAAGTCGAAGACGTCGAGGTCGCGGAGCTGCCGCAGCTCTATCACGCGGGCGAACTCGGGATTGTCGGGGGCGCGGGGGATCAGGTCGGGCACTGCTGCTCCTTGTGGCCGGAAAGGCTGCGCGCCGGCCCAAGTTCCTTGAATTTAGACCATGCGGGGAGTAGGGGAGCAAGGGAATTCCGAACGTGACCTGGGGGGTCCATGCGCCCGAAATCGCTGTACCGGTCCGGGCTTGCGGCAATCCTTTGCGGCTGGCTGGCAGTGGCCTGCGCCCCGACGGTGCAGGTGCACGGCTACATGCCGCAGCAATCCGACATTGCCCGCATCCGGCCGGGCGTCGACGACACCACGAGCGTCCAGCAGATCCTCGGCATGCCTTCGTCGAACGGCGTGCTCCGCGATTCGGCCTGGTACTACGTGCAGAGCACGGTGGAGAATTACACCTATCACGCGCCCCGGGTGGTCGATCGCACGGTCCTCGCGATCGACTTCGACGGCCGCGGCAAGGTGCGCGACATTCACCGTTACGGGCTTGCCGACGGCCGGGTGGTCAATCTGGAGACCCGCACGACGGATACCGGCGGTCGCGAGCTCGGCGTGCTCGAGCAGCTGTTCGGCAATATCCTCAACCTCGACGCCGAGGCGCTCAACGGCGGCGGCACGTCGCAGTAGCCCGGTCTGTCGAGAAGCGTGTGATCCTGCCGGACTTGTCCGGCGGGACATCCTGCGTTCGGGCGGAAGCGCGCGCATGTCCGGGTCGCGCTTCGGCCGAGAGGAAGGAGCCAGCGTCCGGAAGGACCGCCGGCCTCAGAAATCGCGCTCGAAGAACAGTCCGAGGGTGGTGTTGCCGTCGGAGGCGACCGAGCCGCGGGCGGTGAGCTGCTCGGTGAGGTTGACGTTGACCTCGGCCTTGCTGATGCCCCGGGTGTCGGACTGCACGTCGACGTAGACGTTCTTGTTGACGTACTTGCCGGCCCGCACCGCGGTCGAGCCGTTCTCCTGGGTGATGATGTCGAGATCGTCGAGGCCAGTCGCGCCGCGCAGCTCGCCGAGGAAGCCCGGGCCGCCGCCGCCGCCGGCGAGTTCGGCCGCCGCCGCCGCGAGCTGGGCGAGCTGGAAGGCCGAGAGATTCTGGCTCGTCTGGTTGAACAGCACCCGCGCGAGCACCTCGTCCTGCGGCAGCGGCGGCTCGGAGGAGAAGGTGATCTTCGGCGCCGAGGCCCGGCCTTCCACCGTGACGATCGCGGTCACGTCCTGCGACTGGGTGCGGGCGACGAAGTAGATCTGCGGATCGAGGTTGCCGATCAGCTGCAGGTTGCCCTCGTCGAACTCGATCCGCTGGCCGAGCACGACCAGCCGACCGCGCCTGAGGTCGAACTGCCCGACCGGCTGGATATCGCTGGTGGTGCCCTGCACGGTCAGCTGGCCGCCGAGCTCCACGTCGAGGCCGCGCCCGCGAACGAAGATCTGGTTCGGCGCGCGGATGGTGACGTCGAGGCCGATCCCGGGACCCGACGCAGTCGACGGCTGGCTGTCGCTGCCGACGCCGACGCGGGCACGGGCGAGCGTCTGCGAGACCGCGGCCGACGGCTCGTGGTGGCGGATTCTGATCGACCACGAGGCTGCTCGCGCCGAGACCCTCGGCGATCGAGATTTCGGTCCGGCCGAGGTCGATCGTTCCTGAAAGCATTCCGCCCGCGCCGACCAGCGGCCCCTTGAGGGCGAGATCCCCGCTGAGCCGGGTGCTGACGAAGGTGCCGTCGGTGTAGCGCACGTCGTTGAGCCGTGCGGTCAGATCGGCGGGGAAGCCGGCGCCGAGCGACACCCGGCCCTGCGCGGTGATGTTGCCGCCGGTCGCCACGTCGGCGCGGAAGCTCTCGAGCGTCACCGCGTTGCCGTCGAGCGAGGCCGCGAGCGTCATCCCCTGCAGGCGCAGGTTGGTCTCGGGGTCGATCAGGGTGCCGTCGGCGAGCGTGACGCGGCCGGTGACCTGCGGCGCGGTGAGCGAGCCGCGGGCGCTGGCGTCGATCCGGACGAGGCCGGTCGCCTGCGCCGTCCGGCTCGCGAGCAGCGGATCGGCGAGCGACAGCGGCGCCGAGCCCGACACGCTGACGTCGAGCCCCGGCCCGGCGAAGGGGATGGTCCCGGACCCGGTCAGCTCGAGCCCGCCCGCCCCGGTCACCCGCGCGGAGGTGAGGTTCAGCGCCATGGCGCGATAGTCGCCCGCGGCGGTGAAGTTCAGCGCCGGGGCGCCGTTGCTGCTCAGGACCGTCGCGGTGATGCCGTCGCCCTGGAGGTCGAAGCTCACCTGGGGGTCGGCCAGCGTCCCGGTCGCCTTGGCGGTGCCGGTGACCGTGCCGCGCAGCCCGCGGTTGCCGGCGGCGCGGTCGACGAGGGCGAGCGGGAAGGCCTTGAGGTCGACTGCCAGGTCGAGGTTGCCCGCGCCGAGCGGCACCGTCCCCTTCGCGTTGGCCGCGAGGCCGTTCTGCGAGGTCACCGCCGCGTCGAGGCTCAGCCGGTTCTCGGCGGTCTGCCCGGTCGCGCGCAGGCCCACCGGCGGCAGCCCGGCGCTGCGGGTCATCGCGGACGCGATGCCTTCGGCGTTCACGTCGAACTCAACGTTGGGCGCGTCCCGCGGGCCGGTCACCTGCGCCTTGCCGTTGACGGTGCCGGCGAGGCCGAGGTCGGGGCGGATCGCGTTGGCGAGCGCCAGCGGCAGGCTGTCGATCGCAAGCTCGAGATCGAAGCTGTCGTCGAGCCGGCCCTGCGCGGTCAGCCGGCCCTGTCCGAAATCGAGGGCGAGCGGGGTCAGATCGATCGCGCCCCCCCGCATCGTGACGGTGGCGGGCGCGGTCAGCGTGGCGGTCACGTCCTTCTGCCGCAGTCGCAGCGTGTCGAGGGTCGCCGCGAAACCGTCGTCGAGCCGCGCGAGGTCGCCCGAGAGGTCGGCGAGCGTGCCGACCGCCAGCCGGGCGTCGGCGGCGAAATGCATCTTCATCGGATCGACCTGGTTCGCGGTCGCGTGCACCGCGTTCACCTCGATGCCGCCGACGAGCAGATCGCTGCCGTTCAGCGTGCCGTCGATCAGCGGCAGCCCGAGGGCGTCGGCGATCTTGGCGTCGAGGTCGAGCTCTCCGACCCGGGTGCCGCCGACCACGAGATCCTTCGCGTTCGCCCGGACCGCGACCCCCTGGCCGACTTCGGCCTTGTCGAGCGTCAGGTCGGCATTGACCGAGCCGGTGGCCTCGACCAGCGCCAGCGAGGCGAGCGGGGCGATCTCCGGCGCGGCGAGCGTCATCTGACCGACGATCGGCGCCTGGCCGCTCTGGCTGGCGTCGCCGGTGAGCCGGTTCGGGCCGACCGCGAGCTCGAAGCCCTTCAGCGACCGGTCCTGGCCGACGACCGCGAGATCGCCCGCCAGCGACAGCACGAGGCCGTCGAGCGCGCCGCCGCCGGTCATCCGGCCGGTGACGTCGGTGCCGTTGACCTGGCCGTCGAAGCCGACGCGGGCATTGGTCAAGGCGCGGTCCATCAGCTTGCCTTGGGGGATTTCCGCCGCGACGGTGACGTCGATCGGCTGGCCCTCGCCCGAGGCGTGGCCGCGGGCGGTGACGGCACCCGCCAGCCGCGGGTCGACCAGCGCGAGGTCGGAGAGGCTGGCGTCGAAGCCGATGTCGGTGTGCTTGCTCGAGAATCTGCCCGTTCGAGGCGAAGGAGAGCTGCGCGTTGGCGATCTTGAGATTGTCGGCGCGGATGCCGGCCTCGTCGCGCACCGCGCGGCCGGAGATCGCGGTGCGGCCGGCGAGGAGCGGGTCGAGGCGGGCGTCGCCGAGCGCGAGGTCGGTCGCGCCACCCTCGAAGCTGAGATCGAAGCCGCTGCTGAGCGGGGTGACGCTGCCGTTGGCGCGCAGGTCGACCGAACCCGCCAGCTGCCGGTTCGCGATCCCCGAGAAGACCGCCATGTCGGCGACATGCACGGCGCTGCGCCCGGTGAAGACCAGCTTTTCGAGCTGCCCCGCGGTGAAGACGGAAAGCCCGTTGCCGGCGAGCTGGAACTGGCGGAGCGTGAGCGGGCCGCCCGGCGGAAGCGCTGCGTCGGCGAAGAGGTCGATCCGGCTGCCGAGCGCGCGGGCGACCTTGGGGTCGGGGGCCCAGACGCCGGTCGCGAGCCCCTCGACGTTGACGGTGACGTTGCGCTTGGCGGCGTCCTCGAGGTTCTGCGCGAGGCCGCCGAGGCGGAGGGTCACGTCCTCCATCTCGATGTCGGCCGACTGCAGCCGGTCGAGGGCGACGAAGCCGCTCCAGCGGCTGCCGCCGCCGAAATCGACGTAGAGCTCGGCCGAATGCAGGCTGGTGCGGCCGCCCGGCACCGGCAGCAGCACCGCCTGCCCGGCCGGGTCGCCGAGCGAGCCGGTCAGCGACAGGCTGCGCAGGAAGCCGTCGTCGCCGGTCGCGAGCCCGCCGTCGAGCTTCAGCACCGCGCCGGCGAGGCTCAGCTGGTCGATGCGCAGGCCGCCGGCCGACTTCTTGACGCCGGTGATCTTGACCGTGCTCTGGCCGGCGAAGAAGTCGCGGAACTGCTGCGGCACCAGCGGCGACAGCCCGCCGCCGAAGTCGACGTCGAAGCCGAGCCCGTCGTCGCGCGCGCGGAGGGCGACGGTGCCCTGGGCGATGCGCGCCTCGTCGGCGTCGAGGCTGAAGTTGACGTCGACGTTGTCGAGCGGGCCCGAGCCCTGCACCTTGAGGTCGACCGCGGGCGCGCCCTCGATCTTGAGCAGCGTCGCGACGACGCCGCCCTTGGGCTCCTGCAGCCCGAGGTCGACGTCGAGCTGGCGGGTCTGGTTGGAGAAGCCGGCCTTGAGCTTCAGCTCGCCCCCCGGGGCGTCGAGGCGCTTGACGTCGAGTGCCGAGTTGAGCGCGCCGCCGGCGAGGTTGAAGGAGCCGGTCACGTTGAGCTCGGCGCCCTGTCCGAAGACTTCGGGCGCGAAGCTCAGCGTCCCGACCGCGAGCTCGCGGACCTGGATCGACACCGGCAGCTCGGGCAGCGCGAAAGGCTGGGCCTCGGCGCTCGGGAGCGCGCGCTGCGGCGGCGGCGTTTCGGCGCGGCGCAGCCAGGAGATCCGGTCGGCGGCGAGCCGGGTGATGTCGACCCGCCCGCGCAGCAGCGCGAGCCGGCTCCAGTCGAGCTGGGCGTTGTCGACCTGCAGCCAGGGGCCCTTGTCGTCCGAGATGGTGATGCGCGCGATCCGCGCCTGCGACGAGAGCGCACCGGAAACGCCGCTCAGCCGGATCTGCCGGCCGGGCGCCGAGAGCTTGTTTTCGAGGAGGTTCAGCAGAAAGCCGTTGTCGCTGTCGGGCTGGCCCGCGTCCTGCGCCAGCGCGGCGATGGCGACGACCAGCAAGACCGCGAAGAGGGCCGCGAGACGCTTCAAAACGCCTGTCCGATGCCGATGTAGAGCGCGACGCGGGAGTCACCCGGGCGAGGGTTGACCGGGGTTGCGAGATCGCCGCGCAAGATGCCGATGCTGGTATAGTAGCGCACGCCGAGGCCGACGCCGGTGCGCCAGTCGCTTTCACCGCCGAATCCCGAGTTCTCGGTGACGATGGCCGAATCGACGAAGCCCACCGCTCCCCAGCTCGGGTTGAAGCGGTAGCGCAACTCTCCCGAGCCTTCCACCAGGCCCTTGCCGCCGACCACGAAGGAGTCTTCGCCGGGGATCGCGATCGAATCGACGCCGATCGAGCGATAGGCGAAGCCGCGCACCGAGCCGCCGCCGCCGGCGAAGAACAGCATGTCGGGCGGGCTTTCCTCGACGCTCGGGCCGAGATAGCTGCCGACCTTGGCGCGCGCCGCCAGGATGACTTTGTCCTTCTCGCCGAAGCCGTGATAGACGCGCCCCTCCACCGAGGCGTGCAGCGCGGGGTTGCCGCGGGTCGTCTCGTAGAGCGGGATGAACTCGCCGGAAAGGTAGTAGCCGCGGCTCGCGTCGAGCGGATTGTCCCGGCGGTCGTAGGAGCCGCGGCCGATCAGCGAGACGATGTCGAAGTGGCGCACGCCGAAGCCGTCCTCGTAGCGCGAGCGCGAGACGTTGCCATAGAGCTCGGCGGTCGTGTGCTTGCCGAAGAGCTGCGAGAAGCCGGCGGTGGCCGCGATCGACTGCTCGCGGTAGGTGTCGTAGTCGACGCGATTGGCGATCAGCGAGGTGATGAAGTTGGTGTCCGGCGTATAGACCCCGGGCTTGGTCAGCGTCACCCCGACGCTGTAGTCGTAGTTGTCGGGGTTCAGCGATGCGCCGAGCCCGTCGACGCTGGCGTCGAAGCGCAGGTTCTCCGCGCGGCCCCAGAGGTTACGGTGCAGCCAGTAGGCCTGGATGCCGGCGCCGTCGATCGTCGAGAGCGTCCCGCCGAAGCCGATGGTGCGCGGCTTGCGGTCCTCGAGCTCGAGCGTCATCGGCAGGCTGCCGTCGGGCCCGATCTCGTCGGCCTCCACGAAGCGGATCGAGGAGAAGACCCCGAGCCGGTTCAGCCGGTCCTGCCCGGTCTGAACGCGGTCCGGGCTGAACCGCGTTCCCGGCGGAAGATCCGCCATGAAGGCGACGAAGGCGGGATCCATCCTGCGGGTGCCGGTCACCGTGAGCGGCCCGAAGTGCGCCGGCCGGTCCGGGTCGAGCTTGATTGCCACGTCGAGCCGGCTCCGCGGATGGTCTGCGACGACGTCGCGGTCGGCCTCGCGCGCCTTGGCGTAGGAAAGCTGCCGCCAGCGCTCGACCGAGATGGCCGAGGCCTGGTTGATGATCCCCGACAGTGCCGGCTGCCCGGTCCTGAAGCCGACGGACTGCGGCGTGTCCGCGCGCGGGTCGTCGGGCGGCGGCGGCGCGTTGACGATATTGGTGGCGCCGAACTTGAAGGGCGGGCCGGGTTGAACGTCGACGACCACCGCGACGTTTCGGGGGAACTCGACCCCGGGGTTGAGATCGGCGACTTCCTGTCCGTCGGCCCGGATGCTGATCACCGGGCCGTAGAAGCCGGCGCCGTAGAGCGCCGCGAGCAGCCGCCGGTAGTCGCCGCGCGCCTTGGAGAGCAATCCGGTGCTGCCCGAAGCCGGCGTTTCGCGATCGGTCCAGAGCGAGGAGGCGGACTCCAGCCTGGACTTGAGCCCGGACTCGTCGCCATGAACGTTGAGCGACACGCGATAGGGCAGCGGGTCGATGATCTCGAAGTCGCCCTCGCTGGTCGTGCGCGCTCCCCAGAGATGGATGCCGAAGAGATCGAATGCCGCCGCGGGCGAGCCGCCGAGCACGGCGGCTCCGAACAGGAGTCCGATCAAAACGCCGCTGCGCTGGTCCCTCGCCATCCCGCCGAAATCTGCCCTGCTCTTTTTGGTTAACGCAAAACTAACGAATTCATTACGGCGGACAAGCAGATGCGTTCCTTCCCTCGGCGTTTTCGCCACGGGGATGCGCTTCAGCAACGGTCCGCCGACCCGGCCGGCGAGGGACTGGACGCCACCCGCGCGGATCGCATATGCGGGCGGAATGGAAGTCCGCCCGACCGCGATCCCGGAAGTTAAGGTTTTGACGCCGCGACGATTCGGCGACGCCCGCGGCTTCTTCTGCGAGACGTGGAGCGCCGGGCGCATGGCGGACGCGGGCCTCGACTTCGTCTTCGTGCAGGACAACGAGAGCCTGTCGGCGCAGCAGGGCACGCTGCGCGGGCTGCACTACCAGGCGCCGCCGTTCGCGCAGGCCAAGCTGGTGCGGGTGGTGCGGGGGGCGATCTTCGACGTGGCGGTGGATGCCCGCCGCGGCTCGCCGAGCTTCGGTCGCTGGGTCGCCGAGAAGCTCAGCGACGAGAACGGCGCGCAACTCCTCGTTCCGCGTGGCTTTCTGCACGGCTTCGTCACGTTGACGCCCGACACGCAGGTCATCTACAAGGTCGACAACCCCTATGATGCCGGCAGCGACGGCGGCGTCATGTGGAACGATCCCGATCTCGGCATCGACTGGGGGGTGCCGCCCGACGAGGTGACCTTGTCCGACAAGGACCGACGGACACCGGCCTTCCGCGACTGGACGTCTCCCTTCGAGTACGGAGTGTAGTGAATGCGGCTGATGGTGACGGGCGGGGCGGGCTTCATCGGCTCGGCGGTGGTGCGGCAGGCGATCGCCGACGGGCACGAGGTGATCAACGTCGACGCGCTGACCTATGCGGCGAACCTGCAGAACCTCGCGAGTGTCGCCAACAGCAACCGCTATGCCTTTGAAGAGGCCGACATCCGCGACCGGGCGGCGCTCGACGCGGTCTTCGCGCGGCACCAGCCCGACGCGGTGATGCACCTCGCGGCCGAGAGCCACGTCGATCGTTCGATCGATGGCCCGGCCGCCTTCATCGACACCAACATCAACGGCACCTACACGCTGCTCGAGGCCGCGCGCGCGTACTGGGGCGGCGGGCGTGACAGGGGCGGGCGCGACCTGCGCTTCCACCACATCTCGACCGACGAGGTCTTCGGCTCGCTCGGCGACGAGGGGCATTTTACCGAGGCGACGGCCTATTCGCCGCGCTCGCCCTATTCGGCGTCGAAGGCCGCGAGCGACCATCTGGTGCGCGCCTGGGGCGAGACCTACGGCCTGCCCGTGGTTCTGTCGAACTGCTCGAACAACTACGGGCCGTTCCACTTTCCCGAGAAGCTGATCCCGGTCGTCATCCTCAACGCGCTGCACGGCCGCGAGATCCCGGTCTACGGCAAGGGCGAGAACGTCCGCGACTGGCTCTTCGTCGAGGACCATGCGACGGCACTCCTCGCCGTCGCCGGGCGCGGCCGGGTCGGCGAGAGCTACAACATCGGCGGCAACGCCGAGGCGCGGAACATCGACATCGTCCGGGCGATCTGCGCGCTGATGGACGAGATGGCGCCCGCCGGCGCGCCGCACGCGCGGCTGATCTCCTACGTCACCGACCGGCCGGGGCACGATTTCCGCTACGCGATCGACGCGAGCCGGATCCGCGACGAGCTCGGCTGGACGCCGTCGGTGACGCTCGAGGAGGGGCTGCGCCGGACCGTGCGGTGGTATCTCGACAATCGCGACTGGTGGCAGGCGATCCAGGCCCGCGGCCACAAGCTTGAGCGGCTGGGCCTGAAGCAGGCCAACGGGTGATGCGGGCGCTGGTCTTCGGCGAGACCGGGCAGGTTGCCCGCGAGCTCGCCCGCACCGCCGCCGCGCATGGGGCCGCGGCGACCTTCCTCGATCGGGCACGCGCCGATCTCGCCGACCCCGAGGCCTGCGCCGACGCGATTCGCGACGCCGGCGCCGACGTGGTGCTCAACGCCGCGGCCTATACCGCCGTCGACCGCGCCGAGGACGAGCCGGAGCTCGCCGGGATGGTGAACGGCGCGGCGCCGGGCGCGATGGCCGCCGCCGCGGCGCGCAAAGGCGTGCCGTTCCTGCACCTCTCGACCGACTACGTCTTCGACGGGGCGCCGGGGCGGGCGTGGCGCGAGGACGACCCGACCGGGCCGCTCGGCGCCTACGGCGCGAGCAAGCTCGCGGGCGAGCGGGCGGTCGCTGCTGCGGGGGGCGACGCGGTGGTCCTGCGCACCGCCTGGGTGTTCTCCGCCCACGGGCAGAACTTCGTGCGCACCATGCTGCGCGTCGGCCGCGGCAAGGCGGAGGTGCGGGTCGTCGCCGACCAGCGCGGCGGGCCGACGCCCGCCGCCGCCATCGCCGACGCGCTCTGGCGGGTCGCCGCCGCGCGGCTCGCCGGGCGGGGAAGGGCCGGCGTGTTTCACTTCGCCGGCGCCCCGGCGACGAGCTGGGCGGAATTCGCCGAGGCGATCTTCGCGCGGACCGGATGGAGCGCCCGCCCGCGCATCGTGCCGATCGCCGGCGCCGACTGGCCGACGCGGGCGGTGCGCCCGGCGAATTCGGTGCTCGACTGCAGCGCCATCGCCGAGGCCTACGGCATCGCCGCGCCCGACTGGCGGGTCGGGCTCGACGCGGTGATGCAAGAGCTCGCGGAGGAGCGCGCATGAACCGCAAGGGGATCATTCTCGCTGGCGGCTCCGGCACCCGGCTCTATCCGATCACCCACTCGCTGTCGAAGCAGCTGCTGCCGCTCTACGACAAGCCGATGATCTACTACCCGCTGTCGGTGCTGATGCTCGCCGGGCTGCGCGAGGTGGCGATCATCACCACGCCGGAGGACCAGGAGCAGTTCCGCCGGCTGCTGCGCGACGGCTCGCAGTGGGGGATGCGCTTCGAGTATATCGCGCAGCCGCGGCCCGAGGGGCTGGCGCAGGCGTATCTGCTGGCCGAGGACTTCCTCGCCGGCGACGCCTCGACGATGGTGCTCGGCGACAACGTCTTCTTCGGCCACGACCTGCCGGAGATGCTGCGCCGGGCGGGGCAGCGCGAGACCGGCGGGACCGTCTTCGGCTACCAGGTCGCCGATCCCGAGCGCTACGGGGTCGTCGCCTTCGACCGGGACGGCCGGGTGGTGTCGATCGAGGAGAAGCCGGATCGGCCGCAGTCGAACTTCGCGGTCACCGGGATCTACGTCTTCGACGGCAGCGCGCCGGAACGGGCGCACGGGGTGAAGGCGAGCCCGCGCGGCGAGCTCGAGATCACCGAGCTGCTCAACTCCTACCTTGCCGACGGCCTGCTCAGTGTCGAGCGGATGGGGCGGGGTTTCGCCTGGCTCGACACCGGGACGCATGCGAGCCTGCTCGACGCCGGCAACTTCGTGCGGATGATCGAGGAGCGGCAGAACGTGAAGATCGGCTGCCCCGAGGAGATCGCCTTCGCCGAGGGCTGGATCAGCGACGCGCAGCTGCGCGAGCTCGCGGGGCCGTATCTGAAGACCGAATACGGGCGCTACCTGGTGCGGATCGCCACCGAGGGCTGACGCGGCTGCTCGCACTGCTCGCGTGCGAGCAGATGGGTAAGTAACTGGGATTGAACGATAAAGTTTTCGGACGTTTACCGGATTTTAACGATGCCCGCACCCTTGCGGGCCCTCACGAGCCGGATCGCAGCCGGAAGATCTTGCCCGGGTTCATGATGTTCTGCGGGTCGAGCGCGCGCTTGATCGTGCGCATCAGCTCGACGCCCTCGCCGTGCTCCTGCTCGAGGTAGGCGATCTTGCCGCTGCCGATGCCGTGCTCGCCGGTGGAGGTGCCGCCCATCGCCAGCGCCCGGTCGATCAGCCGGCCGGAGACCGCCTCGGCGGTGCGGAACTCCCGCGGGTCGTCGGGGTCGAGGAGGAAAGTGAGGTGGAAGTTGCCGTCGCCGACGTGCCCGACGATCGGGGCCACGAGACCGTGGTCGTCGACGTCCTGCCGCGTCGCCATGATGCAGTCGGCGAGCCGCGAGATCGGCACGCAGACGTCGGTCGCCCAGGCGAGGGCACCCGGGCCGCAGCGCCTTGGAAGCCCAGAGCACGTCGTGGCGCGCCGCCCAGAGCCGGTTGCGGTCCTCGGCGCCGGGTCGCCCACTGGAAGCCGCCGCCGCCGAAGGCCTCGGCGAGCTCGCCCGCCGCCTGCGCCTGCTCCTCGACCCCGGCGGCGCTGCCGTGGAACTCGAAGAAGAGCGTCGGCTGCGCCGGGTAGTCGAATTTGGAATAGGCGTTGACCGCCTGCATCTGCAGCGCGTCGAGAAGCTCGATCCGCGCCACCGGGATCCCCGACTGGATCACCGCGATCACCGTGTCGACCGCCCCCCGCAGGTCGTCGAACGAGCAGACCGCGGCGGACATCGCCTCGGGGATGCCGTAGAGGCGGAGCTGGATCTCGGTGATGATCCCGAGCGTGCCCTCGGAGCCGACGAAGAGCCGGGTGAGGTCGTAGCCGGCCGAGGACTTTCGCGCCCGGCCGCCGGTCCGGATGATCCGCCCGTCGGCGGTGACCACGGTCAGCCCGAGCGCGTTCTCGCGCATCGTGCCGTAGCGCACCGCGTTGGTGCCGCTCGCGCGCGTCGCGGCCATGCCGCCGAGCGAGGCGTCCGCACCGGGGTCGATCGGAAAGAACAGGCCGGTGTCGCGCAGGTGGGTGTTGAGCGCCTTGCGGGTCACCCCGGCCTCGACGCGGGCGTCGAGATCCTCGGCGTTCACCTCGAGGATGCGGTCGAGCCGCGAAAGGTCGATGGTGATGCCGCCCTCGACGGCGGTGATGTGCCCCTCGAGCGAGGTGCCGGTGCCGAAGGCGATCACCGGCGTGCCGTGCGCGGCGCAGATCCGCACGATCGCCGCCACCTCGTCGGTCGAGGCGGCGAAGGCGACCGCGTCCGGGGGATGCCCCTCGTGCCAGGTCACGTCCTTGCCGTGCTGCTCGCGCACGGCCGAGGCGGTCGACAGCCGCTCGCCGAGGAGCGCGCGCAGCTCGGCGATCGCGGGGGCCGGGTCGGGGCGTGAGAGGGCGGGCGTTTCCATGGCCGGAAAATGCGCCAACGGCCTGCGGTTGTCACGCCCTTGACCGTCGCGGGCGGCCGCCCTATTCAGCGGGGACGGCGCGGGTGTAGCTCAATGGTAGAGCTTTTGCTTCCCAAGCAAGTGACGAGGGTTCGATTCCCTTCACCCGCTCCACTCCCCTGACCACCGCGAAGCCTGCGACGCGCCACCGGTGACCGCCGGCCGCCGCACCGGCCGCGCTTACGGGGGCCGCGCTTTCGGGCTTGCCCGACAGTGGTCGGTTCGTATGGTGGGCCAAGCGACAAGAACAAGACGCAACGATATTCCGGGAGGAACGGTGATGACGACTTCTGCATGGCGGATTCTCGCGGCTGCGGCGCTGGCTTCGGCGAGCGGGCTGGCGCTGGCCTCGCCGGCGGCGGCCGATGCCAAGGTGCTGAAGTGGGCGCATGTCTACGAGACGAGCGAGCCCTACCACACCTGTGCCGTCGCCGCGGGCGACGCGCTCAGCGCCGCGACCGACGGCCGCTACCAGATCGAGGTCTATCCCGCCTCGTCGCTCGGCAAGGAGGTCGACATCAACGAGGGCCTCGGCCTCGGCACCGTCGACATCATCTATACCGGGCAGCTCTTCGCCGGCCTCGCCTACGGGCCGATCGCGATCGGCGGCGCGCCCTACATGTTCCGCGACTACGAGCACTGGGACCACTTCCGCAACTCCGACCTGTTCCAGGATCTGGCCAAGGGCTACAACGACGCGACCGGCAACCACGTCATCGCGATGACCTACTACGGCGAGCGCCACGTCACCTCGAACAAGCCGATCCTGAAGCCCGAGGACATGAAGGGGATGAAGATCCGCGTCCCCGACGCGCCGCTCTACATGATGTTCCCCAAGGCGGTCGGGGCCAACCCGACGCCGATCGCCTTCGCCGAGGTCTATCTCGCGTTGCAGCAGGGCACCGTCGACGGCCAGGAGAACCCGCTGCCGACGATCCAGGCGAAGAAGTTCTACGAGGTGCAGAAGGACATCAACCTGACCGGGCACATCACCGACGCGCTCCTGACCATCGTCAGCGGCTCGGCCTGGGACGGCATGGACGAGGCCGACCAGCAGGCGCTGAGCAAGGTGCTCAAGGACGCCTCGGTCTGCGCCACCGACCAGATCATCCAGAAGGAGAAGGATCTGGTCGCCTGGTTCAAGGAGCAGGGCGTCACCGTCAACGAGGTCGACCGCGGCCCGTTCCGCGAGGCGACGATGAAGCTGCACAACGGCGACATGGCGACCTGGGACCAGGAGACCTACGACCGCCTGCAGGCGATCCAGTAAGGCGCAGCGGGGCCGCAGCTTCCGCGGCCCCGACCACTCCCCCACCGACCGGCACCAGTCCAGAGCGCACGCCACGACGGAGCGGCCCCCGATGTCCAAGCCCGATGACGCGCCCGGCCCGGTCTTCGAGGACGAGCCGATCGACCTCTCCGACCTGCGCTGGGACGACAGCATCGTCTTCATCGCCTTCTGGGGGCTGGCGGTCGTCGTCTTCCTGCAGTTCTTCACCCGCTACGTGCTGAACGACAGCTACGGCTGGACCGAGGAGATCGCCCGCTACCTGCTGATCGCCGTCACCTTCCTCGGGGCGGTGATGGCGGTGCGCAAGGAGAGCCAGATCGCGGTCGAGTTCCTCTACCGCTGGGTGCCGCGGCCGCTCCGGCGGGTGATGCAGACCGTGGTCGACCTCGTCTGCCTCGCGTTCTACGGCGCGCTCACCTGGTTCACCATCGTGCTCGCCCTGAGCACCCGGCAGAAGATGGCCTCGGTCAAGCTGCCGAAGTCGGTGATCTACTGGGGCGTCGCCGCCTGTTTCGCCGCGATGACGTTCTACGCGCTGGTCGTGCTGATCCGGCACCTGCGCACCGGCTCCGGGCGGCTGGTCGATCCCGAGGCCTATGCCGAATCCCTGCAGGTCGAGTAGGCGCGCCCCATATGATCCTCCTCCTCTTCGGCCTGCTCTTCGGGATGATCGTCGTCGGCGTCCCGGTCGCCATCGCGCTGGCCGGCGCCTCGACGATCTTCGTCCTCGTCACCGGCTCGGTGCCCTCGGCGGTGGTGGCGCACCGGATGATCAACGGCGTCGACAGCTTCCCGCTGCTCGCCGTGCCGTTCTTCATCCTCGCCGGCAACCTGATGAACACCGCCGGCATCACCGAGCGGATCTTCACCTTCGCCACTGCGCTGATCGGCTGGATGCGCGGCGGGCTCGGGCACGTCAACGTCGGCGCCTCGGTGATCTTCGCCGGCATGTCGGGCGCCGCCGTCGCCGATGCCGGCGGGCTCGGCGCCATCGAGATCAAGGCGATGCGCGACGCGAAATACGACCTCGACTTCGCGGTGGGCATCACCGCCGCCTCCTCGACCATCGGTCCGATCATCCCGCCGTCGCTGCCGATGGTGATCTACGGGGTGGTCGCCAGCGCCTCGATCGGGCAGCTCTTCGCGGCGGGCTTCGTGCCGGGCCTCCTGATGGCGGTGGCGCTGATGCTGATGGTCGCCTGGTATGCCCGCAAGCGCGGCTATCCGCGCGATGCGGCGTTCAGCTTCCGCACGCTGGGCTCGAGCTTCGTCCACGCCTTCATGTCGCTGCTGACGCCGGTGATCATCGTCGGCGGCATCCTCTCGGGGGCGTTCACCCCGACCGAGGCCGCCATCGCCGCCTGCTTCTGGGCGCTGATCCTCGGGCTGATCGTCTATCGCACCCTGACCTGGCAGCGCTTCCTGCGCGTTTCCTTCGACACCATCGAGACGACGGCGGTGGTGCTCTTCGTCGTCGCCGGGGCGTCGATCTTCGCCTGGCTCCTGACCTCGAACCGGGTGCCGGAGCACTTCGCCGCGGCGATCCTGACCGTCTCCGACCGGCCCTGGGTGATCCTCCTCCTGATCAACCTCATCCTGCTCGTGGTCGGCTGCTTCATGGAGACGATCGCGGCCATCACCATCCTGGTGCCGGTGCTGTTGCCGATCGCGACCACCATGGGCGTCGATCCGGTGCATTTCGGCGTGATCATGGTGCTGAACCTGATGATCGGCCTCCTGACGCCGCCGGTCGGCATGGTGCTCTACGTGCTGTCGCGGGTGGCGAAGATGCCGTTCGAGCGCTGCGTGGTGGCGACGGCGCCGTTCCTGATCCCGCTGGTGATCGTGCTCCTGCTCGTGACCTTCGTGCCGCAGCTGACGCTGTGGCTGCCGACGCTCATCTATCGCTGAGGCCGGCGCCGACGGCCGCCGCCCTCGGCGTTGAAGGCGACCACGGGCATCGGGGGCAGGTGCGGGAAGGGGGCGGTCGCGTGCGGGATGGCGTTCGCGGCGACGAAATGCTCCTGGAAGCGCGGCTCGATCGCGGTCTCGACCTTGTGGATGCGGGTGACGAGCGCCTCGACCTCGCGGCGGGCGGCGACGTTGAGGAGCGCGATGCGCGCGCCGGTGCCGGCGGCGTTGCCGGCGGAGGAGACGCGGGCGAGGTCGCAGTCGGGGATCATGCCGAGGACCATCGCGTGGTAGGGCGAGATGTGCGCGCCGAAGGCGCCGGCGAGGACGATGCGGTCGACGGTGTCGGTGCCGAGCTCGTCCATCAGCAGGCGCGCGCCGGCGTAGAGGGCGGACTTCGCCAGCTGGATGGCGCGGACGTCGCCCTGCGTCACCAGGATGTCGCCGTAGAGGCGGTAGGCGTGGGTGCGGCCCTGCGGCACGCTGAGCTCGGTGCCGGTCTGCTCGGCCGAGCCGATCAGCCCCGAGGCGTCGACGAGGCCGGCGAGGCGCATCTCGGCGATCGCCTCGATGATCCCCGAGCCGCAGATGCCGGTGACGGCGGTGCCGGCGAAGGCGGGGTCGTCCGACCAGAGGTCGGAGCCGATGACGCGGAAGCGGGGCTGCTTGCTCACGGGGTCGATCTCGACGCGCTCGATGGCGCCGGGCGCGGCGCGCTGGCCGGAAGAGATCTGCGCGCCCTCGAAGGCGGGGCCGGTGGGCGAGGAGCAGGCCAGCACCCGGTCGCGGCTGCCGAGCATGATCTCGGCGTTGGTGCCGACGTCGACCACCAGCATCAGGTCCTCGGACGCCTGCGGCGATTCGGAGAGCGCGACGGCGGCGGCGTCGGCGCCGACGTGGCCGGCGATGCAGGGCAGGAAGTAGACCCGCGCGTCCTGGTGCAGGCGGAGCTCGATCTCCTCGGCCCAGAGGTTCAGCGCGTCGGTGGTGGCGAGCGCGAAGGGGGCCTGGCCGAGCTCGGTCGGGTCGATGCCGAGCACGAGGTGGTGCATGATCGGGTTGCCGACGATCACCGCCTCGAAGATCAGGCCGGGATCGACGCCGGCCTCGGTCGCGGCCTGGACCGCGAGCGCGTTCAGCGCGTCACGGATGACGCGGGTCATCTCGGCGGCGCCGCCGGGGTTCATCATCGCGTAGGAGACCCGGCTCATCAGGTCCTCGCCGAAGCGGATCTGCGGGTTCATCAGGCCGCTCGACGCCTTGACCTCGCCGGTGGCGAGATCGCAGAGGTGGCCGGCGATGGTGGTGGAGCCGACGTCGATGGCGAGGCCGTAGATCGCGCCGTCGTAGAAGCCGGGCCAGACCTGCAGGATGCGCGGCTCGGGGCCGTCGCGGTGCACGGCGCAGGTGACCTTCCAGTCGCCCTTGCGCAGCGCCGGCTGCAGCATCTGCAGCGTGCGCAGGTCGCCCTTGACGCCCTGGAGCTGCCACTGCTCGGCGAGCGCCCATTCGAGGCGCTGCAGGTCGCCCGACGGCTCCAGCATGTCGGGCTCGGCGACCTCGACGTAGAAGAGCCGGGTGGCGGGGTCGAGGGTGATGGCGCGCGCCTCGGCGCGCTTTCGCACGACCTGCTTGTGGACCTGGCTCTCGGGGGGGACGTCGATCACCACGTCGCCCTGGAGCTGCGCCTGGCAGCCGAGGCGGCGGCCGGGGGCGAGGCCGCGGACGCGGTCGTAGCGCTCCTCGACCGGGTTCCACGGCGAGAGCGCCTCGGGGGCGGCGGTGATGCCGTGCTTGGGGAAATCGCCGAAGGAGGGGCTCACCTGGCATTTCGAGCAGATGCCGCGGCCGCCGCAGACCGAATCGAGGTCGACCCCGAGCGCGCGGGCGGCGGCGAGGACGGTGGTGCCGGCGGGAAAGCGGCCGCGCTGGCCCGAAGGGGTGAAGATCACGAGGGGGTCGCGCGGCGCATCCATCCGGATGCAAAGGCGGCACGCCCGCGACGAGAGTCAAGCCGCCGTCGTCGCGGGGAGGGGCGAAGGCGATCGGGCGCGTCGCCTGCCTGCGTCGACCGGGCCGGTGATCGGGGGGCCGCAGGATCGCCGCGGGAAAGACGGCCGGGCCGCGCTTCGCTGCCGCGGTGGGACGCGTCACGGTAAACTGGTTAACGCTGCGGCGCCCCCGTTCAACGATAAGGGTCGCGGGGCGGGCCGGGAACCGGTTTTCCCGCGGTCGGTTAAGCCGTCGGCCGGCGGGCGGCCGCCGCCGGCCGATCCGCCGGCCGCTGTCTGCATCGTACGTGGGGGCGGCCGCCGCGGCCGATTCGCCTGACGCGGTCCGCGCCGCAGGTCGGATCAGGCGGATCCGAAATCACCGAGCGAGCTTCGCGCCATCACCGAGCCGGACGCGGTCTGCGCCGTACGTGCCGCAGGTCGGATCAGCCGGATCCGGAAATCACGGCGCGAGCTTCGCGCCATCACCGAGCCGGACGCGGTCTGCGCCGTACGTGCCGCAGGTCGGATCAGCCGGATCCGGAAATCACGGCGCGAGCTTCGCGCCATCACCGAGGGTGACGCTCGCCTTGCCGGGCAGGTCGGCGGCGGAGAAGCCGCCGAGGATGTCGAAGCGCCCGGCCTCGATGACCCAGGCGCGCTGCCCCTCGTCCCAGAAGGCGAGGGCGCGGGCGTCGAGCGGGAGGGTCACCTCCCGCGCCTCGCCGGCGGCGAGCTGCAGCCTGGCGAAGGCCTTCAGTTCCTTCGCCGGCCGGGGGACCGCGCTTTCGGGATCGCCGACGTAGACCTGCAGCACCGTCGAGCCCGCCCGCGCGCCGGTGTTGCGGACGGTTGCGGTCACGGTGATCTCCGCGCCTTCGGCGCGGGAGACGCGGGCGGTGAAGGCCTCGAGCGCGAAGCGGGTGTAGGAGAGACCGAAGCCGAACGGGAACAGCGGCGCGATCCCGGCGCGGTCGTAATGGCGGTAGCCGATGAAGACGCCCTCGGCGTAGCGCACGCGGCCGTCGCGGCCGGGGTAGACCTCGGCGTCGTCGCTGGCGGTCGGGTTGTCGGCCCAGGCGCGGGGGAAGGTCTGCGGCAGCCGGCCGCCGGGCTCGGCGGCGCCGGTGAGCACGTCGGCGATCGCGTTGCCGGCCTCCTGGCCGGGGTACCAGGCCTCGAGCACGGCGGGCACCGCGTCGAGCCAGGGCATCTCGACCGGCCCGCCGGTCTGCAGCACCACCACGGTGCGCGGGTTGGCGGCCGCCACCGCCGCGACCAGCGCGTCCTGCCGGCCGGGCAGGCGGATGTCGGGCAGGTCGCTGCCTTCGGTGTCCCATTCGCCGTTGCGGCCGACGAAGACGAGCGCCACCTCGGCGGCGCGGGCCGCCTCGACCGCTTCGGCGATCGCCGCGTCGCCGAGCGGCAGGCCGATGCCGATGCGGAAGGCGGCAAAGCCCATCAGCTTCGCCGGGCGGGTGGCGAATTCGATGCCGACCTCGACCGGGGTGCCGGCGGTGAGCTCGACGGTGCCGACGACCTCGTCGCAGCCCTCCTCGAAGAAGGTGTGGCCGGGCTTCCAGCCCGTCCAGGCGTCGGCGACGAGCTTGCCGTCGACGCGCACGCGCACGAGGCCCGCGGCGAAGGCGCCGACCCGGTGCGGGCCGGTGGCCGCGGGGGTGAAGCGGCCGGTGAGCCGCGCCGAGTAGCGGTGCGGATCGACCTTGCCGCCGCCGACCGCGCCGAACCAGAAGCCCTGCGCGTCCTCGATCGTCTCGCGGTGGGCGACCGGCCCCGAGAGGTCGGGCGAGTCGAAGAACTCGACCGCGAACCGGCCGGTGAGGAGCGGTTCCCAGCGGTGGTTGGTGCAGCCTTGGGCGTAGCTCAGGCGGTCCTCGCCGAGGGCGGCGACGAGGCCGTCCCACGGGCTCACCCGGTGATGCGGGTTGAGCTGCGCCGAGCCGCCGCCCATGATCTGCGCCACCTGCGCGTTCGGGCCGATCACCGCGATCCGCCCGTCGCCCGCGAGCGGCAGGATGCCGTCGTTCTTCAGGAGCACGGTGCCCTCGGCGCCGGCGCGCCGGATGAGGGCGCGGTGCGCCGGGCGATCGTCGGCGCGCTCGCTGCGCTCGAGCGGACCGGCGAGCGCGCCGGTGCGCTCCATCAGCCTCAGCACCCGGCGGGCGGAGGCGCGGATCGTCTCGGGATCGACCGCGCCGGCCTCGACGGCGGCGACGAGCTTCGCGCCGCGGTCGCGCGTCGGGCCGGGCATCTCGAGATCGAGGCCGGCGTTCACGGTCTCCACCGTCGAATGCGAGCCGAACCAGTCGGACATCACGACGCCGTCGAAGCGCCATTCGCCGCGCAGGACGTCGGTGAGCAGCCACGGCAGCTCGGAGGTGAAGGTGCCGTTCAGGCGGTTGTAGGAGGTCATCAGCGCCCAGCTTCCACGCTTGACCACCGCCTCGAACGGCACGAGGTAGAGCTCGCGCAGCGTGCGCTCGTCGATCTCCGAGCTCATCGTGGTGCGCTGGATCTCGCTCTCGTTGCCGACGAAATGCTTCGGCGTCGCGGCGACGCCGCCGGACTGCAGGCCCTCGACGCAGGCGACCGCGAGGGTGGCGGTCAGGGTGGGATCCTCGGAATAGCACTCGAAGTTGCGGCCGTTGGTCACCGAGCGGTGGAGGTTGATCGTCGGGCCGAGCAGGACGTGCGCGCCCTTCGATTTCGCCTCCTCGGCGAGGGCCGCGCCGATCTCGCGCACCAGGGCGGGGTCCCAGCTGGCGCCGAGCGCGATGCCGACCGGGAAGGCGGCCGACTTCACGCCGCCGATGAGCGAGCCGCCGCCGCGGGCGCCGTTCGGGCCGTCGGTGACGCGGAGCTTGCCGAGGCCGACGCGCATCACCGCCGGCAGCGACCACATGTCCTCGCCGGCGAGGAGCGACACCCGCTCCTCGATCGTCATCGCGTCGAGCATGTCGTGGATGGTGCGGACGGTCATGCTCCTGCCTCCGTGTCGGGGTGCGCTCCGGCGAGCCCGCTCGCGGCGAAGTAGTCGGCGAGGATGCGGGCGTAGACCGCCTTGAGCTGGTGGACGTGCGCGACCTCCACGTTCTCGTCGGTCTGGTGCATCGTGGCGCCGACGAGCCCGAATTCGATCACCGGGCAGTGGTCCTTGATGAAGCGCGCGTCCGAGGTGCCGCCGGAGGTCGAGAGCGCGGGGGCGACCCCGGTCTCGGCCTCGACCGCCGCGGCGACGAGCGCGCTGAACGGACCGGGTGCGGTCAGGAAGCTCTCGCCCGAGATGCGGAATTCGGCGGCGATGCCGACCTGGAACTCGGCCGCCGCCGCGTCGGCTTCCTGCTCGATCCATTCCGACAGGCTGGCGCCGCTGTGGGCGTCGTTGAAGCGGATGTTGAGCGTCGCCCGCGCCTCGGCGGGGATCACGTTGGCGGCGGGGTTGCCGACGTCGATCGTGGTGAGCGCGAGCGTCGAGGGGTCGAAGTGCGCGGTCCCGGCGTCGAGCTTGCGCGACGCGAGCCGGTCGAGGAGCCGCACCAGCGCCGGCAGCGGGTTGCGTGCCCGGTCGGGGTAGGCGGTGTGGCCCTGCCGGCCGTAGGCCACCAGCGTCGCGGTCATCGCGCCGCGGCGGCCGATCTTGAGCATCTCGCCCATGCGGGCCGGGCAGGTGGGCTCGCCGACGAGGCAATGGTCGAGCCGCTCGCCGGCGTCGCGCATCCAGTCGAGGATCGCCACCGTGCCGTCGGTGCTCGCCCCCTCCTCGTCGCCGGTGATCGCGAGCACGACGCTGCCCGCGGGCGGGGTGGCGGTGACGAAGTCGATTGCCGCCGCCGCGAAGGCCGCGACGCCCGACTTCATGTCGGCCGCTCCCCGGCCCCAGATCCGGCCGTCCTCGATCGTGCCGGCGAAGGGCGGGTGGCGCCACTTCGCCGGGTCGCCGGCCGGGACGACGTCGGTATGGCCGTTGAAGCCGAAGACCGGGCCGGCGGTTCCCCAGCGGGCGTAGAGGTTGGCGGTCCCGCCGCGGTCGGCGCGGCGGACGTGGAACCCCGCCGCCGCCAGCAGCCGCGCGAGGAGTTCGATCGCGCCGCCCTCCGCGGGGGTGACCGACGGGCAGCGGATCAGCGCGGCGGTGAGATCGACGGGGTCGGTCATCGGCGGTGCCTCCTCGCGCCTGCCTTAGCTCGCCCGGGCGGGCGCGGCAACGGAGGAGCCCGGTGTGGCCGGGCAGGGGGCGGGCCGGTCCGCGCGGGCTTACGCCGGGGGCGGGGCGTGAAAGGCTTGTGCGCGCGCGAGTTCGGCCGCGTGCCAGGCCGCTGCCCCGGTGCTCCGGCCGTCGCCGGTGAACCGTCCGAGCAGGGCCGCGTGCTCGAAGAACCCCGGCGCCGGCAGGCCGTCGCGCGCGCGGCTCACCACCAGCGCGGCGATGAAGGGATGCCCGCGGGCGGCGTCCTCGTCCATCAGCGCCTCGAGCAGCCGGGCGACGCTCCGGATGACATGCGGCGGAACGAGGCCGAGGCCGTGCGCCGCGTCGCGGTAGGTGATCGTCGCCCGGGTCGCCGCCACCATCCGCAGGTTCGCCCGGAGCCGGTCGCGAAGCTCGGGGTCGGGCGGGGGCGATTCGGTCATCCGGTGCTCCTGCCCGCGGCTAGCCGGCGCGCGGACGTTCCGCCTGGATGACCTTGTAGAGCCCGTCCTCGCCCAGCTTCTCCCAGTGCCGGAAGCTGGCGGCAATCGTGGCCTCGTAGGGCAGCTGGCGGTTGGCGACCATGATCAGCCGTCCCGACGGCTTCAGGATCCGCGCGGCGGCGACGATGAAGGCGGCGCCCGAGGTCGGGATCCGACGCCCGGCCGCTGTGGAAGGGCGGGTTGGTCACCACCGCGTCGTAGGGCGGGATGCCGCGTCCGAGCCCGGTGGCGTCGCACCAGTGAAAGCGCGCGCGGGGGTCGGTGACGTTGGCGCGCGCGGCGTCGAGCGCCAGCGCCTCGGCCTCGTAGAGGTCGAGCTCGGCGATCGCCGGCGCGCCTTCGAGGGCGGCATGCGACAGCCAGCCCCAGCCGGCCCCGAGGTCCGCGACCCGCCCCGACAGCCGCCCGTCGAGCGCCGCGGCGAGGCGGCGGCTGCCGGGATCGGAGCGATCGGGCGAGAACATGCCCGGGGCGGTGACGAAGCCCTCGCCGTTGGGAGCCGGTTCCGCCGCCCGCGCCCATTGCGCGATCTCCGGCGGAAGAGTTTCCGGCCGCGTCAGCCAGAAGACCCGCCCGTGCGCCTTCACCAAGGCGCCGTCGAGACCGATCTGCCGCGCCACCTGCCGCGCGATGCTGTCGACGCCGTCGCTCTTGGCGCCGGCGACCGCCAGCCGGCCGCCCGGCGTCAGGATCTCCAGGGCGAGGGCGATGTTGCCGAGATTCTCGGCCCGGCTGCGGGTCAGGTTGACCACCACCATCGCCGCCGGACCGGCCGCGCGGGCGGAGACCAGGTGGCCGCGCGCCGCCAGCGCGTCGTGCAGCGGGCGGAAGCTCTGCACGCATCGCAGCCGGCTGGACGATATCAGGTCGAGGAACGGAGACGGAACTGCTCGTAATACGAGCAGATCACCCTTGGGGGGGACGGGCAGCGCCAACGACTGGAAGGCGAGCGCAAGGCGATCAACTTGCTGGGGCATCAGAGGCCGCGCGCGGCGACCCTACTCCTTTTCCATCGTACACTGCAGCGGATGCTGGTTCCGCCGCGCGTAATCCATGACTTGGGTAACCTTGGTCTCGGCGATCTCGAACGAGAACACCCCGACGACAGCCAGCCCCTTGCGGTGGACGGTGAGCATGATCTCGACCGCCTGCTGGTGGTTGATGCCGAAAAACCGCTCGAGGACGTGCACGACGAATTCCATCGGCGTGTAGTCGTCGTTGATCAGCATCACCTTGTAGAGCGGCGGACGCTCGGTCCGGGTGCGCGTCCGGGTCAGGACGTTCGCGCTGCCGCCTGGGGTTTTGTGGTCCGACGAAGTCATTATGGGCCCAAATCAGTACCGGGTACGCCTTCCCGCCAATATATTCGATCGACCGGGATAGGAAAGGGGCTGCGGGACGTTACGGTCACCGGATCGTCCCCCCGGAAGACGAAAAACCCCGGCGGCACGCGGCCGCCGGGGATTGCAATCGTTACTCACGCCTTCGCGAGGACGCCAGGGAGGAGAAGCGTTCCCGTTCGGACCTACCGGCTTAACTTCAGAGGCTGAAGGTCTTCATCGCTTCGGTCGCCTTGGTCACCCGGGCGCCGAGGGGGGCGCTGATGTCCTTCGCGGCCGCGACATAGATCTCGTTCATCTTGGTGGCCTGGCTGATGAAGCCCTCGAACGCCGACTGGGCGTAGGAGGTCTGCTTCTCGAACAGCTCGGTCATCGTCTTCGCCGAGGCCAGATCCTGGGCGGCGGCGACGCCGTCCTCGAAGGCCTTCTTCGAGTAGGCGCTGATCTCGGTGCCGATGCCCTCGGCGGCCTTGGCGGCGATCTCGGACGACTTCACCATCGCGTCGACGTTCTCCTGGCCGAAGCTGGTCAGGCCCTCGAAGTTCTTCGAGAGCTTCTCGAACTGCTCGGTCACGGTCTTCTGCGTGTCGGCGACGAAGGTCTCGACCTTCGCGGTGGCATCCTGCATGACGTTCGAAACGTCGATCGACTTGTCGGCCAGCGCGGCCTTGGCGGTGCGAGTGCTCATGTTCTTTCTCCGGTTGCGTTCAATCCCACTGCCGGAGAGATAGGCAATTTGCTGCAGCGCGTCAAGAGTATTTTTGTGCAGTGCAGCATAAACTCGGCCGGGGCCTGTGTGGCAGGATGAGCGCAGCCCCGACAAACCTTGAAACAAAAGTGTTTTCCCCTCCGGAATCTCGTGCTAGCGTTAACTCAAAATAAAGCAATCGCTCCGTAGCGTTTGCGATAATCCGAGGCAAGACGCCCTGCGGCGTCGGAGGCAGTGATGATCCAGAAGGTGTCGCGCGGGGCGATTCTCGCGACTGCGTTCGTATTCTATGCGGCTATCGCACAGGCCCAGCAGTTTGCAGCGCTGGTGATGGACGCGCGCACCGGCCAGGTGCTCAAGGCGATCAACGCCGACACCCGCGTCCACCCCGCGTCGCTCACCAAGATGATGACGCTCTACATCGTCTTCGACGAACTGCAGCACGGGCGCCTGTCGCTCGACCAGAAGATCACCGTCTCCCAGCACGCCGCGAGCGAGCCGCCGTCGCGGCTCGGGCTGCGCGCCGGCCAGAAGATCGAGCTGCGCTACCTGATCCGCGCCGCCGCGATCAAGTCGGCCAACGACGCCGCGACCGCGATGGGCGAGGCGGTCGGCGGCTCCGAGGCGGGCTTCGCCGCGCGGATGAACGCCTACGCCCGCGCGATGGGGATGAAGAACACCACCTTCAAGAACGCCAACGGACTCACGCGCGAGGGGCACATGACCACCGCGCGCGACATGGCGATCCTCGGCCGGCGGCTGGTCTACGATTTCCCGCAGTATTACAATATCTTCGGCCGCACCTCGACGTCGGCCGGGCTCGCGACGGTCAGAAACACCAACCGGCGGATGCTCGACGGCTATCCGGGCGCGGACGGGATCAAGACCGGCTACACCAAGGCCGCGGGCTTCAACCTCGTGTCCTCGGCGCAGCGCGGCAACCGCCGGGTGATCGTGGCGCTGCTCGGCGGCAAGTCGACCGCTTCGCGCAACGCCCAGTCGGCGCAGCTGATGGATTTCGGCTTTGCGCAGATGCCGGCCTTCGCCCGGGTGGTGCCGCCGGCGCCGCTGCGCACGCTCGTCGCCTTCGATCCTCCGGCGCAGCCCGCCCGGGTCGCGGGGGTGCCGATCGCGGTGGCCGCCGCCAAGCCGGCGGCTGCGGTCGCCGATGCCGGCGCGACGCTCGCGCTCGACGCCTCCGGGCGGCCGATGCCGCGGGCGCTCGACGACGAGGCGATCACCCGCAACAGCGCCACGATCGCCGCGGCGATCGCCGAGGTGAACTCCGAGCTCGGCGCCGCCCAGGCGACGCGCAACGTGCCCGCGGGGATCACCGACGGCCGTCCGATGCCGCGGCCGCCGTCGCGCGTCGCCGATGCCGCCGCCGCCTCCGACGTGCCGATGGCGGTCAACTCCGGCGCGGGCTCGGCCTCCACCTTCGCCATCGGGGCGGTACGGCCGCGGCCGGCGCCGCCGGCGGACGAGCTACCCGAGCCGGTCGCGATGGCGAGCGCCGGCGCCGGCACCACGGGCGGCCACGACTGGGGCGTGCAGCTCGGCGCCTTCCGCGCCAAGGGCGACGCCGAGCGCCAGCTGCTCACCACCGCGCTGAAGGACGTGCCCGAGCTCGACGGCGGCCTGCGCCGGGTCGAGGCGGCCCGGACCCAGGGGGTCACGGTCTATCGCGCCCAGTTCGTCGGGCTCAGCCAGTCCGAGGCGCTCGGCGCCTGCAGCACGCTCGCGCGCCTGCAGGCGGACTGCCTGCCGCTCGCACCCGGGATTCTGATCGTCGGGCCCGGCGGGCGCGGCGGGTGCCTACCCGGCGCCTGCCTCGCCCCGCGGCACGATCTCGAGGATGGTGTCGCCGGCCTCGAGCGCCTTGGCGTCGGGCTCCCAGAAGCCGCAGATCTGCCCGCCGCGGTAGACCCGCACCCCGAGCCCGGTGCGGATCGCGGAGAGCGGCTTGCCGACCTCCGCCGCGGTGACCTCGCGCTCGCGCAGCGCCACCCGGCCCGAGGCGGCGGCGAGATCGGTCATGTATTCCGCGAGGTGCGGGCCGTGGGTGGATCCCGCGAGCAGCAGGCCCGCGAAGCTCGCGGGGTTGATCACCGTCGACGCCCCCGCCTGCCGGGCGAGATCCTCGTTGTCGTCGGCCCGCACCACCACGCTGATCGGCAGATCCGGCGCGAGGCCGTGGGCGGTGAGCACGATCAGGATCGAGGTGTCGTCGCGCCCGGCCGCGACCGCCATGCACTGCGCCCGCGCGATCTCGACCGCCTCGAGGGTGGCGTTGCGGGTGGCGTCGCCCTCGAGCACCGCGACCCCGGTCGAGGCCGCCAGCTCGAGCGCCGCGGGGCGGGGGTCGATGACGACGATCCGCTCGACCGGAAAGCCGCGGCGCAGCAGCTCGCTGACCGCCTCGGCGCCGCTGGTGCCGTAGCCGGCGACGACGACATGATCGTGCAGTTGGCGCTGTAGGCGGCTCATCCGCCATCCCTCCCAGACGTTGCGCAGCAGGAACTGATAGGCGGTGCCGACGAAGATCAGCCAGATGAAGATGCGGATCGGCGTGACGAGGAAGGCGTCGAACATCCGCGCCCGCTCGGTGACCGGGACGATGTCGCCGTAGCCGACGGTCGTCACCGTGACCATGGTGAAGTAGAGGATGTCGGGCAGGGTGATCGTGGCGTTGGCGTTGTCGTGCAGCCCGCCGCGGTCGAACCAGTGCACCGCGACCGCTACCGCGACCAGCGCGACGACCAGCGCCAGCCGGAAGAGCAGCGACACCCACGCCGGCCGGGACCGGGCGCGGCGCAGCGTGAGCGGGGGGCGGTCGCTCATGTGCCCGCGTCCGGTCGCGGGCAGGCGAGCATCCGCGCCGCTTCCGCGACCAGCGCGGCGTTGCCGGCGGCGATGGCGCCGCCGGGCAGCTCGCGGCCGTCCTCGAAGCCGACCCGGGTCGCGAGGCCGCGCTCGGCCGCCATCGCGACCATCGGCCAGAGGCTGCGGCCTTCGCCGTGCAGCAGCACGGGCACGCGGATGCCGGCGGCTGCGAGGATGTCGAGGACCGCGGCGGCCTCGCGGGCGGCCTCGGCCGGATCCTGCGACGTCATCTCGACCAGCACCCGCAGGCTGTAGCGGGGCAGCTGCGAATTGACGAAGCGGCGCGCGGCGGCCTGGTTCCGGACGCCGGCCTCGACCGACACGCCGCGCGCGCGCATCAGCGCCACCACGTCGTCGGCGTCCGGCTCGTGCAGGTTGACCGAAGCGTAGTCGGGCAGGACGCTCCAGGCCCGCAGCGCCGCCAGCCGCCCCGGGCCGCGCGGCGCGATCCACGCGCCGGTGCTGACGCCGAGCGGCATGCCGGGGACCGCGGCGCGCACCGCGGCGATCGCCGCCCCGACGTCGGCGGCGGCGAGCGATTCGCGACCCGCGGCGTCGCGCGGGTGAAAGTGCAGGCGTCTCGGACCCGGCGCGGCGCACCGCGACGGCGTCGCGGGCGAGCGCCGCGGGGGTGAGCGGCACGCCGGGGTGGTAGCTCGGGGGCCTGCCGCCGTTGAGGCAAGCCTGCAGCCGCATCAGGCTGCGGCGGAGGCCGCAGGCAGGTCGAGCGCCCGCACCAGGTCGCGGACTTCCTGGCGCGCGGCGATGTTCGACATGCTGATCGCCTGCGGATCGGTCTCGCGCAGGTCGAGAAGGGTGAGCCCGGAGAGAAAGAGCTCGCGGAAGACGACCCGCTCGGAAAAGCCCGGAATGAGCCGGAAGCCTATGCGGCGGGCCAGCTCGTCGAGCGCCGCGGCCACCCGCCGCTTGTTGCGCGCGTCGAGCGTCGCCATCCGGTTGCGCAGCACCACCCAGTCCATCGGCCGCCGCCCGGTGGCGGCGCGCGCCTGCCGCGCCTTCCAGACCATCTCGGAATAGACCGACGGCCCCTTGATCTTGCCGCTGGCCGCGTCGAGCCGCGCCAGCATGTCGAAGTCGACGAGGCTGTCGTTCATCGGGGTGATCAATGTGTCGGCTGCGGCATGCGAGAGCCGCGAATAGGTCGAATACGAGCCTGGACAGTCGATCACGATGTAGTCGCAGCCGGCGAGTTCGGCCAGCGCCGCCTGGAAGCGGGCGGTCTCCTCGGCCTCGGCCTCGGCGCGGCTGTCGAGCGTGCTCGCCTCGAGCACGATCCGCCGCGGCATCGGCAAGTCGACCTCGCGGCGGCGCATGTAGTCCTGGCGGTTGTCGAGATAGCGGAAGAGGCTCTTCTGCCGCAGGTCGAGATCGAGCGCGCCCACCGCGTGCCCCGCCCGCACCAGCGCCGTGATCAGATGCATGGCGGTGGTGGACTTGCCCGAGCCGCCCTTTTCGTTGCCCATCACGATCAGTCGCGCCATTCCTCGGTCCCTAACCAGATGACGCGCCCAAGGGGGGAGCGCTGCGCAAGATTTAGACGATCCCGCTGATTCCCGAAAGCCGGAATTCCACGATCCCGCGCGGTCTCAGGTCCAGTCCGGCGCGCCGCCGCCGGCGAGAAGCGCGCGGGCGCGCGCCGGATCCTCCGGGCGGTGGCCGGTGGCGGCGGCAAAGGCGAGGATCGACGCGTCCGATCCGAGCAGCCAGTCGAGGACGGCGGCGAGAAAGTCGGGATCGGCGCCGCGGCGCGTGAGGGTGGCCGGGTCGATGCCGCTCGCGGCGAGAAAGCCCGCCAGCGCCTCGGGCTCTCCCGCCAGCCAGATCATCGCGTCCATCGCCACTTCGCTTGCCCGGTCCGGCGTCATCGGCGGCCTCTCCGCGGGGGCCTCCGGGGAGGCCGTTAAAGGATTCGTTAACACACTTCTGCCTAAGGTCCGATCGAGGTTCAGCAGGCCAGAACAAGCTCCAAGGGGAGATCTCCTGATGTCGGGTCGAGTGCTGGTGGTTGACGACGTGGCAACCAACCGGCTCCTGCTGCGGGCCAAGCTCTCCTCGGCCTATTACGATGTCGTCGTCGCCGAGAACGGCCCGCAGGCGCTCGATCTCGCCCGGAGCGAGCAACCCGACATGGTGATGCTCGACGTGATGATGCCCGGCATGGACGGCTTCGAGGTCTGCGCGGCGCTGAAGGCGCGCGAGGACACCTCGCATATCCCGGTCATCATGGTCACCGCCCTCGACACCCCCGAGGAGCGCATCCGCGGCCTCGAGGCGGGCGCCGACGACTTTCTTTCCAAGCCGTTCAACGACCTCGCCCTCTACGCCCGCGTCCGCAACCTGATGCGGATGAAGATGATGTTCGACGAGCTGCGCCTGCGCGACCTGACCTCGCGCGAGCTCGGCATCGCCGAGCTGGTGAGCGAGCCCGAGGTCGAGCTCGAACCCGCCGGCCCGATCCTGCTCGCGCCGCCGTCGGACGGGCAGGGCGCGGCCTGGGCCGGGCAGCTTCGCGACCGGCTGCAGAACCCGATCATCGTCACCCATTCCGAGCGCGAGGCGCTGAACCTCGCGCGGCTCGAGCTGCCCGACTGCTTCGTGGTGCACCAGTCGCTGAGCGAGGGCGGCGACGGGCTCCGGCTGGTCTCGGCGCTGCGCTCGCGGCCGGAGACCCGGCAGTCGGCGGTGATCCTCGTCGTCGAGAACGGCGACGTGCAGACCGCGGCCAAGGGGCTCGATCTCGGCGCGTCGGACTATATCGAGGCGCCGTTCGACGTGAGCGAGCTGATCGCCCGCATCCGCTCGCAGCTTCGCCGCAAGCGCTATTCCGACCGGCTGCGCACCAACCTCCGCAATGGCCTGAAGCTCGCGGTGATCGACCCCCTGACCGGGCTCTACAACCGCCGCTACGCCAGCCAGCACATGAACCGGGTGATGCAGCGCGCCCACGAGACCGACGGGGTCTTCGCGGTGATGATGGTCGACCTCGACAAGTTCAAGTCGATCAACGACCGCTTCGGCCACGACGCCGGCGACGCGGTGCTGCGCGAGTTCTCGCGCCGGCTGCAGGAGAACATCCGCGGCGTCGATCTCGTCGCCCGCTTCGGCGGCGAGGAGTTCTTCGTCGCCATGCCCGACGTCGACCAGCACGCGGCGGCGCATGCCGCCGAGCGTATCCGGGTTGCGGTCGAGGGCGCGCCGGTCGACCTGCCGGACGGCGGCGAGGTGAAGGTGACGGTCTCGATCGGGGTGGCGATCGCCACCAGCGCCGACTGCGACGCCGAGACGATCATCAAGCGGGCCGACAGCGCGCTCTACCAGTCCAAGGAATCGGGCCGCAACCGCGTGAGCTTCTTCGCCCGCGCCGCCTGAGACCACGCTCGCGGCCGGCTGCCGAGGCCCGTATCACGGGGTTTTCGCTTCGTGGCCCGGCCTCGGACCGTCCCGGTCCCGATCGTGGTCCGGCCGCGGCCCCGGCCCGCGGTCGCTCAGCAGCGCCTCGGCGTAGGCCGCGCGCTCGGCGGGATCCATCCGGTCGACCTGCTCGATCAGGAGCCCGACCCCGCGGCCGGCGAGCGCGTCGGTCACCTGCGTCTGCCGGGTCAGCACCGCCTCGACCGCCTTGCGGTCGAAGGGCTCGGCGGTCAGGGCGGCGGCGAGCGCGGCCTGCTGGCCGCGCAGCGCCTCGCGCGGGCCGGCCCAGTCGCCGCGGCTGGCGCGCAGCGCCTGGCCGAGATCGTGGCGGTAGGGGTCGGGAAGGGCGCGGGCGTAGCGCCAGAGCGCCGGCCCCGGGATCGGCGCGGGCGGCGGCGGCCCCTTGATCAGCGCGCCGCCGATCACCCCGGCCGCCACCAGGTTCAGTCCCAGCGAGACGGGCAGCACCCAGCGCAGCCAGCCGCGCCCGCCCCGATCGTCGCCGTCGCCGGTGCCGGTCACGCTCAGCCCTCCGCCGAGGCGAGGTCGAAGAAGGCGCCGACCTGGTCGTCGGTGCTTGCGTCGCCGCTCGCGTCGTAGCTCGACCAGGACGACTGGCCCGGGTCGATCGGCACCTCGCCGGCGATCCCGAGCCAGAAGCCGAGCGCGGCGCAGGCGGCGAGCGCGGTGAGCCCCCGCCAGCCGCCGATCGTCCGGAGATAGCCGCCGCGTGGACCCGGCACCGGATGCGCCGCGGCCGCCCGGCGTTCGGCGCTGACGTCGGCCGCGTCGCCGAGGATCGCCGAGAGCAGCGTCGTGGTCGGGCCGCGGTCCGCAGCGCGGGCGGCCGCGAAGAAGGGCTCGAGCGCCGCCGCCTCGGCGGCGTCCCGGCCGTGCGTCGGGGAAGTCGGTCTGCCGTTCTCAGTCATCGCTGAACCCCAGTTCCGTCCGCCGCGGCGCGAGGCGCGCCGCGAGGTCGCGCCGCGCCCGCGCCAGCAGGCTTTCCACCGCCTCCACGCTCACCCCGAGGATCACGGCGATCTCGGGATTGCCGCGCTCCTCGAAGTGGCGCAGCACGATCGCCAGCCGCTGCCGCTCGGGCAGCGCCGCGAGCGCGGTCTCGAGCGCCGCCGCGCGGTCGCGCGCCTCGAGCCGGCGCGTCGCGCCGGGCGCGTCGTCGGCGATCTCCGGCACCGCGTCCGAGCCGACCTCCCGCCGGCGCCGCAGCCGGTCGACGCAGAGGTTCGAGGCCACCCGGTAGAGCCAGGTGCCGAGCGCCGCCCGGCCCTCCTCCCAGTCGGGGGCCATCCGCCAGAGCCGCAGCATCGTCTCCTGTGTCACGTCCTCCGCCTCGGTCGCGTCGCCGAGCATCCGCCGCGCCAGCGCGAAGACCCGCGGGGCGTGGCGCAGCGTCAGCGTGCGCGCCGCAGCCTGGTCGCCGGCGACGTAGCCGCTGAGCAGCTCCCCGTCGGTCGGCGCCGCCTCGGCCTTCGGGCTCGTCCTCATGCGCGCGACTATGGCCCCTTCTGCCGCCGCCGTCTCGTCCCGAAGCCGCGGCGCGCGCCCCACGGGAACGCGCGCCGCAAGTGTCATCCGCGCTGCCCGTCCGGACCGTCGGCGTCCGGCGCGCCCGGCGGCGGCGGCGGGCCCTTCGGCCGGTCGTGGTCGTCGCCGCGGTGCCCGTGGTGGCGGCCGTGCCACGAGGCCATCCGGGCCTGCATCGCGTCGGCCTCGGCCTTGGAGATCGCCGCGTCGCGGTCGGTGTCGGCGAAGGCGAGCAACCGGTTCACCCGCGCGTCGGCGAGCACCGCCACCTCGACCTTGCCGGTCTCGGTCGCGCCCATCAGCGCCAGCAGGCGGTCGGCCATCCCCTCGGCGGGATCGACGCTGAACAGCGCCACCAGCCGCCCGCGGCTGTCCGACATCGCCGCGATCAGCTCGTCGCGGTCGAGCACCCCGTCCTGGTTGGTGTCGGCCTGCGACAGCCGCGCGACCGCGCGGGCCTGCAGCTCGGCGCGGCTCAGCGAGCCGTTGCCGTCGGTGTCGATCGCGACGAAGTCGAGCCCGCCGGGCATCGGCCCGCCCATCGGCCCCATCGGTCCGCGGGGGCCGTGCATCGGGCCGGCCTGCGCCGCCGCCGCGCCGGCGCCGCCGACGAGCGCGGCCACCAGGGCGAGCGCGGTCATGCTTCTCTTCATCGGGCGTCCTCTCTGCAAACTTGATGCGCTTGAAACGCACCGGCGCCGGCGTTCCGTCGCGGCTCGGCCGGCGTCCTGCCACTGGCCGCTGATCGCGGGGGGGCGTATTGTCGGGGCATGATCGAGCGGAATCAGGCGGCCCCCGTCGAGCCGGAACGCGACACTGCCACGGCGCTTCGCCGCGGCTGGCGGCGGCGCTGCCCGGCCTGCGGCAGCGGCGCGATGATGGACGGCTATCTCGAGGTGCGCCGGAGCTGCCCCGACTGCGGGACCGAGCTCTTCCACCACCGGGCGGACGACGGACCGGCCTGGGCGACGATCCTGATCACCGGCCACCTGATGGCGCCGCTGCTGCTCATCACCTTCATCACCTTCCGGCCGCAGGGCTGGGTGATGGCGCTGGGCTTCTCGGTCGCGTTCGTCGCCCTCTCGCTCTGGCTGCTGCCACGGCTCAAGGGCGCCTTCGTGGCGCTGCAATGGGCGAAGCGGATGCACGGCTTCGGCGACGACCCGGGGCAGCTTGCCGCCGGCGGCTGAGGCGGCGGATCCGCCGGTCCGCGACGCGGCGACGCTGATCCTGGTCCGCCGCGCGCCCGCAGGCCCGCAGGTGCTGATGGGCCAGCGCGGCGGCGCCGCCGCCTTCATGCCGGAGAAGTTCGTCTTTCCCGGCGGTGCGGTCGATCCCGACGACCGGCTGCTCGAGGGCGACCCCGATCCCGATCCCGAGACCGCCCGGCGCCTCGCGATCGCCGCCGACCCCGCGCTGGTGCGCGCGCTGCCGCGCGCGGCGGTGCGCGAGCTCTGGGAGGAGACCGGGCTCATGCTCGGCCGCCCCGATCCGACGGCGGCGACGCGGGCCGTGCCCGCGGGCTGGCGCGGCTTTTACGCCGCCGGGCTCGTTCCCGACGTCGCCGCACTTCGCCTCGTCTTTCGTGCCGTCACCCCGCCCGGCCGGCCGCGGCGGTTCGACGCCCGCTTCTTCCTTGCGGACGCCGGCGCGGTCGCCGGGGTGCAGGACGACTTCGCCGGCGCCGGCGGCGAGCTCTCGCACCTGTGCTGGGTCGGGCTGCCGGCGGCGCGGGAGCTGCCGCTTCCGTTCATCACCGAGGTGGTGCTCGCCGAACTGGCGGCGCTGCTCGCGGCCGGCGCCGCCGCACGGCCGGTGCCGTTCTTCCGGCAGGGGCCCGACGGACCGGCGTTCGGTCTGCTCTGACCCTTGACAGTCCGGGCGGGAGGCGTAGAAGGCGGGGTCTCCCTTTCACCGGTCCCGGGCGGGGCCGAAGGCGTACCGAAGGACGATCAGGATGGCGAAGCCGACGACGATCAAGATCCGGCTCAACTCGACGGCCGACACCGGGCACTTCTACGTGACCAAGAAGAACTCGCGCACGATGACCGAGAAGATGTCGGTCAAGAAGTACGACCCGGTCGCGCGCAAGCACGTCGAGTACAAGGAAGGCAAGATCAAGTAGCACCGTCCGCCAGGCGATGCCGCAGGCGAGCCCGCCGGCCGAAAGGCCAGCGGGCTTTTTGTTCGACGAGCGGTCGCACCGAGCGCCGCGCGGCCGGGGTGGAGCCGCTGGCTGCCCGGTCGAGGCTACTGCCCATCCTTCAGGATATATTCCGCGAACATCGTCCGCTGCAGCGCAAAGAAGTTGTCGTCCGAGATCAGCGTGACCCGGGTCCGGCCGCGCGGGTCGGTCCAGACCGAGATGCCTTCCATGTTGTCGAGCTCGTTCAGCCGGGTGCTGACCAGCGTGACCTCGTTTTCCAGCGCTTCCGGACCGAGGTCGAACCGGCGCACGCGGCTGCGGAACCCCATCCAGGAAAACTCGCGTTCGAGCACGTAGAGCTTGCCGTCCGGCCCGACGGCGGCGTCCGAGACGCGGAAATCGCCGCGGCGCTGAAACCGGTAGGGCTTGTCCCAGTGGCCGTTGCGGAAGCGATAGACCTGAAACCAGCGGTGTGACGTGCCGGTGCTCTCGGGAATCGCGTAGAGCGTGCCGTCGGCGGCGACCGCCAGCGACTCGAGCCCGACGTTGGTGGGAAGGGCGGCAAAATCGGGATGGCTCGGGATCGCAAACGCCTTGCCGCGGACGTCCTCGTAGCCGCGGACCCGGTGGTTCCCCTCGTACGAGATGAAGACCCGGCCCCTGGAATCCATCGCCAGTCCCTCGGAATCGAAGGACGTGCCGCGGATCGTCGTGCCGGGGACGTCGTGCAGATGGCCGTAGCCCGAGAGGTGCGCCTTCTCGAGCTGGCCGTTCTTGCCGCGGTCGAACGTGCCGCGCGCCCAGCGGCCGCGGTCCGAGATGGTCAGGAAGTCGGCGCCGCCGTCGAGCACGACGAGGCCGGAGAAGCCGCCGAAACGGGCCCACTTCGCGTGCCAGGGGACGCGGGCATCGAGCACCAGCCGTGGTCCCTGCGCCTGGACGGCAGCGGTGCCGAAGACGACGAGAACGAGGGCGAAAAGCGTCCGCCTCATCGCGCCTGCAGCACCGCAGTGCATTGCGCGGGCAGGTCGGCGAGCTGCAGCGGCGGCCTGGGCTTGGGCTTCGGCGCGTTCGGCGGCGGCGGCTCGAGCGCCTCGGTGACCCACCAGACCGCATCGGCGCAGCCGTCGCCGGGCGGCACCGGCGTCTGGTTGACGCATCCCTTCGCGCCGCGCGGGCAGCCGAGCCGGACATGGAAGTGATCGACGTGATCCCACCACGGGCGGATCTTGCGCAGCCAGGCGGCGTCGCTGCGCGAGGCGCTGGCGCAGAGCGCGAGCTTGACCGGCGGGGTGACGAAGATGCGCTCGACGCGCGGGTCGCGCGCGGCGGCCTCGAGGATCGCCGCGTGTTGCGGTGTATAGTTGGCGTTGACGTGGCGCTTGTCGGAGGCGAGCAGGCTGATCGCCGAGACCCGCTCGCGCTCGCCGCGCGTGAGGTCGAGCCGGGTCGGGGGGGTGAACCAGATGTCGGCGTCGAGGCCGGTCTGGTGGCTGGCATGGCCGCGCACCGGTCCGCCGCGCGGCTGGGCGATGTCGCCGACGTAGAGCCCCTTCCAGCCGGCCTTGACCGCGGTGCGGCTCAGATCCTCGATGAAGTCGATCATCGCCGGGTTGCCCCACTCGTGGTTGCGGCTGAGCCGCATCGCCTGCCAGGTCGGGCCGGTCTCGGGAAGCTGCACGCCGCCGGCGAGGCAGCCGCGCGAGCCGGAGCCGATCGACTGCGGCGCCTGCGCCGTGGGCGTCTGCGGCACCGCGAAGAGCCGGAGCGCGGTTTCGGCGGAGGCCGTTGCCGGCAGGGCGGCGAGCGCGAGGCAGGCCGCAAGCGCGCGGAGGATCATGCGAGGAGGTTCCCGGGCTGCTCGTGGTCGGTTTTGACCCAGTATAGCAGCACGAGCCCGATCAGAAAGAGCAGGATGACCGGGCTCACCCCCAGCCGCTGCGACCCGGTGGCGCTGGTCACCACCGCGATCAGCGCCGGCCCGATGAAGGCGGTGGCGCGTCCCGACAGCGCGAAGAGCCCGAAGGCCTGCGCCGGCGGCACCCGTCCCTCGGCCTGATGCACGAGCAGCGTGCGCGAGGCCGCCTGCAGCGCGCCGGCGGCGGCGCCGAGCAGGCCCCCCGCCGCCATGAACACGAGGTCGGGCAGCTGCGACCCCGGCGCGACGGCCACCCCGAGCACGCGCTCGCGGGTGGTGAGCAGGGCGATGACGCTCACGACGATCAGGAGCCAGATCGTCACCACGATCACCGGCCGGGGCCCGTAGGCCCGGTCGGCCCGGCCGCCGATCCAGGCGCCGAGCGTTCCGACGCCGGCGGCGACGATGCCGAAGACGCCGAGCTGGAAAATCCCCCAGCCGAGCACGCCCGCGGCATAGATGCCGCCGAAGGCGAAGAGGGCGGCGAGCGCGTCGCGGTAGATCATCGAGGCGATGAGGAAGGCGAAGAAGCTGCGGTTGCGCGCCGCGACCCGGAAGGTCGCGACGAGGTCGCCGAACGCCCCCCGCACCACGCCGTAGGACGAGCGCGCCGGCTCGTCGGCGGTCCAGAGGAAGAACGGCACGGCGAAGGCCACGTACCAGATCGCCGAGAGCGGCCCGGTGGCGCGGGCGGGCTCGCCGGCCGCCGGGTCGAGGCCGAAGATCGGCGCGATGCCGAGCAGCGTGTGCGGGCTCCCCGGCGCCGGGGCGAGAAAGAGCAGGACGAAGACGAGCGAGACCAGCCCGCCGAGATAGCCGAGCGCCCATCCCGAGCCCGAGATGCGCCCGATCTCCTGCCGCGGCCCGAGGCCGGGCAGCATCGCGTTGGTGAAGACGGTGCCGAGCTCGGAGCCGAGGAAGGCCATCGCGTAGACGACGAGCACGACCCCGGGATCGGCCATCTTCGGCGTCGCGAGCCAGAAGCCCAGGCAGCCGAGCACGTACGGGACCGAAAAGCCCGAGCACCCAGCGCTTGCGCGCGCCGGTGCGGTCGGAGATCGCCCCGAGGATCGGCGCCATGATCGCGGTCACCGCCCCGGCGATGGCGGCGGCGGCGCCCCACATCGCCTGCCCGCGCACCGGGTCGCCGATGACGTCGGCGACGAAGTACGGCGCGAAGATGAAGGTGACGATCAGGGTCTGGAACGGCTGGTTGGCCCAGTCGAAGAGCATCCAGCCGAAGATGCCGCGGCGGTCGGCGGCCGGCACGGCCGGCAGGGAAGGGACGACGCTCATCGCCGCGGTGCCGGGCGGCACGGGCTGGCCGCGGGCGGCCGTGACGCCGACGCGCGGACGGCCGCGCGCTCGATGCCTGGGCGGAGGGAAGAATGCATCGCGGCGCGGCCTTCGAAGGTTGCGGGCGATCCTCTGTCGCGCGGATCGGCGCGGCTTGCAAGGCGCTGAAGGCGGCGCGGCGCGGGCGTCGGCGCCATTCGCCCCGCGCAGCGAACCGGTCGACGCGAAGCGGTTGCCGCGGCGGGGGAAACCGCCTAGAGGCGGGCGACGCGAGAGGGGCAGAACCATGGCAGCACCGGCACCGAAGAAGGTCGTCCTTGCCTATTCCGGCGGGCTCGACACCTCGATCATCCTCAAATGGCTCGAGACCGAGTACGGCTGCGAGGTGGTGACCTTCACCGCCGACCTCGGCCAGGGCGAGGAGCTCGAGCCGGCGCGCAGCAAGGCCGAGCTCCTCGGGGTGAAGCCGGAGAACATCTTCATCGAGGACCTGCGCGAGGAATTCGTCCGCGACTTCGTCTTCCCGATGTTCCGCGCCAACGCGCAATACGAGGGGCTCTACCTTCTCGGCACCTCGATCGCCCGGCCGCTGATCGCCAAGCGCCTGGTCGAGATCGCCGCGGCGACCGGGGCCGACGCCATCGCCCACGGAGCCACCGGCAAGGGCAACGACCAGGTGCGCTTCGAGCTGGCAGCCTACGCGCTGAACCCGTCGATCCGGGTGATCGCGCCCTGGCGGCTTTGGGATCTGACCAGCCGCTCGACGTTGATCGCCTTCGCCGAGGCGCATCAGATCCCGATCGCGCGGGACAAGCGCGGGGAGGCGCCGTTCTCGGTCGACGCCAACCTGCTGCACACCTCCTCCGAGGGCAAGGTGCTGGAAAACCCCGCCGAGGAGGCGCCGGCTTACGTCTACCAGCGCACCGTCGCCCCCGAGGAGGCGCCCGACGTGCCGGAATACGTCGAGATCGGCTTTGCCAAGGGCGACGCGGTCAGCATCGACGGCGAGCCGCTGTCACCGGCGGCGCTGCTGACGCGGCTGAACGCGATCGCCGGGCGCAACGGCGTCGGCCGGCTCGATCTCGTCGAGAACCGCTTCGTGGGGATGAAGTCGCGCGGCATCTACGAGACGCCGGGCGGCACGCTGCTGCTCGCCGCCCACCGCGGCATCGAGCAGATCACCCTCGACCGCGGCGCGGGGCATCTCAAGGACGAGCTGATGCCGAAATACGCCGAGCTCATCTACAACGGCTTCTGGTTCAGCCCCGAGCGCGAGATGCTGCAGGCGCTGATCGACCGGAGCCAGGAGCAGGTCGAGGGCACGGTGCGGGTCAAGCTCTACAAGGGCTCCGCCAACGTGGTCGGCCGCGCGTCGCCGCGGTCGCTCTATTCGGAGAGCCACGTGACCTTCGAGGACGACGCCGGCGCCTACGACCAGAAGGACGCCGCCGGGTTCATCAAGATCAACGCGCTGCGGCTGCGGCTCCTCGGGATGCGCGACCGGCGCTAGGCCGGCCCGGCGGCCCGGCGGCTGGAACGGCGCGGCGGCTGCGGGTCGTCGCGCATCGCGCCGGCGGCGTTGGCATCGACGCTCGGGACCGTCGTGTAGCCCTCGGCGTTCGTCGCGTGGGATCGGCTCGGGATCGCGCGGACCGGGCATCTCCGCCTGCGGGACCGTGCCCTCGGTCTCGCCGGCTCGCGGGTGCGGGACGGCTGTCGCGTGGGCACGCGCGGCCGCGTCGCCGCCGTCCTCGATCTGGCGTTCCGCCATCATCCAGTGCTCGTAGTCGCGGCCCTGGGGTCGACCCTCGGCCTCCCAGATGGCGTAGGCGACACGCGCGACTTCACTTTCATGCTTTTCTTCGGTCACCCCAAGCGGATCGTGCATCGAACCCTCCTCGGATCGCTTCAATCGAACAACGCGGCAAAGCGTGGAGGGTTCGCAAGTTTGGTGGAATCCGGCGCGATGGGGTCGGGCAGGTCGGAGCAGAAGCCGGAGAGCGGGCGTGCACGCCCGCGCCAGGCGTTACATGGCCGTGCGCTACATGAACGCGTAGGCGTTCCGCTGCAGCACCACCTGCAGCGCGTAGAGGATCACCAGCAGCACGAGCGGCGAGAGGTCGAGCCCGCCCATGTCGGGCAATACCCGCCGGATCGGGCCGTAGATCGGCTCGAGCAGCCGGTTGAGCCCGGTCCAGATCGAGTTCACCAGCGGCTGGTGGCGATTCAGCACGTTGAAGCCGATCAGCCAGCTCATCACCACGTGCGCGATCACGATGAACCAGACGATGTTGATGAGATAGAGCAGGATGATCACAAGCGAGCCCATCGGGCACTCCGTTCGCCGCCAGAAGGCGTCCTAGTAGACTGCCCGCGGCGGTCGCGCAAGCACGGCCGGCCGCCGGCGGACCGCGGGCTCAGACGCTGACGGCGTTGTCCTCCCGCCCGCCGGTGGCGATGAACTCCTGATCGATCGAGGGAAGGTCTCCCCCGTGGATCATCGCCTCGAAAGCGCGCAGACGCTTGTAGATCGAGAGAAGCTCCACGACCGTCGTCCACGAGTTGACCAGATACTGGAACGAGGTCCGCACCTGTCCGAGCGCGTTCAGAATCTGGTTGAGGAGCCCCAGCGTGATCGCGCCCGCGATGATCGCCGGGGCGAGGATCAGGTAGCCAAACACGTTGTCGACCTGCAGGTAGGTGATGCGGGCGACGTTGAAGTAGGTGTAGTGGAAATAGAGCCGGAAGTAGTTCCGGCGAACGTTGGCGAAGAGCTCGCGTGCGGTCAGCGGATCGGCGCGGGTCGGGTCGTCCTCGCCATAGACCAGCTCCTTGCGGTAGGCGGCCTCGACGCGCTGGTTCCGGAACTGCAGCCCCGGCAGCTTCACCCCGACGAGCGCGAGGAACGCCGTGCCGAAGGCCGACCAGAGCAGGGCGCCGACCACCAGCGGGTAGGGGATGCCGGTGAGCAGCGGCACCTCGGTTATCCCCGCCGACAGCCGCACCAGCACCGGCAGGAAGGCGATCAGCGTCATGATCGAGTCGAGCAGGCTGACGCCGAGGCTCTCGGTGGTGTCGGAGAACCGCATCGTGTCCTCCTGCACGCGCTGGCTGGCGCCCTCGATGTGGCGCAGCCGCGGCCAGTGGCTCATGTAGTAGTCGTTCATCGCCGTGCGCCAGCGGAAGATGTAGTGGCTGACGAAGAAGAGCGACAGCACCCCCACGATCACCGCGACCAGCACGATGCCGAGGAAAGTCGACGAGCGAGCCGTAGTATTCGGCGATCGTCACCGGCCTGGTCTTGCCGAGCGCCGCCTGGATCAGGTCGTAGAACGGCCCGTACCAGTCGTTGACCGCGACCGAGACCTCGACCTGGAAATAGGTGGTGAACAGGATCAGCGCCGAGCCGAGGATCGACCAGCGCCACCAGGGATGCGGCGCCAGCACTCGCCACGCGAAGGCGAATGTCATCACCGCGACGGTGTAATAGACGTAGAACCAGAGGAACGGCCCCGACCAGAAGCGCGAGATGCCGATCGGCAGCTGTCCGTCCGGCGGGCCGGCAAAGCCGATCGCGCCGCCGAGCGCCCCGCCGCCGAGATACCAGCCGGTGACACAGAGCGCCGCCCAGACGATGGCCGACCAGAAGAAGATGCGGGGAGTCGGGAAGAACGATACGAACACTGGCGTCCACTTCCGCTTGAGCTGATCCGAACTCGCGCGTCTGGCGCGGCGGCCTTCGTCGATCGGTCGCCCAATGCGGCAAATCGCCCGCGCATGCAACCGCGCCTGCGACGATCTCACCGGCGAGTGAGGCGACAGCAGCGGCGGACGTTACTTGCCGGAACCACGTCCGAGCGTTGCCAGAGGATTAAAAGCCATTCATCAAACCGTTGAGGAACAACGGGTTGATCGGATCCATGCCTGTGCGCGCCGGCTCCTCGCTCCCGATCCGGGCTTTATCGGCGGGCGCGAATGGCGCCATACCGCTTGCCGCGGGCGCCTCGCCCGCCAGCCGCCTGGGGGCCATGCACCTCGCCGCCATCGTCCACGGACCGGAGACCGCCCGCCCGCCGCTCCTGATCGCGCACGGCCTCTTCGGGTCCGCACGCAACTGGGGCGCGATCGCCAAGCGGCTGGCGCTGCACCGGCGGGTGATCGCCGTCGACATGCGCAACCATGGCGACAGCCCGCACAGCCCGGAGAACGGTTACGCGGCGATGGCCGCCGACCTCGCCCGCACCATCGCCGAACACGCCGGGCACGGGGGCCGGGCCGACGTGCTCGGCCACTCGATGGGGGGCAAGGCCGCGATGGCGCTCGCGCTGACCGAGCCCGCCCGGGTGCGCCGGCTGATCGTCGCCGACATGGCGCCGGTCGCCTACGCCCACAGCCAGATCGGCTTCGTGCGGGCGATGCAGGGGCTCGACCTCGCCGGGGTGAGCCGCCGCTCCGAGGCGGATGCGGCCCTGGCCGCCACCGTGCCCGAGCCGGCGCTTCGCGCCTTCCTTCTGCAGAGCCTTGCCTTCGAGGACGGGCGGGCGCGCTGGAAGCTCAACCTGTCCGCGCTCGCGGCGGAGATGCCCCGGATCATGGATTTCCCCGATTTTCCCGGTTCCTTCCCCGGACCCGCGCTGTTTCTGAGCGGAGCCGGATCGGACTACGTCCGCCCCGACCACTGGCCGCGCATCCGCGCGCTCTTTCCTGCCGCCGAGCAGCGGCGGCTGCCCGCCGCCGGCCACTGGTTGCACGCCGACGCCCCGCTTGCGTTCGTCGAGGCGGTGAGCGCCTTTCTCGAAGCCGAGCGGCCGGCTTCGCAGCCCGAGACCTGATCCGCGAAGGACTGGACGCCGGCAGCGCGGCTTGCTATCTCGGCGGCGCGCCTTGGGGCGCAGGCGTTCGGGGCCGTCGCCCGATGCCGTGCCGGTGTAGCTCAGCTGGTAGAGCACGTCATTCGTAATGATGGGGTCGGGGGTTCGAGTCCCTTCACCGGCACCACTATCCCGTTCGCGGGCGCCCGTGGATGATTGATATCCCACTCAAATTATGCGATAAAAGCGGCTAGATCGAACGCTGGCGACCGCCAGTGTCCGTGTATAGCCGGACCGGAGTGGGGGCCTTTGTGGGGGCCTCCAACCGGCCGCAAAACGAAAGGCCCCCACCGTGGCGCTCACCGATTCTGCCATCCGGGCGCTGAAGGCCCGGGAGAAGTCCTTCAAGGTCGCGGATGAAAAGGGGCTCTATCTTCAGGTGATGCCTTCCGGCGGGCGTCTTTGGCGGGTGAAGTTCCGCGTAGAGGGCGGCATCGAGAAGAAGCTGTCCTTGGGATCGTACCCCGATCTCAGCCTCAGGGATGCGCGGATCGCGCGCGACAAGGCGCGGTCGTTGTTAGCGAACGGTATCGATCCCGCGCAGCAAAAGCGTCGCGAGAAGCACGTCGCAAGGATCAGTGCCGCGAACACCTTCAGCTCCGTTGCACGGGCTTATATCGAGAAGAATCGCAGAGATGGGCTTGCAGACGCGACAGTGAGCAAGCGCGAATGGTTCCTGCGGCTCGTCGAACGGTCGCTCGGCCACCGGCCGATCAGCGAGATCGCTCCTTACGAGATACTGGAGGCGGTTCGACCGTACGAGGCCGCGAAGAATGACGAGAAGGCGCATCGAACGCTTCAGTTCGTTGGACAGGTTTTTCGCTTCGCCGTCGCCAATCAGCTTGCTCCCTCTGACCCCACGCGGGATCTCCGCGGGGCTTTGGCGAGCCGACGCCCAAAGCATCTGGCCGCTATCCTGGAGCATTCGAAGGCAGGTGAGCTCCTCCGGGCGATCGACGGATATGAGGGCGGGGCGTTGACCAGAACCGCACTGCAGCTCTCCGCCTTGTTGTTCGTTCGCCCCGGCGAGCTGCGGGGGGCCGAATGGAACGAGTTCGATTTAGCGGCAGGCGTGTGGAGGATCCCAGCTGCGCGCATGAAGGGTCGCGTCGAGCATGTTGTCCCTCTGTCGAGGCAGGCAATCGCATTCCTCAGGCTGGCCGAGGGTCTGACCGGCAATGGCCGCTACGTGTTCCCTTCGGTCCGTTCGGCAGCTCGGCCGATGTCCGAGAACACCGTGAACGGCGCCCTTCGAAGGCTGGGATTTTCCGGCGACGAGATGACGGCTCATGGCTTCCGTGCAATGGCCAGCACGCTGCTGAACGAGTCTGGCAAGTGGTCTCCGGACGCGATCGAGCGGGCGTTGGCGCATAAGGACAGGGATACGGTCCGTGCAGCCTACCACCGCGGCGCCCATTGGGCGGAGCGCGTCGAGATGGCTCAGTGGTGGGCGGATCAGCTGGATCGGGTGCGCGATGGCGGGGCCGTCGTTCCGTTTCGCCGGGACACGCGCTCGTAGGCGGCACCTGACACCGATCGCGCAAATATCACGATTTCTGGTCCGTGACCGAGAGGTAACACTTGCAATGCTGCCGTTTCGCCAGCCATGGCGGAGCGATGGCAGAACACTGGATTGATGCCGCCACTGCGGCAGGACTGGTATCCGAGAGGCTGGCACCAAACGGCGGGACGCGCACACTCTGCGCGCGCGCTCACACCGGTCTGATAAAGGCAAAGGCCCAACTCCTCCTCTCCACCAGCGCCCACCGCGCCGATCGGCGCGTCAGGAATATGGAGGTGCCCGCAAGCTTCTGGTCGCGCTGAAGGGCACGAAGCGTTGGAACAGGACTGGTCGTCCGGCGACTTTTCGACGTGGATCGATCGAAAGGTTCACCTGCAGGCGTTCGGCGTCAGGTTTGCTTTGAGCGGCGTCCTGGAAATGCTGAGCTATGATCTCAGGGCATTGACTGCTCGCCGGCTTTCCGTCGTTGGGAACGGGGCCTGGATCCCAGCGCGCGATGCGCTTCAGTTTGTCGCAGACCAATTGACAGACCGTGATGCGAAGGCGCTGCGGCCTCGCCGGCAGTGCGGACGTCCGCGGCTCGGCGTTCAGCTTTCAGGCAGGGCCAACTCGGAGGCCAGCGTTGCGCAAGCGTAGTGGGACGATATGTGTGTCCACTTAACCTTCTTGGCTGACGAATGACATGACGGTTTCGATTGGTCTTCGGCCCATGTTTCGATACCCGAGATGTGGACGCTCGGTGTTGTAGTGGACCAGCCAGGCATCGAGATCGGTCTGCAGTGCGTCGACGGTTTCGTAGAAGGTCTCGCGCATCTTCACCCGGAAGAACTCGTCGAGCACGGTGCCGTTGAAGCGCTCGACGAAGCCATTGGTCCTGGGCGTGCGGACCCTGGTGCGGCGGTGCTCGAGGCCGTTCAGGTCGAGGTAGAGCCGTAGGGGTGGCGCTCGGTCCCGCAGAACTCGCGGCCGTTGTCGGTCAGGACCGCCGTTACCGGCAGGTCGAGGTTGCGATAGAACGGCAGCACGTCGTTGTGGAGCACCGCGACCGCCGCCTCGGGCTGCTTTGAGACGTGGAGAAAGCCGAAGGCGTAGGAGCCGAAGGTGTCGACCACCGCGTGCAGGTAGACCTTGCCGACGCCCTTGAGGCTGCCCACGAAGAAGGTGTCCGCTGACAAGAGTTCGCCCGGCACCGAACTCTCGACATGCCGTTCCCGGAAGCAGGGGTTGAGCTTTTCCAGGAAGGCGGCCTGCTCGGCGGTGATCTCGATCGCCTTCCCGGCGTTCGCGGTCTCCAGTGCCAGCCAGCGGTCGATCCGCGTTCCCAGCCCGTGGTCGTTGACGATCTTCTGGATGGTGATCGCCGAGACCCGCACGCCCTCCAGTGCCAGCGTCGCCTCATGGCGGTTGCAGCCATAGGCGGGGTGCTCCAGCGCCAGACCCTTGATCCGCTCCACCACCGGCTCGGGCGTCGTCTGCGGATGGCTCCTGTGATCGGGGGCAGGTCCTTCAGGCCCTCGAAGCCCTGCGTCTGGAACCGCCGCTTCCATTCGTCGAAGCTGGTCCGGTCAAGGCCGCGCTGCCGGCACGCCTCCGCGACGTTACCTAGCTCCCTGGCCAGCTCCAGCACGCTCAGCCGGCTCCGCGCCAGCTTCGTGTCCGCGTCCCGCGGTCGCGCGTTGCGTCCCTGTCGATCCTCGTCCCATCGGCGCTTCCTCCTCTCCATAAATAGCACGGAAAGAAGGTTAAGTGGACATGTGGTGCGACCTCTGGGCACTGATCTACCAAGGCGATTTCAAGCCCGCCAGCCAAGCTGAGGTCGAGCGAGCGATGCTGAATTGGGCCGAGTCAAAGGGGCAGAACCTGGCTGAGGCGACCGCACGCCCCAAGGCGCGCAAGATGTTCAAGGCCTTCAAAGGCGAGGCTACAAACTTCATCAAGCCTGGTTTGTAGCCTTTTCCGCCCCTTTCCATCCGACGCCTGCGCTGACCGTCCCCAGTCTCACCGGTATTCGCCAGCACCCGCTGGCGTCCACCGGAGAGCTAAAATCATGGAACCGTTGGCGATTTCCATCAACGAGACGGCAAAGACGTTGGGCCTCGGCCGCACGTCCATCTACCAGATGATCAAGGACGGCCGGCTGGAGGCCTTCAAGCTCGGCCGCCGCACGCTGGTGAAGACCGAGTCGATCCGCCGACTGGTGAACGACCAGGACTGAGGTGCGCACCGCGATGTCGTCGCGGCGCGTCAATCCCAACGTCATCAAGCTCCACCGCTGCTACACAGTCGGCGAGTTGGCCGACCGCCTCGGCGTTCACAAGAACACCGTGCGGAACTGGCAGCGCAGCGGGCTGACGCCGATCGACGACGTGCCGGCCGCTCCTCTTCCAGGGGGCTGCCATCCGGGACTTCCTCAATCGGCAGAGCACCTCCAGAAAGAACCCGTGCGGCCCGGGCCAGTTCTACTGCTTTCGCTGCCGCGAGCCGCGTTCGCCCGCGGGCGAGATGGTCGACTTCCTCCCGATCACGAAGCGGTCGGGAAACCTCCGAGCGATCTGCGAGAGCTGCGGGACGCTGATGCACCGGCGGGCGTCGGCTACCGCCATCGCGGCCGCGATGCCGGGAATCGACGTTCAGGTGTTGCAGGCACCGTGACGCCTAAGCGGGCGCAGCCGGCCCTCCCTGAATTGTGCACCACGAAAGGCAAGACGAACTATGGCGAAGCCCAACCCGCAAACGAGCGGATCAAGCGCAGCTACCTTCGGTACCTGGAGGAGGCGCTCGGCCGAGACGAGGCCACGATCGACCGGGTCGCGAAGTCCTTGGCCCGCTTCGAGGACGCGACCGGGCGTCGCGACTTTCAGCGCTTCCACCGAGAGCAGGCGATGGCTTTCAAGCGGCGGCTCGGCGAAGCCGTCGGCGCCCGGTCAGGCGAGAAGCTGAGCAAGGCGACGGTTCACTCGACGCTGCGCGACCTGAAGGCGTTCTTCGAGTGGCTCTCGCGCGAGCCGGGCTTCCGGTCGCAAGATCAGCCTACTCCGACGCCGACTACTTCAATCTTAGCGAGAAGGACGTGGCGATCGCCCGGGCGCGGCGGGAGAAGGCAGCGCCGACGGTCGAGCAGGTCCAGCGGGTGCTGGAGGCCATGCCGGCCGAGAGCGTCCTGGAGCGTCGCGACCGGGCGCTGGTCGCGTTCGCGGCGCTTGACCGGGCGCCCGGGTGAACGCGCTCGCGAGCTTCCAGCTCGGCCACGTCGACGTCGCCGGCGGTTACGTCGAGCAGGACGCCCGGGTCGTCCGGACCAAGTTCGCCAAGACCTTCCGCACCTACTTCATGCCGCGTGGTCGAGGGCGCGACGGAGATCGTGGCGGACTGGATTGCCGAGTTGCGCGAAGTTCACCTCTGGGGGCCGGCCGACCCTCTGTTTCCGGCGACGGCAGTGGGGCTCGACGAGGCTGGCAGCTTCTGTGCCGCAGGGGCTGGCGCGGCAGGGCTGGGCTTCGACGCGAGCCGATCCGGGACATCTTCCGGCGCGGCTTCGCGGCGGCAGACCTGCCCTACTTCAACCCGCACTCTTTCCGCGACATGCTCGTGCGTCACGCGATGACCCTCGACCTGACGCCCGAGGAGATGAAGGCTTGGTCGCAGAACCTCGGCCACAACGACGTGCTGACCACCTTCACGAGCTACGGAACCGTGCCCGTCCAGCGGCAGGGGGAGCTGATCCGGACTGCGGCGCCAAGTCGCGTTCGGACCGACATGGACGATGGTGCGTTGCTGGCGGCCTTGACGGCACGTTTGAAAGTACCGTCCTGAGCATCCAGTGCTTCTCGCACTAGGACCCTCGACTTGAACTCGATCAACCGGGCCGGTCCTAGACGTTGATTGGAAGGCTCAAGTCGTCGACGGCCACTCGTCCGCAGGGCACGCTCGCACGGCCGCAGATCGCTGCCACGAAGGAACTCGCCAGCCCGAGACTCAGGCCCACCCCCTGAAGCGTGAACCGAACGGGAGCCGCCAAGGCGGCGGCGCGCACTGATTGACGTCGGGCATGGGCAAGCGTGCTGACAATTCACACATGAAGTTGCTCGTGGAGTACATCCAATTCGTTCGGCGGACGGCGATGCAGACCCCCGTGCACGTCATCACCACCGGGGTGCTGATGGCGCTCCGCCTCGCCACGAAACTGGGCTGGTTCACCCTAACCCCTGAGCGGCGTGCTTAGGCGGCCGTCTAGCCTGGCCGCTCCCGCTCACGGCCTGTCGATCGGGCGGTCTCTTCGCCAGCCTTCTCACGGCGCATCGTAGGGTTCATAATCGCAGAGTGATCCTCATAGGAACGGAGCAATGACCGTTGTAGACATTGCAAGGCGGGCTGCGATTGCCGGCTTGGTGATCTTGGCGCCATCGGCAGCCCTCGCGGATGCGATAGACGGCGACTGGTGTTCCCAGACGGGCGGCGAGCAGTTCAGCATTGCCGGAGCCAATATCACTACCCCGGCCGGCACGACGACGACCGGCAACTACTCACGACACGCCTTCTCCTACGTCGTGCCGGTCGGCGATCCCGGCGCCGGGGATGACGTCGACATGCTGCTCCTGAACGAGGAGGAGGTCCGGGTCTCCGTCAACGGCGGCGCGCCGGAGATATGGCGCCGATGTGATCTGAACGTGTGACGGCTCAATCGGCGGCCAACCTGACCGCTGCGAGACCAGGTCGGAGCCGTTCGTCAGCCCGAGCCGCTTCCGCGTGCCCGCCAGTGCCCCACGCACCGTGGGCGGCTGCCAGCCGGGCGCTTCGACCACCTCGACGATGCCCTCCGGCCGCTGCAGCATGGCAACGAGCGCCGCCTGCTTCGTGCCCTCGCGGGTCCTGCCCCGACGCGGCGCTGGGTGACTCGCTGAGGGGCCAAACGCCTTTCCCGGCGACAGGGGGAACCGTCCGAGGCCGCCGAGTCTGTGTTGCCCGCTCCGAGCCGCCGCGAGCCTTTGGATGCTTGTAACGCCCCGGCTCAATGACCCCGACTGCGAGTGGCGACATTCCGACCAACGCTCTGTCGCGAACCACCGTCAAGCAGGGTTCAGATCATCTTCTTGTTTTCAATCGACGATCCGCTCGGACACCTTGGGGACGATCGCCTTGGTTAAGGCGCTTGGTAGCTCGGCCAATTCGGACGATACTAAGCCCGGCGGTAGTCGTTTTCAGCCGCGCCAGAATTTACAGGGAAATCATATTCGGAGGGTGATCATGAGGGCCATTCTGGGTACCGCAACGGCTGCCGTTTTTCTGGGATGGGTGCCGCCGGCCCTTGCCTGGTGGGACCAGGGCCATATGGAGATCGCGGCGCTAGCCTACGAGCAGCTTGATCCCGAGGTTCGCACCACCGCGGATCGGCTGATCGAGCTAAATCCGAAGTACGCCGAGTGGACATCTGGTTTGCCGGAGGCGGACAAGGCAAAGGCCGCCTTCGTGCACGCCGCGACCTGGGCTGACGACATTAAGACGGATCCGACCTATGCGGGGTCCGACGCGGTGATCGATCCGACTGCCGCGCAGAACATCGGGTACTCCGACCCACCTTAGGCACACTTACTGGCACTACATCGATATCCCGTTCTCGACCGACGAGACCGCGGTGCGGCAGCCGGACGTCCCGAACGCACTCACGCAGGTAGAGCTGCTGACTGCGACCCTTGCCTCGAACGCGAGCGACGATCTCAAATCCTACGACCTAGTCTGGCTGCTTCATCTCGTTGGCGATCTGCATCAGCCACTGCACGCAACGGCGCGCTTCACCGACGGCCTCGACGATGACCGAGGCGGAAACGACGAGCTCGTGCAGCCGACCAGCGGATCGGCGATAAACCTGCACGCTTACTGGGATGGCCTCCTCGGCGATCGGGCAACGCCCGACGAAGCCGTCGCCGCTGCGAACGATCTGCCTCAGGCAGACCCCAGCGAGGCAGCGGTCTCCGATCCGGCCCTCTGGACCATCGGGAGCTTCGCGATTGCGCAGAACGAGGTCTACACCGGATTGATCGGGCCGGGAGCCGGGCCCTTCAACCTGACCAGGGACTATCAGGATGATGCTCTGGCGACGGCGCGGGAGCGCGCCGCGCTGGCAGGCGCGCGACTCGCGAAGCTGATCAATGCTGCGCTCCGCTAGCGGGTACGGGGCCAAATCGTGACCCGACCGTTCCGAGAAGTGAATTCCGAGTTCGAGGGTTGGCTTCGAACGCAGTGTGACGTCGTTGAAGATGATTTGAAGCGCAAGCACGAGCGAATGAAGAAGAGCAGCTTTGACTTCCTTCGTGCCACCTATTTTCGATGGGCGGGCCAAATAGAACATCTGTGCGGCGATTTGAGTGGCGCCCCGGCGGTGCTTTCCATCGGTGACACACATCTCGAGAACTTCGGAACATGGCGCGACACGGAAGGACGGCTCGTCTGGGGCGTGAACGACTTCGACGAGGCCGCCGAGATGGCCTACCCCTTCGACCTCGTTCGTTTGGCAACGAGTGTGCGCCTCTCTTCTGAGCACGCCGCATCGAATGCGGAAGCCGCTGAGGCAATCCTGGGCGGCTATCGCGCCGGGCTAGTGGCCCCGCGACCGACGCTGCTCGACGAGCAGGAAACCTGGATGCGGCCTTTCGTGGCTTGCACCGACGACGACCGCAAGGAGTTCTGGCGGGAGGTCGACGGCTTTCCGGATGCCACCCCGCCGGCTTCCGTTGCCGCTGATCTCGAACGCAGCATTCCGGAATTGGCAACCCTTCTCAGGTTTGCGTCCCGAGCCAAAGGGGGAGGAAGCCTCGGCCGTCCGCGCTACGTCGCCATCGCCAACTGGCGGGGCGGGCAGGTCGTGCGGGAGGCCAAAGCTCTCGTGCCCTCGGCCTGGACCTGGGCGCATGGGGATGCGACTGGCGCCATCCGCTTCCTTGAGCTCGCGAACGGGAAACATCGATCCCCCGACCCTTTCCTGCTGCTGCTCGGCCACTCGATGGCGTCGGACATCGTCGTGCGTTTCGCGGAGGCGACGCCGGACGTCGCCGCGACCGTCGCCGTCTCGATGTTCTCGCCCGCCGTGACCGCGACCGCCCCGCGCAACCTCCTCGTGATCGTCGGCGGCTGGGAAGGGATGCTCCAGCGTGAGGCCCTGCGCGCCGTCGGGCTCGCCACCGCGCCGGAGCCGGCGGCGCCCGGCGTCACCTACGGCAGGTTCGCGGACGGAACCCCGGCGCACCGCCTTCAGCCCGCACGTCGAGCATGTCGGCGTGCTCTTCAGCCGCGCCAGCATGCGGGAGGCGCTGGCATGGGTTGACGGCGCCTTCGCGACCGCGCGCGCCCAGCCGCCGATCCTCGAGCCGCGCGCGCCCGCGATCCTCCTGCTCTTCGCCGGCGTCGTGCTTCTGGCACGGCCGCTGTCGGCGCTCCTGCCGCCGGTCGCGGTGCCGCCCGTCGGCGCCGGTCTCGGCTGGCGCCGCCTCTGGCTGCCGCTCCTCGTCCCGATGGTCGCGACGCCGCTCCTGCTGCGGTTCCTGCCGACGCATTTCCTGCCGATCCTCGTCGGCGACTATCTTGCCGCGCATTTCGCCATGTACGGCGTTCTGACCGCGCTCTGCCTGCTCTGGCTCCGACGAACCGGACCGTCGCCGGCGCCTGCCCGCACCTCCGCCGTCGCGCTGGTCGCGGCCACCCTGGCGCTCGTCGCATACGGGTTCGTCGGCCTGGTCTGGCAGATCGACACCTTCTTGACGTCCTTCGTGCCCGGACGCGAAAGGCTCCTGCTCGTGATCGCAATGCTCGCCGGTACGCTGCCATACTTTCTTTGTGACGAATGGGCGACGCGCGGCCCGGGCGCGGCGCGCTTCGGCTATCCTGCGACCAAGCTCGGCTTTCTCCTGTCGTTGGCGATCGCGGTCGCCCTGGATTTCCGCCGCCTGTTCTTTCTCGCCATCATCGTGCCGGTGATACTGCTCTTCCTCATCGTCTACGGCTGGCTCAGCCGCTGGGCCTACCGCCGCACCGGGCACCCGGCTGTGGCCGGCATCGCGAGCGCGGTCGCGTTCGCTTGGGCGATCGGCGTGACCTTTCCGCTCGTTGCCGGATAGCGACCGACCGAGCAATATGGATCGAAACGGGCGACCACGAGTTCATCCGATGCCAAACAGGAGGAAGCATGGACACCTCGACGCTGATCGGCATCCTGGCGCTCGGGACCCTGAGCGCCGGAGCGATCTTCGCTTATCTAAGCGCGGTCAAGACCGCAGACCGACTCCACTCCGACAAGCGCAAGTCGACCCTGGCGGCCGACGCGCCCGACACGGTGCCGGCGGGCCAGAAGCCGGTCGACACTTGAATGCTCGGCCGGCCTGCGTGGTCCGAAGGGGGGCGGCCCGGTGGCTCTGCGCGATCGCTATCGTCGGCGCCGGCGCATTCGCCAGCGGGGCCTCGGCGGTCGAGGAGATGAGCTACCGCATCGAGGCTGCGGATGGGAGGTTCGAAGTCAGAGACTACCCGTCCACCGTGGTCGCCGAGGTGGTTCGGCCGGGCGATAGGAACGAGACCGTGAATGCGGCGTTCAGGACCCTCGCCGACTACATCTTCGCGAAGGACCGCGGAGGCGCGAAGATTCCGATGACCGCCCCCGTCATTCAGACGCCGAAAGCTCCCGCTTCGAAGCCACCGGAAACGGTTGCCGACCGCTGGACTGTACGTTTCGTGATGCCGAGCGGGAGCAGCATCGAACTCACTTCCGAAGCCGAACGGCGATGTTCGGCTCGTCGAAACCCCGCCGCTGCGCGTCGCAGCGGTGCGCTTCTCCGGTCGCTGGACCGACCGCAACTTCGCCGATGCGGAGGCGTCGCTCCGGGCCTGGATGGCAACGCGGGACCTCGAGGCGGCTGGGCCACCTATGCTCGCCTACTACGATCCGCCGTTCAAGCCGCCGTTCTGGCGCCGGAACGAAGTCCTCGTTCCCCTGCGGAAGTGATGTTTGGAAGATCGGAGAAGTGGCGAGGACGTTTCGGACGTCCGGAAGGCCTTCATCGTGGAGCGGCCAGGCGCGGGTGTTCCGGTCCGCGAAGTCCGTCGGAGGCGGGATCAGCCAAGCGCCCGGCCGGACCCCGCTCGCGACCCGCGTTGAGGGGATCTGCCGCCGATCTTTGCATCCGCCTATCGCTCGGGTGGTGACGATGGAACGGCCGGCGTTGGCCTGTACGAAGGCGGCCAGCGTCAAGCAGGCATAAGCCACGGTCAGCGCGAGAAGTGCGGAGACCGCCATCCCGCCCGTAGCGAGCCTGTCGAGCGCGAGACCTGCGGCAGAAATGCGATGCCTGCCGGCGTGCGGCTTGGATGGCGATATAGCCGACCTCGAAGGCCGTGGAGCCGGTCGCCAGGACCGCGACCATGTAGAGCAGCGCCGAGGTTCTCGCTTCAAGGGTCAGCCATCCGGCGATCAGCGCCAGGGTGGCAAAATGGATCGCCAGCGAGATCTGGAACTTCAGCGGCTTGGCCCAGACGCTTTCGCCGTTCAGTCGGCGCCGGTCGAGGCGCTGTACCAGCAGCGTGAGCGCGAACAGCCAGAGGAGGACGACCGCCGTTGACCAGAGGAGCGCCCCGGCTCCCGCGGCCGGCATGCGGCTCAAGTCGGGCATGGCAGGAACCTCCTGACAGATCGCGTGTAGACACTGTCTACACGCAGTTGTAGACAGTGTCTACAGAGGAGTCGCGCCAATGGCAGATGGACTGATGGAACGCCTACGCCAGCGCTATGGGCCGGCGGCGATCGTAACCGGTGCCTCCAGCGGCATCGGGCGCGCCTTCGCCATCGCGCTGGGGCGCAAGGGCTTCGACCTGACGCTGGTGGCGCGGGGAGCGGACCGGCTGGTGGTGCTGGCCGACGAACTGCAAGATGCGTACGGGATCAGGGCGACTCCTCACCCCGCCGATCTCTCCGATCCAGCGGCGGTCGAGGCCGTAATTGCCGCAACGCAGGAGACGGAAGTGGGCCTGCTGGTGGCCGCCGCGGGGTTCGGCAGTGCTGGACGGTTCCTAGACCGTCCGATCGACAGCGAACTGGGCATGGTCGATCTCAACTGCCGCGCGGTGGTCGAACTGGTGCATGGCTTCGGTGGCCGCTTCGTCGAGCGGGGGCGCGGCGGCATCGTGCTCTTCGGCTCGCTGGTCGGCTGGCAAGGCGTGCCGAACAGCGCGACCTACGGCGCGACCAAGGCCTTCGTGCAGTCGTTCGCCGAGGCGTTGCACGCCGAGCTCGGTCCGAGCGGGGTGGACATGCTGAGCTGCGCGCCCGGTCCGGTGGCGAGCGGCTTCGCGGCGCGGGCCGGCATGCGCATGCGGCTCGCGGATACGCCCGACACAGTTGCGCGCGCTGCGCTGGCGGCACTCGGCCGACGCCAGACGGTGGTGCCGGGGCGGGTCGGACGGCTCCTGACCTGGTCGCTCTCCACCTTGCCGCGGCCGGCGCGCACGGCGATCATGGGACGCATCATGGCAGGCATGGCGCGGACCAGTGCAGGGTGAGGCTGAGCGGCGACGCGTCCCGCTGCGCGACGGCTGTGTGGCCGAAGCGCGGGCGATCATTGCCGAGGCGGGTCTGGAGGGGCTCAGCCTGCGCGAGGTTGCCCGACGGCTCCGCGTGTCGCACGGGGCGCCTTACCGCCACTATCCTACCCGGGACCACCTGCTGGCCGAGGTCATCCGCCGGGCGTACGTCGACTTCGCGGCGCATCTCGACGCCCGGCCCGCGAGCGACGATCCGGTAGCGGACATGCGCGCCATGGGGGTCGCCTACCTCTCCTATGCGTGCGAGCATCCGCTCGAGTACCGGCTGATGTTCGAAACCTCCATGCCCGACCCGGCGCTGCACCCCGAGGTGATGCAGAGCGCGCATCATGCGTTCAACCTTTTGCGACAGGCCCTGCGCCGCCGCCAAGGTGATGATGCCGTTGCCGCTGCGATCGACCGCGATGCCTTGTTCGTCTGGTCGACGCTTCACGGTCTCGCCGGGGCGCTCCGCTCCGATGTGACTGCGGAGCTCGACCTCGCCTGCGACGTGCCCGAGGATGCGATCGCGCACGTGCTGGAGCGGATCGGCCAGTCGCTGCGCTGATCTCACCAGGACCGCGTCGGCCGGCACCGGTGTGCCTACCGCGGCGGCTCGGGAACAATGCCCCGCGGCTCGGGAGATAGAAGCGCGCGGATTCTCGCCGACGGCCCATGCATGTGCAGCGGAACCCTTGGTGCGTTCGTGCCAGGCAAGGGCGATCTTGAATGGGCGGATGGGAACGGGGGGCGCGAGCACGGCGAGGTCGAAGGATCGCGCATGCGCGTCGGCGATGCGCTGCGGCACCGTCGCGATCAGATCTGTGGACCGAACGATCGCCATCGCCGCGAAGAAGAACGGGACAGTGGCCACCACCCGCCGCGTGAGACCGAAAGGCTCGAGCGCCCGGTCGACGATGCCGATCGCATCGCCCTCGTGAGAGACGAGCACATGGTTTGTCTCGGCGAAGATCTGAGGGGTCAGCGGCCCCCGGCTTAACGCATGCCCTTTCCGCACGAGGATTGCGTAGTTCTCCTCGAAAAGCGGTTCGACGGTGATCCCGGCGGTCGAGCGCCAGAAGTAACCGATCGCAAGGTCGATCTCACCAGATGCGAGCGCCTCGCAGGCCGCCTGCCGGGTAAACGGACGCAAAGTCAAGGTCATGCCCGGCGTCACCGCGCCGAGGTGCGCCGCCAGCGGCGGGCCGAGGACCGCGCAGCCGTAGTCCGACCCTCCGATCCTCAGTAGTCCCTTCGAGGCTGCTGGGTCGAACTCCCGCTCGGCACCGATCAGCTGGCCGGCGGCTTCCACGAGGGCGCGAATGCGGGGCTCGAGCGCGACCGCCCGCGCGGTCGGCTCCAGCCCGGCGGTGCGGCGCAGGAAGAGCTCGTCTTCGAAAATCTCGCGAAGCCGCGCCAGCGCGTGAGACACCGCGGACTGCGTCAAACCAAGCCTGCGCGCCGCCTCGGTTCCCCGGCGTAGCCGATAGAGCTCAATGAACACCAGCAGCAGGCCAAAGTCGAGCCGCCTGATATCGATTTCGTTCATATCGCAGTTCAGTTGATTTCATTCGACTGAAATATGCCCCGCACTATCCTCCCAGCCAAGCGGTTTCGGGGAGCGAAATGACGACCATAGCGGTAATCGGCGCGGGGCAGGTCGGGCGGGCGCTGGGGCTCGCCTGGCGCGCCAATGGGCACTCCGTCTGGTTCGGCGCAAGAGATCCGTCCGACCCCAAGCACGCCGACCTGGCGCCATCGGTGGCAACTAACAGGGAGGCCGCCGCGCACTCGGAGGTGGTGGTGCTGGCAACCCCCTGGGGGACGACGCGGAAGGCGATCGCCGACGCGGGCGACCTCGGCGGAATGATCGTGATCGACTGTACCAACCCGCTCGTCTTCAACCAGACCGACGGCCTGCACCTCGCCTTGGGCTTCGAGACGTCGGGAGGGGAGCAGGTCGCCGAATGGGCCAGCGGCGCGAAGGTCTTCAAGACGCTGAACCAGACCGGCGCGGAAAACATGGCGTCGGCTCGGGCGTTCGCAACTCCGCCCGTCATGTTCGTGGCCGGCGACAACGAGAGTGCCAAGCCCCTGGTCATGGGCCTGGTCGGCGAACTCGGGTTTGAGGCGGTCGATGCCGGGCCGCTCCGCATCGCTCGGCTGCTCGAGCCCTATGCCTTGCTCTGGATCGATCAGGCGCGGGTCCGCGGCCGCGGCCGCGACTTCGCCTTCGCGATCACCCGTAGGACCGCAGGAGCCGACGCATGAGCCTCAAGGATCCCAATCCCGTCAACAGGGCGAGGCCGAAGCGCATCGCCATCGTCATCGCCAATCCCGCGGTCTCTACAACCACCGGCTGGCCGGTCGGCTTCTGGTGGAGCGAGCTCACCCATCCCTGGCTCGCCTTCGCCGAGCGGGGCTACGAGGTGGAGATCTTCTCGCCCGACGGCGGAAGGTGCGAGCCTGACGCCATGTCCGATCCCCGCGATCCGTCGGGCTATTCGTCGACAGACCTGATCAGCATGGGCTTCATCGCGACGGAAAATCTCGCAAAACTCATCGAGAACACTGGACCGGTTGCGGACCTCGACATCGACCGGTTCGACGCTCTGGTCGTCGCCGGCGGCCAGGCGCCGATGTTCACTTTCGAGCACGCGAGTAGCCTGCACCACAAGTTCGCGTCCTTCTACGAGGCCGGCAAGGTGACCGCCGCGCTGTGTCATGGCACCGCGATCCTCGCCTATACCAGCCTTTCGAACGGCGAGCCGCTCGCCAAGGGCAAGACGGTGACCGGCTTCGCCAACGTCGAGGAGGATTTCGCCGACGAAGCGGTCTGGGCGATGAACCTGCTTCCACGCGATAGGCACGTGATGCCATGGCGCATCGAGGACCGGCTCAAAGCCATCGGCGCCAACTACGTTCAGGCAGGGCTCTGGCGGGGTTTCGCGGTCCGGGACGGGAATCTGGTGACCGGGCAGCAGAACTTCTCCGGCCAGGAAACCGCAGACAAGGTCATCCAGGCGCTCGGGGAGTAAGGCACATGTTCGACCACATCGGCTTCAACGTCTCTGACTTCGCCAAGTCGAAGGCGTTCTACGTGGCGGCCCTGGAGCCGCTCGGGCAGATTGTCCTGGATGAGGGCGATGGCTGGGCGATGCTTGGCGGCCCGTCGGGACGGCTCTGGATCGGCGCTTTCGGTTCCGCCGGCGGGCCGGTCCACTTCGCGTTCCGGGCGGAGACGCGCGCTCAGGTCCGGGCGTTCCACGAGGCGGCACTCGCGGCCGGAGGGCGAGACAACGGCCCGCCCGGCCCGCGGCCGAACTACGGCCCGGACTACTACGCCGCCTTTGTCCTCGATCCCGACGGCCACAACGTCGAAACGGTGACTTTCGCCGCGCAGTGAGGGTCGCGCCTCCGTTGTATGAGCCCGTCGTGGCGGGCCGGGAGTGAGCCATCAGGGGACCGGGCCTTCCCGATACTGGCAAAGCGCCGCGGGTCCCGCAGTGGCTGGCAAGTTGACCCAGGCGCCCCATACCTTTGCGCAACCGTCTGCTCACCGGCCCGAGGACCCCGTCGATGGAACGATCAGCCCCCGAACTCGCCACCTATGTACGGACGCCACTCGCCGAGACGCATGTCGCGCGTCTCCGCGAGATTGGGGAGATCGTAACTTTTGCTCCGGGCGACACTCTGGTTGCCTTCGGAGCGGCGAACGAAGCCTTCTTCTACATTCTCGAGGGTGAGGCCGCGGCCTATGACGAGGTTTCCGGCACGCGGTACGGCAACGCCACACTCGGGCCGACGCAGTTCACCGGTGAGATGAGCTTCCTGACCGGAGGTCGGGCGCTCCTGACCAACAAGGCCGAGACGCCGATCACCGCCATCCGCGTACCGCGCGCGGCAATGATCGAAGCCCTCGCCGCAATTCCGGAAATGAGCGACATCGTCGTCACCGTCTTCGCCGCGCGCCGCCGGCGCCTGATCGAGAGCGGCCAGGCCGGCCTCACGTTGATCGGCGCGGAGGCGGACCGGGACCTGCGCCGGATCGAGGCTTTCGCCGTCCAGAACCGCATACCCTTTCGCTCGCATTCCCTCGACGGCCCCGAGGCGGCGGCGATGGCGACGCGCTGCGGCATCGCGCCGGGCGCGCCCGCCGTCGTGCTCGGGGAGCGCGACGTCGTCGCGGACGCGACTCCCCGTGAGCTGGCCCGCCGCCTTGGACTCGACTTTGCGGTCGAGGAGGGCGCGCGTTTCGACGTGGTGATCGTCGGCGGCGGCCCTGCGGGCCTGGCGGCCGGTGTCTACGCCGGGGCGGAGGGCCTTGCCGGCCTCGTGATCGACGAACTCGCCCTAGGCGGCCAAGCCGCGACATCCTCCCGGATCGAAAACTACATGGGTTTCCCCACCGGCATCTCGGGCGCCGATCTCTGTGCGCGAGGCGAGATCCAAGCGCTGAAGTTCGGCACCCGCTTCGCCGTGCCGCGACAGGTGACGGGTGCGCGGACCGTCCCGGGCGGCTTTGAGCTCACCCTCGATGACGGTGTGGCGGTAGCGGCCGCCGCCGTCGTCGTCGCGACCGGCGTGCAGTACCGCCGACTGCCTCTTGACCGGCTGGAGCACTTCGAGGGCGCCGGCGTCTCCTACGCCGCGACCGAACTGGAGGCCCGGCACGTCCAGGGCCGGGCCGCGGTCGTCGTCGGCGGCGGCAACTCGGCCGGCCAGGCGGCGATGTTTCTCAGTCGCCGGGCCTCCCACGTGCATCTCGTGGTGCGAGGCCCCTCGCTCGCGGTCTCGATGTCGGACTATCTGGTCGAACGCATCCGGCGGAACCCGGCGATCACCATCCATTACGAGACGGAGGTGACGGCGCTCCACGGCGACACCGTGCTCGAAGGCGTCACGTTGGGCCGCCGTGACAGATCCGCGGCTGAACGGGTCCCCGCGGCCGGGCTCTTTATCATGGTTGGTGCGGCGCCCAATACCGCCTGGCTCGCGGATCTCGTTGCGCTCGACGCTAAAGGATTCGTGCCGACAGAGGACGGCTACGCGACGTCGCTTCCGGGGGTCTTCGCTGTCGGAGACGTAAGAGCGGGTTCAGTCAAGCGGGTGGCCTCGGCCGTCGGAGAGGGCTCCGTCGTCATCTCCAAGGTCTGGGCGCACCTCGCCAACGGCAAAACCTGACCGCGGTGTCCTGGAATGGAACGGACGGAAGTCAGCGCGCGATCGCACTCGCCTTCACCACCGGCACTAAAGCGTTTGCCCGGCAGGACGACCATCCACCGCCAGACCGTCAGTGCGGAGAACATTGCGACGGCTTGCGAAGGAACTCGCGGCGGCACGCAAGCAACTGCGAACGGGAACTCAGCGCGCTAAGCGGCCGGAACCGACGATCCGCTCAGAACGGTATGGCAAGCCGCAGCGGAAGCGACTGCCCTCCCACAATGGACGCGAAAGTAGCTCGTTTCAGTTAATTCAATGTCTTACAAGGCAGAGAAGGTTCGCTGGCAGATCCTTTTGGCCAGCCAACTCCCCGACCGAACTCATTCTCACTCGGCCGCCCGGCAGAAAATTGCCGTTGTTTTAGAGGGTTGTAGGCGTGGGGGTCGTTAGCACCGGTTCGGCGATCCGACGGAGGCGGGCTCTCCGCGGACCGCTCCTCTCCAAACCTCGTTAGTTCTCGAATTGGGTGTCCACTTAACCTTCTTTCCGTGCTATTTATGGAGAGGAGGAAGCGCCGATGGGACGAGGATCGACAGGGACGCACGCGCGACCGCGGGACGCGGACACGAAGCTGGCGCGGAGCCGGCTGAGCGTGCTGGAGCTGGCCAGGGAGCTAGGTAACGTCGCGGAGGCGTGCCGGCAGCGCGGCCTTGACCGGACCAGCTTCTATGAATGGAAGCGGCGGTTCCAGACGCAGGGCTTCGAGGGCCTGAAGGACCTGCCCCCGATCCACAGGAGCCATCCGCAGACGACGCCCGAGCCGGTGGTGGAGCGGATCAAGGGTCTGGCGCTGGAGCACCCCGCCTATGGCTGCAACCGCCATGAGGCGACGCTGGCACTGGAGGGCGTGCGGGTCTCGGCGATCACCATCCAGAAGATCCTCAACGACCACGGGCTGGGAACGCGGATCGACCGCTGGCTGGCACTGGAGACCGCGAACGCCGGGAAGGCGATCGAGATCACCGCCGAGCAGGCCGCCTTCCTGGAAAAGCTCAACCCCTGCTTCCGGGAACGGCATGTCGAGAGTTCGGTGCCGGGCGAACTCTTGTCAGCGGACACCTTCTTCGTGGGCAGCCTCAAGGGCGTCGGCAAGGTCTACCTGCACGCGGTGGTCGACACCTTCGGCTCCTACGCCTTCGGCTTTCTCCACGTCTCAAAGCAGCCCGAGGCGGCGGTCGCGGTGCTCCACAACGACGTGCTGCCGTTCTATCGCAACCTCGACCTGCCGGTAACGGCGGTCCTGACCGACAACGGCCGCGAGTTCTGCGGGACCGAGCGCCACCCCTACGAGCTCTACCTCGACCTGAACGGCCTCGAGCACCGCCGCACCAGGGTCCGCACGCCCAGGACCAATGGCTTCGTCGAGCGCTTCAACGGCACCGTGCTCGACGAGTTCTTCCGGGTGAAGATGCGCGAGACCTTCTACGAAACCGTCGACGCACTGCAGACCGATCTCGATGCCTGGCTGGTCCACTACAACACCGAGCGTCCACATCTCGGGTATCGAAACATGGGCCGAAGACCAATCGAAACCGTCATGTCATTCGTCAGCCAAGAAGGTTAAGTGGACACGTTGTAGAAGCCGAGGTAGCGCCCGATCGAGGCCCGCGCCTCGGAAACGCCGCCGTAGGCGCGCAGGTAGACTTCCTCGTATTTCACCGTCCGCCAGAGCCGTTCGACAAAGACGTTGTCGCGCCATGCTCCCTTGCCATCCATGCTGATGGCGATCTGGGCATCCTTCAGGACCTTGATGAAGTCGGCGCTGGTGAATTGCGAGCCTTGGTCGCTGTTGAAGATCTCGGGCCTGCCGTGGCGGCCGAGCGCCTCTACCAACGCCTCAACGCAGAAGTCGGCCGACAGCGTGATCGACAACCGCCAGGCCAGAACCTTGCGGCTGAACCAGTCGATGACGACGGCCAGGTAGACGAAGCCGCGGGCCATCGGAATGTAGGTGATGTCCATCGCCCAGACCTGGTTCGGTCGCGTAACGGCCAGATTGCGCAGCAGGTACGGGTAGACCTTGTGGCCCGGCGCTGGTTTGGAGGTGTTCGGACGGCGGTAGAGCGCCGCGATCGCCATCTTCTTCATCAGAGTGGAAACGTGCAACCGACCGACTTCATGCCCGTCGGCTTTCAACAGACCCATCAGCATCCGGCTCCCGGCAAAGGGATAGTCCAGATGCAATTCGTCGATCCGGCGCATCAGCACGAGATCGGCATCCGAGGTGGGGCGCGGCAGGTAATAGACGCTGCCCCGGCTGATCCCGAGCGCCTTCGTCTGACGGCTGACGCACAGCCCGTGGTCGCGGTCGATCATCGTCTTGCGCTCGGCAGCAGACCTGCCTTGCCGAGCGCGCCGGACAAAAAATCATTCTCCAGCGTCAGCTCGCCGATCTTTGCATGCAGCGTCTTCACGTCCAGGGCCGGAGCCGCCTCCGCCGGGGCGACAGCGCCGAACACGCCAGAAGCGCCCTCCAGGAGCTGCGAGCGCCACTGCGTGATCTGATTGGGGTGGACGTCGAACTGTTCCGCCAACTCGGCCAGCGCCTTCTCGCCCCGGATGGCCGCCAGCGCCACCTTCGCCTTGAATGCCGGGCTGTGATTCCGGCGGGGTCGTCTCGTCATGGGTCCCTCCTCGCTCTCGGCAATCATGCCGATGTCGCGCGGACAATCCACTCATAGCCCCTGTTCAGTTTTCCCGAGCCACCTCTAACCGCCCGGCGGCATCCTCACCTATCTCGCCGAACTCGCCGGCCCGCCCCCGGCCCTTGCCCCCTGGACCGCGACGCTGCCCCGCACGCCTACACCCCGGCCTTCGCCCGGTCGGGTGGCCCTGCCGGCGATCTCGCCTGGGCCGAGGCCGCGCTCGCCACGCACGGCATCCTGCTGACTGCCCAACCGTTGCAGATCCGCACCTGGTGCCTCTCCGCCCTTTGGCAGCTCCCGACCACCAACGGTCTTCACTGGCTCAAGGTCGTACCCGAGTTCTTCGCCATCGAGAGCCGTCTTCTCACCCGCCTTGCCGGCCATCCCGCCACGCCGCCGCTCCTCGCCGCCGAGGGGACACGCATCCTGATGCGCGACCTGCCCGATGCCGAAGGTCTCCGCGAAGACGCGCGGGGCCTCACGGCCATGGCCACCACGCTCGTCGCCCTGCAAGCCGGGCTCGCCGGCCACGAGGCAAGTCTTGTCTCCCTTGGCCTGCCCGACTGGCGCGGCCCCGCCGCCACCGCCGCGTTCGGCGTCGTTGCCGACCGCACCCGCGGTGCGCTGCCTCCCGAGGACGCCGCGACGATCGACCGCTTCGTCGCCGGCCTCCCCGGCCGTTTCGCCGCGCTGGCCGATTGCGGGCTGCCCGACACCCTCGTCCACGGCGATTTCCACCCGGGCAATGCCCGCGGCACGCCGGATGATATCGTCCTTATCGACTTTACCGACGCCGTGGTCGGCCACCCGCTCCTCGACATGCCGACCTTCGTCGATCGGTTCGATGATCCGTTCCGCACCGACCTCCGCACCGCCTGGCTCGACGCTTGGAGGCACGCTTTCCCCGAGGCCGACCCTGAGCGCGCCGCCCGCCTTGTGGCACCAATTGCCACCGCCCGGCAGGCGCACGTCTACCAGGCCCTCCTTGACTTGATCGATCCAGCGGAGCACGTAAACTTCGCGCACGTCCCCGGCCACTGGCTCCGGCGCACCCTCGAGATCCTGAACGGCGAGGACGCCTGACCGCCCTGCGTAGAGACCGCAACCGGAATTTCCACCACCTTTGCGACACCACCCGCCATCGGATCCGGCAGGCTCTCGCGGGGAGCATCAGGACGCCTCCGCTGGGCACCGCGGTGCCGTGCGCTATTATACCGTGAAATGTCTACGTCGCCGCCAACCGCTGACCTGGCTGAAGCGGCTTACCGCCGACACGACTTGCGGGACGCTTTCGCGCTGTACAAGTCGGCCGAGACCGAACGGGCTCTCGGTGCGGAGCTCCATGCGCATCAGGCCTGACGCAACGGCAGGGTCGCGCGACAGCACCTCCCGCGCCTCGGCCTCGTCCGCGAACTCGAACACGCCGAGCCCCCGGGCGCCATTTTCGCACCGGCCGACGAAGATCACGCGTCCCTCGGCTTCGAGCCCGTGGAGGAAGCGGAAGTGCGCCGCCATCGTCGCAGCCTCGTCATCGGTGATGGTCTCGGCGAAGTTCGCCCGCGGCGGCAGGATACGGTAGGCGAAAACAGGCATTCAGCGGGTCTCCCGGGTTGCGCTCGTGGCTGGTACGGAAAGCGCAACCCACACAGTCGGGCTCAACTGTCAGCGGGAGGATCGCTCGCCTGCGGGCTCATCGCTGCAACGCCGGACAAGCTCGACGCGCAGCGATCCCTCGGGCAAGGGGCGCAGGAGCTCAGGTTCGGGCTTCGTGAGGTAGAGCCAGGCCGACCAGTCCTCCGGCCGCAGGACCGCGACCTGCCGGTCGTGGATGGATCGGACGTCCTCGCCCGGGGCCGTCGTCAGCATGGTGAAGGCTGATGAGCCGTCCTCTTGCTCCCGCCAAAGGCCTGCGATCGCCATGAAGGGAGCCGCCTTCAGCGAGAACCGGTGCTTCGCCTTCGGGTAGCGCTTGCCGGTGAACTCGAAGAACGCCGAGGGCGGGGATCAGGCAGCGCCTGCTCTGGTCGAAGCGCCTCCCATCCGACCTGAAGTTGAAGACCGGCCCGCGGCCCGACCCGGAGGAGGGAAAGCCGAACGTCATCGGAACGAGCTCCACAACGTTGCCCGACACGCGCATGACCGGCCCGATCTCGTTCACCCGGATGTCGTCCGCCATCAGAAGGTCGGTCTCGGACTGGTCTGCGGGAATACCGAGTGCGAGCTTCTCCATGGCCTCGCGATATGTGGCCCAGGCGACGTGTTGCTCGTAGTCGTTGCACATGGCGCGCGAGATAGCGTGGGCAGAGCAGGGGTCGAGATGCCCATGGCAGTCGCCGAACGCCGGCTGCCAACCAATTAGAGAGGGGCGACGCTGAACGCCGCCCCGAGCGGTCAGGAAGGATGAGTTCCGCTCAGCCCGCCTGCGTCAGCTGGGCTTGGCCACGACCTCGTAGATGACCTGGCTGCCGCCGTAGAACGGCTGGTACCAGGCACCGCCGAAAGAGTAGTAGGTCGTTCCCTTGACCGTGTCCGAGACCGCGCCGTTCGGCAGGCTCTGCACCGTCGCCCCGATCGGCGGCGGGCTCACCTTGTAGCCTTGCGGGACGGGCTGGTAGAAGGCGCCGCCGCAGTCGAGCTCACTCTGGCCTCCGACGGTCACCTTGGAGCACGAAGGCGGGGGCGTCGGAACGACGGCGCCCTGCGGCGGCGGCGCCACCACGTACTCCGTCCCCTGCGGCTGATAGAAGACGCCTTTGTCATAGTAGTAGCTCTCGTTGGCCGCCGTGACCGCGGCCGCCTCCGCCGGGAGGGTCGCGATCGTCGCGCCTATCGCGAGGCCGGCGGCGGCTCCAAAGGCACCGTAGTAGCCGTTCCAGCCGCCGCCCCAGCAGCAGTCGTTGTTGTCCCAGTGCTCCTGGTTGTGCTGGAGGTTGTTCGCCTCGTTCTCCCGGTTCTGCTGCAGCGAGTCCTGCTGGCTCTGCCGGCTGGACTGGAGGCTGTTCGCCTCGTCCGCTCGGTTCGACTGCAGGGTGTTCGCCTCGCCCTGCCGCGACTGCATGCGGTCGCTCGAGTTCTGCTGCACCTCGGAGCGGTCGGCGCCGTCGCCCTGGTACTCGGGATGATCGGCATCGTACCGGTCGCTGTGGTCGGCGTAGCTGCCCGCGCTGTGCACGTTGCCGTAGCCGCCGCGGCCGAAGCCGGCGTCGGCCCCCCGGTCGTCGAAGCCGCCGTCGCCAAAGCGCGACCCGCCGTAGTCGTGGAAGCCGCCCCCTCCGTGGAAGCCGCCACCATACCCATGGAAACCCCCGAAGCCGCCGCCCCGGAAACCTCTCGCGTCCGCTGTCCCCGCGACCATGCCGATGCATGCGGCCGAAACGAGCCCGCCCAGGGCCAGCGCCGCCATTCCGCGGCGGAACGAAACCGTTGTCATTGTCTTCCTCCTGTCGCTTACGGCTGCACCGCCGAGGATTGCTCCACCTTGAACGGAACCTTCCGGGCGCCTGGATCGACGTCTGCGGTGAAGCGGTCCGGCGCAATGCCGGGCGCAAAGTCCCAGTCGGTGAACACCGCGCTGAACTGCGGCTTCCCCGGGCGGGTGAGATAGGTGATCACGATCTTGCACGGCGTCGGCCGTGGCCCGGCGTCGATCCAGATCTGCCAGTCGATCTGGTCGTCGATAAAGGCGAGCGAGTGGCACTCGCGCCCGTCCACCTCGCTGGTGCCGAGATAGACGCCGTAGCGCACGTCCCGCCGCAGCGCCGCATAGGGATCGGCGAGAAGAAAGTCCCCGAGCGGCGGCAGGAAACCGAGCTTGGTCTCGGCGAGGTCGAGGGTGGCGTCGATCGTGTCTGGCGCCGGCTCGGCCGCATAGAAGGGCGTCGAGGGGTCGGAGATCGTCACGGTCATGCCGTCGTACCAGAAGCGCCGCGCCCCGAGGTCGCCGCTCCAGTCCACGTAGACGCGGTTCGGCCGCTCGACGCCCACGTCCTCGACGGCGGCGAACTGGATTGTCTGACCGGTCGGGAGCACGTGGTCGAAGGTCACGTCCGCGGAGAAGGTGAAAGCATCCGCGGCGCCGATATAGGCCCCCATCTGCCGGAGCAGTGCGTCCGCCTTCTCGGCCACCACCGGCCTACCCGCACCCGCTGCCGTTCCGCCCGGGTCGGCGGCGTCCTGCGCCGCCGCGGCCTGGATCCCGCACAAGGCCGCCAGCGCCAAAGCCGGCAGACGGGCTCTTGATCGACTCGTCATGAACGTCCCCTTACGTGCGGGAGCGGCGGGCACGCCGTCCCGAGGTCCCTGTTACCGACCGCACCAGCGTCCGTGCGCCCCGCGGCGGGTCCGCCCGCGCCGCGAGCCGTCGGCGGCGAGTCGCTGCCGGTCCGGCACCCGTTATTTGCCACCGCTTTCGCGGCCAAGGAAGCGCGCTTCGCGGTGCGGCGGTCCGGCGGCGGCGCCTAAGGCAATCTTGCGCCCGAAGGTCCAGGCGACCCGCAACGATCGCAGGGCGGTGATCGTCACGCCCTTCGGCCGCTGCAGCATGGCGACGAGCGCCGCCTGCTTGGTGCCCTCGCGGGTCTTGCCCCGTACAGGCGTTGGGTGACTCGCAGAGCGGCCTTGGGCAGTTGCTGCGCTCAGGGACTCGGCTGCGGCCGGCGAGTCCGTACCGCCCGCTCCGGGCCGCTGTGAGGCTTCAGGCCGCAGTGCCACCTCCGGCTCGATCCCGAGCGCTTCCAGACCGGCGGCGGTGACGCGGAGAAGGACTCCGCGTCCGTCCTCCTCGTTGCGCCAGAGCGTGTTCAGGGCCATGTCAGCCTTGGCGTTGCTCTCGATCAGCTCCTCGCGGACAAGCCCGCGGGTGAGAAGCGCGGCCACAACCTTGGTCGCGGCGCCGCCGCGCAGAGAATCTGCAGACTGGCAAGTGCCTGACCATTGCCGGGGGGGAGGAGCACGGATAACAACGTCGAGGCGCTGCAATACGATTGCGACGATGACCGATCGCGTACCTGGGAAATCAGGCGCATAACGGCATCCAATTATTGAGCGGCTAGTGTCATCGAGAGCATGCGGCGTCCGGAAAGGGGCGAAAAAAAGACCTTCCATCCCTTCGCGACACGCATGTAAGCGGTGGATCTTCGCCACGCCAAGCCAGTGCGATGTCAGATCGTCATTCCAGTATTTCTGCGCGTTATCAAGACGATGCCGATCGAAAACCTCATCGGTGTACGCGCGATCAACGTTTCCTGCTCGCCATGCTCTTTGCTCCCCTCACATCCAATCGCTCGCCCTTTTAGGCCTCGTCAGTGAAATGAGCCGGTTGCCCCCAAGTGCCGGCGACAGATCAGGCCGAACCCGCGGACGAACGGCGGCGGCGCCAGAGCCAGCCGGCAGCCAAGATCAGTGTAGTGCCGACGGCGACGACTGAGGCGTTCACCTTCTTCACGTCGTCGGCCAACGACACCGCTCGCGACCAGGGATCGACTTTTACGAGGATCTCGCGCCGAAACGTCTGCACGTGCAAGGGGGACACTTCCATGCCCTCGACATGGGGCAGCGCGTCCAGCTCGAGCACCAGCAGCCTGTCGACGCCGTAGTGGATCGGTTCGACCGTCCAGCTCCATTTCGCGTCGTCGAGCACGGTTCGAACCTGCGGCCCGGCCGGCTCGATCTTGAAGTCGGGTCCCGAGAGCGTCGCCCGCATGTCGATCGCGAAATCAACGCCGGTCTCGCTCTCGATGGCGCCCTTCAGGTCGTCGCCGAGCAGGTCGGCCGCGGTCAGGCCGCTGGCCTCGGTGGCGAGCGCCAGCTCGACGGGCGCCGCCTCGCCAAACTGCATGGTGTCGGGAGCGTTGTAGGCGATCCCGGCCTTGCCGAGACTGGCGCGGATCGCGTCCTGCGCCAGCGAGAGCTCCTCGCGCATCGCCCGGCGCGGGGCGCTACTTCCCCCCATCGGGGCCGGCTCTGCGATAACGGCTGGCTCTTCCGGGGCCTCGAACACGAGATTGCCAGGTTCCTCGGAATCATCGATCGGACCGGCGCCGGTTCGCCTGAACAACTCCTTAACGAGGTCGGGCCGGTCGGCCGCCGCTAGCGCATCGAACACACTCGGGCGGACTTGGTACCGCACCTCGACGTCGTTGAACTCGCGCATCCGCTCGGTCGCCGCGACGGCAAGCGGTCCGGCAGCCAGGGCCTGGCCATGGGCGCCGAGCATGTCGATCATCTCGATGGCTTGCTGGATGTCGGCGTAGTCTGCCGGAGCGTCGCTCGCGAGGCGATGCCTCGTCGCCTCGGCAGCGGGCAGCAGTATCTCGGTCGCCGCCGCGTCGCGCCCGGACGCGTAGAGCCCTCCGGCGAGCTCAGTCCGCCAATCAATCGCGGCAGGGCTCTCCGGCCCCTTCTCCGCGCTCAATCGATCGACGGCGCCCTGGCCGTACTTGAGCAGGCCGTCGGCGTCCCCCTGGTCCCGTCGCCAGCGGGCGATCGCGCTCAGCCAGGCTGCCGGAACCGGCTCGCCGCCGGCCGCCGCGCGCTGATCGACGATCTGCTGCATCACCGCGAGGACGCGTGGATCGCTGGTCGGGTAGAAGGCGTTGGCGCCGGCGCCCTCTGTTTTAGTCGATCGCGCTTGAACGATCCGCCGGTTGCCGAGCGCTCGGCTGCCTCAGCTTGAGCGGGATGGCGTTTATGTCCGGTCGTATCGGGGCCTCGGAGCGGACCGCCCTCGGGGCGGCTGCCCTTAGCTGTTCCCGCCATTCGTCAGCAGCTCCCGGGCGGCTCCCGCCAACGGTCCGTCCTCTCGCAGCATCTGAAGGCCAGCCGTTCCCATGCCTGACATGAGCTTGATCATGGTCGGCGAACTCCCGGCTTTGAAATGCTGAAGGGGGTCATTCTGCGGCTCCAAGTGCGAGACGTCTACAACGAGGATCGGCAGATTTCCGAGGCGGCGCGAATCGGTGATCGACCCTACACGTTCGCGGTTCCCGCGCAGGAAGGACGAGAAGCGTAGCGCCCGATCGTGAGTTGAGACGAACACGTATATCTCAACTCCAAGCCGGGCGAGCGGCATCGCCTGCGTCCGGAACACGTCGACGTCTAGGTCAGGAGACACGAGAACGACTCCCCCGAGCTTGCGGAAGAAAGCCGGGTCGCCCCGGATTGCCATTTGCCGCAGCGTGTCCATGAGGAGCTGGGCGCCCATGGAATGCGCGATCACGACGACGCGGGAAACGTTCGATCTCGCGAGAGCTACCAGCGTTTGCTCAAGTCCGTCTCTCGCGAAGAGCGCGCTCTCACGGTCATAGGCGTAGGCACGAAAATCTGCTGCCGACGGCCAGGAGTAGTTCACCGAGATGCCTTGGGTGCCGAAGTCCTGGCTGATCTGAGCTTGCCGATATAGCCCCTCGGCGAAGTTTGTGTTGTACCCGTGGACAAAGACGACAGCCTCGCGGCTCCGGCCCGCCAAACGCCCAGCTGCCCGGTTCACCGCCGTCACGAAGTCGCGTGATCCAGCAAGCGGCGTCGCCGATACGGTCAAGAAGTCGTTGGCTGGGTTCGCGGGCATGCGGTGCGGGTAGGTCACGGTGCCCAACGCACGGTTTGGTGGGACCGACACTTCGAAGTCGAAGAAGTGGACCGCGTCGGAGCGACCGCGAGTGAGCGCAGCATCGCCATCCAAGGCGTCTCGCGTGCTCGCGACGAAGATTTGGTGCAACGAGCCCGTCTGTGCCGCTGAGGGGTCTACCACGATCGACCCGCGCGCGGCGCAACCCGCAATCAGCAAGAGGGCGAAAGCGGCTCTTCTCACAACGTTGTGCAGCCCATCCGCGTTAGGCTGCAGCCTTGCGACGGCGCCGCGGCTTAGGTGCGGGTTCAGGAGCGACCACCACTGGCTTCCGGCCAAGCCCGATCTGCTTAGCGAGTTCCTGGCGCCTGGCGGCATAGTTCGGCGCCACCATCGGGTAGTCAGGCTTCAGACCCCACTTCGCCCGGTATTCTTCGGGCGTCATGCCGTAGGCGGTCATCAGATGCCGCTTCAGCATCTTCAGCTTCTTCCCGTCTTCTAGGCAGACGATGTGGTCGTCGGTGACCGAGCGTCGGATCGGCACCGCTGGTGTGAGCTCGACCGATGTCGGCGTCTCGTCGCTGGCCAAGGCGTTGAGTTTCTCGAACACCGACTGGATCAGCGGCGCGACCTCGTCTCGCGCGACCGCGTTGTTGGCGAGATGCGCCGAAACGATTTCGCCGGTCAAAGCGAGCAGATCGCTCCGGCCGATGGTGTTGTCTTCCGACATCGTCGTTGTCCTCCCTGAAATGATGCTGCCTCGGATCACCTGTCGTAGGTGCCCGAAGTCGATCGGGCCCATATCGATGCTGCAGGTGTTGCGCGCAACATTAATCGCAGGCTTTCGGCTCCACAAGTTCGCCACGCGGCCCTGAACAGCGCTGCGCGTGCGTCTCTCGCCCCCCTTTGTTCGGGCACGACCAATTGCCTCCAGATGCGACGTGGCCCGCGAGATCGCCACGACCGACGAGTACGTCGACTCTCGGCGCCTCCGGAAGAAGGTCGAGATGCTCTTCGCCCACCTCACGCGCATCCTGCGCCTGGATCGGCCACGCCTCCGCGGCCCATGCGGCACCCGCGACGAGTTCCACCTCGCCGCCGCAGCCCAGAACCTCCGGAAGCTCGCCAAGCTGAAGGCACATCCCATGGAGCGGCCCGTCTGAGGCGGGTGGCGACCCGCTTCGCCCGCTTCAGACCAATCGCGGTATGCGCGTCAACAAGCTTGCCCGAGAGCGTCGTTCAGGACCGGCCCAGCCTGCGAAGCTGACGCCGCAGCGCGCCGGTGAAGCCGCGCACCTCGAGCTGCGACCAGTCCGCCGCGGCCACATGCAGACGCGAGCGTCCGGCACGGTCGGCCGCGATCGGCGGCCCGAGCGGGCGGTCGTCGGCGTAGACCTCGATCCGGTCGAGGTTCAGTGTGTCCACCGCGATCCCGCCCGGCTCGGACCGGACCTCCAAATCCGTCGCCTCCTCGCCGGCCAGCAGGCGCCCGCAGAAGGCGATCAGGTCCTCGTTGCCTTCGGTCAGGTCCCGGCGGGTCAGCGGATGGTGAAACTGGCCGCGCACGCCCGCGTCCTCGATCTCGGTTCCCTCGACGCCGCCGACCCGCAGCGCGCGGCGGAACGCGACGGTGAAGGACACGCCCTTGGGCAGCGGCGGAAAGGCGCGCGACGTCCCGGCCAAGGCGCTCATCACGTCCCGGTCGTACCAGACGTTGGCGCCGCCCGCGCCGGTCGCCTCGTCAACGGCCACCAGCGGCCCGACCCGGTGGTCGACGAAGCCCGCCGCGAACAGGTCGCCGGCCGAATAGGTGCGTGCGTCGACCACCGCGACCACAGGCCCGGGATAGACCTGCCCGATATCGTTGCAGCGTTCGGGCGGTGTTAGGGCGATGGCGCGGGAATAGGTGTCGCCGCTGGCCAGCGCCGCTTCGAGGCTGCCGCGCCAACCCTCGAACAGCGTCCGACCCTGCGGCGCCCGGGCCAGCGCCCGGGTCAGGTCGGTCGCCCGCAGCACGAAGCGGGTGGGCGAGACCGGCTCGGGGGTGAAGAACTGAAGCAGCCGCTCGGCAGCCCAGATCAGCCCGCCGGGATTACCGCGAAGGTCCAGGATCAGCCCGCGTCGCGGCAGGTCGGCGAGCAGGCGGCGAACGGCGTCGAGGTAGCCGTCGTCGTCGCGCACGTCGAAACTCCACAGCCGCAGGTATGCAAACGTCCCTGCCGGACACGTCACCTCGCGCGCGCTGAGCGCGTCACGCAGTTCGGCCGCCTCGGCGCCGGCGGCGCGCGGCGCCACGGTGTCCGCATGCCAGGCGGCGGGGGCGAACAGCATCTTCTTGACCCGGCGCACAGCCTCGGCCGCGCCATCGCCGGCGTAGGCGAGCCGCGCCTCGCCCTCGACCGCCAGCGCGCGAGGCGCATCGCTTTCACGCGCATGTCGCCAGGTTAGCCGCACCTCGCGCGCGGCGCCGGCGGCGTCGCGGAAGCTGACCACCACCCAGTCCTCGTCGGGGGGAGGCTGGAAGCGCAGCGCGCGCAGCGTCAGCGATTCGAGCGCCCGCGCCAGGCGCGCGTCCGGCCGGCCGCCGGTCTCGCGCTCGCCGTAGACCACCAGCGCTCGGCCGATCGGCACGCCGTTCCAGTGCGTGACCTCGACCCCGGGACGAAGACCCGCGCCGTCGAGAGCCTGCGCCTCGGCCGGATCGGCGGCGAAGACCTTGGAGACGACGATGTGCTCGCCGTCCGGCTCGGTGCAGCGTTCCACCAGCAACGGCAGGAAGGCGACCTCGCCGGCGACGTGTTCGGGGCCGATGTAGCGGGTGTGCCCGTCGCGCAACGCAGTGACGATCTCGAACATCGCCCGGTGGAACTCGGGCTCGTCGAGCGCGCCCAGGCGCTGGCCCAGCACCCGTAGCCGCTGCACCGGGTCCTGGCCGTAGGCGGCGCGCTTCTGCGGCAGGTGGGCGTAGAGCCCCTCGAGCAGGGTGACGAACCCCTCGACTACCGCGCTGCGCTCCTCGAGGTCGAGGGGCTCGGGCGGGGCGGCTGCGGCCGCGTCACGCGCCGCCGGCGCGATGCGCCGTACAACCGCCGCGCGGGCGTCCCCGCTCATGGCCCGACGTAGAAGCGGGCGAGGCCGTCGAGCAGCCCGCCGTGAAAGCCGCGCCCCCGGGCCGAGGCGCGCCAGTTTCGGTCGTGGCGCAGCGACGGAAAGGGCGCGATCTCGACCGCCGCGCCCGGCGGCGGCGGGCCGGCGCGCAGCCCGCCCGGAGCGCCCGGCATGTCGAGCTCGAGGATCAGCGTGTCGCCCTCAGGCCCCAGCGAAGAGGGCGGGCGGCCGGCGCTCGCGCTGGGGGCGTTCGCCGCGTCGACCGCGCCGACGGGATCGGCCCGCACCGCCTCCAACGCCGCCATCACCTGGGTCCAGGTCCAGGTTGCCCGCTCCGCGTGCGGCAGCGCCTGGTCGGCGGGATCGGTCAGCGGCGTCCGTCGCCGCGCCTCGCCCACCGTGACCGAGGTGCTGCGGCGAGTCCCGCAGGCTTCGACCATATCCTTGGTCCCCCAGACCGCCCGGCCCCCCACCAGCACCAGGACGACGTCCTCTTCGCGGGCGCGCACCAGGCTCTCGAACGGATCGGGGTCCCGGCGCGCGATCACCGCCACGTCGGCGCAGGCCCCGGGCTCGAGCCGGCCGACCTGCCGGCCCCAGCAGCGCGCGAGCGCGTCGCCGGGCGTCGCGGTCGCCATCGCCGCCAGCTCGAAGGCCGACAGCCCCCAGGCCGCCTGTTCGGACCACAGCCGCGCCACCTTGATCTCGCCCAGCAGGTTCTTGGTGCCCGACGGACCCCAGTCCGAGCCGAGGCAGACCGCGACGCCGTGCCGTCGGGCGGCCGGGACGTCGGTGGTATGCCCGTACAGCCACAGGTTGGAGAAGGGCGACCAGACCACGGCGCCGGGCGCAGCGTCGCCCGCGAGGTCGGCGCGGTCGCGCCACTTGCGGAAGGCGGCGTCGCCCACCGCGCAGCAATGGATGGCGATCAGCCGCTCGCGCAGGCAGTTCGCGGCGCCGAGATCCTCGAACTGGCGCGCCACCAGGCTCTCGGGCTGGCCCTCGGCGCAGTGGTAGATGAAGCCGAGCCCCCGGCCGAGGTCTTCGGCCCGTCCGGCGAGCGCCTGCAGGTCCTGGGGCAGCGCCGAAGTCCGGATCATGTCCGCCCCTCCGGCCACGTCCGCGAAACGCTGGTCGTCCGCGCTGCGCACCAGCTGGTTCGCCGGTGTGCGGTTGACCGTCGGCCAGCCCTGGATCGTGGTGGTGCCGCCGGCCAGCGCCTGCACCTGGACGTAAGCCATCAGCGCCTCGGGCGCCGCCTTGGCCAGCACCCAGGCCGGCCAGCTCACCTTGGGCTTGTAGCTCGCTCGGCCCGGCCAGATGCCGTTGTGCAGGAAGGGCCGCGGCTCGCCGGGGTGGCTCCACAGCGGCAGGGCGTTATAGCCGATGTGCGAATGCAGATCGATCAAACCGGGGTAGATCACCGCCTCCCCGACCGGGACCACCGGCGCGGCGGCCATGCCCGCCGGCGCTGCCCCGCCCGCTTCGACCAGGCCCGCAACGAGGCCGTCGTCGCCGATGTAGAGCCGCCCCTCAACCACCGCCTCGGGGTCTGTGCGGGCGAACGGCGCGATCAGCCCCTCCAGCGCGACGGCCACGGTGCCCCTCCTGCGCGGCCGCTAGGGCGCGGTCCAAACGATGCGCCGCGGGTCGGTCGCGCCGTCGGGCAGGCGCGCCCGCTCGGCGCGGCTGCCCACGCCGTGCCAATCGGGCACGCCGAACGGCAAGTCGCGGCGCGGGATCGGCGTGTGGTCGGCGGCGGTCCAATCGTCGCCATAGGGGGCCTCGAGCGGCGGGACGCCGACCTCGGGCGCCACGACCGCGCGCAGCGCGGTCACCGCGGCGTTCCAGTCGGCCAACGTCGCGGCGTTGTCCAGCGCCGAGGGATGGGTGACGTGCCGGCGGAAGCGGCCGGCGGCATCCGGCCAGCGGTCGACGGCGTCTCGCGCCGCCGCGCCGATCGTGACCACCGCCTCCAGCGCGTTCTCCGCAGCGATCCGGTCGAAGAGCGCGTTGCGGAACTCCAGGATCGGGCCCGTCTGCGACAGCGCGGCCAGGCGGCCGAAGAACTGGCCGTAGACCGGATAGAGGAAGGTGTTCACCATCAGGTAGTCGCGCCGCACGCCGATCCGCTCGAGCAGGCCCTGCACCCGCTGACCCGAGGCCCCGACCAGCGCGCGGTGGCCGACAAGCTCGTTTGCCGCCGGGTCCTGCCCCACGAGCAGAACCCGCGCCGTGCCGTCGAGCCTACCGCGGTGATAGACCGGGCCGAAGTCCAGCCGGAACTCGGTCGGGTTGGCCAGGTAGGTGGCGAGCGGGGCCGAGGCTAGGAAGGCCGACCAGGCCGGATCGGGGCCGCGGTCGTGCGCCAACCCCGCCGCCTCGGCGGCGATCGCCTGGGCGCGCGCCACGAAGTGGTTCGCGGCGAGATCGCCCACCGTTCGGATACCCAGCGCCGCGGTCAGCGCCTCGCGGTCCCCTGCGCTGACCCCCGACAGCGCGTCCACCGGCGCCGCCGCCAGCGCCGCCGGCGCGCGCAGGCGGCGCGCGGCGATCACGAAGCGGTCGAAGCTGCCCTTGGTCATCGCGGGGACCTCCTGGCCGAGCATAACAAACTTGCGGGAATGGAAGGAAGCACTATGGGACAGGTTCGTCACGGGAGCGCCACGACCGCTGAGCATCCACCCGGAGACGGCGGCGAAGGCGACGCCGTAGCTTTGATCGCCGTAGCCGGGGTCCGCGCCCAGCTCCTGCCAGCGGCCGTTGCCGTCCGGGGCGTACAGCCGCAGGCCGCCGCTCCCAAGCACCGCCGCCAGCCGCTGGCCGTCCGGCGCGAAGGCGAGGTCGTTGACCACGTCCGGCAGGCCCTCGATGCGCTGGGTCATCGTGCCGTTGCGATCGAAGAAGTAGATTTGCTCGCTTGGATCGGGCCACTTCGGCTGGCGCGTCCAGCCGCCAACGGCGATGATGCTGCCGTCGGGGCTGATTGCCCGGCGTAGGCCTTGCCGATGTCGTCCGGGGCCGGCCGGCAGGCGGATGGTGCTCGGGCCGGCCGTCAGCGAGCGACCAGACCCGCACGGTCTTGTCGTCGGAGGCGGTCACCGCTACGCGGCCAGCGCGGTCGACGTCGGCGCGATTGATCATCGCCGTGTGCATGCCCGGGTCGAGCGCCAGCACCGGCCGGTCGTACAGACCGGGGCTCGGCTGCGCCGCGCAGGCCAACCCTGCGACCGCCACCGGCACCGCGGCCACGAGCTCGCAGACGCCTTTCCTGGCCCCCCAGCGAAGCTCTATCGCCTTCGTCAAATGCTGGCAGCATAGCACAACCGGAAGTCACCTGGGGAGCCCGCACGGATTGGGACCAGTGACCGAGCTCCGCCGCAAGCACCTTGGTGGGCGTAGCGCCGCGGCGCCGTGAGGAGGCTGCGGCATCCCATGCGGCTGGCCAGATCAGCGCTTCAACCGTACTCCAAGCGAAAATAATGACTTAAAGGTGGAGAGTGTTAGACCGCAGTCCCCGTTGCTCCCGGAAGGTTCGGCGGAGAATCTGCGCCTCGCGGCCCAACCGATCCGGGCTGTTCTAGCCTCAAACCGCGCCGGTCAGGCCGCCCACCTCCAGCTCCATCAGCCGGTTGGCGGTGAAGCCGATCATCTCGCGCAGCAGATCGGCGTCGGGCGTCTTCTCGACCAGGCTGCGTAGCGTCGGGTCGGGATGGCGTCTCCAACCCGACCCTGCCAAAAAAGCCGGCGATAGCCACCGCGCCGCCGCCCGCCCGCCAGCGCTTCAATCCGCTCGGACGGGCGGTGGCGCTACCGGCGAGCGACACCACCAGCCGGGATACGAGCCGCTGCAAGCGCCGCGATGTCGTCGTCGACTGTTAGGTAGCGACCAGTAAGTCCGTCCCCAACGCCCTCTGCGAGCTCCAGAAGCGTCGCGGCAGCGCGCTGTGGCGAGGCCGCTCGGCCGGCTTCGATCTCTCCCATCACCCAACGCACGGCACGTTCGGCTGCCGAGCCAGGGAGCGGCCGCATACGCGCCGCCTCGGCGCCGAGGCCGATGCTGAGCAGGCCCGGGTGAAAGGCGAAGACCACGATGCCATGCCGCCGTAGCTCGAAGGCCAGGTTCTCAGTCATCTTGATCACAGCCGCCTTTGACACCGAATAGGCGGAGCAGGTTGGCCACCGATGCACCCCCGCGTGGCTCACAATGTTGACAATGCGCCCATGACCCCGGTCGATCATGCTGGGCAGTACCGCCCGGGAGCAGTTGAGCGCTCCGGCCACATGAACCTCCATCGTCCGCCACCAGGCCTCGGGATCGACCTCCCAGGCGTTGCCGATCGGACCCCAGATCCCTGCGTTGTTGACCAGAATGTCGATTGGGCCGGTCATTCTCTCAATCGCGGCGATACCGGCATCTACGGAAACCCGATCTGTCACGTCGAACCGCGCTGCCTTGGCCAGCCCGTTGCGCGCAGCGATCTCCGCCACCACTCGCGTCAGATCGGACTCAGTCCGCCCGGTCACGGCCACCGTGGCCCCAGCTTCGGCGAGCGCCAGCGCGAACACCCGGCCCAGCCCGCGGCCACCGCCTGTTACGAGCGCCACGCGGTCCTGCAGTGCCGGGGAGGCACGTAGCTCGGCCATCGTATGTTTTCCTCGATTTTCGCGGATCAATGTTGGGCACTGTCCGCCACACCGCACCGAATGAAGGAGGCACGCGCAGCTTCAAAGCAGTTTTGGCATGGCCCCCGCATTCGCGGAGGCCGCAACTTCGAAGGCTCAGATGGCAAGCACTTCAGGTTCATCATCTATTTTCGTCAGCTCTCGCCGCATGATCTTGCCTGAGCTCGTCCGCGGCAGGTCGGAGACGAACTGGATCCTCCGGGGGAGCTTGTAGGCGGCGAGGTTCGCCCGGCAGTGCGCCATCAGCGCTTCCACATCGGGCTTCGCGCCCTCCTTCAGGATCACATAGGCCTTGGCGATCTCGCCCTTGATCGGATCGGGCAGGCGGCCGACCGCGGAGAGCGCGACGTACGGATGCGCGGCAAGCACCCGCTCGATCTCGGCCGGGTAGACGTTGAACCCGCAAGTGATGATCAGGTCCTTGAGCCGATCGACGATGTAGATGCAGCCGTCCTCGTCCATCGAGCCGAGATCCCCGGTATGCATCCATCCGTCCGGCTCGATTGTTTCCCGCGTCTTCTGCTCATTGCCCCAGTAGCCCAGCATCACCAGCGGCCCTCGGAACATCAGCTCGCCCGTCTCGCCGCAGGCGAGAGTTCGGGAGGCATCCTCCGGGTCGGCGACGCGGAACTCACAGTGGGGAAGCGCGACTCCGGCCGAGCCGGGCTTGCGCAGTCCGCCCGCGATGTTGGTCGACCCGATGCCGGCGATCTCGGTCATTCCCCAGACCTCCAACATCTCGATGCCGAAGGTTCGCTCCGTCGCGCCGAGCGTCGCGACTGGCATCGCCTGCCCCCCGACGCTTCCGAGGCGCATAGAGGAGAGATCGGTCGCCGCCAGCTCTGGCGCGTTCAGGAGGAACATCCACATCGCTGGCACGCCGTCGAACATGGTCGCCCGGTACGCCTCGATGTCATGAAGCGTCCGGGCGGGATCGAACCGCCCCTGCAGCACGACCTTGCTGCCGGTCAGGAACGCGCTGTTCATCACGATCGTGCCGTAGACGTGCGGCAGTGGCAGCGCGAGGATGCCGATGTCATCGGCCCTGCGGTCATGCATCATGCCGATCGACAGCGCGTTCAGGATCACTGCCCGATGCGACTGCATCGCGCCCTTCGGGTGGCCGGTCGTTCCGGAGGTGTAGCCGATCGTGGAGAGCGACCCGGGATCGACCTCCAGCGGCTCCGGTGCCGGGCGCCCGGACGAGATCAGGTCGTCGAAGCTCATCACGCCGTCCGGCGCCTCCGCCGCGAAGCTGATGACCGCTCCGACGGCGGTGTTGGCCCGCAATCCCGCGACCTTGTCGTGCTTTTCGGCGGACAGGATGATCGCCTTGGCGCCGCAGTCGCTCGCGACATACTCGAGTTCTGGTTGGGTCAGCATCGTGTTGACTGGATTGATGACGGCGCCGAGCCGCTGGACCGCGTGGTAGCTCACCACCCATTCCCAGGAATTCGAGGCATAGAGCGCCACCACGTCACCCCTGCCGACCCCGAGGCCCCGAAGCCCTGCGGCGGCGCGCGCGATCAGGTCGTCGAGTTCGAGGAAGGTGAAGGTGCGTCCCTCGAAGACGAGCGCCTCGCGCTCACCGAACCGGCGGGCAGCGTCCGCGGCGATCAGCCCCACATGCTCCAGCATCGCACTCTCCCTTGGCTTGGCTGGAAAGAGTATGGCTTCCAGCCGGTTACCGATGAGAGAGCGTAGAACCGCAAGCGCTCGTCGAGCCATAGGGCGGATTCCCTATGCGGCGAAGATTCCGTGCTCCATCGCGTAGAAGGCGGCGGTCGTGCGGGATTTGGCGCCGATCTTGCGGTAGATGCTCTGGGTCTGGTTGTCGACCGTCTTGGGGGAAACCGAGAGCGCCTGCGCGATCTCCTTGGTCGACAAGCCGCGCGCCAGCCGCCGCAACACCTCGGCCTCCCGCGCGGTCAGCCCGTCCGGGAGCGCGGCGAGGCCGGCGGACCTTTGGTGTCCTGCGCCGTCGAGCACGTGGCGAGCGGCCTCGCGGGGCATGCGGCCGGCCGAAACCTCGGCAAGCACCGCCTCGGCCGCCTCGCCCGGCTGCAGCGCGCCACGTGACGGCAGGTCGCGGGTCAGCTCATCATAGAAGTTCGCCACGGCGACGAGGGCGGCGCTGCCTTCCGGCAGGCGGATGTGGCGGTGATAGCCAGAGCCATCGCAGCGCTCCTCTACCGAGCAGGCCATCTCGCGCAGCGGGTCGAAGATCGGGGACATCGCCAGGATCTGTTCGGTATGGAACGAGAGGGTGTGGAGCTGCATCTCCTCCATGCGGCTGAGCGGGGCCGGCTTCTCGAGAATGCCATTCGGGATCGCCGACTTGCCGAGATCGTGGAGCAGCGCAGCGTTGAAGACCGCGTCGCAGGCGTCCTTTTCCACGCCGGAGGCGAGCGCCGCGCGATAGGCGAGTCCTGCCACCTTGCGGGAGTGCCCGAGATAGTAACGCGACTTGATGTCGATAAAGTCGGCGTAGGCCTCTGCTACCCGCCGGATATCGCCCGAGGCGATGCAGATGGGGTGGCCCGGCTCGCTGGACTGGAAAAGATCGAAGTCCCGGCCGTGCCCGAGACCCGAGACGATCTCGTCGGGAGCTCTGAGGAAGGCGCCGGCCACCGCCGGATCGAACTGCCCGCCCGCCCTGGCTCGCGCTACGTCGACCATCGACCGAATCCCGCCAGCCCGGCGGTGGAGTTCCATCGCGGTCGCAAATTCCATGATGCGAGCGTTCACCGGCAATTCGTCGCCCGAGGGATGTAGCGGCGCGAGGCCGTCCCATCGCGAGTGTCGCAATGAAACGATGTCGGAGACTCCCTTTGGAACCGGCAGCCGGCGGCAGAGCGCGCGTGCCTGGTCGCAATGCATCTCCACGAGCGGATGGGCACCAGCTTGCAGCCCGGCGATGGCATCGACGGCCTGGGCGCGGTCCGCCTTTGGTGCATCCGTTGGCAGATAGGCGTCTAGTTGGTGTCGCATGTCCTCCGGGTCGAAGGGATCGCCGATGGTGAAGGCGTGGTTGATCGCCTGCTCGACGCCGAAACCGGCCGGAGCAAGTTCATGTGCGGTGGCCGTGCACCCTATAAAGCGCAACAGCGCCGACCAGTAGAGCTCCTGCAGAGCGGTAGGATCGAGGCCCATCCGCTGACCAATCCGTATTGCTAGCACCCGGTTCCCATGGCCGCCCTGTGCCTGACCGTCGGCAAGGTCGGTGGCCAACGACAAGGCGCCAAGGATTTCAGAAAGCCGGAATGTCTCTGTGGAGGTTGGAGCCATATCGAGTGCCCAATCGCTCGCGGTCATCTGAACACTGTAAGCGCTGACGCGCATCTTGCGCTAAAAAAGTCCGAGACGGGAGCATGGTGCCGGCCGAGCGGCTCTCCGGCGGGAGTAACACATGCGCACTACGTCCGTGCGGCAGAAATAAGTGCCTGGGTACTTGGCGGCAGCGAGCGCCGGCACACGGTGGCGCGTTTATCTCGCAATTCTGATGATACGCGCTCGCTTCCAGCAATTCTCAACTCACCTTTGCGTACCCCTCAGGCCAAGGAGCCTTCAGTGTTTTCCTCGTGCTGCAGGAGAACGCCATAACGTTGTATTTCAACGGCTTACATCTCAGAGTACGTGGGCGATGTTATGCTTGACGTACTATCCGCCTCGTATACCTTGCTGAGCAAGGGAGAAATCGCCATGCCCAGCAGCCTTCAGCCAGCCGCACTTCCACAACGAAGAAGCCGCCTACGCCTTCGTTGAAGCGCGCGTCTGGCCGACACGGCCCGGTTTGCCCGCATTGCGGCGGCGTGGAGCGCATCAGCAAGATGGCAGGGCAAGAGCACCCGCATTGGCACCTACAAGTGCTACCAGTGCCGCAAGCCCTTCACCGTGAAGATCGGCACCATCTTCGAGGCCAGCCATGTCCCGATGCACCTACTGGCTTCAGGCGATCTACCTGATCGCCGCCAGCAAGAAGGGCATCAGCAGCAACCAGCTTCACCGCACCCTTGGCGTCACCCTGAAGACCGCTTGGTTCATGTCGCACCGTATCCGCGAGGCCATGCGCTCGGGCGATCTGGCTCCCGTTCGGTGTCGGACGGTGGCATTGTCGAGGTCGACGAGACCTTCATCGGCAAAGACCGAAGCCGAAGGCCGCAGAAGCCGGCGCGGCTGCCACCACAAGATGAAGGTTCTGGCGCTGGTTGACCGCGACACCGGCCGCGCTACGTCCGTGGTGGTCGATCGACCTGTCGAAGGTGAACGTCTGCCCGATCCTGCGCGCGAACATCGCCAAGCGAGGCGCGCATCATGACCGACGAAGCGCCGACAGTACGCGGCCTCGGCAAGCGACTTCGCCGGCCATCGACGTCGTGAACCACGGCGCGGGCGAGTATGGGCGCGGCGAAGTCCACACCAACACCATCGAGGGCTATTTCTCTATCTTCAAGCGCGGGATGCAGGGCATCTATCAGCACTGCGCCGAGAAGCACCTGCACCGCTACGTTGCCGAGTTCGACTTCCGCTACAACAACCGCATCGCGCTCGGGGTCAATGACACCGACCGCGCCGATGTCGCGCTTCGCGGTGTCGTCGGCAAGCGTCTCACTTATCGAACGATTGGTGTCTGATGCCGAAGAAGAAAGAGCAACTGAGCCAGCAGGAGCAGTCCAGAGGCTTCCTAGCGGAAGCGCAAAGGCTAATCGCCGCTGGCGAACTCAACCCCACCGAGGTCGAAGAAAGGCTTGAGAGCGCGCTTGCGCGAGCAATTAAGCCGTTTCCGCCAGATGGCGAGAAAGAGTCTCCGATGAAACTCGTGACGTGGTTTAGTATCTGATTGGCTTGCTGCGCGTCGTAGGGAACTTTGGCGTAACTCACGTAATTGCGCCAGCCATCCTTAAAGTATTTGAATTCCACAATGGCCTCGGACAGAAACTGTAGCCTGACTGCTTTATCATGCCCTCTTGGCAGGGCCTTCTCAATCGCCGAATATTTACTTGCGATTTCGTCAATTATCGGCCCCTAGTTCTTTTCTTCGAAGCGAACGCCAGCATCGGCCGCAAATGCACCTAGGCCATGTTCAAGAGCCCGCATAGAGTGAAACACGCTGGCCGAAGGCAGCTCGGCAAGTATAGACTTGCCAGACGTAATTAATTCTTGATTTGCCTGCGGGAATGCCACTCGCCCCGTAACTGACAGATAATCACTCTTATTGTAGTGAACGGCCCGATCTGGTGACACGTACATAATCAAGCGGCCTTCCAGCCCCTTTGATAAGGCCCGCCAAACCGGCTGAAAATCCCGAGACGATGGAGGCGGGTTGTCTTTGATAAAGTCAAGTTGACCCGATAGCTCTGGAAACCCCATGTTGTCGCACACGATGATAAGCTTACGAATTACATCGTCTGTAAGCTTCAATTCAGTGTCCGACGGGACTGACTGATCGGACTCTCTCAAGCCTAATGTTGCGAAAGCATCTTCGATTTGCATCCCTAGCTGCAAAAATTCCTTGAGGTTTATTTTTCGCATTACGTCCAGCAAGCTCAAGAGCCTGCCGGGCTCCCAATGACCCCGGAGGTGCTTCATCCTAGCACTCTCCGCGCTGGTACGCAAAGTACAACAACGCCAAATCTTCTCTCGCGTTATGACGGACAAGGAGTTCAGGTCAGCGGCTCACGAGCATCTCGCTCGAGAAATCTTCGCGAGAGTCAGGGCGCCGGAGAGCGTAAAATGACGCCGCCCAGGCCGGAAGCAGCACGAAGCCGGCGGGGCAGATTTTCCATTTGGGGGCCTTTCTGGGGGCCTCTTGAAAATAGAGCCAAAAATTTGACATTCTAATCAATAGATTAAGTATTTAGCTCGAGTCCCTTCACCGGCACCACTCTCTCGTTCGCGGGTGTATGCGAACGATCGAGTAGGATCGGATATGAAGGCCCCCAAGGGGCCGCGCACCGATTTCAGCGATCCATCCGATGAGACTGTCGCCTCAGTTCCGATCGAGCAGGTAGACGGCCACGGCCTTGCGGTCGGCGTCGGTCCAGTGCGAGGTCTCGTCCGAGATGACGAGACCCATCTCGTCGCCGACCTTCCCGGCGTTCGGCGTCACGCCGGTCCGGAGCGTCTCGGCGAGGATGTCCACGGTATATCCGTCCTGCTGCAATGCCGGCGGGGTCAGCGGCGGCGCCTTGCCGCCCGGGCCGCCTCCCGAGTTGCCGGCATAGTGCTTGCCGGGCTTGACCGCGCCGAGCGGATTCATCGGCGAATGGCAGGAGACGCAGTGGGTGAGGCCGTTGGCGAGGTAGGCGCCGCGGTTCCAGGCCGGCGAGCGCGACGGGTCGTCCTGGTAGCGATGCGGCGAGAAGAACAGGTTCTTCCATCCCGAAACCAGGAACCGATGGTTGAGCGGGAAGATGACCTTGTTCGCGGGCGTCGCGTTCTTCACCGGCGTCGATGCCATGATCGCGGCATAGAGGTCCGCCATGTCCTGATCGCTCATCAGCGTCAGGTTGGTGTAGGGAAACACCGGGTAGAGATTTCCCTCCGGCCCGTCGCCGTTGCTGAGGGCGTCGGAGAACTGCGCCAGCGTCCAGCCGCCGATGCCGGTCGTCGGGTCCGGGGTGATGTTCGGCGGGTAGAAGGTGCCGAAGGGCGTGGCGATGGGATCGCCGCCCGCCAGGGCCGGGCCGTCGCTGGCGTGGGCGGTGTGGCAGGAGGCACAGCCGCCGAGCCGGATGACGTAGGCGCCGCGCTGGGCGTCGCCGGCCAGCGTCAGGTCGCGGGGCGGTCCCTCGACCGGCTTGAGCATGTAGGCGGCGAGCCCGAGCCCGGCCAGCGCGGCGACCCCGGCGGCGATCAGCCAGCCCCTGAGCGGCCGGCGGGCGGAGGCGCGGTCAGCGGGCATCAGGGCGGGCATCGGGACTGCCGTTGCGGAGCATTCGCGACAGCGCCCAGACCGTGCTGCCGAGATAGACGAAGGAGGCCGGGATGCACATCAGGAGGCCGGCGAGCACCTGATCGTCCAGCGGATTGCCGGCGTAGGCGCCATAGAGCGGATGCCCGGCGAACATGATCAGCGCCGCGAGGAACGAGCCCTGCAGCCCGACGAGCGAGACGAGGATGACCGCCGTCGCCGGATCGAGCCGCCGGTTGCCGCTGGTCAGGATCACCCGCCAGAAGAAGGTGGCGGTCGCGAGCAGCGTCAGATGCTCGACGACGTGCATGGCCGGATTGCGCAATGCCCAGTCGTAGGCGGCCGGGACGTGCCAGATCCACATGGTCGCGACGAAGAGACCGGCCGCGATCCACGCCGCGACCTTGCGCTGGCCTGCCTGCCGCACGCCGGGGATCGAGGCGACGGTCCGGCCGATGCGTCGGCGGGCGGTGCGCGGGAACGCGCGGAGCAGGACGAGATGGGCGTCGGAGTAGGCGAGAAGGGGCGCCACCACGACGATCAGCAGCAGGTGCTGCGCCATGTGCACCGCGAACGAGGTCTCGGCCAGCGCGTCGATCGGGGACAGAAGGGCAGCGATCAAGACGAGGATCGCGGCGGCGAAGGCGGCGGTTCTGGTCCCGCCGACCGGCGCCTTACGGGGGCGGCGGGCACGCATCGCCGCAAATCCGAGCGCGTAGAGGGCGATGGCGACGAGGAGCAGGGCCTCGACCAGCGGGTCGTCGAACCACGACGCCGGTTCGGCGCCGCCTGCCTCGTGGGCGAACGCCGGCCCGGCGGCAAGAGCGATCAGAAGAGCGAGGCGGCGCATGGCGGGACCAGCAAGGGGATGAGGAGCGCGAAAATGGCGCCGACGAGAAAGATCGAGCTGGCGATGATGCCGCAGAGCCCGAGAAAGCGCGTGCGGCCTGCGCCGGAGGTCAGTGCTGCGTGATGGTCGCCGCGGGCCTCGTCGCGGGTGAGGCGCCAGGTCCTGCGCGCGGCGGCGAGGCCGATCACGCAGGCGGCGGTGGCGAGGGCGCCGATCACCGCCAGCACGACGAGGCGCGGACCCGGCGGCAGCAGCGAGGCGACGCCGCCGGTGCAGGTGTCGCCGTTCAGCAGGTAGGAGGCGAGGAGTTGCAGCGACCAGGCCGACGGCGCGAGGAAGAGGGCGACGAGGACCAGCCACTTCGGCGCGGCGTGGCGCAGGGTCGAAGGGTGGCCAACGGCGCGGGCGAGGGGGTGAAGCGCGGTCATGAGAATTGCGGCACGATGTAGGCGGTAGTGAAAGACGACGATCCAGACGGCATCGACGAAATGCCAGTAGAGCGCGCCGAGGGCGATGTGCTCGTGGTGGGTGGTGTCGAATCGGCCGAGCAGGGTCCAGACCAGCAGCATCACCAGCATCAGCAGGCCGACGGCGACGTGCGCCATGTGCACGCCGGTCAGGACGAAGAAGGCGGAGCTGTAGGCGTTGGTCGAGAAGATGAACGGCTTGCCCGCCCACTCGAAGCCCTGGATGGTGATGAAGGCGGCGCCGAGCACGATGGTGCCGGCAATGGCGAGTGCCAGCTGCGCGGCGTTCCGGGTGCGGCGGAAGCGGCGCTGACCCCAGGCGATCAGGAAGCTGCTGCCGACCAGGATGACGGTGTTGGGAATCGCCAGCTTCAGGCTGGGCGGCGCCGGTCGGCGGCCACGGGCCGTCCTGCTGCGCAGCGAGATAGGCGTAGCTGAAGATCAGGTAGACGAAGAGGATCGCCTCGGTGGCGATCAGGCAGATCATCCCCCACCAGGCGGTGGAGACCGGTGCCGGCGCCGCCGACCGGCAGGACGGCGCGGGCGGCGCGCTCAGCCATGGAGCTTCACCTCCTCCTCGGCGGCGTGCGGCACCGGCGCGAGCCAGACCGCGAGGATGACGAAGACTGCCACGCCCGCCACGCCGACAGTCCAGAGTCGCTGGAGCGAGCATGCCGCCGAAGACCCCGGTCATCGCGAGGGAGAGCAGGACCGGCAGGAGGCTGTCGCCGGGCATCTTCAGCACCACGTTGGGCTCGGCGTCGAGCGGCGATGACGCCGATCGTCTCCTTGCCGCGGTCGAGGACCATGCCGTCGCGCGCGGCATCGCCGATCACCGAGCGGTCGTCGGTCTCGCTGCAGCCGGTCTTCCCAGAGCGGATGGCGCGAGGCGACCTGCGGGATGGTGGCGAAATTGTAGACCGGCGGCGGCGAGGTGGTCGACCATTCCAGCGTCGGCGCGTCCCAGGGATTGTCGCCGGCGGGCGCGCCGCTGCGCAGGCTCATCGCCAGATGTTGACGAGGAAGAGCAGGATGCCGACGGCGAAGACGAAGGCGCCGATGGTGGAGACGAGGTTGAGCCAGCCGACGCCGAGCTCGGCCGGGTAGGTGTAGACCCGGCGCGGCATCCCCATCAGGCCGGTCATGTGCATCGGGAAGAAGGCGGCGTTGAAGCCGATGAACATCGTCCAGAAGGTCCACTTGCCCAGCCGCTCGTCGAGCATCCGGCCGCTCATCTTGGGGAACCAGAAGTGCAGGCCGCCGACCACCGGGAAGACGTTGATGCCGAGCAGGACGTAGTGCAGGTGCGCGACGACGAAATAGGTGTCGGTGAGCTGCCAGTCGAGCGCCACCGAGGCGGTCATGAAGCCCGAGACGCCGCCGATCACGAACAGCATGACGAAGCCGGCGAAGAACAGGAACGGCGTGGTGAACTGCGGCCTGCCGGTCCAGATCGTCGCGATCCAGGCGAAGACCGCGATGGCGCTGGGGATGGCGATGACGAAGCTCGCCGCCGAGAAGAACGACAGCGACATCACCGGCAGGCCGGTGGCGAACATGTGGTGCACCCAGACGCCGAAGCCGAGGATCATCGTCGCGACCGTCGAGATCGCCACCAGCGTGTAGCCGACCAGCGGCCGGCGGCAGAAGACCGGCAGGGCGTCGGAGACGATCCCCATCGCCGGCAGCACCAGGGCGTAGACCCACGGGTGGCCGAAGATCCAGAAGAGGTGCTGCCAGAGCAGCGGCTGGCCGCCGCCGGCGACGTCGAAGAAATGCGTGCCGTAGCGGCGGTCGAGCCAGAGCAGGAAGCAGGCGAGGCTGACCGCCGGCACCGCCAGCAGGTTGGCGGCCGAGGCGGTGAGCGTGCCCCAGACCAGGATCGGCAGGCGGTTGACCGACATCCCGGGCGCCCGGCAGCGCAGCCAGCGTCACGATGAAGTTGGCCGAGCCGACCACCGTCGAGATGCCGAGAAAGATCAGCCCGAGCGCGAAGACGTCCATGTTGAGGCCGGGATTGTAGTGGCAGGCTGGTGTTGGGGACGTAGGCGAACCAGCCGCCGTTCGGCGCCTGCGCCGACCGGAAAGCTCAGGTAGAGAAAGATGCCGGCGAACAGGAAGACCCAGTAGCTCAGCGCATTCAGCCGCGGGAAGGCCATGTCGCGCGACCCGAGGAGCAGCGGCCAGAGGTAATTGGAAAACCCCGACAGCATCGGCAGCGCGTAGAGGAACATCATCGTCGTGCCGTGCATCGAGAAGAGCTGGTTGTAGGCGTCCGGCGACAGGAGCTTCAGCTCGGGCTGCGCGAGTTGCACCCGCATCGCCAGCGCCTCGATGCCGCCGATGACCAGGAAGAAGAAGGCGGTGCAGAGATAGCGGATGCCGATGGTCTTGTGATCGACCGTGGCGAGCCAGCCGTAGAGGCCGGGCGCCGTCTCCCAGGTCTCGAGCAGCCGGTGGCGCAGGGCGGGAGCCTCGGCACGGTCATGCGTGACGGCCATTACTTCAGCCCCTCCAGATAGCGCGCCACGGCGTCGGTCTCGCCGGCGAGCATGTGCAGTTCCGGCATCTTCACGCCCGGCTTCAGCGTCTGGGTGTTGTTCATCCACTCGGCGAGATTGGCGGTGGTGTTGGGCATCAGCCCGGCCGCGATTGTCGGGCGGTCGCCGAAGTGCGAGAGATCCGGCCCGAGGATCCCGCCTGCCGGCGTGCCCCGGATCGTGTGGCAGACCGCGCAGCGGACCATGAAGGTGCGAAGCGCGCCTTCGTCGGCGGAGCCGGGTGCGGGGAGCGAGTTGCCGGTCGCGCCAGGCGTCGAAGTCGGGCCTGGAGAGGACGCGGACGACGAAGGCCATGTTGGCGTGCTCCAGCCCGCAGAACTCGCTGCACTGGCCGCGGTAGTCGCCGGTCTTGTCGGCCTCCAGCCAGGTGACGTTGGTGCGCGACGGGATCATGTCCATCTTGCCGCCGAGCTTGGGCACCCAGAACGAATGGATCACGTCGGCCGAGGTGAGCTCGAGCCGCACCGGGCGTGTTCACCGGGATCACCAACTGGTTCGCGGTGGAGAACTGGCGCGACGGATCGTCGGAAAGGTAGCGCACCGACCACCACCACTCGTGCCCCTCCACGTCGATGGTCAGCGCCCTGGCGTCCGCAGGCTCGCCGATCGAACCGACGGTGAGCAGCGTCCAGACCGCCGACGCCAACAAGCACCACCGTCGAGATCCCGACGCCGATGACGATCCAGCGGATCGGAGTCCGGTCGTCGACCGGCCCGATCGCGAAGTCGCCGCGCTCGGCGCCCGCGCACCATCGCCACCACCAGCAGCGCCGCGACGATCAGGCAGACGATGACCGAAATCGCGGCCAGCCCGATCCCGAGCCGGGCGATCGGCCGCCCCACCGGGCTCGTCGCGTCGAGATAGCTGAGCGGTGCGCACCCCGAAACCACCGGGAGCAACCCCAAGGCCGTCCAACGCCTCATGGGTTCTGGCCCGCCTGTGCCCCCTTGCCCTGGCTGATCACCGCGGCCTGCTGCCTCTGGCCGGGCGGCGCCGGGAACGTGCCCCCGAGCGACTGGATGTAGGAGACCAGCTGCCAGATCGTCCGCGGCGGCAAGGTGTTGCCCCAGGCCGGCATCCCCTGCGGCCGCCCCTCGTAGATGCTCTTGAAGATCTCGATCGGCGTGCCGCCATAACGCCAGGCGGTGTCGGTCAGGTTCGGCCCCATTCCGCCCGGCGCGCCGTAGCCGTGGCAGCCGGCGCAGTTCATCTGCGCGAAGAGCTTCTTGCCCTGTTGGGCCGCGCTCGGGTCACCGGCCAGCGGATTGGCGGTGTCGGCGGCCAGCACCGGCGCCTTGCCGGCGCTGAAGCCGAGCGGCACCACCGCGGCGATGCCCTCGGGATACGAGAGGTCGACCCGGCTCTCGGCCGGACGGCCCGAGGTCAGGATCCAGCCGGTCCCCCCCGCGACCACGGCGACGAGGACGATGACGAGGACGAGAAGGCGGCCAAAGGACATCGCCGGCCCCCTCAGGGCTGCTCCGGGACGACGGCGGTCGGCGTCGCGTCCGCGGTCGTGATGGTGTCGCCGTCGACCGAGAAGACGTAGAGCGTGTTGCCGCGCTCGCGGGAAGCCGGGACGGTCGCTCTGCACCATCGCCGCCCCGCCGACGCCGGCGGAGACGGCGACATACTGCCGGCCATCGGGGCCGAGATAGGTGATCGGCTGGCCGATGATCCCCGAGCCGAGCTTCTGCGACCACAGCACCTTGCCGGTCCAGGCGTCGACGGCGCGGAACCAGCCGTCGGTGGTGCCATAGAACACCAGGTCGCTGGCGGTGGCGATCACCCCGCTCATGACCATGAACTTCTCGGGGATCTCCCAGATCTTGCGGCCATGCGCCGGATCCCAGGCGAGGAGCGCGCCCCAGTTGCCGTCCGGGCCGTCGACCGAGAACCGCTCCATTTCCATGCCGTCGTAGGGGGTGCCGGGGATGTAGGAGACCTCGTGGTCGGTCAGCCCCATGCAGATGTTGAAGACGCCGACGTAGAGCAGCCCGGTGTTCGGGCTGAACGCCGGCGGCTCCCAGTCCTTCTGGCCGATGTCGGGCGGGCAAACGCGATCGAGCTTGATGTCGGGCTTGGGCTCGCGCGCCGGATCGACGATCGGACGGCCCGACGCCTTGTCGAAGCCGGTCGACCAGTTCTGATAGGCGAAGTTGTCGGCGAGCAGCACCTCGCCGGTATGCCGGTCGATGGTGTAGGCGTAGGTGTTGCGGTCGAAATGCACCAGCGTCTGGCGCATCTTGCCGTCGATCGGCATGTCGAGCAGCACCGCCTCATTGACGCCGTCGTAGTCCCACTGGTCATGCGGCGTGAACTGGTAGGCCCACTTCGCCATCCCGGTGTCGGGGTCGCGGGCGAACATCGTGCTGGTCCAGAGATTGTCGCCCGGGCGTTGCGCCGGCACGCGCGGGCCGGGGTTGCTGGTGCCGTAGTAGATCGTCTTGCTCGCGGCATCGTAGGACACGAACCCCCAGGCGGCGCCGGCGCCGGTGTGCCAGGCGTCGGCCGGCCAGGTCGAGACCCCGAGATCCTTGCCCTTCATCCAGTCGTAGAACGGCTTGAAGCCGTCGCCGATCAGCACGTCGGTATCCGGCCCCACGGCGTGGGCGCGCCACAGCTCCTTGCCGGTGGCGAGGTCGAGCGCGGCCAGCCAGCCGTTCACCCCCATCTCGCCGCCGGAGTTGCCGACGAAGACCTTGCCGTCGGCGACGAAGGCCGACTGCGTCATTGTGACGCCCCGCTCCAGATCGTCCATCCGGGTGCGCCAAAGTTCCTTGCCGGTGGCGGTATCGACCGCGACCGTGTGATCGTCGAGCAGGTTATAGACGAGCTTGCCGTCGGCGTAGGCCCAGCCGCGCAGGACGGCGTCGCAGCACGCCTTGCCGATCGCCTGCGGTGACGGATTGGGATCGAACTTCCACTTGATCGACGGACCTGGCTTGCCGAGGTCGAGCGCGTAGGCGGTATTGGGATACGGCGTCACCAGATACATCGTGTCGCCGACGACCAGCGGCGCGCCTTCGTGGCCATATCGTGTGCCATCCGCGAAAGTCCACGCTACCCGCAGTTTGCCGACGTTGCTGGCGTCGATCTGTTTCAGGGGGCTGAAGCGGGTGTTGGCGTAGTCGCGGGCCTGGCTCGTCCACTCGCCGGGCTTTCCGGCGCCGGCGAAATCGGCGGTCGCCGACGAATAGGATTTTTCAGGGGTCGCTGGCGACGACTGGGCAAACGATGCCCCTGCGCCTGCGAACAGCGCCACCCCCACCGTCAAAGCCCGCATATCGGCCCCCCCGTGAGATCACTGGTACCAACGCCTTTAGCGGGGGAAGGGTTGCCATCGAGGTTTGGCGACCCAACCGCGGGCTCGCATCGACGGGTGCTGAGGACGCCGATGCGCCCCGACGCCTCTGGCACCGGTGGCGCGCGCGCCCACGGGGCGGAGTTCCGGGGAATGGAATTCACCCGGGCAACCGACATCCGACCGACCGTTGCGCCTGTGGTTGTGCTACGGTCGTCGGACGGGTCAAGCAGGCACCCGCCGAGGGAGGACGCTCAACCTCCCCGGAGTGCAAATGGAGGAGATCGTCATGAGATACCATCGCTCGGGCAGGTTGCTCGGTGCGTCCGTCGTCGCGTTCTCGCTGATCACCGCAGGGATCGGCGCGGCGCAGACGTCGCTCGACCAGAACTGGGTCGGCAGCTGGGGCGCCTCGCCCGCGTTGCCGAGCGGTCCGGAGGTCACCGACCAGACCATCCGTCAGGTGGTGCGGCTGTCGCTGGGCGGCACGGCGGTCCGGCTGCGGATCAGCAACGAGCTTGGCACATCGCCGCTGGTGATCGGGTCGGCGCATGTGGCCAAGCCCGGCAACGCGCCCGGCAGCGTCGATCCCGCCAGCGACATGGTGGTGACCTTCGGCGGCCGCCCCTCGATCACCCTGCCGCCGGGCGCGCCGGCGCTGAGCGACCCCGTCGAGATGCCGGTGGAGGCACTCGACAGCATTTCGGTGAGCCTCTTCGTGCCGCGCGACACCGGGCCGGCGGCGACGCACCCGCTGGGGCGTGCAACGACCTGGATGGCGGGCGGCGACCAGACGGCGGCCGGGACGCTGGAGCAGCCGACGACGAGCACGGCGCGGTTCTTCCTCAGCGGCGTCGAGGTGGTGGCGCCCGACGCGTCGACGATCGTGACGCTGGGCGACTCGATCACCGACGGCTACGGCTCGACCGAGAACGAGAACCGCCGGTGGCCGGACGTGCTGGCCGAGCGGCTGAAGGCTGCCGGGAAGAATGTGGGCGTTGTCGACGCCGGGATCAGCGGCAACCGCGTGCTGCACGACGTGCCGGAAAGCCAGTTCGGCCCGGCGGCGATCTCGCGCTTCGATCGCGACGTGCTCTCGGTGCCGGGCGTGAAGACCGTCATCCTGATGGAATCGATCAACGATATCGGCCATCCGGGCAGCGCCGGGCTGACCGAGCAGGCGGTCAGCTCCGACGACATCATCGTCGCGATGAAGCAGCTGATCGACCGCGCCCATGCCCACGGCATCCGGATGATCGGCGCGACGCTGACGCCTTACGTCGGCACGATCTTCCCCGGCTACTATTCGGAAGAGGGCGAGGTGATGCGCAAGGCCGTCAACGAATGGATCCGCAATGGCGGCGCGTTCGACGGAGTGATCGACTTCGATGCGGTGGTGCGCGATCCGGCCAACCCGGACCACATTCTCGCCGAGTACGATTTCGGGGATCACCTGCATCCAAACGACGCCGGCTATCGCAAGATGGGTGAATCCATCGATCTATCGCTGGTGGCGGCACCGGAGTGAAGCAACCGGCCCAAGGCGCGGCCGAAAGAAATCTGCGGACGCCAGCGTCCGCAGGGAAGATCCATGAAGACGGGTGGCGCTGCTCGAATGCAGCGCCACCCGCGCCACCCCGCCGAGAGACAGCTCCGAGACCCCGGTGTCGCTCACGGATCCGCGAGTACGGACCGCTAACTACGGGGCGAACCGTCCGACGCCCGAGCCAACCGGCGACAACCTTCCAGAAGCAAGAGTTGCCTGATGAGCGAGACGGTCCTGTCATATCGCCCGTTGTCCGGCCCCGCGGGCGAGGGTAGAGCCAGCATAGCCTGAGCGGAGGTCCAAGCGGTGCCCGAAAGCCTGATCCTCGTCGATCCGCTGCCGCGGACGCTCGATCTCATCTGCGACCCCGAGACGCGGGCGCGGCTCGACCGGCTCGGGCGGCTGGTCATCTCCGAGAACGCTCCGATGCCGGCAGCCGAGGTCGAGCGCTGGCTCCCCGAGGTCGAGATCATCATCGGCCAGACCGACATGCCGAGCGCGCGGATCGATCGGGCGAAGAAGCTGCGCGCGATCTTCAACGTCGAGACCAACTTTTTGCCCAACGTCGACTATGCGGCCTGTCAGGCGCGCGGCATCGCGGTGCTTGCGCCCGGCTCGGCCTTCGCGCCCTCGGTGGCGGAAGCCGCGCTTGCGATGGCTATCGACCTCGCGCGCGGGATCACCCGCGCCGACCGGGACTTCCGCGCCGGGCGCGAGACCTACGGCCTTGACGCCAACCGCGACACCTTCGTCTTCGCCGGCGCACCGGTCGGGATCATCGGCTTCGGCGACCTTGGCCGCACCCTGCGCGAGCTGATCGTGCCCTTCCGCAACCCGGTCGCGGTCTACGACCCCTGGCTGCCGCCGGAGCTCATCCGCGCCCGCGACGCGACGCCCATGGGTCTCGACGCGCTCCTCGCGGCCTCGCGCGTCGTCTTCTGCTTCGCCGGCGTCACCAGCGAGAACCAGGGCTTCCTCGGCGCGCGCGAGTTCGCGCTGATGCAGCCGGGCGCCGCCTTCCTGCTGATGAGCCGCGCCGCGGTCGTCGATTTCCCCGCCTTCCTCGACGCGGTCCGCTCGGGCCGGATCCGCGCCGCCACCGACGTCTTCCCCGACGAGCCGGTGGCCGCCGACGACCCGGTGCGCGGCATCGAGGGCCTCATCCTCTCGGCGCACCGCACCGGCGGCACCCGCGAGGCGCTCTTCGAGATCGGCCGGCTGACCGTCGCCGACGCCGAGCTCGTCCTGCGCGGCCTTCCGCCGGTGCTCTGCCGCCGCGCCGACCCGGCCGTCGCGGCGCGGTTGCGCAGCAAGCCGGTCAGCGTGACCTGAGGGGCGCCGTCAGGATGCCGCGGCGGAGGCGGCGACCGCCTTGCGCACCTCCGGGGCGACCCGGGTGCCGTAGAGCTCGATCGCGCGCATCAGGTCGCGGTGCTCGATGACGCCGACCGCCATCTGCAGCAGGAAGCGGTCGAAGCCGAAGATCGCGTGGTTGGCGAGGATCTTGTCGGTGACCTCCGCCGGGCTGCCGGTGAAGCTCGCGCCCTGCGGTCCGCGGGCGAGGTCGAACTGGGCGCGGCTCGTCGGCGCCCCAGCCGCGCTCGCGGCCGATGCGGTTCATCACCTCGGACTCCGCGGGATAGAAGATGTCGGCCGCCTGCTGGCTGGTCTCGGCGACGAAGCCGTGCACGTTGATCGAGGTCGCGAGCTCCGCCGGGTCGTGGCCCGCCTCGCGCGCCGCGCGGCGGTAGAGGTCGAAGAAGGGCGCGAAGCGGGCGGGCTCGCCGCCGATGATCGCGAGCGCGAGCGGCAGGCCGAGGGTGCCGGCCCGCACCACCGACTGCGGGGTGCCGCCGACGGCGATCCAGACCGGCAGCGGATCCTGCACCGGGCGCGGGTAGACGCCGCGGCCGTCGACCTTCGGCGTGAACCGCCCGCCCGGCCAGTCGAGGCGCTCCTCGTGGCGAAGCTGGAGGAGCAGGCGCAGCTTCTCGTCGAAGAGCGCGTCGTAGTCGTCGAGGTCGAGGCCGAAGAGCGGGAACGACTCGATGAACGAGCCGCGGCCGACCATGATCTCGGCGCGGCCGCCGGAGAGCGCGTCGAGGGTCGCGAACTGCTGGAAGACGCGGACGGGATCGTCGGAGGAGAGGACGGTGACCGCGCTCGTCAGCCGGATGCGGGTCGTGCGGGTGGCGGCGCCGGCGAGCGCCACCGCCGGCGCCGAGGAGGCGTAGTCGGGGCGGTGGTGCTCGCCGAGGCCGAAGACCTCGAGGCCGAGCTGGTCGGCGAGCTCGATCTCTTCGACCAGGTTCGCGAGCCGCTCCGCCGGGCCCGACCCGGTGTCCCGTGACCGGATTGGCGCCCACGTCGCCGAAGGTGAAGAGGCCGAGCTGCATGGAGGGCTCCTTTCGCCCCAGACCTAGGCGGGCGCGTCGACCGCGTCTAGGCGGAGGCGATCGCGCCGGTGATGAGGCCGGTCGCCTCCTCGGGGGAGGTCTCGGCGATCGGCTTGTCGGCGACCTTGCGGCCGCGGCGGAGCACGACGAGGCGGTCGGCGACGTCGAAGACGTCGGGCATGCGGTGGCTGATCAGGACGACGGTCACGCCCTGCGCCTTGAGGCGCCCGATCAGCGCCAGCACCTGCGCCACCTGGCGCACGCTGATCGCGGCGGTGGGCTCGTCCATCAGCACGATGCGGGCGTCGGAGAGCCGGGTGCGGGCGATCGCCACCGCCTGCCGCTGGCCGCCCGACATGTTGCGCACGAGGTCGCGGGGGCGGGTCTCGGACTGCAGCTCGGCGAAGAGCTCGCCGGCGCGGCGCGCCATCGCGGGGTAGTCGAGCAGGCGGAAGGGGCCGAGGCGCCACTTCAGCTCGCGGCCGAGGAAGACGTTGTCGGCGGCGCTGAGGTTGTCGCAGAGCGCGAGGTCCTGGTAGACGACCTCGATGCCGCGGTCGCGGGCGTCGGTCGAGTTCGTCGAAGCGGATCTCCTCGCCGCCGAGCAGGATCTGCCCGCCGGTGGGCTGGAAGTTGCCGGCGATGAGCCTGAGCAGCGTCGACTTGCCGGCGCCGTTGTCGCCCATCAGCCCGACGACCTCGCCGGCGCCGAGCGCGAGCGAGACGTCCTCGAGCGCGTGGATGGCGCCGAAGCGCTTGGCGAGGTTCGCGCACCTCGAGGAGCGCGGTCACTGCGCGAGCCGCCGGCCGGCGGCGAACTGGTCGAGCGCGACCGCGGCGACGAGGATCACCCCGATCACGATCTGCTGCACGAAGGACGAGACGTTGAGCAGCACGAGCCCGTTGGTCAGCACCCCGATCAGCAGCGCGCCGACGACGGTGCCGGCGATGGTGCCGATGCCGCCGAAGAGGCTGGTGCCGCCGATCACCACCGCGGCGATGACGGTGAGCTCGAGGCCGAGCCCGGCGACCGCCTCGGCGGAGTTGAGCCGGGCCGAGAGCAGGAAGGCGGCGAGCCCGCAGGAGAAGCCGCTGATCGCGTAGACGGTGGTGACGATCCGCCGCGTCGGCACGCCGTTGAGCGCCGCGGCGCGGGCGTTGCCGCCGGTGGCGTAGACGTGCTTGCCGAAGGCGGTGTGGCGCAGCGTCAGGTGCGCGATCGAGCGCCGCGGCGAAGAAGATGATCACCGGCACCGGCACGGTGGCGATGCGGCCCTGGCCCCACCAGGTGAAGGCGGGCGGGAAGCCCGAGATCGGTCCGCCGCCGGAGAAGAGCAGCGCCGCGCCGCGGAAGGCGGTGAGCCCGCCGAGGGTGACGACGAAGGGCGGCACCCGCAGGCGGGTGATGACGAGCCCCTGCAGCAGCCCGCCGGCGATGCCGACCGCGATCGCCGCGGCGGCGGCGAGGATCACCGGGTTGCCGGCCGCGTCGGCGGCGCCGATCGCGAAGCGGTCGGCGAGGCCGCCCTTCAGCACGTAGGCGCCGACCAGGCCGGCGAGCGCGAGCAGCGAGCCCACCGAGAGGTCGATGCCGGCGGTCAGGATGACGAAGGTCATCCCGATCGCGACGAGCCCCGAGATCGACACCTGCCGCAGCACGTTGAGCAGGTTCAGCGGCGTCAGGAACCGCGGCGACAGCAGCGGTGAAGACGATGACGAGCAGCAGGAGGAACAGCGGCGCGGCGTAGCGCGCGAGGAACGCCACCGGATCCCGTCCGGCCGCTTCCGGCCGGGTCGTGTCGCTCATCGCGCGGGCCGGCCGCCGCGGGAGGCCTACTGCACCTCGTTCAGCCGCTCGGCCTTGTCGAGGTTGTCCTTGGTGATCGCGACCGGCGTCAGCAGCACCAGCGGCTCGGGCTTCGTGCCGTCGCGCAGGTAGTCGACCATCTCGTGCAGCGCCTGGCTGCTCTGGCCGCCGGGGAACTGCTCGATCGTCGCGGTCAGCCCGCCGTCGCGGATCGAGCCCAGCGCCTCGGGCAGCGCGTCGAAGCCGATGATCTTGATCGGCAGGCCCTGCTCCTTGACCACCTGCAGCGCGCCGAGCGCCATGTCGTCGTTGGCGCAGAGGATCACGTCCGGCGGGTTGGCGAGGCCGGCGAGGATCGACTCGGTGATCGTCACCCCCTGGTTGCGCTGGAAGTTGGCGGTCTGCTCGGCGACGAACTTGTACTTGTCGGCATGCGCGTCGAGCACGTTGTGCGCGCCCTTGTTGCGGTCGATCGCGGGGCTCGCGCCCGGCTGGCCCTGCAGGTTCACGATGCTGGCGCCGTCGGGGAAGAGCTTCATGATCAGCTCGCCCTGCGCCTCGCCGCCCTTGACGTTGTCGGCACCGACGTGGCCGAGGATGCCCGGCACGCCTTCGACCCGGCGGTCGATGGTGACGACCGGAATGCCGGCGTCGACCGCGCCCTGCACCGCGGGCTGCATCGCCACCGCGTCGAGCGGGCTGATGATGATGCCGTCGACGCCCTGGGTCACCGCCGCCTCGACGTCGGCGGTCTGCTTGGTGGTCTGGTTCTGGCCGTCGGTCTCGATCAGCTTGATGCCGCCGATCTTGGTGGCCTTGTCCGCGAGCGCCTTCTGCATGTGCACGAAGAACGGAAACTCGAGCGCCGGCAGCGACCAGGCGAGCGTCAGCTCCTTGTCCTGCGCTCCCGCCGCGCCGGCCCCGGCGGCGAGCGCCATCGCGACGAGCCCCGGAATCAACCGCCTGAAAGCCATGTCGTCCTCCCCCCTGGCCTGATAGCCATGTTGTCAGTTTTCCGCGCCGCCCGGCGACGCCAGCCGGTCTTCGGCGCGGGACAGCTAAGCTGCGGGTCCCGCGCCGGTCAACGGTTATCGATGACAGCCGCATCGCGGCAGAGCGCCGCGCCCGCCGTCACCCGCGCCACCCCGGCGATCACCCCGGCGCCAGCACCGGCGCGCCCTGCCGTCGCGCGGCGGCGAAGGCGCTCGCGGCCGCGCCGTGCGGCGCGCCCACGAGCGCGAGCCCGGAGCCGGTCATGCCCCGCGCCGGGGGCGGCAGGAAGCGCACCTCGTCCACCGCCGGACGCAGCGGCGCGAGCCAAGCGAGCAGCGCCAAGTGGCGCGCCGCTGGCAGCAGCGGGTACCAGACGAGCACCGTGGCCCCGGGCCACTTCGCGAGCAGCCGCAGCACGAAGCCGGCCGCCTCCTCGTACTCGGCCTTGACCTCGTAGGAGGGGTCGACCAGCACCAGCCCGCGCCGCGGCTGGGTCGCGGCGAGGTCGAGGACGCCCGCGAAGCCGTCGCGGCGATGGACCGCCGTGCCCGGCGCCGGCCCGAGCGTGCGGGCGAGCGCCGCATGCTCGGCGGGGTGGAGCTCGAAGAGCGTGAGCCGGTCCTGCGGGCGCAAAAGCTTCTGCGCCAGCAGCGGCGATCCCGGATAAGCGCGCGCACCCGCCTCCGCCCGCACCGCCGCCAGCGCTTGCCAGAAGGGCGTCGCCGGATCCGGCCGGATCCGCGCGATCCCCTGCGCCGCCTCGCCGGTCTTCCGCGCCTCGGCGCTGCCGAGGTCGTAGAGCCCGCGGCCGGCGTGGGTCTCGAGATAGCCGATGCCGCGCGGCTTCACCGTCATCCGCGCGAGGAGCTCGGCGAGCACGATATGCTTGTGCAGGTCGGCCGGGCCGCCCGCATGGTAGCCGTGCTGGTAGGAGAGCACCCCTCAGGCGACCCGCTCGCCGGCGACCCAGACCGCCTGCCGCTGGCGGATAGCCGTCGACGAGCCGGAAGCGCAGCAGGTCGGCGCGCAGGCCCGGCGCCAGCCGCCCGCGATCGTCGAGCCCGGCCGCCCGCGCCGGCGCCGCGGTGACCGTGGCGATGCCGCGCGCGAGGTCGCCCGACGCGAGGCCGAGCGTCACCGCTCCGAGGAGCAGGCTCGCCGGGGCATAGTCCGAGGAGAGGATGTCGAGAAGCCCTGCCTCGGCGAGCTCCCCGGCCGAGACGTTGCCGGAATGCGAGCCGCCGCGGACGAGGTTCGGCGCCCCCATCATCACCGCGATCCCCCCGGCCCGCGAGGCGGCGGCTGCCGCGCGCGTGGTCGGGAACTCGGCGATGCGGATCCCGTCCGCCGTCGAGGCCGCGACATGGGCCTCGGTCGCGTCGTCGTGGCTCGCGAGCGTCGCCCCGAACCGGCGCGCGGCGGCGATCGCGAGCTTGCGGTGCCGCGCGGCGTTGCGCTCGCCCAGCGCCCTCATCTCGGCGACGTGCTGGCGAAAGTCCTCCTCGCTGAGGTTGCGTCGCCCCATGGCGTAGAGCTTCAGCTTCTCGATGTCGGCGAACTGCCGCTGGCCCGGCGTGTGGTCCATCAGGCTGACGATGCCGACGCGGTCGTCCGGGCCGAAGCCGGCGATCTCCGCCTCAAGGGTGTCGGAGCAGGTCTCGGCGCGCAGGTGGATGCGGTGGCTGATCCTGAGCGCCCGCTCGCTCACGAGCCGCAGGATCGCGTCGGCAAGCGGGCGGGCATAGGCGCCGTACCCGGTGCGGCCGCCGCCGTCGAGCGAGCCGACCCGCAGCGCGTCGAAGACGGTGGTGATGCCGCAAGCCGCAATCTCGGCGTCATGGGCAAGAATCGCCGGCACCTCCGGCCAGCGCACGCCGGGCCGCGGCTCCAGATGCCGCTCGAGGTTGTCGGTGTGAAGCTCGACCAGGCCCGGCGCGAGGAAGTCGCCGCCCAGATCCTCGGCCCCGCGGGGCACCCCGCCGCCCGTCTCGACGCCGGCGATCCGCCCGGAGTCGAGCACCACCATGCCGAGCGCCACGCCGTCGGGCAGCACCAGCCGGGCATTCGCGAGCACCGTCGCATGCTGTTGCGTAACCTTCGCGTCGTGTGGCATGGCCGCGGCCTATCCGGGTTCGACGGGTCACACCATGGGCGAGTGGCGGCGACACGCAATCTTTTTTGCCCCACCCGCGGGCAGCGCGCTCGCGCGGTTCGGCGCCGGCTGGCTGGGCTGGGACGCCGCTGCCGGCGCCGAATGCGAGGGAGCGCCCGATTTCCCCGGACTGCCGCGGCCGCGCGCCGCGTTGGTCGCCGGCCCGGACCGCTACGGCTTCCATGCCACGCTCAAGCCGCCGTTCCGCCTGCGCTCCGGCGATCAGGCCGGCCTCGCAGCGGCGCTCACCGCCCTCGCCGCCCGCCATGCGCCCTTCGCCCTGCATCTCCGGCCGGCGGTCATCGCCGGCTTCGTCGCGCTCCTGCCGCGCGCGCCCTCGCCGCAAGCTCGCCGCCCTCGCCGCTGCCTGTGTCACCGGGCTCGACACCTTCCGCGCTCCGCCCGACCCTGACGAGATCGCCCGTCGCGGGACGGATCTCGACCCGGTGGAGACAGAGAACCTCGCGCGCTGGGGCTACCCTTGGGTGCTCGACCGCTTCCGGTTCCACATGACCCTGACCCGCGCGCTTCCCCCCGGCGAGGCCGCGGCGGTCTGCGCGGCGCTGGAGGACCCTCTCCGCCCGATCCTCGCAGCGCCGGTCCCGGTCGCCGGGCTCTGCCATTTCGCGGAGGCCGGTGACGGCCGCTTCCGCATTCTCGGCCGCTACCCGCTCACCGGCCCACGCTGACCGGCAGGCCGCGGCTTTCGAGCGCCGCCGCCAGCGCCTTCGGCGTGGTGAAGCGGATCGCGTCGATGCCGACCGCCGCCGCGCCCTCGACGTTGGCGGCGTTGTCGTCGATGAACACACAGTCGGCCGCCGCCAGCCCGTTGCGGTCGAGGCAGAGCCGGTAGATCGCCGCATCGGGCTTCAGCATCCGCTCGTGGCCCGAGACCACCACGTCGCGGAACCGCGACAGGAAGCTGAACCTCTCCCGTGACTCCTCCCACTTCGCCCCCGAGAAGTTGGTGATGGCAAAGATCGGCACGCCGCCCGTGTCGAGCGCCTCGAGGATCGCGACCGAGCCCGCGATCGGCCCGACCACCGTCTCGTGCCAGCGCTCGTGAAAGGCGCGCAGCAGGGCCGCGCGGTGCGGATAGCGCGCCGAATGCGCCGCGACACCCTCGTCCCAGTCCACCCCGCCGTCGAACGCAAGGTTCCAGTCGTGAAAGCCCGTCTCGTCGAAAAAGGCGTCGATCGCCGCCTCGTCCGGCAAGAGCTGGCGGTAGAGCGCCCGCGCGTCCCAGTGCAAGAGCACGTTGCCGATGTCGAAGATAACCGCTTTGCGCATCGGGAAAAATCCTCGCGAGATGGTTGCTATTTGCTTGGGCGGGACGCAAAGCTGCGGGCGCAGCCGGGCCACACCCGGGCGGCAAACGACAACACGGGGAGGAGAAAAATGAAAGGCATATCCAAGGCTCTTGTGGCCGGCGCGCTGGCGCTCGGCCTCGGGGCGGGCGTCCCGGCGGACGCCAAAACCTTCTACTGGATCTCGCACGGTTCGCCCGCCGATCCGGTCTGGACCTACTTCCTCGCCGGCGCCGAACAGTGGGCCAAGGACACCGGCAACACCGTCAACACCTCGTTCCACAACGGCGACGTGGCGTCGCACCAGGAAGCGCTCCGGGCAGCGATCGCGGCGCATGCCGACGGCATCGTCACGACGAGCCCCGACCCGGGCAGCCTCGTCGAGGTAGCGAAGGAGGCGAACGACGCTGACATCCCGATCATCAACTTCAATACCCCCGACCCGACCGCCAGCTTCGACGCCTACGTCGGCGGCGACAACGTCACCTTCGGCAAGAACTGGGCGCAGTACCTCGTCGACCACAACCTGGTGAAGTCGGGCGACTTCGTGTGGATGCCGGTCGAGATCCCCGGCGCGACCTACGGCGTGCAGGAGGAAGAGGGCATCAAGTCGGTGCTCGAGCCCGCCGGCGTCACCTACGAGATCACCGAGGCGACGCTCGACCAGGGCGAGGTCATCACCCGGATGACCGACTATCTCACCGCCAACAAGGACAAGATCAAGGCGATCATCGGCCTCGGCGATCTGGTCACCGGCTCGATCAAGCGCGTCTTCGACCAGGTCGGCATCAAGGCCGGCGAGATCCCGGTGGTCGGCTGGGGCAACTCGCTCGACACCACTCAGGAGGTCTTGACCGGCTACGTCAACGCCGCCCAGTGGCAGGACCCGCAGGCGACGAGCTACGTCGCGCTCTCGCTCGCCAACATGGAGGCGGGTGGCACCCCGGCGGGCTTCGACGTCATCACCGGCGCGCTCTACGAAAAGGACACCGCGCAGGTCTACGACGACATCCTGTCGGGAAAGTAGCAGACGGAGCGCGGGCCGGGCACGACGATCGCCCGGCCCGATCGATGACGGCGCGGGGACCCCGATGCGAGCAGACGTGCGGGCCGACGTTCTGATCGTCGGCGCTGGCCCGACCGGGCTGGTGCTGGCGCTCTGGCTGACCAGCCAGGGCCTCACGGTCCGGATCGTCGACGAGACGGCCGGCCCGGGCGCCGCCTCGCGCGCGATGGCGGTGCAGGCGCGCACGCTCGAGCTCTACCGCCAGCTCGACCTCGCCGACGACGTGGTGGCGGCCGGCTACCGCAACCCCGCCTTCAACCTCTGGACCGGCGGCAAGCGGCGGGCGCGCGTCTCCTTCGGGGACGCCGGCGCTGAGCTCACCCCCTATCCCTTTCTGCTCGTCTACCCCCAGGACCGCCACGAACGCTTCCTCGTCGAGCGGCTCTCCGCCCTCGGCGTCGAGGTCGAGCGCGACACGACCTTCCTCGACTTCGAGGAAACCCCGGACCACGTCACCGCCCGCCTGCGCGGCCCGGGCGGCACCGAGACCACCGCCGAGGCCGCCTGGCTCGCAGGCTGCGACGGCGCCCGCTCGCCCGTCCGCCACCAGATCGGCTCGGGCTTCCCCGGCGGGACCTACGCCAAGATCTTCTACGTCGCCGACGTCGAGGCCGCCGGTCCGGCAGCGAACGGCGAGGTCAACATCGCGCTCGACACCGACGACTTCTGCGCCTGGCTCGCCTACAGCGACCATGGCCAGGGCCGCCTGATCGGCACCGTCGGCAGCGAGGACCCCGAGAAGGACGAGGAAGCCGACCGCGAGCGCCGCGCCGCTCTGCGCTTCGAGGACGTCAGTCACCGCGCGATCACCGACATCGGGCTTCAGGTCGGACGGGTGAACTGGTTCTCCACCTACCGCGTCCATCACCGCGTGACCGACCGCTACCGCCGCGGGCGCGCCTTTCTCGTCGGCGACGCCGCCCACGTCCACAGCCCCGCCGGCGGCCAGGGCATGAACACCGGCATCGGCGACGCGATCAACCTCGCCTGGAAGCTCGCCGCCGTGCATCAGGGCAGGGCGCCCGACGCCCTGCTCGACAGCTACGAGGCCGAGCGGCGGCCCTTCGCGCAGCGCCTCGTCGAGACCACCGACCGCATCTTCAGCTACGTCACCGCCGACGGCGCCTTCGCCGACTTCGTCCGCACCCGCGTCGCACCGCTCTTCGCGCCGGCCGTCTTTCGCATCGAGGCGATGCGCGAGTACATGTTCCGCATGGTGTCGCAGACGATGATCAGCTACCACGACGGCCCGATCAGCGAGGGCAAGGCCGGCGAGGTCCGGGGCGGCGACCGCCTGCCCTGGGTGGCCGCCGACGACAACTACGGGCCGCTGTCGGAAATCGCCTGGCAGGTCCACGTCTACGGCACCGTGCGCCCCGACCTCGCGGAATGGTGCAACTCGCAGGCCATCGCCCTCCACCGCTTCGACTTCGGCGACCCCCAAGAACGCGCCGGCCTCGCCCGCGACGCGGCCTACCTCATCCGTCCCGACAGCTACGTCGCGCTCGCCGAACCGGCTGCCCGCGTCGTCACGCTCGAGGCCTGGCGCACGCGCCACGGCCTGCAACTCGCTTGACCGCCCCGTCCCCCTCCCGGCGCGCCTGCCGCTCCGCAACCGGCCAGGAAGCGCCATGACCCCTCGTACGCCGCTGCAACGCTTCATCGCCATGCCGGAGTTCGGCCCGCTCGTGCTGCTCGTGGCCGAGATCGCCTTCTTCACCGCGATCAACCCGGCGTTTCTCTCGCCGCTCAACATTTCCAACACCCTCACCTTCACCGTCGAGCTCGGCCTGATCGCGCTGGCGATGACGCTCCTGATGACCGCCGGCGAGTTCGACCTCTCGGTCGGCTCGGTCTTCGGCTTCGCGCCGGTCTTGATGTGGACGCTCTTCAACACCGGCATCCTCGGTTTCGGCACCGCCTTTCTCGTCGCGATGGTCGTCGCCGCCGGCATCGGCCTCTTCAGCGGCCTCTTCGTCACCCGGCTGAAGATCCCTTCCTTCCTCGTCACCCTCGGCATGCTCCTCGTGGTGCGCGGCACCGCGCTCTACATCACCGACGGCTTCCCGCAGCGGACCTGGAGCGCGGCCGGCACCTGGCTCGCCACCATCCTCGTCGGCGACTTCTACGTTGGCGCGTTCCGCATCTACGCCTCGCTCTTCTGGTTCATCGCCGCGGCGCTCGCGCTCGGCTTCGTGCTCAACCGCACCAAGGCCGGCAACTGGATCCAGGCCTCCGGCGGCAACCCGCAGGCCGCCCTCGCCCGCGGCGTCAAGGTCGAGCGCACCAAGATCCTGCTCTTCATGCTGACCGCGACGATGGCGGCCCTCGCCGGGATGATCTCCTCGATCCGCACCTCCGCCGCCAACCCCAACAGCGGTACCGGCTACGAGCTCGAGGTCATCGCGATGGTGGTGATCGGCGGCACCGTGCTGACCGGCGGCCGCGGCACCATCCTCGGCACCGTCATCGGCATCCTGATCCTGCGGGTGATGCGCAACGGCATCGTGCTGATCGGCGTGCCGGGCCTCGCCTACAACATCTTCATCGGCGCGATCATCCTCGGGATGATGGCGCTCCACTCCTGGCTCGAACGCCGCCACCACGCGGGGACCTGACGCGATGGCCGAAGACCTGATCCGCATGGAGCATATCTCCAAGTTCTACGGCCGCATCCAGGCGCTCGTGGACGTGAACTTCCGCGTCCGCGAGCAGGAGATCGTCGGCCTGCTCGGCGACAATGGCGCCGGAAAGTCCACCCTCATCAAGGTGCTCTCCGGCGCGGTGCCGATCACCAGCGGCGAGATCTACGTCCGCGGCAAGAAGGCGGCGATCAACTCGACCACCGACGCCATCGACTACGGCATCGAGACGATCTACCAGGACAGCGCCCTCGTCACCCAGCTCTCGATCGCGCGCAATCTCTTCCTGGGCCGAGAGCCGGTGCGGCCGCCGAACTTCCTTGGCCGGCTCGACACCGAAAAGATGAACGGCGTCGCCTCGGGCCTGCTGCGCCGGGTCGGAATCGAGAAGGAGATCCCCCCCGACACCCCTATCGCCTCGCTCTCCGGCGGCGAGCGCCAGGCCGTCGCCATCGCCCGCGCCATGCACTTCGAGAGCGACCTCATCATCCTCGACGAGCCCACCAACAACCTCGGCGTCGCCGAGACGCAGGGCGTGCTCAACTTCGTCCGCGGTGCGCGCAACTCCGGCCATTCCTGCATCTTCATCGCCCACAACATCCACCACGTCTTCCAGGTGGTCGACCGCATCGTGGTGATGCGCGCCGGCCGCGTCGTCGCCAACGACGTCGATCCCCGCACCACCTCGGTCGAGGCGGTGGAGAACATCATCACCGGCATGACCGCCGAGGGCGAGCCGGCCGCCGGCGCGCACTGACGCGAGAAGGCGGAATGGCGCAGGTCGCATCCTACGTTATCGCCGGCACGCCCCGAACCGGCAGCACGCTCCTCTGCCGCCTGCTGGCAGGGACCGGCGCCGCCGGGTGCCCTGCATCCTTCCTCCGGCGGGAGAGCATCGCCGAGCATGCCGCCGACTGGGGCATCCCGCTTCCGTCGGGCCCGGACGAGGCCGGGTTCGACCGGGCCTATCTCGCGGCCATGCGTCGGGAAGGCAGCGGCGATACCGGCATCTTCGGGCTCCGCCTGATGTGGGGCAGCGTCGCCGACGCGGCGCGACGCCTCGGGGGAGTGTCGCCGGCGGACTTCCCGTCGAGGTTCGAGGCCGCGTTCGGGCCGACGCTCTACATCCACCTCTCGCGGCTGAACAAGCTCGCCCAGGCCATATCGCTGGTCCGGGCTGAGCAAAGCGGCCTCTGGCATCGCGCGCCCGATGGTTCGGTGATCGAGGGCGTGGAAGAGCCGTGCGCTGTCACCTTCGACGGCGCGCGCATCGCTGCGCGCGAGAAGGAACTCGTGGCCCACGACGCGGCCTGGACCAATTTCTTCCGGAGCGCCGGTATCGAGCCCCGGCGGCTGACCTACGAGGCGTTGACCGCTGATCCGAGGCGCGCGCTGGCTGGGATCCTGACGGCACTGGGCCGCGATCCGCACATCGCCGAGACGGCAATCGTGGGGACGGCGAGAATGGCCGACCGCATCAGCCTGCTCTGGGCCGAGCGGCTTCGGCGGGAACCGGCGCGCAGACCGACACTTGGATTTCCTCGCGAGACCGGCCACGATGCCGCCGATCTGGAAAGGACGACCCCCGATGCTCGCCGCACGCCTCTACGCCCCCCATGACCTCCGGGTGGAGGATTGCGACCCGGTGGGCCTTCCCGGCCCCGGCGAGGTGCTGGTCCGGATGGGCGCGGGCGGCATCTGCGGCAGCGACCTGCACTACTATCTGCACGGCGGCTTCGGCGCGGTGCGGCTGAAGCAGCCGATGATCCTCGGCCACGAAATCGCCGGAGTCGTCACGGCGGTGGGCGAAGGCGTCGACGACCTCCCGACCGGCACCGTGGTCGCGGTCAACCCGAGCCGCCCCTGCGGTGTCTGCGAGATGTGCCGCGCCGGTCTCGCCAACCATTGCCCGGAGATGCGCTTTCTCGGCAGCGCGATGCGCGACCCGCACGTCGAGGGCGGCTTCCGCGAGGCGATGCGGGTGCCACGCGCCCAGGTGGTCGCCGCCGGCCCCGGCGTGTCGGTCGCCGCTGCCGCCTTCGCAGAGCCGCTCGCGGTCTGTCTGCACGCGGTGAACCAGGCGGGAGGCATTGAGGGCAAGCGCGTGCTGGTCAGCGGCGCCGGCCCGATCGGCGTCCTCACCGTCGCCGCCGCCCGGCGCGCCGGTGCGGCCGAGATCGTCGCTTCCGACGTGATCGAAGAGCCACTCGCCTACGCCCGCCGCATGGGCGCTGACACGTTGTCAATATAGCAAGCCAGCCCGAGGCGCTGGCCGCACGCCCCTTCGACGTCGTCTTCGAGGCCTCCGGCAGCCCCGCCGCGGTCGCGGCGGCGCTGGATCTCGTCGGCGCCTGCGGCACGATCGTGCAGATCGGCCAGGCCGGCCAGGCCGAGATCCCGATCTGGCGGCTCGTCTCGCGTGAGATCACCCTGCGCGGCACCTTCCGCTTCATCGACGAGTTCGCCACCGCCGTCGCCGCCATCTCCGACGGCTCGATCGACACCGCCCCGCTCCTCACCGCGACGCTCCCGCTCGCCGAAGCCACCGCCGCCTTCGATCTCGCCGCCGACAAGCGCCGCTCGATGAAGGTACAGCTCGCCTTCGACGGCGTCCCGGCATGACCGCCGCCCGCTTCGATCTCACCGGCCGCATCGCGCTCGTCACCGGCTCCGGCCGCGGCATCGGCCTCGCCATCGCCCGCGGGCTGGCACAGGCCGGGGCGCGTGTGGTCCTGAACGGCCGCAACGCCGACCAGCTCGCCGGCGTCGCGGCCGAACTCGCCGGCGAAGGGCTGCCGGCCCCGGCAATCGCCGCCTTCGACGTCACCGAGCCCGATGCGGTCACCGCCGCGGTCGCCGGGGTCGAGCGCGAGGTCGGCCCGATCGCGATTCTCGTCAACAACGCCGGGATGCAGCACCGCACCCCGTTCGAGGATTTCGCCGTCGCCGACTGGTCGCGGTTGATGCGCACCAACCTCGACAGCGCCTTCTTCGTCGGCCAGGCGGTCGGCCGGCGCGATGATCCCGCGCGGCAAGGGCTCGATCATCAACATCTGCTCGGTGCAGAGCGAGCTCGCCCGCCCCGGCATCACCCCCTACACTGCGTCGAAGGGCGCGCTGAAGATGCTGACCAAGGGCATGGCCGGCGAATGGGGCAAGTACGGCATCCGCGTCAACGGCATCGGCCCCGGCTACTTCCGCACCGAGCTCAACGCCGCGCTGGTCGCCAACGAGGACTTCTCGCAATGGCTGACCGTCCGCACCCCGCTCGGCCGCTGGGGCGACGTCGAGGAACTCGCCGGTGCCGCGATCTTCCTCGCCTCCGACGCCGCGAGCTTCGTGACCGGGCACATCCTCTACGTCGACGGCGGCATCACCTCAGTCCTGTGACCCGAATGGCCGCGGCGGGTGCGACCTGCCGTCTTCCGGCCGGACGCCTTGCAAAGGGGTGCATGGGTTTTACCTGCGATGCGCGCGGTGAATTTCGCGCAAATCCCTGCTTTGCGGCGCTCTCGGGGGCCGGCCTCAAAAAAAGAGGCCGTGCACGAGGCACGGCCCAAGTTTAGGGAGGAAACGCCCGTAGGGCGTGTATGATGCAACGCATCACGGGTCTGACTTTATGCCGCGGCGCAACATAGTCAACCACCACGCGCGGTTTTTCCCATAACGGCGCGGCAATTTTCGGATTTGTGACTAAAAAAACATCGACCCTCCAGGGGGGTGCGCGGATTCAGCGCAGGGACCGTCCGAGACGGATCGATTCCCGGCCGAACTTGGCGCGAATCCGATCAGACGCAGCCTCGGCGGCGAGCCTTCGGAACGAGTCGGGATCGGCCAGGTCGGGCGCGAGCTCGAATTCGCCGGCCGGGACCAAGCCGGCAAGCCCAACGCCGATCAGCCGAAACGGCCCCTCGCCAATGTCGCGGCGCAGCATCGGCAGGGCGATGCGGTAGATTCGATCGGCCATCCGGGTCGGAACGTCGATCGATTGACGCCGGGTCACCAGCCTGTGATCGGCGCGCTTGAGCTTGAGCGTGACCACCCCGCCTTCCAGCCCGAGCCCCTTCGCCCGCGCCGAAACCTGCTCCGCAAGGCCCCAAAGCTGCCGGCGCAGGACCTCGATCTCCGCCGTGTCCTCGGCGAACGTGGTCTCGTGCGAGATCGTCTTCAATGCATGGTCGGCGGACACGGGGCGGGCGTCCTCGCCGTGGGCGAGGCGCCAGAGCCGGTCGCCGAGACTGCCGAAGCGATGGATCAGACTGCGGCGGTCGCGGCCGCGCAGGTCGGCGATGGTGCGGATGCCGTCGCGCTCGAGGGCCTTCACCGCGGATTGGCCGACGCCCCAGATGATGCCGACCGGCTGCGGGCCGAGGAAGGCGAGCGTCTCGGCACGGCCGATGACGGAGAAGCCGCGGGGCTTCTCGCGCTCGGAGGCGACCTTGGCGAGGAACTTGTTGTGCGAGAGGCCGACCGAGGCGGTGACGCCGAGCTCGGCCTCGATCCGCCGCTGCAGGCGGGCGAGGAGGACGGCCGGCGGGGCGAGGTGCAGCCGCTCGGTGCCGGTGAGGTCGAGGAAGGCCTCGTCGAGCGAGAGCGGCTCGACCAGCGGGGTGAGCTCGGTCATCATCGCGCGGATGAGGCGGGAGACCTCGACGTAGCGCTGCATACGCGGGGACACCACCACCGCGTTGGGGCAGAGCTTCAACGCCTGGAACATCGGCATCGCCGAGCGCACGCCGCGGATGCGGGCGATGTAGCAGGCGGTGGAGACGACGCCGCGGCGGCCGCCGCCGACGATCAGCGGCAGGTCGCGCAGCGTGGGGTCGTCGCGCTTCTCGACCGAAGCATAGAAGGCGTCGCAGTCGAGATGCGCCACGCGAGAGCGTGCGCAGCTCGGGATGGGCGACGGTGCGCGGGCTGCGGCAGGCCGGGCAGCGGCCCGGGCCGTCGAAGGCGGCGAGGCAGTCGCGGCACAGGCTGGGGCTGGGCTCCATGGCCGCACGATAGCAGAGAACGCCGGCGGCCGGGAGGGTTCTGCTCGCACTGCTCGCGTGCGAGCATGTAAGCAAGTCACTGAAATATAATGATTTTAACCTTTCAGAATTTACCGAATTTAAACGACTTCCGACATTTCGCGGGTCAGCCGTGGAAGGCCGCGACGGTCTTGAGGCGGGTGAAGCCGAGGAGCGCTTCCATGCCTTTCTCGCGGCCGTGGCCGGAAAGGCCGGTGCCGCCGAAGGGGAGCTCGACGCCGCCGCCGGCGCCATAGTTGTTGAGAAAGACCTGCCCGGCGCGCAGGCGGCGGGCGAGGCGCAGGGCGCGGGCGCCGTCGCGGGTCCAGACCGCGGCGACGAGCCCGTAGCCGGTGCCGTTGGCGATGGCGACGGCCTCGTCCTCGTCGGCGAAGGGGATCACCACCTGCACCGGGCCGAAGATTTCCTCCCGCGCCAGCAGATGCTCGGGCGGGGTGTCGGCGAGCAGGAGCGGCGCGACGTAGTTGCCGCCGGCGGGCGCCGTCTCGATCACCCGCCCGCGGCCGGCGACGGCGAGGTCGAGGCCGCGGGCGAGGAAGCCCTCGACGAGCGCGCGCTGGCGCAGCGAGATCAGCGGGCCGAGATCGAGGTCGTCGATCGCGGGTCCGGCGCGAAGCGCGTCGTAGCGCGCGCCCATGGCGGCGACGACGCGGTCGTAGATGCCGCGCTGGACGAGGATGCGCGAGGCGGCCGAGCAGGTCTGGCCGGCGTTCTGGATCCCCGGGTTCACCAGGAAGGGCAGGGCCGCGCCGAGGTCGGCGTCGTCGAAGACGAGCTCGGGCGACTTGCCGCCGAGCTCGAGCGTGACCGGGACGACGTTGGCGGCGGCGGCGGCCTGCACCCGGCGGCCGACGGCGAGCGAGCCGGTGAAGGAGAGGTGGTCGATGCCGGGATGGGCGGCGAGGGCGGCACCGGCCTCCTCGCCGAGGCCGGGGACGACGTTGAGCGCACCGGGCGGCAGGCCCGCCTCGGTGGCGAGGGCGGCGAAACGCAGCGCGGTCAGGCTCGCCTCCTCGGCGGGCTTCAGCACGCAGGCGTTGCCGGCGGCGAGGGCACCGACCACCGACCGCCCGACGATCTGCATCGGGTAGTTCCAGGGGATGACATGGCCGGTGACGCCGTGCGGCTCGCGCAGGGTGTAGACGGTGTAGCCGGCGAGGTAGGGGATGGTGGCGCCCCCGATCTTGTCGGCGGCGCCGGCGTAGAACTCGAGGTAGCGGGCGAGGGCGCGGGCGTCGGCGCGGGCTTGGCTTAGCGGCTTGCCGACGTCGCGCGCCTCGAGGCGCGCGAGCTCTTCGGCGTGAGCCTCGACGACGCGGCCGACGGCGGCGAGGAGCCGGCCGCGCTCGGCGGCGGTGGCGCGGCCCCAGGGGCCGGTGGTGGCGGCGCGGGCGGCGGCGACGGCGGCGTCGATGTCGGGCGGGCCGCCGCGGGCGATGCGGCCGATCTCCTGGCCGTCGGAGGGGTCGATGGCGGCAAGCGTCGCGCCGGATTCGGCAGGGAGCCATGCGCCGTCGATCAGGCAGTCGCCGCGGGTCATGCGACGGACTCCAGCACCGGGGTCGCGGCGAGGAGCTCGCGGGTATACGGGTGCCGCGGGGCGGTGAAGACCGCCTCGGTCGGGCCGGCCTCGACGATTTCGCCGGCGCGCATCACCATCACCCGGTCGGTGATCCCGCGCACCACGCCGAGGTCGTGGCTGATGAAGAGGTAGGCGAGCCCGTGCCGGGCCCGGAGCTCGGCGAGAAGGTCGAGCACCTGTGCGCGCACCTGCACGTCGAGGGCGGAGACCGGCTCGTCGAGGACGATCAGCTTCGGGCGGATCAGCAGCGCCCGGGCGAGGGCGATGCGCTGGCGCTGGCCGCCGGAGAACTCGTGGATGAATTTTCCGGCGTCCTCGGGCACAAGGCCCACGTCGGAGAGCGCCGAGCCGATCGCCCGCCGCAGCGCGGCGCCGCGCGGCGGGCGATCCACGAGGTAGAGGGGCTCGGCGACCAGCCGCGCGACGCGGTGGCGCGGGTTGAAGCTGCCGTAGGGGTCCTGGAACACCGCCTGCAGCTTCGCCCGGACCGCGCGCGGCATGCGTGCGCCCGCGTCGATCGCGGTGCCGTCGATGCGGATGCTGCCGCCCTGCACCGGTTCGAGGCCGAGGATGGCGCGGGCGAGGGTGGACTTGCCGCAGCCGCTCTCGCCGACGAGGCCGACGCTTTCGCCCGCGGCGACGGTGAAGCCGACCCCGCGCACCGCAGCGAAGGTCTCGCGCCGGCCGAAGAGCCCGCGGCCGCCGGCGGGGTATTCGCGCACGACGTTGTCGACCGCGAGGAGCGGCGGGCGCGCGGCGGGCCTGGCGCGGGCCGGCTGGTGGGTGGAGGCGGCGAAGAGCGCGCGCGTGTACGGGTGGCGCATCTCGCCGAGGACGCTGGAGGTGGGGCCGCCCTCGACGACGCGGCCGCGGTGCATGATCGCGAGGCGATCAGCGGCGTCGGCGACGACGGCGAGGTCGTGGGTAATCAGCATCAGCGCCATGCCGTCCTCGTCGACGAGGCGGCGGAGCAGGGTGAGCACCTGCGCCTGCGTGGTGACGTCGAGCGCCGACGTGGGCTCGTCGGCGATCAGGAGCCGCGGTCGAAGCGCGATCGCCATCGCGATGCCGACCCGCTGCCGCTGGCCGCCCGAGAGCTCGTGCGGGTAGCGCGAGAGCGGGAAGCGGGCGGCGGGCAGGCCGACGCGTTCGAGGGTGGCGGCGGCGAGGGCACGCGCCTCGGCGCGGGGAGCCCGGGCGTGGATGCGGACGGTCTCGGCGACCTGGGCGCCGATCGTCTGCAGCGGGTTGAGCGCCGTCATCGGTTCCTGGAAGATCATGCCGACGTCGCGGCCGCGGACCCGGCACATCTCGCGCTCGTCGAGCGCCAGCAGGTCGGTGCCGTCGAGCGAGACGCGGCCGGCGGCGGTGGCGCCGGGGGGCAGGAGCTGCATCACCGCGAGCGCGGTCATCGATTTGCCCGAGCCGCTTTCGCCGATCACGCCGAGGACCTCGCCGGGTGCTGCCGACATTGCGACGTGGTGGAGGATCGGCAGGCCGTGGATCGCCAGCGAGAGATCCTCGATCTCGAGGCCGGTCATGCGCCGGCCTCGCGCGCCCAGAGAAAGAGGCCGGCGGCGTCGGCGGCGGCGACGGTGGCGGGCAAGCCAAGGATCATCGCCCCGCCGGCCTGCACGACCACCCCGGCGAGGCCGGCGGCGGCGGCGCGCTCGAGGGTGCCGGGACCGATCGCCGGCAGGTCGAGCCGGCGGTCCTGGCCGGGCTTGGGCGCCTTGTAGAGGACGCCGCGGGCGCGGGCGGGGCGGAGGGCGGCGGGCGTCGCGGCGACGAAGTCGAGGAGGGCGTCGGTGCCCTGGATCGATTCGAGCCCGAGGCAGATGCCGTCGGCGACCACCGCGGCCTGGCCGACGTCGGCGAGCCCGAGGGCGGCGACGATCGCGGCGGCGCGGGCGGCGTCGCTGCGGTCGGTGGCGGAGGGCTGCGCCCGGCCGAGGACGCCCGCGGGGGCGATGAGGTCGGCGAGAAAGTCGTGCGGCGCGCGGATGGTGAAGCCCTCGGCCTCGAAGATGCCGGCGATCAGCCGCAGCGTCGCGTCGTCGCCGCGGCGCAGGCCCGGAAGCAGGCGGGGCGCGAGGCGGAGCATCTTGAGATCGAAGGCGAGCAGGCGGAGCGGCGGGCGGGCCATCCCGCCGGCGAAGACCACCTCGCCGACGCCGGCGGCGCGCAGGTCGGCGAAGAGGCGGCCGGGCTTCTCGAAGCGGGCGCGGAGCAGCGGCTGGCCGGCGGCCCAGTCGAGCGGCACGCCGTCGAAGGCGACGACGCGGTAGGGGCGGCCGCGGGCGGCGCAGTCCGCGGCGATGAGCCGGGGAAGCTCGCCCCGGCCGGCGACGATGGCGAGGCCGGGTCCGGGCGCGGGTCCGGGCACGGGCACGGGCACCGGAGGTCAGCCGCCGGGGACGGTGAAGGAGCGCGACGACTCCGCGGTGACGAAGTCGGCGATCTCGCCGACCAGCGGGTTGCCCGGGTGCGCCTCGGCGGCGCGGCGGACGCGGTCCTGCAGCGTTCCCTCGCCGGCGAACATCGCCTCGAAGGCGGCGCGCAGGCCGTTGATGGCGTCGCGCTCGGCGCCGCGGCGCCTGAGGCCGACGAGGTTGAGGCCGGCGAGATGCGCGCGCTCGCCCATCACCGAGCCGTAGGGGATGACGTCGGCGACGACGCCGGCGAGGCCGCCGATCATCGCGCCGCGGCCGAGGCGGACGAACTGGTGGATGCCCGCGAGGCCGCCGATGATGACGAAGTCCTCGACGACGACGTGGCCGCCGAGGGTGGCGTTGTTGGCCATGATGACGTGATTGCCGATGCGGCAGTCGTGCGCGACGTGGGTGGCCATCATGAAGAGGTTGTCGTCGCCGACCGCGGTGATGCCGCCGCCGCCGGCGGTGCCGGGGTTCATCGTGACGTGCTCGCGGATGGTGTTGCGGGCGCCGATGACGAGTTCGGTGTCCTCGCCGTGGAACTTGAGGTCCTGCGGGATGTGGCCGAGCGAGGCGAAGGGAAAGACGGTGGTGGCCTCGCCGATGCGGGTGCGGCCGGCGACGGCGACGTGGCTGTGGAGCACGACGCCGGGGCCGAGCGCCACCTGCGGGCCGAGCACGCAGTAGGGGCCGACGCGGCAGCCCGCGCCGATCTCGGCGCCGTCTTCGATCACGGCGGTCGGGTGGACCTCGGCCGTCGGGTCAGTCGCCATGCGGGGTCAGCCTTTCGCGTTGGCCTCTTCGTGGGAGAGGATCATCGCCGCGAACTCGGCCTCGGCGCAGAGGGTGTCGCCGACCCTGGCCTCGCCGCGGAACTTCCAGATCTTGCCGCGGCCGCGCTGGACGGCGACGTGCAGCTCGAGCGTGTCGCCGGGCTGGACGACGCGGCGGAACTTGGCGGAGTCGATGCTCATGAAGTAGACGAGCAGGTCCTTGTCGATGAGGTCGAGCGTCTGCACGACGAGGACCGCCGAGGTCTGCGCCATCGCCTCGACGATGAGCACGCCCGGCATCACCGGCATCACCGGGAAGTGGCCCTGGAAGTGCGGTTCGTTGACGGTGACGTTCTTGAGGCCGACGGCACTCGCGTTGAGCGCGATGTTCACCACCCGGTCGATCAGCAGGAACGGATAGCGGTGGGGGATCATCCGCTTGATGGTGCCGATGTCGGCCATCGGCAGCCCCGGGTCGATCACCAGCCCCATCTCATTCTCCTCCGTCGTTCCCATCCGCTCCGGGAGCCGCCGGGGTCGGGACCGCGCCGGCGCCGGGCGCCGCGGGATCCGTCTCCCGGGGCGCCGGGGCCGGAGAAGCGCCCTCGGGTGCGGTCGTTGCCGCGCGGGCGTCGATCTCCGCGATCACGGCCTGGGTGATGTTGAGCGACTGGTCGGCGAGCAGCACGCTGTTCTCGTCGAAGATCGCCTTGGCGCCGTAGCGGTCCATCAGCATCACCAGGATCGGTGCGACCTGAGCGTAGAACTGTCGGTGGGCCTGGTCAAACTGCTGCGCGAGAGCGTTGGCGCGCTCGTCCTGGTCGCGGCGCGCCTTGACCACCCGCGCGTCGAAGGCGTCGCTGAGCTTGCGGAACTCCGTCGGCGGCATCTTCGGGCGCTGCTCGGTGAGCCGGCTCTCCTCTTCCTCGAAGGAGGCGTCGAGTGACCGCGACTCCGCGCGCATCGCGTCGCGCTGGCGGTCCTCGTCGGCAAGCAGCGCCTGGCCGGACTTCGAGCCGGTCAGGATCTGCTCCTGATTGATGAAGAGGAAGGGCAGGGGGTCCGCTGCCGTCGGCGCCGGCTGCTGGCGCGGTGGCGGCGTCGGGAACCGGATGGCGGGCTGCTCCTGAGCGGCCGCGGCGCCGGCGAATGCCGCGAGCCCGACCGCAAGCCCGACCGCGAGCCCGACGGGCCAGAGCGCCTGCGCCGGTCGGGCCGGCCCGCGGTCAGAAGCGGGTCTGGACGGTGAAGCGGAAGCGCTCGACGACGTCATGGGGCTGCTTCTGGATGGGAATCGCGTAGTTGAAGCGCAGGGGCGCGAAGGGGGTGTCGACGAAGAGGCTGATGCCGACGGCGGAACGCAGGTGGAAAGCGTCATCGACCGTGCCCATGCTGCCGGCGGTGTTGTCGAGGCCCCAGAGCGAGCCCGCGTCGGCGAAGACGCCGCCGTAGACGCCGTACTCTTGCGGGATGCCGATCGGGAAGCTCGCGTCGAGCCGGAGCACGCTGTAGAAGTTGCCGCCCACCGCCTCGTCGACGTTCGCGGTGTTCGGCGCGCCGTTGAAGCCGCAATCGGGCACGTCGCAGTAGTCGCGCGGGCCGATGCCGTTGCGGGCGAAGCCGCGGAAGCTGTCGCCGCCGGTGCTGAAGCGGTCGGTGATGCGGGTGCCCTGGTCGGAGAAGATCATGCCGCCCTCGAGCTCGGCCGACATCACCAGTTCCTCGTCGAAGAAGCTGGTGTAGGCACGCGCGGTGCCCGAAGTCTTGGAATGGGTGACGTCGCCGCCGAGGCCGGCGAATTCCTGGTTCAGCGTCAGGATGAAGCCGGCGGTCGGATCGACCACCGAGTTGCGGCGGTCGTAGGTATAGGTCGCGGCGATCGCCGAGGTGGTCTTGGCTCCCTGCTCGTCGCGAATGATCTGTGACGAGCTGTCCTGGACGTTGTAGATGTCGTCGTTCGACAGGTGGTAGCGCAGCGTCAGCCGGCCGTTCTCGCTGAGCGGGAAGCCGATGCGCGGCTCGACGCCGTAGCTGGTGGTCTGGAAGGACTGCTCCGAGAAGTTGTTCTGCCGGTAGAAAATTCGGCCTCCCGCGAGCAGGTCGCGGTCAAAGAGCGCCGGCTCGACGAAGCCGAGCTCGTAGTTGGCGAACTGCTTGCCGCCGGTGACGGTGGCGCTGACGGTCTGGCCGCGGCCGAGAAAATTGCGCTCGGTGAGGCTGACCTGGGCGCTGAGGCCTTCGTTCGAGGAGAAGGCGCCGCCGAGGCTGAGGCTGCCCGTCGGCTGCTCCTCGACCTGCACGTCGACCAGCGCATGGCTGGGGTCGGTGCCGGGCCGGACGTTGACGGCAGCGTTCTTGAAATAGCCGAGCCCCTTGATGCGGTCTTCGGCGTCGCGGATTTCGCGGGCGTTGAAGGCGTCGCCCTCGACGACGTGGAACTGCCGCCGGATCACCCGGTCGAGCGTGCGGGTGTTGCCGGAGATGTCGATCCGCTCGATGAAGACGCGCTGCCCCTCGACGAGCTGGAAATTGATGTCGACGGTGTGGGTGGCGGCGTTCTTGGTCACCTGCGGCTGGATCTCGGCGAAGGCGTAGCCGGCCTGGCCGGCCTGGTAGGTCATCCGCTGCACGACGCGGTCGACGAGCTTGACGTTGTAGACCCCGCCGCCGGTGACCGGAGCCGCCAGCGCCTGGAACTCCGTGGCGTTCAGGCTCGGGATCGATGAGCTGACGCTGATCTTGCCGAAGTTGTAGCGGTCGCCCTCGGAAAGGGTGAACGAGAGAAAGAAGCCCGTGCGCTCGCGCGCGAGGTCGGCGGTGGCCGAGAGCACGCGGAAGTCGATGTAGCCGCGCTGGAGGTAGAACTGGCGCAGCGCCTCCTTGTCGGCCTCGAGCCGGTCGGCATCGTAGGTGTTGTTGCCGATGATGAAGCTGAACAGGTTGTTCTGGCTGGTGTGGATGACGCGCCGAAGCCTGCGGTCGGAGAAGACGTGGTTGCCGAGAAAGCTGATCTGCTGGACGCCGACCTTGCGGCCCTCGGAGATCTGGAAGACGAGATCGACGCGGTTCTCGGGCAGTCGGATGATCACCGGCTCGACCGAGGCGGCGTAGCGGCCCTGCGCGCGGTAGGCCTCGATGATCCGCTGGGCGTCGGCCTCGGCCGCCGCCACCGAGTAGGCGAGCCGCGGGCGGAGCTGGACGACCTCGTTGAGCTTGTCGTCGTCGAGGGCGTCGTTGCCCTCGAAGGCGATCTGGTTGATCGTCGGGTTCTCGACCACGGTGATGACGAGCCGTCCGGCCTCCGGCAGCACCTGGACGTCCTGGAAAAGTCCGGTGTCGAAGAGCTTGCGCACCGCGAGGTTCAGCTGCTCAGGCGTGACCGCCTGGCCGGGCTCGATGCCGGCGAAGGCGCGGATCGAGTCCGCCTCGATGCGCTGGTTGCCCGCGACGTCGATGCGGCTGAAGACCGCGGTGCCCTGGGCGAGAGCGAGCGAGGATGGAAGGAGCGCGACCAACAGAAGGATGACAAGGATCAGTCGGGAGAATCCCCGAGTCCACTGCCGCTGCCCCATCGGCCTCATGCCCCTCTGCTCGCGGGCGGTTCGCCGCCCTGCTTGTCAACTCACCATTCGCATGATGTCGTTGTAGGTAGCGAATACCATCAGTAGCAGTATCAAGCCAAGACCTATCGACATGGCGACCTGCATCACCGCGGGACTCGGCGGCCGGCCGCGAAGCGCCTCGATCAGGAAGGCGGTGAAATGGCCGCCGTCGAGGATCGGAATCGGGAAGAGGTTGAGAAAGCCGATCGCGGTCGAGATGATCCCGATCAGCGCGATGAAGCTGACCAGCCCCTGCGCGGCGGTCTCCGAGGAGATCTGCGCGATGCCGAGCGGGCCTTGCAGATTGTCGGGGCTGATCGCGCCGGTCACGATGCTGGCGAGGCCGTGCACCGACTGGGTGATCACCGACGCCATCCGCGCGACGCCGTAGCCGACCGCGGTCCAGGGCGCGGGCGTCACCGTCGCCGGGACGTAGAGCGGTGCGCCGGCCACCCCGATCATCACCCGGCGCTCGAAGCCGCCCTGGTCGTTCTCGGTGTCGCGCTCCTTGGGCGTGATGCTGAGCGCGACCGTGGCGCCGTCGCGCCAGATGGTCAGCGGGATGGTGCGGCCGTCCGAGGCGAGCACCGCCTGGCGCAGCGCATCGAACGAGCCGAGCGGCTTGCCGTCGGCCTCGAGGATCAGGTCGCCCGCCCTGAGCCCGGCGGTGCTCGCCGGCGACAGCGGCTCGACGCCCTGCACCAGCGGCGGCAGGGCGTAGGGGACGGTGAGGTCGAGCGTCTGGCCGTCGCGGTCGACGCGGACCTGCATCGGCCCCGGTGCCGGCATGTCGAGCGCCGCCTGGTAGAAATCCTCGAAGCCCGCGACCGGCTTGCCGTCGACGGCGAGGATCACGTCGCCCGCGCGGAGCGGCTGCTCGACGTCCGGCAGCGCCTCGATCGAGCCGATCGTCGGCCGCTCGGTCGGCACGCCCTGCCAGAGCGCGAGGCCGGTGAAGACCACGATGGTGAGCAGGAAGTTGAAGACGGGACCGGCGAGGACCGCCAGCATCCGCTTCCAGACCGCCGCGCCGTGGAAGCTGTGCGCGCGGTCTTCGGCGGTCATGCGGTCGAGGGCCGCGGCGTCGGTGCGGCTGGCCCCGTCGGCGTCGCCCACGTACTTGACGTAGCCCCCGAGCGGGAGGGCGGCGACCTGCCAGAGCGTGCCACGGCGGTCCCGGCGCGCCCAGAGCACCGGGCCGAAGCCGATCGAGAACACCTCGGAGCGGATGCCGCACCAGCGGGCGACGATGTAGTGCCCGAACTCGTGCACGAAGACCACGATGCCGAGCACCACGAGAAACGGCAGCACCGAGGAGAGAAAGCCCCCGAAGATGGGAATGCCGGAGATTGCGTCCATGCCTGTTCTGCCTAGCGTTCGCTGAAAGCCGTGACCCAGACCTCGCCGAGGCGTCGCGCCGCAGCGTCGAGGGCGGTCACCGTCTCGAGATCGTAGCCGGGGCCGAAGCCCGCGGCCTCGGGTCCGAGTTTTTCAAGCACATGTTCCACGAGCACCGCCATGTCAAGAAACCCGATCGCCCGGGCGATGAAGGCATCGAGAGCGACCTCCTTGGCCGCGTTGAACACCGTCCCGGCCAGCCCCCCGAGCGCCAGCACCTCCCGCGCCAGCCGGAGCGCGGGAAACCGCCGCGGATCCGCCGGCGCGAAGTCGAGCCGGCCGAGGGCCGCGAAGTCCAGCCGCGCGACCGGCAGCGCGCGGCGTTCCGGCCAGTTGAGCGCGTAGCCGATCGGACCGCGCATGTCCGAGGGGCCGAGCTGCGCGAGCAGCGAGCCGTCGCGGAACCCCACCATGGAATGCACGATCGACTGCGGATGCACCAGCACCTCGATGCGGTCGGGGTTAACGTCGAAGAGCGCGCGGGCCTCGATGACCTCGAGCGCCTTGTTGAACATGCTGGCGCTGTCGATCGAGATGCGCTCGCCCATGTCCCAGTTGGGATGCGTGCGCGCCTGCTTCGGGGTGGCGGTCGCCATCCGGCTCCGGCTCCAGTCGCGGAACGGGCCGCCGGACGCGGTGAGGATGAGGCGGTCGACCTCGGCGACGCGCCCGCCGTGCAGCACCTGGAAGATGGCGCTGTGCTCGCTGTCGACCGGGATCAGCCGGGTGCCGTGCGCGTCGCAGGTGCGCCGGAGCAGGTCGCCGGCGCAGACCAGGCTCTCCTTGTTGGCGAGCGCCAGCACCCCGCCGTGGCGGGCGAGGCCGAGGCTGGGGGCGAGGCCGGCGGCGCCGACGATCGCCGACATCGCCCAGTCCACCGGCTCGGCGGCGGCGGCGACGATCGCCTCGGGACCGGCGGCGGCGGTGACGCCGCTGCCGGCGAGCGCCGCCTCGAGCGCGGCGAGCCGGTCGGGGACGCTGGTGACGGCGAGGCGCGCGCCGAGCGTGCGCGCCTGCTCGGCGAGGCGCGCGACGTTATTTGCACCGGTCAGCGCGACGACCTCGTAGGCGGCAGCGCCGCCCTGCGCCTGCAGCAGCGAGACGGTGTTGCTGCCGACCGAGCCGGTGGCGCCGAAGATGCTGATCCGCCGCCGCATGTCAGCTGGTATAGGTGCTGAGCCCGATGGCGTCGCAGATCGCGAAGAACCACACGCCGCCCATCACCCCGTCGAGCCGGTCCATCACGCCGCCGTGGCCCGGGATCAGCCGGCTCGCGTCCTTGACCCCGAAGCGGCGCTTGACCCCGGACTCGAGCAGGTCGCCGAGCTGCGAGCAGACCGCGATGCCGAGGCTGAGCAGCCCGATGCGGATGGGGTGCCAGCCGACCACGAGCCAGGCGAAGAGGATGCCGACGAGGCCGGCGGCGGCGAGGCCGCCGAAGGCGCCCGACCAGGTCTTGCCGGGGCTCACGGCGGGCCAGAGCTTGCGCCCGCCCACGCGGCGGCCGACGAAGTAGGCGCCGACGTCGGCGGCCACGACCACGATCACCAGCCAGAGGATCAGGAGCACGCCCTCGGGCTCCTTGGCGCGCAGCACGACGAGCGCGCCCATCGCCAGCGTCATGTAGAGAAAGCCGCCGAGAAGCCAGAGCGGTTTCGGCCGGCCGAGGACCGCGACGAGGATCGCGCCGACCGCGAGGCAGGCGAAGCCGGCGGGCGGACCCGAGGCCGCGGTGGCGGCGAGCGCGACCACCCCGGCCACCACCGGGACCACCAGGCTCGGGGTGGCGATCGCGCCCGAGCCGGTGACCATGCGGTGGTACTCCCAGAGCATCAGCGCCAGGACGACGCTGAGGAAGCCCGCCGCCCATGCGCCGCCGGCCCAGAGGTCGAGCAGCGCGATGACGGCGAGGACGATTCCCGAGGCGAGGCGGCGGCCGAGGTCGGCGAAGCGGACCGGCCGCGGGCGGGCATCGCTCATCGCGGGTGGGTCATTGCGCGACGGCGCCGAACCGTCGCTCGCGGGTGCCGTAGCCGCGGACCTGGGCGGCGAACATCTCGGCGGTGAAATCGGGCCAGCGGGTCTCGACGAAGGCGAACTCGGAGTAGGCCGCCTGCCAGGGAAGAAAGCCCGAGACCCGGAACTCGCCCGAGGTCCGCAGGATCAGGTCGGGGTCGGGAAGTCCGGCGGTGTCGAGATGCTGCTCGATGGTCTCGGGGGTGATCTCTTCGGCGCGCAGCCGCCCGGCGTGCACCGCCTCGGCCACGCGGCGGGTCGCGCGCAGAATCTCGTCCCGGCCGCCATAGTTGATCGCGACCGTCAGGTGCAGCCGCTCGTTCGGCTCGGTCTGGATCTCGAGGCCGCCCATGAGCGCCTGCAGGTCGGCGTCCAGCCGCTCGCGGCCGCCGATGAAGCGGACCCGCACCCCCTCGGCGACGAGCCGGGCGCCTTCTTTCTTGATGTAGCGGCGGAAAAGCCGCATCAGCCCGGTGACCTCGGCATCGGGCCGCTTCCAGTTCTCGGTGGAAAAGGCGAAGAGCGTCAGGTGGCTGATCGCGAGATCGGGGCAGCTCTCCACGATCTCGCGCACCCGGTCGGCGCCGCGCTTGTGGCCGGCCAGCCGAGGCAGGCCGCGGCTCGTCGCCCAGCGGCCGTTCCCATCCATGATGATGGCGACATGCTGAGGACCCGGCCTCGAATCGATGTACATCCTAATCTACCCTCGTGCCGCCCGATGCAGCGGATGCCTCAGACCTGCATGATCTCTTCTTGCTTGGAATTCAGGGCGGCGTCGATCTTGCGGATCGCCGCATCGGTCAGCTCCTGGATCTCGTCGTGCCAGAGCTTTTCGTCGTCCTCGGCCATGCCGTCGTTCCTGGCGCGCTTGAGCTGGTCCATGCCGTCGCGGCGCACGTTCCTGACCGCGATCCGCGCGTGCTCGGCGTAGTTCCCGGCGACCTTGGCGAGCTCGCGCCGGCGCTCCTCGTTGAGGTCGGGGATCGGCAGCCGCAGGATGGTGCCGTCCATCTGCGGGTTGATCCCGAGGCCCGAGTTGCGGATCGCCTTGTCGACGGTGTTGACCAGCGCCTTGTCCCAGACGTTGACCAGCACCATCCGCGCGTCCGGAACGGTGATCGTGCCGAGCTGGTTGAGCGGCATCGTCGACCCGTACGCTTCCACGGTGATGGGATCGAGCATCGCCGCCGACGCCCGTCCGGTGCGCAGCGACGCAAATTCGGTCCGGAGCGAGGTCAGCGCCCCGTCCATCCGCTTTTCGATCGCCGCGATGTCGATCTCCTCGTCCGACATGACCTTCTCCTCGCCGGGTCTCGCTTACCCGGGCTCAACGACGGTGAACCGTCCGCGGCCCTCGACGATCCCGGCCAGCCCGTGCGGCTCGTCGAGCGAGAACACCACGATCGGCAGCCCGTTGTCGCGGGCGAGCGCGATGGCCGCGGCATCCATCACCTTCAGGTTCTTCTGCAGCACGGTATCATAGCTGACGCGATCATAGCGCCTGGCATCGGGGTTGCGCTTGGGGTCGCTGTCGTAGACGCCGTCGACCTGGGTGCCCTTGAACAGCGCCTCGCAGGACATCTCCGACGCGCGCAGCGTCGCCGCGGTGTCGGTGGTGAAATAGGGGTTGCCGGTGCCGGCGGCGAAGATGACGACCCGGCCCTTCTCGAGGTGGCGCACGGCGCGGCGGCGGATGTAGGGCTCGCAGACCTGATCCATCGGAATGGCCGACACCACCCGCGTGTGCACGGCGCGCGCTTCGAGCGCCGACTGCAGGGCGAGGGCGTTCATCACGGTCGCGAGCATCCCCATGTAGTCGGCGGTGGTGCGCTCCATCCCCTGCGCCGAGCCCTGCAGGCCGCGGAAGATGTTGCCGCCGCCGATCACCATCGCCACCTCGACCCCGAGGCGGTAGAGGTCGACGATCTCGTCGGCGATCCGTTCGACCGTCGGGGGATGCAGGCCGAACTGCTGCGGCCCCATGAGGGCCTCGCCGGAGATCTTGAGCAGGATCCGCTTGTAGGCGGGACGCACGCGCGGGGCGCTCACGCTCGCCGTCGACGCCCCGTCGCTCATGCCCTGTCTCCGCCTGTGTGGATCGGCGCCAAAATGGCGGAATTCCGGTAGGGTTTCAACGCCATTTCCCCGGTCCGCGGAAACCCGCGCCGGCGGGTTTCCGTGGCCGATCCCGCCGGGTGAGGCAGGATTTTCAGCGTCCGGCTGTCTTGGCGACCTCGGCGGCGAAGTCCTCGGTCTCCTTCTCGACGCCTTCGCCGACGGCGAGGCGCGCAAAGCCGGTGACCTCGACGCCGGCGGCGGTGGCGGCCTGAGCGACGGTGATGTCCGGGTCGATGACGAACTTCTGGTTGAGGAGGGTCACCTCCTCGAAGAACTTGTTCATCCGGCCGTGGATCATCTTCTCGATCACCGCCTCGGGCTTGCCGCTCTCGCGCGCCTGCTCGGTCAGCACCGCCTTCTCGCGCTCGATCAGCGCCGGATCGAGGTCCTTCTCGCTGAGCGAGGCGGGGCTCGTCGCCGCGACGTGCATCGCGATCTGCTTGCCGATGCCGTTGTCGGTGCCCTTCAGCGCGACGAGGACGCCGATCTTGCCGAGCCCGTCGGCGACCGCGTTGTGGACGTAGGAGGCGACGCTGTCGCCCTCGACCGAGACCATGCGCCGCAGATGCAGGTTCTCGCCGATGGTGACGACCTTGGCGGTCACCGCTTCCTGCACCGTCGTGTCGTCGAGCGGCGCGCCCTTGAGGGCCTCGAGGTCGTTGCAGCCGGTCGCGACCTCGGCGATCGCGCGAACGATCGCCTGGAAGTCCGAGTTGCGGGCCACGAAATCGGTCTCGGAGTTCACCTCGACCGCGACGCCGACGCCGCCCTTCACCGCCACGCCGACCAGGCCCTCGGCGGCGGTCCGCCCGGACTTCTTCGCGGCCTTCGCGAGGCCCTTGGTCCGCAGCCAGTCGATGGCCGCTTCCATGTCGCCCTTCGTCTCGGTGAGCGCCTTCTTGGCGTCCATCATTCCCGCGCCCGAAGCCTCGCGGAGTTCCTTCACCATCGTCGCGGTGATCGACATGTCGAATCCTTTGGGAAAGTCGTGCAGTCGTGCCCGTCGCGGACCCTGGAGCGGACCCGCGACGGAAGCGTGACGGATCAGGCCTCGGCGGCGTCCGCGGGCAGCTCTTCGGCGGGGGCCTCCTCGAGGCTGCCGACGTCGATGCCGGACGCGCCCATCTGCGCCGCCATGCCGTCGAGTGCGGCGCGCGCGATCAGGTCGCAGTAGAGCGCGATGGCGCGGGCCGCGTCATCGTTGCCGGGGATGGGGTAGTCGATGCCGTCGGGCGAGGAGTTCGAGTCGAGGACCGCGATCACCGGGATGCCGAGCTTCTTCGCCTCGAGGATCGCGAGATCCTCCTTGTTGGTGTCGATGACGAAGATCATGTCCGGCGTGCCGCCCATCTCGCGGATGCCGCCGAGCGACTGCTGCAGCTTGGATTGCTCGCGCTCGAGGCCGAGCCGCTCCTTCTTGGTCAGCCCGCTCGCGCCCGACTCGAGCTTCTCGTCGATCGACTTCAGCCGCGAGATCGACTGCGAGATGGTCTTCCAGTTGGTCAGCGTGCCGCCGAGCCAGCGATGGTTCATGTAATACTGCGCGCAACGCTCGGCCGCCTCGGCCACGCCCTTCTGCGCCTGGCGCTTGGTGCCGACGAAGAGGATGCGGCCGCCCTTGGCGACGGTCTGCTGCACGGCGTTCAGCGCCTGGTCGAGCAGGGGGACCGTCTGGGTGAGGTCGATGATGTGGATGCCGTTGCGGTCGCCGTAGATGTACGGCGCCATGCGCGGGTTCCAGCGGTGGGTCTGGTGGCCGAAGTGGACGCCGGCTTCGAGGAGCTGGCGCAAGGTGAATTCAGGCAGAGCCATGGCTCGCGGTCTTCCTTTCCGGTTTTTGCCTCGACGGGGATCGAGCCTTCCGGCCCAACCGGTGGACGCCCGGGGATGTCTCCCCCGGGAGCCGCGCCCCCGTCTGTGGATTTTGAACGCTGCGCATGTATCGTCTTTCCAGCCCCGCGGCAAGGTCCGTCGGAAGGCGGGGGCAAGGCGAGGCCGGCGGAGCACCGGATCGGCGCGCGGGTCCGGCCGGGAAGGAGGATTTCCTTGCCGGCGGCGCGGGTCGTCAAACTTTAACGCTTGCGCCCCCGAGGCCTCGGCGTTCCGGGGGGCGGCTGCCGGCGCGGGCGGCCTGGCTGCCGGTGCTGGCGGGCGCGCGCCTCAGTGGGGGCATCCCGCAGGGAACCGAGGCGCTGCTCGCTATCGTCGATGCGGGTCAGGCGAGCGGCTCGACCTCCGCGAGGACGGTGTCGGACACCGATTCGCCCGTGCGCAACGGCTGCTCGAGCTGCTGCTCGGCGACGATCACGAAGCTCCCGCTCGCGTCGTAGGCGGCGCTCTGGTCGGGATCGACGCGCTGCGGCTGCCAGACGACGGACACGATGCGCGCGCCGGCCCCGGCCATCTCGTCGAGGCGCTCGCGCAGGATCGCGATGTCGTCGGGACAGGTCTCCACCAGGTGGCTGAACATGCGAAACTCCTTGCTTGTCTCGCCCTCAACGCCGCAGGGGCGCCTGCGGTTGCAGCACGGCGGGCGGGGCGGCGTCGGACGTGCGGCTGGCTGGCAGCGGACCTTCCCAGCGCCGGACCATGCCGCTGACCTCCGCGAAGGCCCCCGGCGTCAGCGGGCGGGCGAGCAGCCGGTCGGGGTTGGTCGGCGGCGGGTAGGCGAGGCCGCGGGCCGGGGCGCGCCCGAAGCCGAAGCGGCGGTAGTAGGGCTCGTCGCCGACGAGGATCACGCGGGTCCAGCCGCGCTGCAGCGCGCGCCACAGGCTCTCCTCGATCAGGAGCGCACCCAGTCCCTCGCCCTGGCGGGTCGGATGCACGGCGATCGGCCCGAGCAGCAGCGCCGGCGTGCGCGCCTCGCCGACCTGGACCGGCCAGTAGCGGATCGCCCCGGCCAGCACGTCGTAGTCGTCCCGCGCGACGAGGCTGAGATCCGCGATCGGCTCGACCCCGTCGCGCAGCCGGTAGGAGCTCAGCGCGGTGCGCCCGGGCGCAAACGCGAGGTCGAAGAGGAATTCCACCTCGGCGCTGTCGTCTGGCGTCTCGCGAAGGATGCGGAACATCGGTGAAAGCTTGACGGTGGCCGGGAGAACGCTGGCCTAGCATGCGCCCGGATGCGCGGCAAACGCCAATTCCGCGGAGGCGACGGTCCGCCTGCCGAAGCGATCCCGGCCGGGGCCGGGAATCACCTCGGGTCGCGATTGCGCGAAGCGGCTCGGGCGCGCCGAAAAACCCGTCGGCAACCGGGCGATCCTTTCGCAAGCAGTCCGGGAAAGTAGCTGAAGAGAAAAGGAAAACTCCGCGCTCTCCGTCCACTGCACGGCCTGAGCGCAGAACCCGCAATTTACAACTTTAAGACGATTTGATGTGCGATCGTTAAACTTTTGGTAACGAATTGCCGCCAAAAAGGGGGTGTCCAAACGGACGGGCTGCTTGCAGACCTCAGACCCTCCAGTCTGGATAAGGCGCTCCTTCTCTCCTCCCCCCCCCCGAGAGAAGGAGCGCTCATCTCCGCCCCTTCTCTCCTCCCCCCCGAGAGAAGGGGCGGCACCTCGCCTCAGGCGAGGATCACCCCGGGGTTCAGGATGCCGTCCGGGTCGAGCGCCGCCTTCAGCTTCCGCATCACCGCGAGCTTGCCGGGGTCGGCATAGCGGATCACATCTGCCGTCTTCAGTCGTCCTACCCCGTGCTCGGCAGCCACCGATCCCCCCAGTTCGTGCACGAGGTCGTGGACGAGCCGCGTCAGCGGACCGCGCAGCGCGTCGTAGGAGTCGCGGCCGCGGCCACGCGCCGGAAAGGCGTTGTAGTGCAGGTTGCCGTCGCCAAGATGCCCGAAGCAGTTGATCCGCACGCTGGCGTCGAGCGCCGCGATTCCCGCGCCGGCGCGGGCAAGGAACTCGGCGAGGCGGGAGGGCGGCACCGAGATGTCGTGGCTGGCGATCGCCCCGATCATCCGGTTGGCTTCGGGGATGGTCTCGCGCACCCGCCAGAAGCCGTCGCGCTGGGCGGCGCTCTGGGCGACCAGGGCGTCGACGGCGATCCCGGCTTCCAGCGCCGCGGCCAGCGCCGCCTCGAGCCGCGGCCCCACCTCGGCACCGGCGCCGTCGGCGACCTCGACCAGCACGCGCCAGCCGGTCGGCATCGCCGGCGGGAGCGGCACATCGGGGAGCACCTCCCCGAGGAAGTCGAGCCCGGCGACGCCGATCAGCTCGAAGGCCGAGATCGCACCCCCGATCGCAGCGCGAAGCGTAGCGAGGAGCGCCAGTGCGGTGTCCGGCGAGTCGACGGCAACCCAGGCGGTGGCGGTCTCGGCCGGCTCCGGCATCAGCCGCAGGCTGGCGGCGGTGATGAGCCCGAGCGTGCCCTCGGAGCCGATCAGGAGATGCCGCAGGTCGTAGCCGAGGTTGTCCTTCACCACCCGGCTCAACCCGTGCATCACGCTGCCGTCGGCCATCACCGCCTCGACGCCGAGGCAGAGGTCGCGGGCGTTGCCGTAGCGCAGCACGTTGACCCCGCCGGCGTTGGTGCCGAGGAGCCCGCCGATGCGCGCCGACCCTTCCGAGGCGAGCGTCAGCGGGAAGAGGCGGCCGGCGGCGCGGGCAGCGGCGTGCACGTCGGCCAGCACGCAACCGGCCTCGGCGACGAGCACGCCGTCGACGAGGTCGAGGTCGCGGATGCGCGCCATCCGCTCGAAGGAAAGGATCACCGGCAGCGGGCCGTCGCCGAACGTCTGGCCGCCGACCAGCCCGGTGCCGCCGGAATAGGGCACGATCGCGACGCGGGCGGCGGCGCAGATCGCCACCGCCGCCGCCACTTGCTCGGTCGATGCGGGCCGGAGCACCGCCGCGGCATGCCCGCGGTAGCGGCCGCGCGGCTCTTCGAGATAGCGCGGCTCGGGCGGGATCACGCCCCCCGGGCCGAGCGCCGCGCCCAGTTGCTCGAGCACCGTCGCTTCCGCCGGCGCCAGCGCCGGTCGCTCGGTCGTCATGTCCGACGCTTCCCCATCGCTGCGTGTCGCCGGCAGTCTGCGGCCACCGGTGGTGTTGGGCAAGGGCGGGCGGGCCGTCCGACGGCAGGTAATCGGATAACGATTTCGGCGGAAGCTGGCCTAGCGCTGCGGCCCCCCTGCTTGCGCTGCGGCCGGCGTGCTAAAAGGCGAGCATGGACGACGCAATGTCAGTTGAGGCGCGACCGGCGTTCGAGGTTCGGGATAATGTGTGGGAGCGCGTCCCGCAGTCCGGGGTCGGCCGCCATGGCGTTGAGAAAGGCCACCGCGTTTGCGGCTGCTCCTTCGAATGCGAAGCTGCAGTCGATGAAGTGGCAGGCATCGAGCCCGACCGTCCCGACTCCTGAATAGACCAGCCGGCAGCCGACGAACTCGCATTCCTCATAGGTGCAGTCGTCGAGGCCGACGGTCTGGTTCTCGTACCTGCCGCCGCGATGGATAGTCATTCTCCTGGCCCGATCCAGTATGGCCCCCGGGCGGCGCGCCGCCCGATGCCCTGCCGCCGAAGCGCAGACGAGCGGCCCGCCCGGCGCGGTCGGCCGATGGCGCGTTGCAGAAAGCCGAATCCGCAACTCCATCTGTAACAGCATGGGGCGGAGCCGTCTATCTCGTGGCGAGCAATCAAGCGTTACACAGGATGTAGGCAAGCGCCCGGTCCATGCGGGACGAAAGCGGCGCCGCTTGCGCGCGCCCGGCCGGAGCGACAATCTGGCCGAGGGAGGAAGACGCATGCGCCTCGATGGGAAGACCGCGCTCGTTACCGGCGGCGCCTCGGGCTTCGGGGCCGGGATCGCCCGGAAGTTCCGCGCCGAGGGCGCCGAGGTGATCATCGCCGACCTCGACGGGCGGGCGGCCGAGGCGACGGCGGCGGAATTGGGCGTGCGGGCGGTCGCGGCGGACGTCTCGCGGGCGGAGGGCGTCGCGGCGATGGCGGCGGCGGCCGAGGAGGCGTTCGGGCGGCTCGACATTCTCGTCAACAACGCCGGGGTCACCCACCTGCCGATGCCGCTCGAGGCGGTGTCGGAAGCGGACTTCGAGCGGGTGCTCGCGGTCAACGTGCGGGCGATCTATCTCGCGGCGCGGCAGTTCGTGCCGGCGATGAAGGCGCGCGGCGCGGGGGTCATCCTCAACATCGCCTCGACGGCGGGGATCAGCCCGCGGCCGCGGCTCGCGTGGTACAACGCCAGCAAGGGCTGGGCGATCACCGCGACCCGGGCGATGGCGGTCGAGCTCGCGCCGTTCGGGGTGCGGGTGAACGCGCTCTGCCCGGTGGCGGGCGAGACGCCGCTCCTGAAGTCGTTCATGGGCGAGGACACGCCGGAGATGCGGGCGAAGTTCCTCGCGACGATCCCGATCGGGCGGTTCTCGACGCCGGAGGACATGGGCAACGCGGCGGCGTTTCTCTGCTCGGACGAGGCGACGATGCTGACCGGCGTCGCGCTCGAGGTCGATGGCGGGCGGTGCATCTGATGCGGGCGTGCCGGCGATGATGCGGCCGGGGGCGCGCAACCTCATCACCGACGTGGCGGGGCTGCGGGTGGGCAACGCCTCGGATCCGCGGCTGAAGTCGGGGACGACGGTGCTGACCGGCGAGGCGCCGTTCACCGCCGGGGTCGACGTGCGGGGCGGTGCGCCGGGGACGCGGGAGACCGAGCTCCTGGCGCCGGGGCGGCTGGTCGGCGCGGTGGACGCGATCGTGCTCTCCGGCGGCTCGGCGTTCGGGCTCGATGCGGCCTCGGGGGTGGTCGACCGGCTGCAGGCGGCGGGGCGCGGGTTCGGGACCGGACGGGCCGGGGTGCCGAAGGTGCCGATCGTGCCGGCGGCGATCCTCTACGATCTCGCCAACGGCGGCGACAAGGACTGGGCCGCCAACCCCTACCGGGCGCTGGGGGCGGCAGCATTCGAGGCGGCGGGCGTGGCGTTCGAGCTCGGGTCGGTGGGGGCGGGGACCGGGGCGATGACCGCCGACGTGATGGGCGGGCTCGGCTCGGCTTCGGTGGTGACCGAGGACGGCGCCACGGTCGGGGCGCTGGTGGCGGTCAACGCCTTCGGCAGCGTGCTCGTCCCCGGCTCGCGGGCGTTCTGGGCGGGGATGTTCGAGATCGCCGAGGAGTTCGGCGGCGTCGAGCTGCCGCGCGGCCCGGTGGCGCCGTTCACGCCGCGGCCGATGAAGCCGGGGCCGGGCGGGCCGGCGGCGAACACGACGCTGGCCGTGGTCGCGACCGACGTGGCGCTCGACAAGGCGGCGGCGCGGCGGCTGGCGGAGGTGGCGCACGGCGGGCTGGCGCGGGCGATCTATCCGGCGCACACGCCGTTCGACGGCGATCTGGTGTTCGCGGTCTCGACCGGGCGGCGGCCGGCGGCGGAGGATGCGGTGCGCGAGGCGCTGGAGCTCGCGCATGCGGCGGCGCTCTGCCTGACGCGGGCGGTGGCGCGCGGGGTGCATGCCGCGCGTCCGGCGCCGGGGAACCTGCTGCCGTGCTGGAGCGAGCTCGGACGGTAGCCGCCGATCCGCTCGCACTGCTCGCGTGCGAGCAGATGGTCAAGCAGCTGTTTTCGTTGGATAATGTTTGCGAGCGTTAGGGAATTCTTTACCAACCGGCTCCTGCGGTCCTTCAGTTTCGACCCTTGCCGCCGCCTTGCGAATTGCCGCGGCCGCCCTTGCCGCCGCCGCCCTTGCCGTTGCTGCCGTGCCCGTTGCCATGAGCGGAATTCGAGCCGGCGCCGCCCTTTCCGTGGCCCGCAGCGCCGTGGTCGTTGCCGCGCGATCCTCCCTTGCCCGATCCGTGGTTGCCCGGGGTATTGCCGCGGCCGGCCCCGACGTGGCGCCGCTGCCGCCGGGGGCGGTCGTCGGGGCTGTGGTCGTCTGGCCGGTGGTCGTCGGTTGGGAGGGCGTGGCGGGCCGGCTCGGGGCGGCCGGGCCGGTGGCGGTGGTTCGGGGGGTGGTGGGGGCGGCGGCGGTCGATGGCGGCCGGGAGGTCGCGCCCGGCTTGCCGGACGTGCGGGGGGACGCGGCGGGGGTGGCGGTTGTCCTCGGGGCGGCGGTCGCGGGCGCTGCAGGCCGTGCCGCGGCGCGGGGCGTTCCGGGACGCTGACGGCCGGGATCGGGCGCGACCGCGAAGCTCGAGCCGCCGGGGTCGACGCCCGGGGCGAACGGTGTCTGCGCCGCGTCGTAGCTCGGCGCGGGCGCGGCGGCGAGCGGGCCGAAGCGACGGCCGGGGCGGTGGCGCGGGCGACGCCGCGGGCGACCGGGATCGCCGGGACGGGCTGAGGGGCGCCGGTCAGAAGCGGATGCAGCGGCGCGAGGCGCAGCTCGGCCGCCGACGCGGCGGCGGCGAGGCCGCTGCGCAGCCGCGAGGCGGGGCGCAGGCCGTCGTCCGGCGGCAGGGAGTCGGCGGCGCGGGCCGGCGCGAGCCGCGGCACGCCGGGGGTCGGGATGCGCTGCATCGCCGGGATCTGGCCGAAGAAGGCGGGAACGACGATGGCGGCCGGCGGCAGCGGCGCGGGCCTCGCCGGGAGCGCGGGGGCGGGTGCCGCGGCGAGGGTGGCCGCGACCGGCGCGGATAGGCCCGGCGGGACGCGTGCGGGTTGCAGCATCAGGAGGGCGGCGCCGACGGTCGCGACCGATCCGAGGGCGAGGCCGGCGAGAAAGATCGGCACCAGGCCCGTACGGGCACGCAGAGGCATCCGGGCGGGGACGGCGTCCGGGAGGGCGGGGGCCGCCGGCGGCGCGACGGGGTTCGCGGCACGCTCGGCCAGCGCCCGCGCCCGGCGCCGGCGCGCTTCGACGAGGCGCCTCTCGAGCGCGACCGGATCGATCAGGCTCGCGAGCGACGGCGCGTCCGCGTCGTCCGCGGGAAACGGATCGTCGTGCTGCGCGACGTAGACCATGGATCGCTCCCACCCACCCCTGGAAGAGCCTCGAGCTTAGCCGATCACTCTTTCGGGAACCAGTGGCCGTTGGAGCTGGCGGCGCGACTTCGCCGGTGGGAACCGACGAAAATCGTTTGGAAAATCGTGCGCCGCGTACCCCTCGATCGCTTGGCGCTAACCCGGGGCGGCGGGCAGTGTCAGCTCCGCGCTGGCCGATTCTTCCGCCTCGGCGGGCGACGACGGTGCCGGGCGGAGGGCGCCTTCGACGTGGGCGGCGACGCGCCGGTCCGGCGGGACCGCGAGCTTGACGACCTTGCGGTCCTGATAGGCCCCGAGCCGGCCGGTCGCCAGCATCGCGGTGCGGCCGCCGGGCTGGGCGATGGCGAGCTCGATCTCCTCGACCGCCTGGCGCGGGATCTCGATGACCTGGCCGACCTGCAGCCCCTGCAGCGCCGCGAGGCTCAGGCTCTGACGATGCAGCACCGCGTCGACCCGGACCGGCGCGTTGGCGGCGGCGCGGCGCATCAGCGTCTTCCAGAGGTCGTTCGGGCGGTCGCGCGCCGCCTGCACGTTCCTGACCTGCACCGAGGCGCGGATCACGTCGAGGGCGGAGAGCGGCAGGATCAGCGTGAAACGCCCGCTCCGTCCGGACTCGCCGAGAGCGAGTTCCATGCCGAAGACCATGACGTCGATGTAGTCGGGGGCGAGGCGGAGCTGCGAGAGATTCTGCCGCAGGTCGCGGACCGAGAGCTCCTTGGTGAGCGGGCGGCCGAGGTTGGACCCGATCGCGTGCGCGAAGGCGGCGAGGATGGCATCGACGTGCAGGCGGCCGAGCGCCATGTCGATCGCGGTGAAGGGGCGCGCCGCCGGCTCCGGCGCCTGCACCGGGTCGCCGCCGAGGGTGAGATCGATCAGGTGGTAGACGAGATCGGAGCCGAGCGCGAGGAGGCCGGGGGTATCGGCGTCCTCGACGTCGACGAGGCCGAGCATCGAGGGGCCGGTGAGCGTGCGGATCGCATCGGCGAGCTTGGTCACCCGCGCCGGTGCGGCGGTGGTGCCGATCAGCGTCTTGACCAGCACGCGGACCCGGTCCTCGACCCCGCGCGCGAAGGTCTCGCCGAGAAGGTCGGTGTCGGTGAGCGGCGAGCGCGCGACACCGCCGTGGCGGAGCTTCTGCGATAGGACGCTGACCGTGGCGGGCATGCGGGGAGGCGCGCTCCTGCGAGGCGGGGACGAGCCAGATCTCGGCGGCAATGGTTACCAAGATCTGAACGGAACGCGCGCAACCCTTGAAAAAGTTACACTTTGGCGTGGGGCTTCGCTAACCGCGGCTTCAGGTTTGGCAGGTTAGTCCTGCGTCGGGGAACCGGGGGGTTGGGCGATGGATCGCAAGACGGGGAATATCATCATCGTCAAGCGCAAGACCGTGGTGGCCGGCGGCCACCATGGCGGCGCGTGGAAGGTCGCCTACGCCGACTTCGTGACGGCGATGATGGCGTTCTTCCTCTTGATGTGGCTGCTCAGCGTCACCGACCAGCAGACCCGGCTCGGGCTCGCCGACTACTTCAGCCCGACGATCCCGCTCAGCGAGAGCCGCAGCGGCGGCGACGGACCGTTCGACGGCGACTCGATGTTCAGCAAGGACGTGCTGGCGAAGGACGAGACCGGGCAGAAGGGCGACCCGAAGGAGGTCGACGTGCCGGGGACGCCCGACGAAAGCCTCTACGAGGTCGAGCAGGAGCTGCTCGGCGGCTCGGGCGACGCGATGGCGGCCGATCCGCTGCTCGAGCATATCCGAACGCGGGTGACCGACGAGGGGCTGATCATCGAGGTCTTCGACATTGCCGGCTCGCCGCTCTTCGACGGGCCGACGGCGGAGCCGAACCCGATCTTCGGCGAGCTGGTGCGGATGATCGGGCGGGTGCTGTCGCACACGGTGAACCCGGTGGCGGTGACCGGGCATCTCGCGACCGGCGACGTCGGCCGCGCGGGGCCGGACCCCTGGCGGCTCTCGTCGGACCGCGCACAGCTCGCGCGGACGCTGCTCGCTGCCGCCGGCGTCGCCGACGCGCGGGTGACGCGGGTGACCGGCAAGGCCGACCGCAGCCCGGAGGCGGCGGACCCGCGCGACCCGCGCAACCGGCGGGTGGAGATCACCCTGCTGCGCAAGTTCGAGCCGTGAGCGGGATGTTAGGGGGATCTTAAACCCCGGTCTTCAAGGATCGCCGCCGGACACGCCCCGACCGCACAAATGGCCGACCGCACAAAGGACCGAGTATGGGAATCTCCTCGTCGCTGAACGCCGGTGTGTCCGGACTGAATGCGCAAGCCAACAAGCTTGCGACGATTTCGGACAACATCGCGAACTCGTCGACCTACGGCTACAAGCGCGCGGACGTGGACTTTTCCTCGCTCACCGTCAGCGACTCGCGCTCGCCGAACACGGTGGGCGGCGGGCGCTGGTTCACCGCCGGCGGGGTGCGGACGAACGCGATCTGGGACATCGAGGCGAAGGGCGCGCTGACCACGACCTCGAGCGCGACCGACATCGCGGTGACCGGGCGCGGGTTCCTGCCGGTGACGTCGCTCGCCTCGCTGGGGCAGGGCGCCGCGGCGGGCAACCCGCCGCTGATGCTGACGACGACGGGGTCGTTCCTGCCGGACGCGAACGGCTACCTCTCGACGCCCTCGGGGCTGGTGCTGATGGGCTGGCAGGCCGGGCTCGACGGCACCATTCCGCCGGCGCCGCGCGACAGCTCGGCGGGGCTGGTGCCGGTGCAGATCAACCAGTCGCAGGTGGCGGTGCAGCCGACCTCGATGATCGACCTCAACGCCAACCTGCCGGCGACCGAGACCGCCGCAGGGGGCGCGGGCACGCCGCTGCCGGTGACGGTGGAGTATTTCGACAACCTCGGCGCCTCGCAGACGCTGTCGGTCACCTTCACGCCGCAGGTGGCGGCGACCGGCAGCCCGCAGACCAACGCCTGGACGATGGACATCGTCGACCAGGCGAGCGGGCTTTCGGCGGGCAGCTACCAGATCGTGTTCAACGGGGTGCCGCCGAGCGCCGGGGCGCCCTTGTCGGTGACGCAGACCGCGGCGGGCACGGCGCCGCTCTCGACGAGCTACGACGCGGCGAGCGGCGACGTCACGCTCGACCTCGGCAACCAGCAGATCGCGATCGGGGTGGGCTCGACCTCGGGCGGCGAGCAGCACCTGAGCCAGCTCTCGTCGAGCTTCTCGGCGGTGGGCGTGTCGAAGGACGGCAACGCCGCCGGCACCTTCACCGGCGTGACCATCGACGAGAACGGCAGGATGTACGCGAGCTATTCGAGCGGGTTCTCGAAGCTCATCTACCAGGTGCCGGTGGCGGACGTGGCGAATCCGAACGGCCTGCGGGTGCTCGACAACCAGTGCTTCGCGCTGTCGCGCGAGTCGGGGTCGATGTTCCTCTGGGACGCGGGCTCCGGGCCGACCGGCGGGATCGAGGGCTTCGCGCGCGAGCAGTCGACGACCGATATCGCGAACGAGCTCACCCAGCTCATCCAGACGCAGCGCGCCTATTCGTCGAACGCCAAGATCATCCAGACGGTCGACGAGATGCTGCAGGAAACCACCAACCTCAAGCGCTGATCCTTGCAAAGCTGATCCGGGGCACGGCCGATGAGCATCTCGAGCGCGCTGAACAACGCCGCCTCCGGCCTCGCCGCCTCGTCGCGGCTGGCCGAGACGATCTCGACCAACGTCGCGAACGCGATGACGCCGGGGTTCGGCAAGCGGACGACCGAGCTCTCGTCGCTGAGCCTCGGCGGCTACGGCAGCGGGGTCCGGGTGGTCGGGACCAGCCGGACCGAGAGCGCGTACCTGACCTCCGAGCGCCGCGGGATGGACGCCTCGCTCGGGGCGACGGGAACGCGGTCGGACGCCTACGAGCGGCTGATGGCGGCGATCGGCGAGCCCGGCAGCGACAGCGCGCTCTCGACGCTGTCGACCGGGCTCGAGACGGCGCTGATGTCGGCGACCGCTTCGCCGCAGTCGATCTCCAAGCTCACCGATGCGGTGAGCGCCGCGAAGGACGTGGCGGCGGCGCTGAACCGGATTTCGGAGGAGAACACGCGGCTCCGGACCGAGGCCGACGCCGAGATCAACCGGCAGGTCGGGCAGGTCAACGACGCCCTGAAGGCGATCGACGACATCAACCGCAAGATCGCGACGCTCGAGCCTTCGGGGGTCGACGTGACCGGGCTGCAGGACCAGCGCGGGCAGATCATCGACCGCATCGCGTCGATCATCCCGGTCAAGACGGTGAAGCGCGACGGCGACCAGGTGGCGATCTACGCCCAGAACGGCGGGGTGCTGCTCGACGGGCGGGTCTATGCGCTGAAGTTCACCCCGGCGGCGAACGTGGTCACGCCGGAGCTGACGCTCGGGGCCGGGCTGAGCGGGCTCTCGCAGGATCAGGGTGCCGCGAGCGGGCCGGTGGCGATCGCGACCGGAGGCGGCAGCGGGCTCCTCGACGGCGGGTCGCTCGGCGCACTCTTCGAGGTGCGCGACAGGATCGTGCCGGAGTTCAACGGCGAGATCGACCGCTACGCCAACGACCTCGTCGAGCGGTTTCGCGACCTGATGCCCGCGACCGCGCTCGACGCCTCGGGACAGGGGCTTTTCGTCGACGCCTTACCCGGCGGCACCACCGGCCTCGCCGGCCGCATCGCGGTCAACGTCGCGGTCGATCCCTCCGAGGGCGGCGCGGTGTGGCGGCTGCGCGACGGGCTGTCGGCCGCGGTGCCCGGCGACGACGGCAACGGCGCGATCCTGCAGGGGCTTTCGGCCGCGATGACGACGCGGCGCGACCCGACCGGCTTTCTGTCGCAGAACGCCATGGCCGACAGCGCCACGATGGCCTCGGAGATCGCGTCGTTCTTTGCCGGGCGCAGCGCGCGCAGCGACGACGACCGGGCTTATCTGACCGCCCGCCAGTCGGCGCTCGCCGAGCAGGAGACGAGCGCCACCGGCGTCGATACCGACACCGAGCTGCAGTCGCTGACCCTGGTCGAACAGACCTACGCCGCCAACGCCCACGTGCTTTCGGTCATCGACGACCTGATGAAACTGCTGCTGGAGAGCTGAGCCCATGCGCATCACCGGCGGATCGGATCTCGCGCGCCTGCAGGCGCTGCAGAAACAGGCGATCGAGACCCGCAACAAGCTCGACGTCGCCGGCCAGGAACTGAGCACCAACCTCAAGGCGAGCCGCTACGACGCGACCGGCGGCAACCTGACCCGGCTCTTCGCGCTCGAGCGCTCGCTCGACCGCAACGAGGTCTTCGCGCAGAACCTCTCGCTGACCGAGCTGCGGCTCGACGTGATGCAGGACAGCCTCGGCCGGGTGCTCGCCTCGGTGCAGGACCTGTCGCTCGATCTTGCGCAGTCGGTGGGGCAGGGCGACGTCGCCACCGCGATGCTGCACGCCACCACCGCGCGCGACGCCTTCCTCGCCAACGTCGGCACGCTCAACACCCAGGTCGCCGGCCAGTCGATCTTCGCCGGCACCAAGACCGCCTCGGCCGCGCTGGCGCCCGGCGCCGCGATCCTCGCCGATCTCGACGCGCTGGTCGCCGGCAGCCCGACGGCGGCGGGCGCGAGCGCCGCGATCGACGCCTATTTCTCCAAGGCGCCGCCCGGCGCCTTCTACACCAGCGGCTACCTCGGCGCCGGCGCCGACCTGACGCCGGTCGAGATCGGGGAGGGCCAGTCGCTCGACTACGGGCTGCGCGCCGAGGACGACCGGCTGGTCGCGGTGCTGAAGTCGCAGGCGAAGGCCGCGGTCGTCGCCGGCGGCGGCTTCGCCGGCAGCCAGAGCGAGAAGATGGCGCTGCTCGGGATCGCCGGGCAGGAGATGCTGAACGCCAAGGAGGGTATCCTCGGCCTGCGCTCCGAGGTCGGCGGCAAGCAGGAGACCGTCGAGCGGGCCAAGGCCGAGCGCACCTCCGAGCACGAGACGCTGGAGCTTGCCCGCACCAGGATCGTCGCCACCGATCCGCTCGAGTCGGCCTCGGCCTACCAGACCCTGCAGGACCAGCTCCAGGCGATCTACACCGTGACCGCGCATCTCTCGACGCTGCATTTCCTGAACTACATGCGCTGACCGCGATGTCGCTCGCCCGCCTCGTTCCGCTGTTGCTGCTGCTGCTCTGGTTCGGCGGCCTTTGCACCCCGGGCCTCGCCTCGCCGGCGCGGATCAAGGATCTGGTCGAGGTCGACGGGGTTCGCGGCAACGACCTGCTCGGCTACGGCCTCGTGGTCGGGCTCAACAACTCCGGCGACAGCCTGCGCAACTCGCCCTTCACCGAGGACGCGATCGTCAACCTGCTCGAGCGGCTCGGGGTCAACGTCACCGGCGAGCAGCTCCGGGCGCGCAACGTCGCGGCGGTGCTGGTTACCGCATCGTTGCCGCCCTTCGCCCGGGCGGGAAGCCAGATCGACGTCACCGTCTCGGCGATCGGCGACGCGCGCAGCCTGATGGGCGGCACGCTGGTGATGACGCCGCTCAACGCCGCCGACGGCCAGATCTACGCGGTTGCCCAGGGCTCGATCATCGCCGGCGGGGTGGTGGCCCAGGGCGAGGCCGCGACCGTGACCCAGGGCGTGCCGACCTCGGGCCTCATTCCATCGGGCGCCCGGGTCGAGCGCGAGGTCGCCTTCGACTTCACCCAGGTGCGCGAGATGCGGCTGGCACTGCGCAACCCCGACTTCACCACCGCGGCGCGGATCGAGGCGGTGATCAACCGCGGCCTCGGGCACAAGGTGGCGCAGATGCTCGATTCCGGCACGGTGCGGCTCGACCTCGCGGGCTTCGGCATCGACGAGCCGGCGCGGCTGATGGCTTCGATCGAGAACCTCGAGGTCGATACCGCCACCAAGGCGCGGGTGGTCGTCGACCAGCGCTCGGGGACGATCATCCTCGGCGACGACGTGCGGATCAGCCGGGTGGCGGTGACGCAGGGCAACCTGACGCTGCGGGTCGAGGAGACGCCGCTGGTGGTGCAGCCGAACCCCTTCGCCGACGGGCAGACCGTGGTGATCCCGCGCACCGACGCGAGCATCCAGGAGGACCCCGGCCACGGCCTGGCGGTGGTCGACGACTCGGTGTCGCTGCCCGAGGTGGTCGCCGGGCTGAACGCGCTCGGGGTCTCGGCACGCGACATGATCGACATCCTGAAGTCGATCAAGGCCGCCGGCGCGCTGCACGCCGAGTTCGTCGTGCAATAGCCGGCGCCGGCACGCCCGCGCGGTCGCCGGGCGTCCCGCCTGCCGCAGCGCTTCAGAGCACGATCCGGTAGAGGACGTGCGTCCCGCCGCCGTATTGCGCCGGCTTGGGGAAGCTGCCGACGGCGACCCCGCCGTTGGTCTCGATCACCCGGTGCGAGGCGAGGTTGTCGGGATCGGCGGTGAGCTCGACGCGGTCGAGGCCGACCGCGCGGGCTTCGTCGAGGAGGAGGCCGAGGGCGCGGGTCGCGTGGCCCTGGCGCCGCTTCCACGGCACGACCGAGTAGCCGATGTGGCCGAGGACGTGCGGCGGCAGCTCGGCGCTGCCCGGCTGCCAGCGCAGGTTGATCGAGCCGGCGAGTTCGCCGTCCCAGATCCAGCGAGCGAAGCCCGGCAGCCGCGGCACGCGGGTGCCGTCGGGAAGCTCGATGGTGGCGCCTTGCGGGTCGCGGCGGTCGAGCGAGGCGAGAAAGGCCTCGGGGTCGGCCGCGATCGCCGCGAGCTGGTCGGCGGCGGTCTTCGGGCCGCGGGCGGTGGTGTCGGGCGACCAGCCGCGGCGGAGCGCTTCGGTGTAGGACGCGAGCTCGGCGCGGGCGGGGCGGACGAGGCGGGCGACGCTCATGGCGGCGGCCGGAGCTGCAGCCGGCCGTCTTCGAGCGAGGCCTCCCAGGCGGCTTCGGGCGCCATCCGGGCGCGCAGGCGGACCAGCCGCCAGCGCGGGCCGCCGCCGCGGGCCCAGCCGGGGGCGGGCGCCATCCGCCAGCGGGTCTCGACGCCGGGCGCGCCGCCGGCGCCGGGGGTGAGCAGGAGCGCGATCGGCGCGGCGCCGCGGGTGGCCCCGGTCTCGGCCGCGAGGTGCAGCCGGCGCACCGCGGTGAGGCCGGGGATTTCCGGCGGCGCCGCCACCACCAGCGGGACGAGGCCGGTACGCAGCGCCTCCTCGGCGGCCCAGAGCAGGTCGGCGGTGGTGCGCGGTCGGCCGAAGACCAGCCGGCCGGGGTCGAGGAAGCTCCGCACCCCGTCGCCCATCGGCCGCTCGGCCTGCCAGCCGGGCTGCAGCCAGAGGACGGGGCCGGTGAGGCGGGCGGCGGCGATGAGCGCGAAGGCGGCGCGCGCGGGGCCGGTCACCTCGTGCGCACGGCCGCGCACGAGGCCCGCGCCGGGCGCGAGCGCGAGTTCGTCGGCGACGGGGGCGTGGCGGCTCTGCAGCATGATGTTCGCACAATGTTCTCAGGAAAGCGGCGCGAGATCAAGCGGCGGCCGCCGCGGGATCGGTCGCCGCCGGTATCGCTGCCCGTACCGCCGGCTCAGGCGAGCAGCCGCGCCTTCTGCTCGGCGAACTCCTCGGCGGTGAGGATCCCCGCCTTGTGCAGCTCGGCGAGCTTCTGCAGCCGGGCGATCGCATCGTCGTCCATCGCCGCGTGCGCGACGGCCACGGCCTCCGGCACCGGCGCCGCGGACGGCGTCTCCGGCGCGGCCGCCTGTCGTCCGGCGACCCGGCCGGAGACGGCGGTGGCGGTGCCGGCGATGACCGCGGTGCGGGCGGCGGTATGGGCGGCGCGGCCGATCAGGCCGGGGCGTCCGCGTCTCGATCCGAACATGGCGTCTCTCCTTTCGGGCTTCAGTCGGCGACGGCGAGGAGCTGGGCCTGCACCTCGGCGACGATCTGGTGGGGAATGCGCTCGGCGAGGACGAGCTGGCCCTGCGCGCCGCGGACGGCCTCGGCGAAACGGGTCGCCCAGACGTGCTCGAAGAGGAAGGCGACGGCGGCGGTTCCGGGCTCGAGCGCCTCGCCGACCTCCTGCAGGTCGGCCTCGGAGAGGAGCGGGCTGAGCTCGCCGGTCAGTCGCTCGAAGGCGGCGGCGACGTCGGGGCCGAGCTCGCGGGTCTCGAGGATGGAGACCGCGCCGTCGGCGGACTTGGTCACCGCGGCGATGTCCATCAGCCGCACGAGACCCTTGGCGAGGAGGTCGTCGAGCGCGCCGGCGATGCCGGCGCTGAAGTCTTCGGTCTCGAAGTGGATCACGATGTACTCGACCGGTCCGAAGGTGTCGGGCATGGGGTCCCCCTCTGGGTTCAGCTCGCCGCCGCGAGGTCGAAGGCGGCGGCGAGCAGGCTGCGGGTATAGTCGGTACGCGGGGCCTCGAAGATGGCGCGGCTGTCGCCGGCCTCGACCACGTCGCCGTTCTGCATCACCATGACCTGGTGCGCGAGGGCGCGGACGACGCGCAGGTCGTGGCTGATGAAGACGTAGGCGAGGCCGTGCCGGGCCTGCAGCCGGCGCAGCAGCTCGACGATCTGCACCTGCACGGTCATGTCGAGGGCGGAGGTCGGCTCGTCGAGGACGACGAGCTTCGGCTGCAGGATCATCGCGCGGGCGATGGCGATGCGCTGGCGCTGGCCGCCGGAGAACTCGTGCGGGTAGCGGTGCATGACGGCGGGGTCGAGGCCGACCTCCTCGAGGATGGCGGCGACGCGGCCCTCCGCGTCGCCGGGCCGGTTCGTGCCCCGACCTGCGGCCCCGAGACTGTGGACGCCGAGGCCCTCGGCGACGATCTGCTCGATCGACATCCGCGGCGAGAGCGAGCCGTAGGGGTCCTGGAAGACCATCTGCATGTCGCGGCGGACCTTGCGGAGCTCGCGCGACTTCCAGCCCTGGATGTCGTTGCCGAGAAAGACGATGCGCCCCTCCGAGGAGATGAGCCGCATGATCGCGAGGGCGAGGGTGGTCTTGCCGGAGCCCGACTCGCCGACGACGCCGAGGGTCTCGCCGGCGCGGACCGCGACGGAGGCGTCGTTGACCGCCTTCACGTGGCCGACGGTCTTGCGCAAGAAGCCGCGGCGGATCGGGAACCAGACGCGGAGGTGGTCGGTCGCGACGATCGGCAGCGCGTCCTCGGGAACCGGATCGGGGCGGCCGCCGGGCTCGGCGGCGAGCAGCATCCGGGTATAGGGGTGCCGGGGGTCGGCGAAGATCGTCGCGGTCGGGCCGGCCTCGACGATCTCGCCGGCCTGCATCACCGCCACCCGGTCGGCGATGCGGCGGACGATGCCGAGGTTGTGGGTGATGAAGAGCATGCCCATGCCCGCGGCCTTCTGCACCTCGGCGAGGAGGTCGAGGATGCGCGCCTGCACGGTGACGTCGAGGGCGGTGGTCGGCTCGTCGGCGATCAGGATGTCGGGACCGTTGGCGAGCGCCATCGCGATCATCACCCGCTGGCGCTGGCCGCCGGAGAGCTGGTGCGGGTAGGCGCCGAGCCGGCTCTCGGCGTCGCGGATGCCGACCTGGTTCAGCAGCTCGAGGATGCGGGCGCGCGCCTTCGCGCCGGTGAGGCCCTGGTGCAGCGCGAGGCTCTCGGCGATCTGCCGCTCGATGGTGTGCAGCGGGTTGAGCGACGTCATCGGCTCCTGGAAGATGAAGCTGATGTCGTTGCCGCGCACCGCCTGCAGCGCCCTGGCGTCGGCGGTGATCATCTCGCGGCCGCGGTAGCTGACCGAGCCGGTGACCTCGGCGTTGTCGGGCAGGAGCCGCACGGTGGAGAGGGCGGTGACCGACTTGCCGGAGCCGGATTCGCCCACCAGCGCCAGGGTCTCGCCGGGATAGAGCTCGAAGCTGACGCCCCTGACGGCGGCGCTGCGCTGGCCGCCCTGGACGAAGCTGACGCCGAGGTCGCGCACCTCGAGGACCGGGAGGGCGAGCTTGCCGGTGTCCTTCATCGGCCGGCGCGCCCTTGCCCGAGGGGCGGGCAGCGGCCGGCGCGCCCTTGCGCTGAGGGGCGGGCAGCGGCCGGCTCGCCCCACCCACCCGCCCGCGAGCCGGCCGCTGCCCGCGGTCCGGCGTCGGGGAAGGAAGAAGGAAGAAGGCGTGCTCGGGACCCACCCGCGAACCATGCCCCCGGGCCGGTTCGCCGGAGCCGCCGTCGCGTTGCGCTGCCTGAGCCCGGGGCGGGGCGGCGTCAAGGGCGAGCCGCCGCAAGCGGCGGTGGCTTCGCCACCCTTGACCCCGCCCCGCCCCGGTCTCGAAGAGGCAGCACGCGACGGCGGCTCCGGCGAACCGGCCCTCCGGCGGACGGGTGCGGGTGCGGGGGGTCAACGGAAGGTCTTTCGCGGGTCGAAGGCGTCGCGGACGCCCTCGAAGATGAAGACGAGAAGCGAGAGCATGATCGCGAAGGTGAAAAAGGCGGTGAAGCCGAGCCAGGGGGCGTTGAGCCGGTTCTTGCCCTGCAGCGCGAGCTCGCCGAGCGAGGGGTAGGAGGGCGGCAGGCCGAGGCCGAGGAAGTCGAGCGCGGCGAGCCCGCCGATGGCGCCGGTGATGATGAAGGGCAAGAGCGTCAGCGTCGCCACCATCGCGTTCGGCAGCATGTGGCGGAACATGATCCTGACGTTGCCGACCCCGAGCGCGCGGGCGGCGCGCACGTACTCGAAGTTGCGCGCGCGCAGGAACTCGGCGCGGACGACGCCGACCAGGCTCGTCCAGCTGAAGAAGGCGATGAGCAGCGTGAGGAGCCAGAAGTTCATCGTGAACAGCGCCGAGAGGATGATGATGATGTAGAGGCTGGGCATGTTCACCCAGATCTCGACGATGCGCTGGAAGAAGAGGTCGACCCAGCCGCCGAAGAAGCCCTGGCAGGCGCCGGCGACGATGCCGATCAGGCTCGAGATCGCCGCGACCACCAGCGCGAAGAGGACGGAGATGCGGAAGCCGTAGATGACGCGGGCGACGACGTCGCGGGTCTGGTCGTCGGTGCCGAGCCAGTGGTCGCGGTCGGGCGGCGAGGGGGCGGTGGCGACGCCGTAGTTGATGGTGTTGTAGCTGTAGGGGATGAGCGGCCAGAGGATCCAGCCGGGCTGGGCGATCGGCTGGCCCCCGGCGGTGCCCTTGGCGACGGCCTCCTGGTAGATCGCGTCCGGATCGTCGAGGCAGGCCTCGACGCCGCCGGTCCGGATCAGGCAGCGGACCTCGGGGGAGGTGTATTCGGCCTCGGTGGCAAACTCGCCGCCGAAGTCGGCTTCGGAATAGAAGCGCACCACCGGGAAGAAGAAGTGGCCCTGGTAGCGCACCACGAGCGGCCGGTCGTTCGCGACGAACTCGGCGCAGAGCGTCACCACGAACAGCACGAGGAAGATCCAGAGCGACCAGCGGGCGCGGCGGTTGGCGCGGAAGTTCTGCAGCCGGCGGCGCTGGAGCTGGGTGAGGCGCATCAGGTCTCGCGGCTCTCGAAGTCGATGCGCGGGTCGACCCAGACGTAGGTGAGATCCGAAAGCAGCCCGACGACGAGGCCCATGAGGCCGAAGACGTAGAGCGTGCCGAAGACCACCGGGTAGTCGCGCTGGATGGCGCTCTCGTAGGCGAGCCGGCCGAGCCCGTCGAGCGAGAAGATGGTCTCGATGATCAGGCTGCTGCCGAAGAACACCGAGATGAAGACCGCCGGGAAGCCGGCGATCACGATCAGCATCGCGTTGCGGAAGACGTGGCCGTAGAGCACGCGGTGCTCGGGCAGGCCCTTGGCGCGGGCGGTGACCACGTACTGCTTGCGGATCTCGTCGAGGAAGCTGTTCTTGGTCAGCAACGTCATGGTCGCGAAGGCGCCGATCGTCGAGGCGATCACCGGCAGGGTGATGTGCCAGAAGTAGTCGAGGATCCGCGCCGGCCACGCGAGGTCGGCCCAGTTGTCCGAGGTGAGCCCGCGCAGCGGGAAGATGCGCCAGTAGGAGCCGCCGGCGAAGAGCACCAGCAGCATCACCGCGAAGAGGAACGACGGGATGGCGTAGGCGACGATGATCAGCCCGCTGGTGGCGGTGTCGAAGCGCGAGCCCTCGGTCACCGCCTTGCGGATGCCGAGCGGGATCGAGATCAGGTAGGCGAGCATCGTCGTCCAGAGCCCGAGCGAGATCGAGACCGGCATCTTCTCGAGCACGAGGTCGACGACGCTGATCGAGCGGAAGTAGCTCTCGCCGAAGTTGAAGGTCAGGTAGTTCTTCAGCATCAGCAGGAAGCGCTGCCAGGCCGGCTTGTCGAAGCCGAACTGCTTCTTGAGGTCGGCGATGAACTCGGGCGGCAGGCCCTGGGCGCCCTTGTACTCGCTGTCGGCGCCGGTCGCCCCGGTCTCCTGCCCGCCGCCGGTGATCCGGTCGGTCGCCGAGGTCTGGTCCTGCAGCCGCGAGACGATCTGCTCGATCGGCCCGCCGGGCATGAACTGCACCAGGGTGAAGTTGACCAGGAGGATGCCGAGCAGCGTCGGCACCATCAGCAGAAGCCGCCGGAGGACGTAGGCGCTCATCGGCTCGACATGCCCCGGGTCAGCGCAGCGCCCCCTCGGCCTTCAGCTTGTCGTATTTCGCCTGGTCGAACCACCAGAAGCTGTCGCCGCGCGAATAGGGCGCCTGCTGGTCCGGGCGGCCGAAGACGTCCCAGTAGGCGACCCAGTAGTTCGGCTTGTACCAGTTCGGCACCCAGATTCTGCCTGGCGCGCAGCACCCGGTCGAGCGCGCGGACCGCGACCTGCAGGTCGTCGCGGGTCTTCGCCGCGATCACCTGCTCGATCAGCGCGTCGACCACCGGGTCGGCGATGCCGGAGTAGTTGGCGGAATCGGGCGTCGTCGCGCTGTCGGAGCCGAAGATCTCGCGCAGCTCGACCGAGGGGCTCAGCGACATCACCAGCCGGCCGGGAAGGATGTCGTAGTTGAAGTTCTTCTGCCGCTCCTGCATCTGTGCCGGGTCGATGACGCGGTAGCTGGCGTCGATGCCGACCTGCCGCAGGTTCTGGATGAAGGGGTTGAGGATGCGCTCGAAGGACGGATTGTCGTCGACGAGCTCGATCGTCAGCGTCTCGCCCTTGGCGTTCTTGCGCAGCCCGCCGGGCTGCACGGTCCAGCCGGCGTCGTCGAGGAGCCTGGAGGCCTGGCGCAGCGCGGCGCGGTCGGTGCGCTCGGGCTTCTGCACCGGCGGGGTGAAGGCGGGCTCGGTGAAGACCTCGGGCGGCAGCTGGTCGCGGTAGGGCTCGAGCAGCGCGAGCTCGGCGCCCTCTGGCACGCCCTCGGCCATCATCGGCGAGTTCTGCCAGAAGCTCGTGGTCCGATCGTAGAGGCCGTAGAACAGCGCCTGGTTCGACCATTCGAAGTTGAACATCAGCCCGATCGCCTCGCGGACGCGCGGGTCCTGCAGCTTCGCGCGGCGGAGGTTGAACCAGAAGCCCTGGGTGCCGGAGGGGCGCGCGTCGGGGATCTCCACCCGCTTGACCCAGCCCTTCCCGATCGCCGGGAAGTCGTAGGCGGTGGCCCAGAGCGCGGAGTAGAACTCCTCGTGGAAGAAGTAGTCGCCGACTTTGAGCGCCTCGAAGGCCGCGGTGTTGTCGGCGAAGTACTGATAGACGTAGCAGTCGAAGTTGTTGACGCCGACGTTGACCGGCAAATCCTTGCCCCAGTAGTCGGGGTTCTTGCAGTACTTGATCGACTTGCCGGGATTGGCCTCGGCGACGACGAACTGGCCGGAGCCGACCGGCGGGGTGAGCGTCGACTGGGCGAAGTCGACCTTGTCGTAGTAGTGCCTGGGCAGGATCGAGAGGCTGCCGGCGAGCGCGGGCAGGTCGCGGAAGCTCGAGCCCGGCTTGAAGGTGAACTTCACCCGGTGGGGGTCGAGCGCCTCGACGGTCTCGATGTCGCGCAGGGTGATCTGGTAGGAGGGGGCGCCCTTCTCGAGCAGGATCTGCCAGGTGAAGACGACGTCGTCGGCGGTGATCGGCACCCCGTCGGAGAACGTCGCCTCGGGGCGCATGTCGAAGATCACCCAGGAGCGGTCCTCGGGGTATTCGAGGCCGGAGGCGATCAGCCCGTAGGCGGCGTCGGGCTCGTCGGGGGAGCCGGTGAGCAGGCTGTCGTAGAGCAGGCCCAGGCCCTGCGCCGGCTCGCCCTTGAGGATGAAGGCGTTGAGGCTGTCGAAGGTCTGGCTGGCGCCGGTGCCGCGGAAGGACATCGTGCCGCCCTGCGGGGCGTCGGGGTTGACGTCGTTGAAGTGCCTGAAGTCGGGCGGGTACTTGAGGTCGCCGAAGGTCGAGATGCCGTGGCTCCGGATGATCTTCGGCGCGGCGGGGGCGGCGTCGTCGGCGCGGGCCGCGCCGGCGAGGAGTGCCGCGGCGAGGAGGAGCAGGCTCGCGAGCCAGGCCCGGAGCAGGCGGGCGTCGGCCGGGGCGGCGGCGGCGCGGGTCCGGGGGCTGCGGGATGGGGTCATCGGGGCGATCCGTCGCGGCTCAGGGATGGCCGCCATCTACGGGACGCGGGCCCCTGGCGTAAAGCGGGATGTGGCCGAAGTCGCAGCGCGCTGACCGCTTCGTGATCGCCGCCTACTTCAGCGTCTCGAGATAGGCGATGACGTCGGCGCGCTCGTCCTCTTTCGGGAGTCCGGCGAAGGACATCTTGGTGCCGGGGACGAACTTCTTCGGGGCGGCGATGAAGTGGAAGATGTTGTCCGGCGTCCAGTCGCCGCCGTGCGACTTCATCGCATCGGAATAGGCGAAGTCGCTGACCGAGCCGACCGGGCGGCCGACGACGCCGTTGAGGTGCGGGCCGACCGCGTTGGTGTTGTCGGTGTGGTGGCAGGCGGCGCACTTCTTGAAGATGGTCTGGCCCTTGGCGACGTCGGCGGCGGCGACCAGCGCAGCGACGTCGACCGGTGCCTCGGTGTCGGCCCCGCCCGCGGCGGCGCCGGTATCCTCGACCGCGACCGAATAGGCGACGGTGTCGCTCGCGGTGTTGAAGATGCCGCCGGCGGCGAGGTGGATCAGCAGGAAGACGAGCAGGCTGCCGCAGATGGCGCCGACGAACTTGGTGATTTCCATCGTGTCCATGCGGCCCTCCATCCCGGCCCCTTCGGGCCGGCGTCTCCGGTCACGGTGGTTCTAGCCGGATCGTCGCGCGGAGCGCAAGCCGCACCGCTGCCGCAGTGCGGGATTTGCCCGCGGCTCCACCGGCGCGGCCGGCGCTTTCATTCCGGCGCGGTTCTGCGATACGTCGCCTGCGGTTTCGGCGTGGGAGAGAGACGTGCGCGCACTGACCGACAGGATCGCGTTCCAGGGCAATCCGGGCGCCTATTCGCACCAGGCCTGCGTCGAGGCGTTTCCCGGCCTCGAAGGGCTGGCTTGCGAGAGCTTCGAGGCCGCGATCGCCGCGGTGCGCGACGGGCGGGCCGATCTCGCGATGCTGCCGGTGGAGAATTCGACCTACGGCCGGATCGCCGACATCCACCATCTCTTGCCGGAGTCGGGGCTCAACATCATCGGCGAGCATTTCGTGCGGGTGCACGCCAACCTGATGGCGCTGCCGGGCACCGCGCTCGCCGAGGTGAAGACCGCGCTGAGCCAGGCGCCGCTGCTCGGTCAGGTGCGCGGCTTTCTCAAGGCGCACGGGATCAAGCCCGTGGTCGGCGCCGATACCGCCGGCTCGGCGGCCGCGGTCGCGGCCGAGGGCGACCGCTCGGCGGCGGCGCTGGCGTCGGAGCTCGCGGCGGAGATCTACGGGCTCGAGGTGCTGGCGCGCCACGTCGAGGACCAGCAGAACAACACCACCCGCTTCCTGGTGATGGCGCCGGAGCCGCGGCCGGCGCCGGTCGAGGGGGCGATCACCAGCTTCGTCTTCCGGGTGCGCAACATCCCGGCGGCGCTCTACAAGGCGATGGGCGGCTTTGCGACCAACGGCGTCAACATGACCAAGCTCGAGAGCTACATGGTCGGCGGCCATTTCACCGCCACCCAGTTCTACGCCGACATCGAGGGCCATCCCGACGAGCCGCGGGTGCGCCGCGCGCTCGACGAGCTCGCGTTCTTCACCACCCACCTGCAGGTGCTCGGGGTCTACACCCGAAGCGCGGTGCGCGACGCGCACGCGCCGGCTCCCCTGGAGGCGGAAAACCACCCTGCCTGAGCCGTGGCGGACCGGGCGCGCGCATGTCTGCGCAAGGGCGCGGACATGCCAAGACTTTGATATGGGGGTGATTTACGGCCGCAGGTCCTCACCGCATCGCCTTGCAGTCCTGCGCGATCATCGTCTCCCCGGCGTCGTCGTGGGCGAGAAAGCCCTGCGCGCCCTTGGCGTGCCAGACGAGCTTCGAGCCGTCGAGCGAGCGGTAGCGCACGCCGGAGCCGGTCGGGCCGGCCTTCATCGGCGTCATCCTGCCGTCCCAGACCACGACCGCGTAGGCGGCGCCGCCCGGCGGGTTGAGGTAGGCGGCGGCGAGGTGGCCGCCGCCGGCGCAGGTATAGTGGCTGACGAGGCCTTCCGGCACGTCCTCGGCCGCTGCGACCGCCGGGAGCGCGAGGCAGACCGGCAGGGCGAGGCAGAGGAGAGGCGGCGAGCGGCGCATCGGCGGACCCTTCAATCGAGGCGGTCGGCGAGCCAGTGCTCGATCAGGAAGCGGGCGATCGAGCCGCGGCGCGCCGGGTGCAGGTCGGGGTTGCGGCCGTCGAGCGCGGTCAGCACGTCCTCGCGGCGCACCCAGCGCGCGTCCTCGAGCTCGCCGGGGTCGCGGCGGATCTCGGTGGTCAGCGCCTCGCCGCGGCAGCCGAGCATCAGGCTCGACGGAAACGGCCAGGGCTGGCTCGACAGGTAGTCGACGGGGCCGACCTCGATGCCGGCCTCCTCGAAGGTCTCGCGCCGCACCGCCGCCTCGATCGACTCGCCGGGCTCCATGAAGCCCGCGAGCAGCGAGTACATCCCCTGCGGCCAGCTCGCCTGCCGACCGAGGAGGAGCGAGTTGCCGTGCAGGATCAGCATGATCACCACCGGGTCGGTGCGCGGGAAATGCTGGGTGCCGCAGACCGGGCACGAGCGGCGCCAGCCGGCGTCGGCGACCTCGGAGGGCGCGCCGCAGTTGGCGCAGAAGCGGTGCGAGGCATGCCAGGAGAGGATGCCCTTGGCCGCCGCGGCGATGCCGGCCTCGTCGGGGGTGAGCTCGGCCATCACCGCGCGCAGGTCGCCGAAGGCGAGCGGCTCCGGCGCGCCGCGGGTGCGGGGTGAGCGCGGTGTCGAGGAACGGGCGGGGCGCGGCGCTGTCGGCCTCCGGCCAGTCGGGGATGTTGCGGGCGTAGCGCGGGACGCCCTTCGCCGACGCCGAGAAAGATCACCGGGTCGGGGTCGTCGTCGAAGACCGGCGCCGCCAGCGGCAGCCAGCCGAGCCGCGCCGGCGTGCCGGGCGCCATGAGCGGCCGGCCCTGCCAGAGCGGCAGGCAGAGCGCACCGGGCTCGGCGGCGATGCGCGCCTGCGCCTCGGGCCCGCGCAGATGCGAGGCGCGGTCGAGCCGGCTCCCGGCGAAAGTTACGGCTTCGGCGTCGCGCATGCGGCCCCCCGGATTGCGGCGCGACCTTGCCGGAAGCGGACGGCGGGGGCAATCGCCGACGATGGGACCCAGAACGGACCGCGCAGGAGGGCGGCGGGCCTTGATGCCGGCCTGACGCGCGCGTATATCGCGCAGCGAGAGGTTGGCGCGGGCAGGCGCTCCGCCAACCCGGTCAGGTCCGGAAGGAAGCAGCCGTAACGGTTCCCGCTTGGGTCGTTGTCCAGCCTCTCACTTCGCCCCTTCGCTCAGTGCCGCCACCAGCTCTTCCGGGCCGCCGCAGATCTCGGGGTCAGGCACCATCGCCACCTTGTCGGGATAGTCGAGCCGCGCGAGCAGCGACTGCATCACCGCGAGCCGCGCCCGGCGCTTGTCCTCGCTCCAGACCACGACCCACGGGGCGAGCGAGCGGTGGCTCTTGCTGAACGTCTCGGCGATCGCTTCGGAATAGGCATCCCAGCGCGCGAGGCCGTCGACGTCGACCTGGCTGAGCTTCCACTGCTTCAGCGGGTCCGTTCTCGCGCTGCAGGAACTGGCGCAGCTGTTCGGCGCGGCTGATCGCGAGCCAGACCTTGATCAGCACGATCCCGTCCCGGACCAGCATGTCCTCGAACTCCGGGACCTGCTGGAAGAAGCGGTTGCGCTCGTCGTCGGTGCACCAGCCGAAGACGTGCTCGACGATGGCGCGGTTGTACCAGGAGCGGTCGAAGAGGACGACCTCGCCGCGGGTGGGCAGGTGGGCGATGTAGCGCTGGAAGTACCACTGGCCGCGCTCGACGTCCGAGGGCGCCGGCAGCGCCGCGATCCGGGTGTAGCGCGGGTTCATGTTTTCGGTGATCGCCTGGATCGCGCCACCCTTGCCGGCGGCGTCGCGCCCCTCGAAGACAAAGACCAGCCGCTGCCCGGTCGAGTGCACCCAGCGCTGCAGCTTCACCAGCTCGAGCTGGCAGGCGTCGTAGGCCTTTTCGTATTCGTCGCCGTCGAGGCGCTCGCGGTAGGGATAGCCCGGATCGAGGATCTCGTCCTTGTCGGCCTTCTCCAGCGCCTTGCGGACCTCCTTGGGCGCGTCCTTCTCGGCAAAGCGGCTGACCGCTCCTATCAGCGACTTCGGTTCCTTTGCGTCCTTCGCCATTTCCGTCCCTTCGAATGCGCTCGCCCAGGAAGTTCAACGCGGAAGGCGCGGATTTGGCAACCTTCGGGAGAGGGCCGCAGCCTCAGGTCCCGATCGTCTCGAGCCGGAAAGGCGTCGTCTGGTAGATCTCGTTGATCCAGTTGCCGTAGAGCAGGTGACCGTGGCTGCGCCAGCGGTTCTCGGGCGGCCGGGCCGGGTCGTCGTCGGGGAAGTAGTCGACCGGGGGGGTGATCGGGCCGCCGGTCAGCCGGTCGCGCTCGTATTCCTCCTTGAGCGTGGTCGAGTCGTACTCGAGGTGGTTGAACATGTAGTAGGCGCGCCGGCCGCGGTCCTCGATCAGGCAGGGGCCGACGTCCTCGGAGTGGATGAGCGTGCGGAGTTCGGGATAGTGCAGCTCGACGTCGTCGTCGCGCACCTCGGTCCAGCGGCTGACCGGCACGTGGAAGCTGTCGGAGAAGCCCTGCAGCAGCGTCGCCGCCGGGGCGATCGCGCGGTGGCGGTAGAGGCCGAAGGCCTTGGCCGGCAGCATGTGCTTGGGGATGCCGTGGAAGTGGTTGAGCATCGCCATGCCGCCCCAGCAGACGCCCATCGTCGAATGCACGTGGGTCTGGGTCCAGTCGAAGACCTCGCGCAGCTCGTTCCAGTAGCCGACCGCCTCGAAGTCGAGGTGCTCGATCGGCGCGCCGGTGACGATCAGTCCGTCGAAGTGCCGCTCGCGGGCGGACGAGAACGGCTGATAGAAGGCCTCGAGGTGGGCGAGCGAGGTGTTCTTCGACTGGTGCTCGGACATGCGGATCAGCGTGAGCTCGATCTGCAGCGGCGTCGCGCCGATCACCCGGGCGAACTGTGTCTCGGTCTGCACCTTCTTCGGCATCAGGTTGAGGAGCCCGATCTGCAGCGGCCGGATGTCCTGGCGGGCCGCGGTCTCCTCCGACATGACCATGACGCCCTCGCGACGCAGGACGTCGTAGGCGGGCAGGGTCGCGGGGATCTTGATCGGCATCGGGCGGGGCCTTCGCGTCGGGCGTGCGCGCCTAGATAGGCGAGCAGCCCGGCTCAGGCAACCGCGGCGCCGCCGGCGCCGCGTCGGTCGCCTCGCTGCAGACCTCGACGGTGGCGTGGTCGAAGCCGAAGGCCGCGGCGAGCCGCGCCTTGATCTGCCGCCGCGCCGTTTCCGGGTCGCCCGAGGGGCGGATCACCGCCTCGAGCGTCACCATCGGCCGCGCCTCGCTGATCGACCAGGCGTGCAGGTGGCGCACCTCGATCACGTCGGGGACCTGCGCGGCGAGGTCGGTCGCGACGGCGCGGGGGTCGAAGTCGGGCGGGCTCGCCTCGAGCAGGATGTGGCCGCTCTCGTGGACTACCGTCCAGGCCGAGCGCAGGATCAGCGCCGAGACGAGCACCGAGAGGATCGGGTCGATCGGGGTCCAGCCGGTCCAGAGGATCACCAGCGCCGCGACGATCGCCCCGACCGAACCGAGCAGGTCGCCCGCGACGTGCAGGAGCGCCGCGCGCAGGTTCAGGCTGTCGCGATCGCCGCGCGACAGCACCCAGAAGGCCAAGACGTTGACGATGAGGCCGAGCGTCGCCACCACCAGCATGATCCGGCCCGCGACCGGCTGCGGGTCGCCCATCCGCCGGGCCGCCTCGATCAGGATCCAGCCGGCGATGGCGAAGAGCGCCAGCCCGTTGACGAAGGCCGCCATCACCGACAGCCGGTCGAACCCGTAGGTCCGCCGGGCATCGGCCGGGCGCCGCGCGACGCGGAAGGCGAGCCATGCCATCGCCAGCGCCGCGAAGTCGGTCAGCATGTGGCCGGCGTCGGCGAGCAGCGCCAGCGAGCCCGACAGCAGCCCGCCGATCACCTCGGCGAAGAGAAAGCCGCCGGTCAGCAGCGCCGCGATGCCGACCGTGCGGGCGTTGGCGGCATGGCGGTGCGCGTGGGAATGCCCGTGCCCGTGCGAATGGCCGTGTGAAGGCCCGGCCGAATGCGCGTCCGCATGCCCGTCCTCGTGCCGGTGATCGTCGCTCATCCGGGCACCCGGCGGGCGATCGCCTCGGCGATCAGCGTCTCGAAGTCGGCGGGGTCGCGGACCTCGGCCACCTCGGCCGCCTCGACGGTGACCCCCCAGCGCGCGGCCATCGCGGCGTAGCGCGGCAGCCGGTGCGCCATCAGCGCGCGGAAGCCGTGGCGGATGAAGGCGTCGGGATCGACCTCGTCCGGCGCCAGGCCTTCGGCCGCGAGATAGCCGGCCCAGAGGTCGGCGAGGAAGCCTTCGGGATAGTACATCGGCTTCGGCGCCTTGTCGAAGCGGCTGGCCAGGGCCTCGAAGTCGGCCTCGGTGCCGCGGAACCAGACCGGCAGCGTCGCGCGCGCGAGGTCGTCCATCACCGGATCGGCCGGATCGGCGGGGTCGACCACCTCGCAGAGCGAGCCGGAAGTGTCGCAGGCGAAATGGCTGTAGCCGTAGATTCTGCTCGGCCTTGGCGATGAAGATCAGCGCCTCGCGGGTAGCGGCGATCTCCGCCTCGCGGTGCTGGCGCTGCCGCAGCAGGTATTCGTCGAACGGGATGCCGCCCTTGGCCGGGTCGCCGGGCTTGCCGAGGTAGGTCGAGAGGGGTGCCAGGTTCTCGAAGGTGATGTTGGAGGCGATGTAGATCGAGTCCGAGCGCAGCAGCGAGCGCAGGAACGGGTTGCGCATCGCCTCGCGCTTGAAGTTGTCGACGATGTGCTCGCCCATGTAGCGGGTGCCGATGCGGAAATCGACCGAGTAGTGGAACCAGTCGGCCCGCTCGCGCAGCATCGCCGCGATCCGGGTCTTGCCAAGCCCCGACATGCCGAAGAACGCGACACGCTTGTGCGGCGCGGCGAGCCAGTCCTCAGGCCTGTCGTAGAGCATCCGCCTCACCGCGCCTCGTTCTCCCCTGCCTAGCGATCGAGGCACGCCACCGCAAGAGGGCCGGCGGTGCGGGCAGGTTGCGCGGAGGCACTATCCCTTTGGTTGCGCAACAGAATCCACCCCCGCCGTTTGCCGGTGTCCAACCTGGTCGGGCGCGGCACGGCGGTCAGAACGTGTAGCCGACACGCAGCCCCGCGCCCCAGACGCTGCCGTCGTCGTACTGCGTGTCGAGCAGGTTGTGGGTGTCGCCGAGCACGCCGTAGGTGACGCCGCCGGTGATGTTCCACGGGCCGGTCGCGTAGCTGAGCGCCGCGGTGCCGGTGGTGCGCCCGTCGTACGGCCCGAGCGAGGTCATCGTGCCGCCGACGCCCGGCTCCCAGGTGATCGACAGCGAGCCCGCGAGCGTGTCGGTGAGCTGCCGCCCGACGCCGAGGTTGTAGGTCCACCAGTCGTCGGCATAGTCGACCAGCGGCCGGCCCTGGCCGAGCAGCGCCGCGGTCTGCTGCTCGTAGACCGGCGGGGCGATGTTGAACTCCGACCAGTCGACCCAGCGCACGTAGCCGAAGACCAGCGTCTTCGGGGCGATGCCGGTCTGAAAGTCGAGCTGCACCGATTGCGGCGTCGCGACGTCGGTGCTGGTGTCCTGCGTGATCGGCGTGGTGGTGCCGAAGGGGACGATCGTCTCGGCGGTCGAGAGGTCGTAGGAAATCCGCGAGTAGTAGGTGAGCGCCACCCGCAGCGCGATGTCGGGACGTTCGTAGGCGGCGCCGACGAGGTAGCCGTAGCCCCATTTGTCCCTGGCATCGACCGAGTAGTCGTTGACGAAGGAGACCGCCGCCTTGGCCTTGAGGAGCTGCGCCCGCGCGCCACCGAAGATTCTTGACCGCCGGCGTCACGTCGTAGCTCAGCACCCCGCTGACCTGGTAGGTCTTCAGGTCGGCCATGCTGCCGCCGTAGAGCGAGGTCGGCAGCGGGAAGGGCAGGGCCGGAAAGCTCCCGGCACCGTAGCGGGTGTCGGCCCCGAACGGCTGGTCGAAGATCACCGCGTAGGAGAGCTTGTCGTTGATGTCGGCCTTCCATGCGCCGCTGACGCTCCAGAACGACCGGAAGACGTCGCCGGTGTTGCCGGGTAACGTCGCGCCGTTCGGCAGGAGCGGCGGGAAGGGCGGCAGCGTGGCGCCCTCGCCGCTCTGGCTCGGGTCGCTGAAGGTGACGCCGACCTCGGCGTAGCTGCCCGGCTGGTAGAGCAGGCGGATGGTGCTCGGCACCACCTGCTCGAGCGCCGCCGACCGGGCGGAGCCGGCGGCGGCGAGCGCGAGGAGCGACGATGAGGCCAGCGTCCTGGCCGCGACGGAGAACTTCGGCATGCGCGATCCTCCATTTGAGAGCAATAATCTTGCGCCCGGATTCGCCCCGTTGCCATCGGGACGATACGCCACCAACGCCCGGAGGGGCGATCGGTGCCCGGGAGTTGCTCGGGCGCAACGCTCGCCGGTGGCGCGCCGGGTAAAGCGGCGCGCCGCCGGTATGGCTATACCGCGCTGGAGGCACGCGGATGTGCCGAATCGGGGAGGGGCGCCGACATGTTTGCACGTCTGATCGCGGTGGGCGTCGTTGCGCTCCTGCCGGCGCTGGCCTGGGGCCAGCAGGCGGCCCCGCCGCACGTGCCGCTCGCCAAGACGATCGGGCAGGCGCGGCCGGAGGTGGTGCCGTCGCTGATCGTGATGAATGCGGACGGTGCGACCCTCGACGGCGGCAAGCTGACGCTGAAGGGGATCGCGGCGAACGCGATCGTCTTCGCCGACCGGCCGGTGCGCGCGGCCGGGCACGCGCTGACGAGCGTGCTCCTCGACGAATGGAACCCGAGTTATCCCGACAGCTTCGCCGCCGATCCGCCGAACGCGACCGTCTCGGCCTTCGGCGAGACCGACAAGGACATCCTCGACGCGGTGGTGGTGCTGAAGAACCCGCAGATGCAGGGCGCCGATCTCGTCTTCGACGTCGACCTGCTCGAGGGGAGCCTCGCCGGCGCGAACGGGCCGGCGGCGGTCTTCATCGACCTGATCGGCCGGCCGCTGACGCCGCTCTCCTTCGCCGGCGTCGCGCGGCGCACCGCCTATCGCTCGGCCTGGTACCGGGGGGCGGAGGCGGGCTATGGCTACCCGGCTCCCTACCCCTACCCGCGCCCGGCCTGCGGCTATCCGCCGTATCCGCCCTGCTACTGACGGGCGGCGGCTGCCGCGCGGGCCGGTCGGACCCGCGCGGGGTCGGCGTTCAGTGCGCCAGCACCGCCAGCATCAAGAGCGCGACGATGTTGGTGATCTTGATCATCGGGTTCACCGCCGGCCCGGCGGTGTCCTTGTAGGGATCGCCCACCGTGTCGCCGGTGACCGCGGCCTTGTGCGCCTCGGAGCCCTTGAAGTGCTTCTGGCCGCTCGCGTCGGTGAAGCCGTCCTCGAAGATCTTCTTGGCGTTGTCCCAGGCGCCGCCGCCCGAGGTCATCGAGATCGCGACGAACAGGCCGTTGACGATCACGCCGAGCAGCATCGCGCCGACCGCCGCGAGGGCGGCGTCCTTGCCGGCGATCCAGTTGATCACGATGAAGACGACGATCGGCGACAGCACCGGCAGCAGCGAGGGGATGATCATCTCGCGGATCGCCGCCTTCGTCAGGATGTCGACCGCCCGGCCGTAGTCGGGTTTCGAGGTGCCCTGCATGATGCCGGGGTTCTCGCGGAACTGCCGGCGGACCTCCTGCACGATCGAGCCCGCCGCCCGGCCGACGGCGGTCATCGCGATGCCGCCGAAGAGGTAGGGGAGCAGGCCGCCGAAAAGCAGGCCGACGACGACATACGGATTGGAGAGCGAGAAGTCGACGTTGAGCCCGTAGAAGAAGGTGCCCTCGGCCGCGGTCTTCGCGAAGAAGTGCAGGTCCTCGGTATAGGCGGTGAAGAGCACCAGCGCCCCGAGGCCGGCCGAGCCGATGGCGTAGCCCTTGGTGACCGCCTTGGTGGTGTTGCCGACGGCGTCGAGCGCGTCGGTGGTGGCGCGCACCTCCGCCGGCAGGTCCGCCATCTCGGCGATGCCGCCGGCGTTGTCGGTGACCGGGCCGAAGGCGTCGAGCGCGACCACGACACCCGCGACGGCGAGCATCGTCGTCACCGCGATGGCGATGCCGAAGAGGCCGGCCAGCGAGTAGGTGGCGATGATGCCGGCGATGATCACCAGCGCCGGCAGGGCGGTCGAACTCGAGCGAGACCGCGAGGCCCTGGATGACGTTGGTGCCGTGGCCGGTGATCGAGGCCTGGGCGATCGAGCGCACCGGGCGGTAGTTGGTGCCGGTGTAGTACTCGGTGATCACCACGATCAGCGTGGTGACGATCAGGCCGACGACGCCGCAGAGAAAGAGGTCGTTCGGGGTGAAGGTGACTCCGGTCGAGGTGGTCAGCGGCGCCGACATCGGGCCGGGGAAGACCAGCATCGTCAGCGGGTAGAGCAGGATCAGCGACAGGACGCCGGTGGAGATGAAGCCCTTGTAGAGGGCGCCCATGATCGTGCCGCCGGGCGAGAGCTTGACCGCGAAGGTGCCGATGATCGAGGTGATCACGCAGATCGCGCAGATCGCCAGCGGAAAGAGCATGACGGTCGAGACGATGTCCTGTCCGGCGAAGTAGATCGAGCCGAGCACCATCGTCGCGACCAGCGTCACCGCATAGGTCTCGAACAGATCCGCCGCCATGCCGGCGCAGTCGCCGACGTTGTCGCCGACGTTGTCGGCGATCGTCGCGGGGTTGCGCGGGTCGTCCTCGGGGATGCCGGCCTCGACCTTGCCGACGAGATCGCCGCCGACGTCCGCACCCTTGGTGAAGATGCCGCCGCCGAGACGGGCGAAGATCGAGATCAGCGAGCCGCCGAAGCCGAGCGCCACCAGCGCGTCGGTGACGGTGCGGTCGGTCGTGGCGTAGCCGGCGATGCCGACGAGGATGCCGTAGTAGACCGCGACCCCGAGGAGCGCGAGCCCCGCCACCAGCATGCCGGTGACCGCCCCGGCGCGGAAGGCGAGGGCGAGGCCTTCGGCGAGGCCCACGCTCGCCGCCTGCGCGGTGCGCACGTTGGCGCGCACCGACACCAGCATGCCGATGTAGCCGGCGGCGCCCGAGAGCACCGCGCCGATCAGGAAGCCGATCGCGACCGGCAGCCCGAGCAGCCAGGCGACGATCACGAAGATGATCACCCCGGCGATGGCGATGGTGGTGTACTGGCGGCGGAGATAGGCCCCGGCGCCTTCCTGGATCGCCGCGGCGATCTCCTGCATCCGGGCCGAGCCGGCATCGGCTGCCATGACCGACCGTGCGGCCCAGACGCCGTAGACGATCGACAAGGCGCCACAGATTATTACGAGCAACAACGCCACGCTCACAGCTCCCGTTCGTTATGGATTGGTTGTGGTTCCGTTTTGCGGCGCACAGTGGCGTATCGACACCGGCGGCGCAAGCGCGCGTGGCGCAGTTTCGCAGCCGGCTTTCGTGGCGGTCCCAAGCCGGGCAACCGGATGGGGCGAAAGAACTGGCGTGGACAGGCTCCTGACTTCGCTAAGACTTTGCGGCACGGGCAATATGTGACAGTCTGGCGGGTAGAAAGCCCCGGTCCGTCGCGCGCGCCCCGCCACCCGGGCACGCAGGTCCGGCGGCCGGAAGAAAGGGGCCTGATGGCCGAAGGTTCGCCCTCACCGCGGCGCAGGATCACCGGCATCGGGCTGGCCGTGCTGCTGTTCGGCGGCGCGCTCTACCTCGCGAGCCGGACGTCGCCGCCGCCGGTGTCTCCCGAGGCGCAGGCCCCAAGCGCTCCGGCGCTCGCCGGCAGCGAGGAGCCGGCGGAGACGGCCGCGGCGCCCGGGCCGGCTGCGCCCGGGGCGGCCGTAGAGCCGCCGGCGGCGGAGGGGGCGAACCCCGAGCCGGCTGCCGGCGGGCCGGGCATCGACCTCGTGCGGGTCGAGCCGGATGGGTCGGCGGTGGTGGCCGGGACCGCGGAGCCGGGGTCGAAGGTCACCATTCTCGCCGACGCCTCGCCGGTCGCCGAGGTGGATGCCGACGCCTCGGGCAACTTCGTGGCGCTGTTCAAGGTCGCGCCTTCGATGGCGCCGCGGGCGCTCACGATCGAGGCCGCGCCGCCCGGCGGCGGCCCAGCGGCGGGCTCGGCCGACGTGGTGATGCTGTTGCCGCGCGCGCCCGAGCCCGCAAGCGCCGAAACGGCGCCCGCGCCGCCCGCGGCGCCCGCGGGACCGGCCGGCCCGGGGCCGGCGCCGTCGGCGACCGCGGCAACCGACATCGCGACCGCGCCGTCGGCGACCGCGGCAACCGACATCGCGACCGCGCCGCCGCCGCCCCCGGCGCCGGGCGCGCCGGTGGCCGAGGTGGCGGCGACGGCGATCGTCCGGGGCGACACGGTAGAGGTGATGCCGACCGACGGCGCAACCAAGGGGCTGGCGCTCGCCAGCATCTCCTATTCGCAGGCGGGAAAGGTGACCCTCGCGGGGCTTGCGCGCGCCGGATCGGTGCTGCGCGCCTATGTCGACAACCGCTTCGCCGAGGAGGCGCAAGCCGGGCGGGACGGGCGCTGGAGCATGGACCTCGGCGGCGTCGCGGGCGGGCTCTACAAGCTCAGGATCGACGAGCTCGGCGCGGACGGCAAGGTGGCGGACAGGGTGGAGACGCCGTTCCAGCGCGACTATCCCAAGGCGCCGCCGCCGCGTCCGGGAGCACCGGCCGGCGCCGGGACGGTGACGGTGCAGCCGGGCAACAGCCTCTGGACTTTGGCGCGAACGCGCTATGGTTCGGGAACCATGTATACCCAGATCTTCACCGCCAACCGCGAGCAGATCAGCGACCCCAACCTGATCTACCCCGGCCAGATCCTCAGCGTCCCCGAGAACGTCCCCGAGCAGCAGGCGGTCGAGTAGAGCCCATGCCTGCACCTCCGGCCGAGACCTCGCGCGCCAGCGCCTGGCGGACGATCCGCCGGGTGTCGCCCTATCTCTGGCCGCCGGGCGAGCCGCAGGTGAAGGCGCGGGTGACGCTGGCGCTGGTGGCACTGCTCGCCTCGAAGCTCGCCACCGTGGGCACGCCGGCGGTGTTCAAGGCGTTGGTCGACGCGCTGGCGCCGGCCACGTCGGCGCCGGCGGGCCGGACCGGGTTCCTGCTGATGGCCGGGCCGGTGGCGCTGACGCTGTTCTATGGGCTGATGCGGCTCGCGGGCGTGGGTTTCGCGCAGCTTCGCGACGGCATCTTCGCCCGCGTCGGGCAGCGAGCGCTGCGGCGGCTGGCGCTCGAGACCTTCCGGCACGTGCACGCGCTCAGCCTGCGCTATCACATCACCCGCAAGACCGGGGGGCTGAGCCGGGTCATCGAACGCGGGGTAAAGGGCGTCGACTTCCTGCTGCGCTTCCTGCTGCTGTCGATCTTCCCGCTGATCCTCGAGCTGGTGCTGGTCGCGGCCATCCTCTTCTTCGTCTTCGACGTCTGGTATCTGGTCGTGGTTGCGGTCACGATCGTGGTCTATTTCCTGTTCACCTTCCGGGTGACCGAGCGGCGGGTCGAGATCCGCCAGCGGATGAACGACCGCGATGCCGAGGCCAACCAGAAGGCGGTCGACAGCCTGCTGAACTTCGAGACGGTGAAATACTTCAACGCCGAGGATCGCGAGGCGGGGCGCTACGACGCCTCGATGGTCGGCTACGAGAAGGCGGCGATCGAGACGGCGGTGAGCCTCTCGTGGCTTAACTTCGGACAGACCGCGATCATCGCGGCCGGGCTCGCGGCGGTGATGGTGATGGCGGCGCGCGGGGTCGAGGCGGGGGCCTATACCGTCGGCGACTTCGTGATGGTCAACGCCTACATGATCCAGATCACCATTCCGCTCGGCTTTCTCGGCACCGTCTACCGCGACACCCGGCAGGGCCTCGTCGACATGGCGGCGATGTTCGACCTGCTCGAGCAGCCGGCGGAGATCGTCGACCGGCCGGGCGCGCAGCCGCTGCAGGTGACGCGCGGACGGATCGAGTTCCGCGATGTCGACTTCGGCTACGATCCGGAGCGGCCGATCCTGCGCGGGCTCGAGCTCACGGTCGAGCCCGGGCAGACGGTGGCGGTGGTCGGGCCGTCGGGGGCGGGCAAGTCGACGATCGGCCGGCTCCTCTTCCGCTTCTACGAGGTGACCGGCGGCGCCGTGCTGATCGACGGGCAGGACGTGCGCGACGTGACGCAGGCGAGCCTGCGCGGACACATCGGCATCGTCCCGCAGGACACGGTGCTGTTCAACGAGACGGTCTACTACAATATCGCCTACGGCCGGCCGGAGGCGAGCAGGCAAGAGATCGAGGCGGCGGCGCGGGCGGCGCGCATCCACGACTTCATCGTGAGCCTGCCGAAGGGCTACGAGACCACGGTCGGCGAGCGCGGCCTGAAGCTCTCGGGCGGCGAGAAGCAGCGGGTCGGGATCGCGCGGACGCTGCTGAAGGATTCCGCCGATCCTGCTGCTCGACGAGGCGACGAGCGCGCTCGACAGCGAGACCGAGCGGGGCATCCAGGAAAGCCTCGCGGCGATGGGCGTCGGGCGGAGCGTGATCGTGATCGCCCACCGGCTGTCGACGGTGGTGGACGCCGACCGGATCGTGGTGCTCGAGGACGGGCGCATCTCCGAGCAGGGCACGCACGGCGCGCTCCTCGCGCTCGGCGGCCGCTATGCCCGGATGTGGAACCGCCAGCTGGTCGAGCCGGAGACGGCGGAGATCGACGCCGCCTGAGCTCGCTCGGAAGAGGCCGAGGGTGCGCCGAGGGCGGCTCGCCCCTTGGCACCGGCCGGGCCCGACGGTATACGGCGCCACGGACGGTGCGGAGATCCGCGGTGCATAACAGTGATTCCTTCATCGAGGAAGTCAGCGAGGCGGTCCGCCGCGATCGGCTGACCGCGGGCCTGCGCCGCTACGGCTGGGCGATCGGCGCGCTCGTGGTGCTGCTGGTCGGTGGCGCCGCGGTCCACGAATGGCTGAAGGCGCACGACGCGGCGGTCGCCGCCGCCGAGGGCGATGCGCTGCGCGCGGCGCTGGCAGAGACCGACGCCAAGACCCGCGACGGCAAGCTCGCCGACATCGCCGCGGGCGGCACCGGGGCCGCGGTGTTGGCGCGGCTCGCGGAGGCGGGCAGTCTCGCGGATGCCGGCGACCTCGACGGCGCGGGCGGGCTCCTGGAACAGGTTGCCGGCGACGGCAAGGTCAGCCCGGTCTACCGCGCGCTCGCCTCGCTCGAGAAGGTGATGGTGCTGGGCTCGAAGATGGATCCCGGCGAGCGGGCGGCGACGCTCGAGCTTCTCGTCGCGCCGGGGGCGCCGTTCCGGCCGCTCGGGCTCGAGCAGCGCGCGCTGATGCACCTCGAGGCTGGCGACAAGGCGGCGGCGCTCACCGATCTGCAGGCGGTGCTGGACGACCCCGGCGCCACCGAGGCGCTGCAGGCCCGCGCGCGCCAGCTGATCATCGCCTCGGGCGGGTCGCTGCCGGCGCCTGCGGTGGTGGGCGCCCCGGCCCCGGCCGACGGTTGACGGCCGCGCCGGTGCCAATCGCCTCCCGGCTTTTCGAGTCGCGGCCTCACGTTTCGCGGACCCTGCTCGCGGGCGCGGCCGGCCGTGGGGCCGTCCTCGCGCTGGCGCTCGTCGCGATGCTCGGGGCTTGCGCGAACAAGGACGCCCCCCTGCCGGGCGTGCGGATTCCGGTGCGCCCGCCCGACGCGCCGGTCGCGGGCGCTGCGCGCGCACACCCGCTCGGCCTGCCGCCGGCTTCGATGAACGCCGACTGGGCGTGGCGGCCGGGCTCGAAGCCCGCGCGCGTTGCCAACCCCGCGCTGCGGCCGGTGCCGCAGCTGATCTGGTCACTCGACATCGGGACAGGCGACTCCAAGCGCCGGCGCATCCTGGTCGGGCCGATCGTCGCGGGGCCGTTCGTCTACGCGATGGATGCCAACGGCCAGCTTTCGGCGGCTACCCGCGACGGGCGGCTCGCCTGGTCGGTCAACCTGGCGCCGCCGGGCCAGCGGCCCGGGACTGGCCCGGGCGGCGGGATGACCGTCGACGGCGGCACGCTCTTCGTCGCCACCGGCTTCGGCGAGGTGCTGGCGCTCGATCCGTCGAGCGGCGGCATCCGCTGGCGGCAGATGCTCGCGGCTCCGGTGCAGGCCGCCCCGACGCTCGGCGGCGGCCGGCTGATCGTGGTCTCGCGGGACGACATGGCCTATGGCCTCGATCCGCAGAGCGGGGCCACGCTCTGGCAGGTGCAGGGGATCGGCGGACCGGGCCTGCTCGGCGGCGCAAGTCCCGCCTGGGACGGCAAGGTCGCGATCCTGCCCTTCTCCTCGGGCGAGGTGCAGGGGGTGCTCGCCCGCAACGGGCTGCAGGTCTGGAGCACCGCCGTCACCGGCGGGCGCAGCGGGCTCGCGCGCAACCAGATCAACGACATAAGCGGGGCCCCCGTGCTCGACGGCACGGGTTCGGTCTTTGCCTCGAACCAGAGCGGCCGCACCGTCCGGCTCGACACCCAGACCGGCGAGCGCGCCTGGACGATCCCCGAGGGATCCTACGGCCCGGCGTGGCCGGTCGGGGGCTCGCTCTTCCTGCTCTCGGACGTGGGCGGGCTGGTGCGGGCGGATGCGTCGACCGGCGAGCTTCTCTGGCAGGTGCAGCTTCCCGAGCTTTATCCCAACCCCGGCTGGTTCGGCCGCGGCAAGCCCTACGAGGCGATCCCTTACTGGGGCCCGGTCCTCGCCGGCGGCCGGCTCTGGGTGGCGGGGGCCGACGGGCTGCTGCGCGGCTTCGCCCCGGCCGACGGGACGCAGGTGGCCCAGGTCCCGCTGCCCGGCGGGGCGGCCGGGGCGCCGGCGGTGGCCGGGGGCGTGATGTACCTCGCGACGCGCGACGGGAAGCTTCTGGCTTTCCAATGATCACCGGGATGGGCTAAGGATCGCGCCGCGGGGCCGGCATGCGGCCCCGATGCAGCGAAAGCCCGCCCTGGATGCCGTTCACCCTCGCGATCGTCGGCCGTCCGAACGTCGGCAAGTCGACGCTGTTCAACCGCCTGGTCGGCAGGCGGCTGGCGCTGGTCGACGACCAGCCCGGGGTGACGCGTGACCTGCGCGAGGGCGCCGGGCGGCTCGCGGCGTTGCGCTTCACCGTGATCGATACCGCCGGGCTCGAGGAGACGACCGACGCGAGCCTGCCGGGGCGGATGCGCGCGCTGACCGAGCGCGCGATCGACGCGGCCGACGTCTGCCTCTTCATGATCGACGCCCGCGTCGGCGTCACGCCGGTCGACCGCACGCTCGCCGAGCTGCTGCGCAAGCGCGCCGCGCGGGTGATCCTCGTTGCCAACAAGGCCGAGGGCAGGGCGGCGGAAGCGGGGCTGATCGAGGCCTGGGAGCTCGGCCTCGGCGAGCCGGTCGCGCTGTCCGCCGAGCATGGCATCGGGATGGACGACCTCTTGCGCGCGCTTGAGCCGGTGGCGGCGGAATTCCCCGACGCGGCGCAGATGGTCGACGTCGAGACCGGCGAAGAGTTCGACGACACCGTCGACGAGGAGGGCGAGGGAGCGGCGCTGCCGGCGGGCAAGCCGATCCAGATCGCGGTCTTCGGACGGCCCAACGCCGGCAAGTCGACGCTGGTCAACGCCATCATCGGCGAGGACCGGCTGCTGACCGGGCCGGAGGCGGGGATCACCCGGGACGCGATCGCGCTCGAGACCCGCTGGTTCGGGACGCCGGTGCGGATCTTCGACACCGCGGGGATGCGCAAGAAGGCCAAGGTGCAGGAGAAGCTCGAGAAGCTCTCGGTGTCGGACGGGTTGCGCGCGGTGAAGTTCGCCGAGGTGGTGGTGGTACTTCTCGACGTGCAGATCCCCTTCGAGACCCAGGACCTGCGGCTCGCCGACCTCGCCGAGCGCGAGGGGCGGGCGGTGGTGGTCGCGGTCAACAAATGGGATCTCGAGGAGGAAAAGCCGCAGAAGCTCAACGAGTTGCGCGAGAGCTTCGGGCGGCTGCTGCCGCAGCTGCGCGGGGCGCCGATGGTGATGATCTCGGCGCTCACCGGCAAGGGGCTCGACCGGCTGCACGCGGCGATCGTCAAGGCGTATGCCGTCTGGAATACGAGGATTTCCACGGCGCGGCTCAACCGCTGGCTGGCGGTGCAGACCGCCGACCATCCGCCGCCGGCGCCGGGCGGTCGGCGGGTGCGGCTGCGCTACATGACGCAGGTGAAGACCCGACCGCCGACCTTCGTGCTGTTCACCTCTATTCCGGACGCGGTGCCCGAGGACTACAAGCGGTTTCTCGTCAACGGGTTGCGGCGCGACTTCGACATGCCCGGCGCGCCGATCCGGCTGTACCTGCGCGCCGGTGAAAACCCCTATGCCGGGCGGCGCAAGACCAACGTGACCTCGCTCGACAAGCACAAGCCAAGGCGCCTCGAAGGCTGAGCGCGGTCGATTACCGGCACGGAAGGACGCGCAGTCCTGCCGCTGCCCGGTTCAGCCGATGGTGATGATGAGGTGGGGCACCGCGACCTGGAAGTCCCCGCTCGCGGCATCGAGATCGATCGAGCCGTTCATCGCCACCCACTCGGTCAGGACCGACACCTCGATCAGCACCGAGGCATTGGCCGGGATGCTCATCGCGGAGCCCGGCAGGAACTCATTCTTCACGATCGTGGTGCTGTCGTCCCCCCCGAAGAACCCGCCGGTGGCGCCGGCGCTGCCGAGGATGACGTCGCTCACCACCGACTGGACCGACGAATCCCACATGGCCATGACCGTCGTGCGGGCGCGGACCGTGGCGCGGGCCTCGGAGCCGCTGATGAACCATGCCGCGACGCCATTCCACTCGGCGTCGACCGCCAGATGCATGTTGGCGACCACCCGGGCGCCGACCTCCGCCAGGATGCGCTTTGAGCGCGGGTTTCGCCACAGGGTGAAGAAGCTCAGCCGACCGGTGCCCGAAGATCCGACGGAATCGCCCGAGACTTCGAGCCGGTAGCGTGCCCAGCTGTCGAGGGAACCGATCTGCGAGTCGGTGACCACCCCGGCGCCCGCGAACGAGCGGATGAAGGTGACCCTGTCGACGATCACGTTCGTCGAGTTCGGGCGGGTCGAGCGGGATCGGCGTCAGCTCGGCAAGCCGGCCCCACAGCCCGGCCGATTCCTTGATCGCCAAGCGGCGCCCTTCTGCCAGCCGGGCACGGCGCTTGCCGCCGCGCGCCCGCGCGAGCGCGTCGAGCCGCTTGACCTCGACGCCTTTCTTCAGCGCCTTGCGCGCAAGCCTGGCATCCTTGTGCTGGGCGCTCTCGCGCGCGGCCCGGTTCGCGGCATCGGCAGGTGAAACCAGCCGGTCGCGCGAGAGCGCCGCTTCGATGCGTGTGTTCAGGTCGTCGTCCGAGTGCTTCGCCATGATCGACACCTCCGGAGCCAGGCCCGCCACCGGATGGCGGCGGCGGACCGCGGCGATGCTAGACCCGTTGCTCAGACGCGTCTACGAAAGCGCTGATGCGGCCTCGCTCAGCTTACGCCGCGCCGGCGTCCGGAAATGCTGGCGGCGATGCGGTCGGCGAGCGCCTCGATCGCCCGGGCGTGATCGGCGAGGAGGCCGGGGTAGCCGGCGCCCTGCGGCGGGACGCTGATCGCGAAACGGTCGAAGGCGACGATGCGGCCGCTCGACGGTGCCACGATCGCGTACTGGCCGGAGAAGTCGAGCCCGCCGCCCGGCGCGCCGATCATCCGGTCGACGGTCACCTCGACGCGCAGGCCGGGCGCATCGAAGCCCGGCCAGGGCTCGGTGCCGACGTCGGCGCCGAGCCGCGCCTCGAGGGCGGCGGCGAGGTGGCGGGTGAGCGCGCGCTGCGGCATGTCGGCCCAGAGCGACTTCTTGTCGAGATGCAGCGTCTCGGGGCCGGTCAGCGACGGGATCTCGAGCGCCGCGGCATAGGCGGGCAGGCTGATGTCGGCGACCGCGATGCTGCTGACCGGCGAGGCCGTGCGGGTGGCGGCGGGTGGCGCCGGCAGCAGGAAGTACGACGGCGCGCCGCAGGCGGCGAGCAGCAGTCCCGCCGCGGCGAGGAGGGGCAGGATCCGGCGCATGCTCATCTCCCGAAGATGACCGAGTTGGGCTGCCGCTGCAGCGCGGTGGCGAGCGCAGTCACGGAGCGGGCGGCATCGCGCACCTCCTGCAGCACCAGGATCAGGTCGCGGTTGGTCTTGGAGTCCGGACCCACGGTCGAGAGCGCGGCATCCGCGCGCTCGGCGACGACGTTCAGCCGCGCGACCAGCGCCGGCAGGTCGCCGGCGGCGGTGGTCACCGCGTCGGCGGCGCGGTCGGCGGAGGCGAGGGTCGCGTTGACGTTGGCGACAGCACCCCCCTCGCGCAACTCGGCGAGGAGCGCGCGCAGTTCCTCGAGCGCGGCGGCGAGCTTCGGCGGGACGTCGCTCATGCCGGTGGTGGCGAGAAAGCCGTCGGCGGTGTCGAGGACGCGGGTGCCGGAGGCGACGAGCTGGTCGAGCGGCAGCTTCGAGGCGTTGGTCGAGAGGGTGTTGAGCGAGTCGATCAGCCCGGGCAGATCGTTCGACGCGGTGCTGACGTTGCCGACTGCGAGCTTGGCTTCGTCGATGACGGTGCGGAGGGAGTCGACGAGCTCGGCCTGCTTTGCCTCGTCGGTCATCTGCCGCACCGAGGCGAGGGTGGCGTTGACGTTGTCGATGGCGCCGCCCTGCTGCAACTCGGCCACCACCGAGCGCAGCTGCGCCAGCGAGGCCTCGACCGAGCCCGGCAGGTTGGTGACCCCCTCGCTCTTCACGAAGGCGTCGAGACCGTCGACGAGCTGGTTCGCCGAGGCGACGAGCTGGTCGAGCGGCAGATCGTTCGCCTTCTTCGACAGCGCCTCGATCTGGGTCAGCACCGCCGGAACCCCGTCGGCGGCGCTGCCGACGCTGGCGATCGAGGCCTTGGTGCCGGCGAGGACGTCGGTGAGCTGGCCGACGAGCTGCGCGTCCTTGGCCTGATCGGCGATCTGCCGCACCGAGGCGAGCGTCGCGTTGACGTTGTCGACCGCGCCGCCGCTGCGCAGATCCGCGACGACGCCGCGCAGCTCGGCGAGCGAGGCCGCGACCGAGGCGGGCAGGTTCTTCACGCCCTCTCCGTTGACGAAGGCGTCGATGCCGTCGACGACCTGGTTCGCCGAGGCGACGAGCTGGTCGAGCGGCAGGTCGTTCGCCTTCTTCGACAGCGCCTCGATCTGGTCGAGGATGGCCGGCACCCCGTCGGCGGCGCTGCCGATGCTGGCGATTGCCGTCTTGGCCGTGGTCAGCGTGTCGTTGAGGTTTGCGACCAGCTGCGCCTGCGTCGCCTGGTCGACCAGCGCCTTGGCCGAGGCGAGCACGGCCGCGATCTGCGCCGGTGCCTCCTTGATGCCACTGTCTTCGACCATGCCGCGCAGGTCGGCGATCAGCTTGCCGAGGTTGTCGGGCGCCGAGCGGACGCTGTCCGAGCTGATGAGCGCATTGGCGTTGTCGAGGAGGTTGATGACGCTCGTCACCACGTCCTCGAGCGGCAGGGCCCCGACCCGCTGCATGAGCCCCTGCGCCGAGGCGGTGAGGCTGCTGAGATCGGAGGGAACGCTCGGCAGGATCGGGAACGGCTTGGCGTCGGTGTCGATGCCGGCAGGCGGCGCGTCGGGCAGGTCAGCGAGCTCGACGTAGAGCGTCGTGGTCAGGAGGCCGCTGCTCGCGAGCCGGGCGCGCAGGCCGCGCGCGACCAGCCCGTCGAGGAACTGCATCGTCCGCGCGTGATCGTCGTCGCCGGTGATGCCGAGGCGCGGCGGCACCAGCGCCAGCGTCGTCTGCAGCGACAGCCGCCGGGTGTCGCCCTCGCCGACGACAACCGCCTGCAGCCGGGTGACCTCGCCGACGTCGAGGCCGTGGTAGCGGACCACGGCGCCGGGCTCGAGCCCTTGCACCGAGCCCTCGAAGCGGGCGTTGAGCATCAGTCGGTCGCCGGGCTCGGCCTCGAAGAGGTTGCGGCGGGCAGCGGATTCGGACGGATAGAGCTCGAAGCTGCGGCCGTCCTCGACCGGCGCGGTGTCGGGGCCGACGGTGTCGAAGGAAATGCCGCCCTGCAGCAGCGAGAGCAGGCTGTCGACGTTGAGCGAGGCGCCGCCGGCGCCGAGGTCGATGGAGAAGCCGCTGGCGTTCCAGAAGCGGGTTCCCTTGGTCACGAACTTCTGGTTCGGCGCGTCGATGAAGACCGAGATGGTCACGTCGCCGGCATCGGTGAGCTCGATGTCATCGACCTGGCCGACCTGGATGCGCTTGAAGAGGACCGGCGCGCCCACGGCCATCGAGCCGCCGTCCGGGGAGCGCAGCTGCAGCCGGATGCCGGAGGCGCCCGCAGCGGTCTGCGGCGGGCGCGGCAGGCCCTGGAAGCTCTCCTGCCGCGGACCAGGCTTGTCGTCCCAGGAGGCGCCGATGTAGACGCCGGAGATCACCGTCTCGATGCCCGAGACCCCCTGTGCGGAGACGGTCGGGCGCACCACCCAGAACTTGGCGTCGGAATCGATGAAACGCGCGACGTCCTTGTTCATGCGGGCGGTGACGATCACCTGCTTCAGGTCCGGGCTGAGCCGGGTCGCCTCGACCAGCCCGACCTGTACGTCGCGGAAGCGCACCGCGGTCTGCCCGGCATCGACCCCGGCGGCATTGTCGAAGACGATCTCGATTGTCGGGCCGCGGTCGGAATAGGTCCGCCACGCGACCCCGAGCGCCACGACGAGGGCGAGGAGCGGCACCAGCCAGACCGGGGAGATCCGCCAACCGGCGGTCTCCTGCCGCGCCGGCTCGAGCTCCGGTGCGGGCGGTTCGGCTTCAGCCATGCTCGGCGGTCTTTCGCACGGTGCTGTCCCAGATCAGGCGAGGGTCGAGAGCCTGCGCTGAGAGCATGGTAAAGGCAACGGAGAGGGCGAAGAAAACCGCGGCGGACCCGGGGTTTATCGAGGCGATGAAGCCGAGCTGCACGAGGGCGGTGAGGATGGCGACGACGAAGACGTCGATCATCGACCAGCGCCCGATGAACTCGACGATCTCGTAGAGACGGATGCGGGTGTGGATGTCGAGCCGGGCATGGGCGCGGATCGACCAGACCAGATAGAGGATGACCACGAACTTCGAGATCGGGATGACGATGCTGGCGAAGAAGACGACGGTGGCGACGTCCCAGGCGCCGTGGTGCAGGAGTTCGATCACCCCGCCGAGGATGGTGTTGTCGGTCTCGCGCCCGAGGGTGCGGGTCTTCAGCATCGGCAGCACGTTCGCGGGCACGTAGCACATCAAGCCGACGATGAGGAGCGCCAGCACCCGCTGCAGGCTCGCCGGGATGCGGCTGTGGAGCGCCGAGCCGCAGCGGGGGCAGACCGGGGTGCCGAGCGGCGCCACCCGGCCGCAGCTGCGGCACCCGGCGAGGCCGGCGTCGCGCGCGGTCAGCACGGGGTTCGGGACGGGCTCGGTCAGGACGGGCGCCGGCGCTCGAGCGTCTGCCATATCAGCCATTCGTCGAGGCTGGTCGCCTCGTAGACCACGAGGAGCACGAGCGCGGCCATCGCCCAGAACGCCGGGCCGAGGTCGACGCTCGCCATGCCGCCGATCTTCACTAGCGCCACCACGACGCCGATCAGGAAGACCTCGGCCATCGCCCAGGGCCGCAGGTGCGCCGCAAGTCGGAAGGCGCGATTGGCGCCGGCGGCCGGCGGGCGGCCGAGGCGGAGCGGCAAGAGCGTATAGGCGAGCGCGGCGGCGCGGATCAGCGGCAGAACGACGATGAAGAGCGCGGTCGCCGCCGAGAGCGGGGCGACGATGCCGGACTGGTAGGCGAGGGCTGCGTCGAGCAGCGAGGCGCGGCGGTGGATGCCGGCGATCGAGAGCTCGAGGAAGGGGAAGAACAGCGCCGCGAGCATCAGGATGACGCTGGCGAAGGCGCCGGCGAGCGCGCGGTCGAGCGCGTTCGGCCGGTTGGTCATCAGGACGGTGGCGCAGCGCCGGCAGCGCAGACGTCCGCCGACCGGCACGTCGATCTCGCGGTGGAGCATGTCGCAGGTCGGGCAGGCGATCAGCTCGTCGGGGTGCTGGACGGCGGTCATCGCGGTGACTTAGGGCGGAATCGCCGCCGGCGGAAGCGAAAAACCGCTCCAAGGGGCCGCTCTGCAAGTTGTACATGAGAGGCAAAGTAATTGATGTAAAACGATATACACCCCCCCCGCGTTCACCCGATTTCAATCTGTCTTAAGAGGGGTGGCGGGAAGAAGGGCCGCCTTCGCGCCGCCCCACCCGCCCACCCGCGGCGCGAAGGCGGCCTTTCGCGGCGCCGCCTGGAGTGCGCCGACGGGAGGGACGTACGGAAAGGGGCTCGGGACCCACCCGCAGACCGGCCCGGGCCCGCCCGCCTGGGAGGGACTGCGGGAACGAGGAGGCGAGGCTCAGCCGGGGCTCATGCCGCGCAGGCGCTCGCCGCGGCGGCGCAGAATCTCGAGCGTGGCGAGGAGGAGGACGGAGATCGCGACGAGCACGGTCGCCACCGCGAGGATGGTGGGCGAGATCTGTTCGCGGAGGCCGATGAACATCTGCCAGGGCAGGGTCTTCTGCGAGGCCGAGCCGACGAAGAGCACGACCACGACCTCGTCGAAGGAGGTGATGAACGCAAAGAGCGCGCCGGAGATCACCCCGGGCAGGATCAGCGGCATCTGTACCTTGAAGAAGGTGGTGATCGGCCCGGCGCCCATGTTGGCGGCGGCGCGCACCAGGCTCTGGTCGAAGCCGACCAGCGTGGCGGTGACGGTGATGATGACGAAGGGGATGCCGAGGGCGGCATGCGCCAGCACGACGCCCCAGTAGGTGCCCTGCAGCCCAAGGCGGGAGTAGAAGAAATACATGCCGGCCGCCGAGATGATCAGCGGCACGATCATCGGCGAAATCAGGATCGCCATGATCACGCCGCGGAACGGCACGTGGCGCTGGCTGAGGCCGACCGCGGCCACGGTGCCGAGGACGACGGCGATCACCGTCGCGACCGGGGCGATACGCACCGAGTTCCAGAGCGCTGCCTGCCAGTCGGGGTTGGTGAAGAAGTCCTGGTAGTGGCGCAGCGAGAATCCGGACGGCTTCAGGTGCAGCATCTCGGGGGTGAAGGTGAAGAAGTTGCTGGCGTTGAAGCTGAGCGGGATCACGATGAGGATCGGCAGGATCAGGAATAGCAGGATCGCCACGCAGATCGCGCGGAAGGTCCAGTACCAGACCCGCTGGCCGGTCGAGGCATAGGGGGGAAGGGCGGCCATGGCTTACCCGAGCTTCACGTTGTCGATGCCGACGATGCGGTCGTAGGCGTAGTAGAGCCCGAGCACGACCACGAGGAGCAGCGTCGCGAGCGCGGCGGCGAGCCCCCAGTTCAGCGACGAGGAGATGTGGTAGGCGATCCGGTTGGAGATGAAGACACCCGAGGTGCCGCCGACGAGTTCCGGGGTGATGTAGTAGCCGATCGCGAGGATGAAGCACAGGATCGCCCCGGCGCCGACGCCGGGGATCGACTGCGGGAAGTAGACCCGCCAGAAGGCGGTCCAGTCGTTGGCGCCGAGCGACTTGGCCGCGCGCAGGTAGGTGGGCGAGATCGTCTTCATCACCGAGAAGAGCGGCAGGATCATGAACGGCAGCAGGATGTGGGTCATCGCGATCACCGTGCCGGTGACGTTGTTGATCAGCGCCAGGCGGTGGTCATCGGCGATCACCCCGAGCCAGACCAGCACGTCGTTGATCACCCCCTGCTGCTGCAGGAGCACCTTCCAGGCGGCGGTGCGCACGAGAAGCGAGGTCCAGAACGGCAGCAGCACCACGATGAGCAGGAGGTTCGAGGTGCGCATAGGCAGGCTCGCGAGCAGATAGGCGATCGGATAGCCGAGCAGCAGGCAGATGAAGGTGATGAGGCAGCTGATCACGATGGTACGCAGGAAGAGCTTGACGTAGATGCGCTGCTCCGGGGGTTTCAGCGCGATGCCCTGCGGGGTCAGCTGCATGTCGAGCGCGTTCAGCAGGTACCCCGAGGTGTAGCGGCCGGAGTAGAGCTTGATCGTCTGCCAGACCGGCAGCTCGCCCCAGTCCTTGTCGGCCTCGATGAACTGCGGCTGCAGCGGCTTCGAAGGGTCCATGTCCTCGACCGCGCGGCCGGTCTTGCGGAACAGCGAGGAGATGCCGGACTTCTCGTAGTTGAGCCGGCTGCCGAGCCGGGTGTGGGTCTTGGCGTCGACCGCCTCGAGGAAATCGTCGTGCAGCGCCTTGAAGGTGGCCTCGTCGGGAATGGCGCCGCCGGAGGCGTCCCAGCCGTGCAGCGCCGCGACCGTGCGGGGCAGGGTCTGCGGGACGATATCGTTCTCGACCGAACGGAACAGCATGTCGCCGATCGGGAAGAGGAAGCTGACCAGCACGAAGACGAGGAGCGGCGCCACCAGCATCAGCGCGCGCAGCTTCTGCGTCCGGAGCGCGCGGTTGAGGCTGGTCTTGAGTGGCGTGCCGTCGGCGGCGAGCATCGGACCCGAGGGGTGCGGGGCCGGTCCTGCGGTCATCTCGCTCATCGCCCCCTCCATCGGTCGGGCCGGGTTGCCGGACCGGGCACGGGTCCCGGTCCGGATCGTCGTTTCGTGGCTACTGCGCGAGCCAGGCCTGGAACTTGGCCTCGACCTCGTCCTGGTTGTCGGCCCACCACTCGATGTTGTTGACGAGGTAGTTCTTCATGTTGTCCGGGTTGGTCGGCATGAAGGGCTTCATCGACGCCTCGACGAGCGGCTGCGAGGAAGCGCGCGCCGGGCCGTAGGAGATGTACTTGGCCTGGTCGGCGAGCCGCTGGGTGTCGGTCGCGAAGTTCAGGAAGTGCTCCACGCGGTCCAGCCGGTCCTTGGGCAGGTTCGCGGGGATCACCCAGCCGTCGAAGTCGAAGACCTCGTAGTCCCAGAGCATCGCCACCGGCTGATGCTGCTCCTGGATCACCGAGAAGAGCCGGCCGTTGTAGGTCGAGCCCATCACGACTTCCTTGTCGGCGAGGAGCTGCGGCGTCTCGGCGCCGGCCGACCACCAGACCGTCTGGTCCTTGATGGTGCCGAGCTTGGCGAGCGCGCGGTCGACGCCTTCGGGGGTCGAGAGCACGTCGTAGAGGTCGGCCTTGGCGACGCCGTCGCAGAGCAGCGCCCACTCGAGGTTCTTCTTGGGCCGCTTTTCGAGCGCCCGCTTGCCGGGGAACTTCTCGAGGTCGAAGACGTCGCAGACCGAAGTCGGGACCGCGCCGTTCCATTCGGCGACGTCGGTGCGGTAGCCGAAAGTGGTCGAGAACCAGAATCTGCGGGATGAAGCACTTGTTGATCAGCGAGTCGCCGAAGTCCTCGGCCGGCGCCGAGCCGTCGGTGCCCTTGGCGAGCACCTTGTCGAAGTCGACCTCCATCGCCAGGCCCTCGTCGCAGAGCCGCTGGCTGTCGGGGCCTTCGACGTCGACGAGGTCCCAGGTGACGTTGCCGGCCTCGAACTGGGCGCGGAGCTTGGCCACCGCTTCATTGGAGCTCTCGTCCCAGGTGAAGTTGGTGCCGGTCAGCGCCGCGTAGGGCTCGGCGTAGGCCTTCTGCTGGGAGGTCTGGTAGGCGCCGCCCCAGGAAACGACGGTCATGGAATTGGCGCAGCCGTCACACGGCGGCAGGTCGTCGGCCAGCGCCGCCGACGCGATCGGGGCGATCGCCAGCGCGGCGGCCCCGAGAAGCAGTCGTAGCGTCATTCGGTTCTCCCTAAGTCATCAACCCAGTCACAGCATTCCGCAGCGGCCCCGGGTCCGGGCAGTGCGCATATCCTCATGCGGCGTCGAGCGCCCGGCAGTCCGCCACGTTCCAGCCGATCACCACCTTCTCGCCCGGCGAGAGGCGGCGCTGGTCCATGGCGTTGCGGCACTTCATGATGAAGTCGTCGGTGCCGGCCACCCGCAGCCGCGTCCGGAAGCTGTCGCCCATGTAGATGAACTCGAGCACCTGGGCCTCGAGCTTGTGGGTGTCGACCGGCATCCGGTCGTCGCGGAACTCGACGCGCTCGGGGCGGATCGAGACCAGCGTGCGGTCGCCGGGCTTCGCGACGTTGACCGGCAGCGCGTCGATCAGCGAGCCGTCGGCGAGGCGGACGGTACAGCGGTCGCCCTCGATGGTCTCGACGGCGCCGGGGAGCGTGTTGTTCTCGCCGATGAACTGGGCGACGAAGCTGTTGGTCGGCCGCTCGTACAGGTCTTCCGGCGGGTCGAGCTGCTGGATGCGCCCGTCGTTGAACACCGCGACCCGGTCCGACATCGTCAGCGCCTCGGACTGGTCGTGGGTGACGTAGACCACGGTGATGCCGAGCTGCTCGTGCAGGTGCTTGATCTCGAACTGCATGTGCTCGCGGAGCTGCTTGTCGAGCGCGCCGAGCGGCTCGTCCATCAGCACCAGCTCGGCGTCGAAGACCAGCGCGCGGGCGAGGGCGATCCGCTGCTGCTGGCCGCCGGACAGCTGCGCCGGGCGGCGGCCGGCGAAGGCGCCCATCTGCACCATGTCGAGCGCCCGCTGAACCTTGGCCTCGACCTCGGCGCGGCCGAGCTTGCGCACCTGCAGCGGGAAGGCGAGGTTCTCGCCGACCGTCATGTGCGGAAACAGCGCATAATTCTGGAACACCATGCCGATGCCGCGCTTGTAGGGCGGCACGCTGTTGATCGGCTGGCCGGCGAGCCGGATCTCGCCGTGGGTGGCGGTCTCGAAGCCGGCGAGCATCATCAGGCAGGTGGTCTTGCCCGAGCCGGAGGGCCCGAGCATCGTCAGGAACTCGCCCTTGGCGATGTTCAGGTTCAAATCCTTCACTACGAGGGTCTCGCCATCGTAGCTCTTCTGTACGTGATCGAATGCCACGAAGGCCGCGCCGTCACGCTGTTCTGTCATGCATGGGTCCCTGTTGGACTGCGGATTTTCCACCGCGATTTTGCAGGAGTGTAAACACATCGATCCCGGGGAAGCAAACGGTCAAGCCGGACCCCCCGGCGCCGGACCGAGGCTCCCGGCAGCGCATGCCCAGCGAATGTGCAAATCCATGTCCGGCTGGAGGCAGGTGGCGGGTTCGGTGCGGGGGACTTCCCGCCATCGCCGGTCCCGCCGCAAGAGCGTGGGGTCTTCGGCTGCCTTCCGACTTCCCGCGGTGTGACCCCTGTCACAGGCGAATCGCGCCCGGTCGGGCAACGGTGCGCCATTGCCGCCGAACGGCGCGTCACGACAACCAAAGGGGATCACGAAATGACCACTCGCAGGTCTGAGCAGCGCCTTCTGCAGATTGCGCTTCCGGCGGCGCTCCTGATCGCGGCCGTCGCGCCGGCTTCGGCGGACGACATCCGGCTCGACCGGCCGATGGCGGCCGCGTCGCTGCACGACGGCGGCGTGGACATGGTCGTCTATTACCTCGATCACCAAGACGAGCTGGAGGTCGTCGCGACCTACAGCCAGAAAGGCGCCTACGAGCCTGCAAGGCTGCGAATGGCGCTGGGCGACGGCGACGACGTCTCGTTCGGCCTACCCGGGCTGTCGGGCGCGTCCTACAGGTTCACCCGAACCGGTGCCGTCGTTTCCGTCAGCGCGAAGCCGACGCCCGCGGTTCCGCTTCGGGCGGATACGGAGGGCGTGGTGGCCGCAAACCGGTAAGCCCGAACCCCGGGCGCGCCGGCCGGCTCCGCGGCGCCCCTCGCGTGGCGGCGTCACTCGAGCCGCCCTGCGTTCCGCGACTTCCCGGAAAGGCTCACCGCAGGGCGTTCCGCCCATCCGGGGTTGCCCATGCCCGGGGCATGTCGGCCGAGCGCGCGGCAAAAAGCCGCCGCATGCGACTTGCCTTTTGCGGGTGCGTCGAATTTATTGGCCCGGCGCTGCGGTCGGGGGAGACGAGCATCGGCACCTTCAACGAGATGTTCGACGGCGATCGGGTGCGGCCGGCTTACGAGCGCCTGCTCGATTGGGTCAAGTCGACCTCGCCGGAGACGCTCGTCCAGAAGAAGGAGGAGGCCGAAGCGCTGTTCCGCCGCATCGGCATCACCTTCGCGGTCTACGGCGAGGGCGGCGACACCGAGCGGCTGATCCCCTTCGACATGATGCCCCGCGTCTTCACCGAGTCCGAGTGGCGGCGGCTCGAACGTGGAGTGAAGCAGCGGGCGCGGGCGCTGAACGCCTTCCTCTGGGACGTCTACCATCGCGCCGAGATCGTTCGCGCCGGGGTCATCCCTCCCGAGCTTGTGTTCTGCAACGAGGCCTACGAGCCGGCGGTGGTCGGCATCGACCCGCCGGCCGGGGTCTATTCGCACATCGTCGGCATCGACCTGGTGCGCACCGGGCCCGACGAGTTCTTCGTGCTCGAGGACAACTGCCGTACCCCCTCGGGCGTCAGCTACATGCTCGAGAACCGCGAGATCATGATGCGGATGTTCCCCGAGCTGTTCCGCACCAGCCGGATCGAGCCGGTCGACGACTACCCGGCGCGGCTGCGTCGCACGCTGGCAAGCGTCGCGCCGGTGAAGGCCGAAGGCGAGCCGCAGTGCGTGATCCTCTCGCCCGGCTCGTTCAACAGCGCCTACTACGAGCATTCGTTCCTCGCCGACCAGATGGGCATCGAGCTGGTCGAGGGGCAGGACCTCTTCGTGCAGGGCGACTTCGTCTACATGCGCACCACCGAGGGGCCGAAGCGGGTGGACGTGATCTATCGCCGCCTCGACGACAGCTTCCTCGACCCGCTGTGCTTCCGCCCGGAGTCGATGCTCGGCGTGCCCGGCCTGATGAACGTCTACCGCTCGGGCGGGGTCGCGATCTGCTCGGCGCCGGGGGCGGGCGTGGCGGACGACAAGGCGGTCTATACCTACGTGCCGGAGATGATCCGCTTCTATCTCGGCGAGAACCCGATCCTGAAGAACGTGCAGACCTGGAAGTGCGCCGACCCGGGCGACCGCAAGTACGTGCTCGAGCATCTCAAGGATCTGGTGGTCAAGGAGGTGCACGGCTCGGGCGGCTACGGCATGCTGGTGGGGCCGAAGTCGACCAAGGAGCAGATCGCCGCCTATGCCGAGCGGATCAAGGCCGATCCGGCGGACTTCATCGCCCAGCCGACGCTGTCACTGTCGACTTGCCCGACCTTCGAGGGCGAGGATCTGGCGCCGCGGCACGTCGACCTGCGCCCGTTCTGCCTCGTGGGCCGCGAGATCCACCTCTGCCCCGGTGGCCTCACCCGCGTCGCGCTCACCGAGGGCTCGCTGGTGGTGAACTCGAGCCAGGGCGGCGGGGTCAAGGACACCTGGGTGCTGGCGGACTGATGCTCAGCCGCACCGCAGAGAACCTCTACTGGCTCGCCCGCTACATGGAGCGGGCCGAGACCATGGCGCGGCTGCTCGAGGTCGGCTACCGGATGGCGCTGATGCCGTCGGCCGGCGAAGGCTACCGCAACGAATGGGCGTCGCTCGTCGCCGCGGCGGGCTCGTCGGAGGGCTTCGAGGCGAAGTTCGGCGAGACCTTCCGGCAGCGCGACGTCGAGACCTGGCTGTTCTTCGACCGCGAGAACTCATCGAGCGTCACCTCGTGCATCGAGACGGCGCGGCAGAACGGGCGGGCGGTCCGGACCGGGCTCACCACCGAGATGTGGGACGCGCTGAACGGCGCCTATCTCGACCTGCGCGAGCTGGAGCGGCGGCCGCGGACCGAGGCGCTGCTGCCGCAGCTCTGCGACTGGACCAAGCGCCAGGGGGCGCTGCTGCGCGGCGCCGCCGAGGGTTCGCACCTGCAGAACGACGGCTACGACTTTCTAAACCTCGGCTATTATCTCGAGCGCGGCGACAACACCGCGCGGCTGCTCGACGTCAAGTACTACGTGCTGCTGCCGACGACCGACATGGTGGGCGGGTCGATCGATACCTACCAGTGGACGACCCTGCTCAGGGCGCTTTCGTCCTACCGGGCGTTCCACTGGTCCTATGGCGGCGAATACAGTCCGCGCAAGATCGCCCATTTCCTGATCCTCAACCGCGCCTGCCCGCGCTCGCTGCTGCACTGCCAGGATCAGGTCGGCAATCATCTCGCGCGGCTCGCGCAGGCCTACGGCCGCCGCACCCGGGCGCACGAGCGGGCAAACGGGATGCTGAGCGAATTCGCCGAAGCCGCGGTCGAGGACATCATCCGCGAGGGCCTGCACGAGTTCCTCACCCGTTTCATCCAGCAGAATGGCGCGCTCGGCCAGGACGTGGCCGATGCCTACCTTTTCGGGGTCCAGTGATGCGCCTGACCGTCCGGCACAGCACGCTCTACCAGTTCGACGTGCCGATGCGCTTCGTCACCCAGAGCCATCGGCTGACGCCGGCCTCGAACGAAGGTCAGGCGGTGCGCGACTGGTCGGTCAGCGCCGACGGCGCCACCTTCGGCGCGAGCTTCGTCGACGGGGCCGGCGACGCGATCACGACCCTGACCATGCCGGGCCCGGTCGACCGGATCGCGATCCTCGTCGAAGGGTCGGTGGAGACGACCGACTCCGCTGGGGTGCTGCGCGGACACCGCGAGACCGTCTGGCCGCAGATCTACCGGCAGCCCACCGCCGCCACCGCGCCGGCGCGGCAGATCCTCGAGCTGCGCGACGCGGCTCTCGAAGGCGCCGCGGACGCAGGCGCGCTCGATCTCGCACACCTGCTGTCGGCCGCGGTCGCCGACAACGTCGCCTACGAGCCGGGTACGACCGGCGCGCAGACCACGGCCGCGGAGGCGCTGAAGCTCGGTCGCGGCGTCTGCCAGGATCACGCGCACCTGCTCATCGCGCTCGCCCATGCCGCCGACATGCCGGCGCGCTACGTCACCGGCTACCTCCTGATCGGTGACGGCGAGGAGGTGGGTGAAGCGGCGCACGCCTGGGCGGAGATCCACGTCCCCGGACTCGGCTGGGTCGGCTTCGATCCGGCAAACCGCTGCTGCCCCGACGAGCGCTACATCCGGCTCGGCTCGGGGCGCGACGCCCGCGAGGCGGCGCCGATCCGCGGCATCTCGCGCGGCGGCGGCGTCGAGGCGATGGATGTCACCGTCACCGTCGTCGCCGCCCAGCAGTAAGGACGCCGCCCGTGACCTACTGCGTGGGCCTGCTGCTCGAGTCCGGCATCGTCATGCTGTCCGACACCCGCACCAATGCCGGCTTCGACAATATCGCCTGCTACCGCAAGATGTACGTCTTCGAGAAACCGGGCGACCGGGCGATCGTGCTGCTGACGGCCGGCAACCTCTCGGTCACCCAGACCGTCGTCGCCAAGCTCAACCACGAGATCGCCCGCGAGGACGCCATCGACACCAAGTCGATCATGCAGGCGGAGACCATGCTCGAGGTGGCCGAGATCGTCGGCCGGACGCTCAACGACGTCTACGTCGACGTCGACGATCGCATGCAGCGCACCGACGTCTCGGCCTCTGCCTCGATGCTGCTCGGCGGCCAGCGCGCCGGCGGGCAGATGCGGCTCTTCCTCATCTACCGCGAGGGCAACTTCATCGAGGCGACCGATGACACGCCCTATCTGCAGATCGGCGAGCACAAGTACGGCAAGCCGATCCTCGACCGGGTGGTGCGTCCCTCGACCAGCCTCGAGGACGGGCGCAAGGCGGTGCTGATCTCGATGGACTCGACCCTGCGCTCGAACCTCTCGGTCGGCATGCCGCTCGATCTCGTCACGATCCGCCGCGACGCCTGCCGGATCCGGACCCGCGAGCGGATCGAGGCGGGCGACCCGACCTTCGCGAAGATGTCGGAGGCCTGGAGCAAGGCGCTGCGCGACGGATTCGCCAGCCTGCCCTGACGCCCGGGATCGCGCCGACGCCGCCGGGCCCCGATCCCCGTGATCGCTTGACCGCTTGCGAAGGAACGCGTCTCCAACCGGACCCCGGCTTTATGGTCCAAGAGGCGGGGCGGACGGTCAGGCCGCTTACCATGTCGCTACTCTGCGTATTGGGCGATGCCGTTGCCGAAGCTCCAGTCTTCCGGCGAGACCTCGGCGAGGCTGATCAGCACGTCCTCGCGACGCAGGCCGACGCGCGCATGCAGGCCGTCGGCCACCGCCTTGTAGAAGGCCTTCTTCTGCTCGCGGCTGCGCCCGCGGCTGAGCGTGACCTGGATGGCGATCGCCTGGCGGGTGCGGCTGATGCCGAGGTAGGCCGGGTCGATGATCAGGGTGTCGTCTTCGTGTTCGGTGATCACCTGGAAGCGGTCGCCTTCGGGGACGTCCATCGTGGCGCGCAGCGCGTCGTAGACGACGTCGGCGATGGCGCGGCGGCGCTCGGCGGTGCTGCCGCGGGGGAGGTCGATCCGGACGAGGGGCATGGCCCGTTTCTCCTCAGTTCGGGCCGGCGGGGAGCGCAGTCTCCACCAGCCGCACCCAGTAGGAGACGCCCGCGGGGATCGCCTCGTCGTTGAAGTCGTAGGCCGGGTGGTGGAGGTTTGCGCTGTCGCCGTTGCCGATCAGGATGAAGGCGCCGGGGCGGGCGTTCAGCATGAAGGAAAAATCCTCGGCACCCATCACCGGACGAACCTCGGCATTGACCCGTTCCGCGCCGACGACCTCGGTCGCGACCCGAGCCGCGAAGTCGGCCTCGGCGGCGCTGTTGACCGTCACCGGGTAGCCGCGCCGGTAGGCGATCTCCGCCTTGGCGCCGTAGGCCGCAGCGGTCGCTTCGACGACGGCGCGGATCCGCGCCTCGATCAGATCCTGGGTCGCGGGGTCGAGGCTGCGGGCGGTGCCGCGGAGCTCCACCGTTTCGGGGATGATGTTGAACGCCTCGCTTTCGCTGCGGAAGCTCGTCACCGTCAGCACTGCCGGCATCAGCGGATCGGCGTTGCGCGAGACCACCGACTGCAGCGCGACCACGATCGCGCTCGCCACGAGCACGGTGTCGATCGCGTGGTGCGGCTGCGCCGCGTGGCCACCGCGGCCGGTGACCTTGACCGAGAAATCGTCGGACGAGGCGAGAAGCGGGCCGGGCCGGAGCGCGAAGTCGCCGACCGGGGCGCCGGGCATGTTGTGCATGCCGAAGACCTGCTGAATGCCGAAGCGGTCCATCAGACCGTCGTCGACCATCTCCTTGCCGCCGCCGCCGCCTTCCTCGGCGGGCTGGAAGATCACCACCGCCGTGCCGTCGAAGTTGCGGGTCTCGGCGAGGTATTGCGCGGCGCCGAGCAGCATCGCCGTGTGGCCGTCGTGTCCGCAGGCGTGCATCCTGCCCGGCGTGCGCGAGGCCCAGGGCGCTCCGCTCGCCTCGCTCATCGGCAGGGCGTCCATGTCGGCGCGCAGCCCGATCACCCGGCCCGAGCCGGTGCCCTTGCCGCGGATCACCCCGACGACGCCGGTGCGTCCGATCCCCTCCGCCACCTCGTCGCAGCCGAAGGCGCGGAGCTTCGCGGCGACCAGACCGGCGGTCCTGGGCACGTCGAAGTCGAGCTCGGGATGCTGGTGGATGTCGCGGCGCCACTCGGCGATCTCCGGCGCGAGGGCCGCTATTCGGTTGATGACCGGCATGGTCGCTTCTCCTTTCAGGCGGCGAGGCGGCGGATCAGCCGGCGGACGAACGTGGTCCCCGCCTCGAGCTGCTCGACCGTGATGAATTCGTCCGGCTGGTGCGCCTGGGCGATGTTGCCCGGGCCGCAGATCACCGTGGCGAGGCCGCGCGCCTGGAAGTGGCCGGCCTCGGTCTGGTAGCTGACGTGCAGCCGGCCGTTGTCCCCGGTCAGCGCCCGGGCGAGGCTCTCCGCCGCGGGATCGGCGATGAAGCCCGGCAGCGACATGCGGGTGGTGAAGCGGACCGAGGCGTCGGGGTGGCGGGCGCGCAGCACCGCCTCGCGCCGGGCGGCCTCGGCCTCGATGCGGTCGCGCCAGTGCCGCTCGGGCTCGGCGGGAAGCGAGCGCACCTCGCCGGAGAAGGTGCAGTCGCGGGCGGTGATGTTGTTGGCGGTGCCGCCGGCGATCATGCCGACGTGCACGGTGCTGTAGGGCGGATCGAACTCGTTCGGGGCGGCGGTGCGGGCCGATTCCTTCATCAGTCCCGCCATCCATTCGATCAGGCTCGCCGCTTCCATCACCGCCGAGACGCCGGTGTGCAGGATGCTCGAATGCACCTCGTGTCCCCGGAGCTGCGCGCGAAAGCCCCAGCTTCCCTTCTGCCCGACCACCACCCGCATCTCGGAGGGCTCGCCGACGATGACCGCTTCCGGGCGCGGCATCGCGGCGAGCATCGCCTCGATCAGCGGCGGCGCGCCGAGGCAGCCTATCTCCTCGTCGCAGCTGAACGCGAGGATCACCGGACGTGCGAGGTTCGCCGCCAGCATGTCCGGCACCATCGCCAGCGCCGCGGCGAGAAAGCCCTTCATGTCGCAGGCGCCGCGGCCGTGCAGCCGCCCGTCCGCCTCGCGCAGCCGCCAGGGGTCGGAGGTCCAGGGCTGGCCCTCGACCGGCACCACGTCGGTGTGGCCGCTCAGCACGACGCCGCCTTCCGCCGCGGGACCGACCAGCGCGAAAATCCCGGCCTTGGTGCCGGTCGGGTCCGGCACGCGCCGGCTCGCGACGCCGAGCCCGGCGAGGTGGGCTTCGACGAAGTCGACGAGGTCGAGGTTCGACTGGCTCGAAACGGTCGGGAAGGCCACCAGGCGTGCCAGCATCTCGCGCGGGGTCGGCCCGGGGGGCATGATCGGTCCTTCGATGACGCGCCCAATCTGCGAGCCGGGCCGGTCAGCGTCAACCGGAGGTTTCCCGGTTGTCGCAATGGATTTTCTACTGTTTAGTGACGGCAAGGCGCCCCGCGGCAGCGACCGGCCGGAGCAGAAGGCGCGGGACGTCGTGCGGTCGCCAGGGGGTCGTGAATGCTGGACGGACCCGCTCCCGTCCTCGAGGTCTCCGATCTCCGGACGGTCTTTGCCACCCGCGACGGCGCGGTGCATGCGGTTAACGGCGTCAGCTTCGAGGTCGCCCAAGGGGAGCTGCTCGGCGTCGTCGGCGAGAGCGGCTCGGGCAAGTCGGTGACGATGATGTCGCTGATGGGCCTGCTGCCCAGCCCGCCGGCCGAGGTGGTCGGCGGCTCGATCCTCTACCAGGGCCGCGAGGTGCGGCAGATGTCGCCGCGCGACCTGCGGGCGCTGCGCGGCGGCGAGATCGGCTTCGTGTTCCAAGACCCGATGACCAGCCTCAACCCGGTGTTCAGCGTCGGCTACCAGCTGATCGAGCCGATCCGGGTGCACATGGGCCTGTCGAAGCGCGCGGCCCGCGACCGGGCGGCGGAGATCCTCGCGCTCGTCGGCATTCCCGACGCGCGCCGCCGGCTCGACGACTACCCGCACCAGTTCTCCGGCGGCATGCGGCAGCGGGTGATGATCGCGATGGCGCTCGCCTGCGACCCCAAGCTCCTGATCGCCGACGAGCCGACCACGGCGCTCGACGTCACCATCCAGGCGCAGATCCTCGAGATCGTGCGCGAACTGCGCCAGCGGCTCGGGATGGGGATCATCTGGATCACCCACGACCTCGGCCTCGTCGCCGGCATCGCCGACCGGGTGATGGTGATGTACGCGGGGCTGGTGGTCGAGCAGGGGCCGGTCGGCGAGATCTTCTCCGATCCGCAGCATCCCTACACCCGGGCGCTGCTGCAGACGGTGCCGAACGTCAGCGGCCCGCGAGCGAAGCGACTGCGCACCATCGAGGGTCAGCCGCCGATCATGCTGGCCGAGCCCACCACCTGTCCGTTCGCGCCGCGCTGCGCCCATGTCTTCAACCGCTGCCGCACCGAGAATCCGCCGCGGATCCCGGTCGGGCCGGTGCATGACGTCGCCTGCTGGTGGGAACCGGAGAGCGGGGAGCCGCGGCATGTCGCCTGAGCCCGCACCGCCGCCCGTCTTGGCGCCCGTACTGGCGCCCGCGCCGCCGCTGCTGCGCGTCGCCGGGCTCAAGATGTACTTTCCGATCTACCGTGGCGTGCTCCGCCGGCTCGCCGGGCATATCAAGGCGGTCGACGACGTGAGCTTCGACATCGCCGCCGGCGAGACGCTTGGCCTCGTCGGCGAGTCGGGCTGCGGCAAGTCGACCACCGGGCGCGCGATCCTGCGGCTCTATCAGCCGACAGACGGCCGGATCGAGATCGAGGGCCGTGACATCGCGCACCTCGAAGGAGGGGCGCTGCGGGCGCTGCGCCCGCGGATGCAGATGATCTTCCAGGACCCGCAGGCGAGCCTGAATCCGCGGATGACGGTCGGCTCGATCATCGCCGAGCCTCTCGACGAGCACGCCCGCCTCGGCCGCGCCGAGCGCCGGGCGCGGGTGATGGAGCTGATGGACGCGGTCGGCCTCAACCGGACCTATGCCAATCGCTACCCGCACGAGTTCTCCGGCGGCCAGCGCCAGCGGATCGGGATCGCCCGGGCGCTCGCGCTCAACCCGAGGTTCATCGTCTGCGATGAACCGATCGCGGCACTCGACGTGTCGATCCAGGCGCAGGTGGTGAACCTGCTCGAGGATCTGCAGGAAAAGCTCGGGCTCACCTATCTTTTCATCAGTCACGACCTCTCCATGGTGCGCCACCTCGCGACCCGCGTCGCGGTGATGTATCTCGGCCGCATCGCCGAGATCGCACCGGCGGAGGCGATCTACGCCGATCCGCTGCACCCTTACTCGGAGGCGCTGATCTCGGCGGTTCCGAGCCCCGATCCCGAGGTCGAGGCGCGGCGGCGGCGGATCATCCTCAAGGGCGACGTCCCCAGTCCGGCCGACCCGCCGCCGGGGTGCGTGTTTTCGACCCGCTGCCCGAAGGTCTTCGACCGCTGCCGCGTCGAGGTGCCGGCGCTGCTCGACAAGGGCGATGGCCGCCACGTCGCCTGCCATCTGCACGATCAACCGAAAGCTGCGGCCTGAAGGCCGCGGTCCGTCACCAGCGAGGAGCGCAAGATGAGGCTGAGAGACATTCTTCTGGGAGCGGCGGCGAGCTCGCTCGTCGCGTCGGCAGCGCTGGCCGAGCGCGGCGCGGACGGCCAGGTCAACATCCTCTACTGGCAGGCGGTGTCGATCATGACGCCGTATCTCTCGAACGGCACCAAGGACATCCAGGGTGCGAGCCTGGTGCTGGAACCGCTCGCCCGCTACGACGAGACCGGCACGATGGTGCCCTATCTGGTCGACACCATCCCGACGGTGGAGAACGGCGGGGTCTCGAAGGACCTGCTCAGCATCACCTGGAAGCTCAAGGACGGCCTGCTCTGGTCGGACGGGTCGCCGGTCACCGCCGACGACGTCGTCTTCACCTGGCAGTATTGCACCGACCCCAATGGCGGCTGCGCGCAGCTCTCCAACTTCAGCGACGTCACGAACGTCGAGGCGGTCGATCCGCAGACGGTGAAGGTGAGCTTCGGCGTCGCCAAGCCCTTCCCCTACGGGCCCTTCGTCGGCGGCAACTCCCCGATCCTGCAGAAGAAGCAGTTCGCCGATTGCATCGGTGACAAGGCCCCGACCTGCACCGAGGCCAACACCAAGCCGATCGGCACCGGGCCGTTCGTGGTGACCGACTTCAAGGCCAACGACGTGGTGACGCTGGCGGCCAATCCCAACTACCGCGATCCGGCCAAGCCCGCCTTCGCCACCGCGGTGCTGAAGGGCGGCGGCGACGCGGCGAGCGCCGCGCGCTCGGTGCTGGAGACCGGCGAGTACGACTACGCCTGGAACACCCAGGTCGAGCCCGAGATCCTGGCGCAGATGGCGGCGGCCGGAAAGGGCGACGTGATCTCGGCCTTCGGCTCGCTGGTCGAGCGGCTGCAGGTCAACCAGACCGACCCCGACCCGGCCCTCGGCGATGAGCGCTCGACGGTGGCGCATCCGCACCCGTTCCTGACCGACGAGAACGTGGTGCGCGCGCTCTCGCTCGCGATCGATCGCGAGATCCTCGTCGAGACCGGCTACGGCGAGGCGGGCAAGCCGACCTGCAACCTGATCCCGGCCCCGGAGATCAATGCCTCCAAGAACAACGATTCCTGGTGCATGACCCAGGACATCGAGGGCGCGAAGAAGCTGCTCGACGATGCCGGCTGGAAGCCGGGCTCGGACGGGGTCCGCGAGAAGGACGGCAAGAAGCTCTCGATCCTCTACCAGACCTCGACCAACTCGGTGCGCCAGGCGGCGCAGGCGCTGATCAAGCAGTGGTGGGAGGAAATCGGCGTCGCGGTCGAGCTGCGCCAGATCGACGGCGGCGTCTACTTCGGCGCCGATCCGGGCTCGCCCGACACGCTGCAAAAGTTCTATGCCGACATCGAGATGTACGCCAACGAGTTCGACGGCACCGACCCGGAGAAGTACCTCGGCGAATGGGTCTGCTCGCAGGCGCCGAGCCCCGAGAACCAGTGGCAGGGTGCCAATAGCTCGCGCTGGTGCAACAAGGACTACGACGCGCTGATGGCCGAGCTCGCGAAGACTGCGGGCGCTGAAGATCGCGCCGCGATCATCATCAAGGCCAACGACATGATCGCGAACTCGCCCTCGTTCATCGGGCTGGTGCATCGCGGCCGGCTGTCGGCGGCGTCCAAGTCGCTCGGCGGCGTGAAGATGAACGCCTGGGACAGCGAGCTCTGGAACGCCGCCGACTGGTACCGCGTGCAGTAACCGACCCCGCGGGCCGCGGACGTCCCCGCGGCCCGTCCCTCGCCTGAGGAGGCGGCGCGATGCTCCACTACACGATGCGGCGGCTCCTGTTCGCGATCCCGACGCTGCTGGTGATCAGCTTCATCATCTTCGCGCTCCTCGACCTTTCCCCCGGCGACCCGACCGCCAACCTGCCGCTGACGATCCCTGCCGAAGTCCGCGAGCAGATCCGGATAAGCCTGGGTCTCGGCGAGCCTTTCCATATCCGCTATCTGCTCTGGATGCAGCAGTTCTTCATCAACGAGCCGCTGAACCTGATCCAGACGCTCACCGGCTGGACCATCGGCGACCCGCACCGGCTGCGGGTGATCAGCTGGCAGACCCGCTCACCGGTGGTGGATCTGATCGCGCAGCGGCTGCCGCAGACGCTCTGGGTGGTCGGCCTCTCCTACGTGCTGGCGATCGTGATCGCAGTGCCGATCGGGGTGATCTCGGCCTACCGGCAGTATTCCTGGTTCGACCAGCTCGGCACGCTCTTCTCGATGATCGGCTTCTCGGTGCCGACCTTCTTCACCGGGCTCGTCTTCATCGTGATCTTCTCGGTCAGGCTCGGCTGGCTGCCGTCGATCTACGACACCAACCTGCGCGTCACCGACCTCGACAGCCTGTGGTTGCAGGTAAAGCAGATGATCATGCCGGTGACGGTGCTCGCGCTCTACAACGCCGCGCAGATCAGCCGCTTCATGCGCGCCTCGATGCTCGACAACCTCAGCCAGGACTACGTGCGCACCGCCCGCGCCAAGGGGCTGCGCGAGCGGGCGGTGGTGCTGATCCACGTGCTCAGGAACTCGCTGATCCCGGTGGTCACCGTGATCGCGCTCGGCATCCCGACGATCTTCGGTGGCGCGATCATCACCGAGCAGATCTTCCGGGTGAACGGGCTGGGGCAGCTGCTGATCACCGGCATCCAGAGCGCGGACCTGCCGCTGGTGCAGACGCTGACCTTCATCTTCGCGGTGCTGATCGTGCTGTTCAACCTGATCGCCGACGTGCTCTACGGCATCCTCGACCCGCGGATCCGCTATGACTGACGCGGCGCTGCCGGGCGCGCCCGTCGCGATCGACGCGCCGCAGCGCAGCCTGTGGGGCGACGTCTGGTTCCAGTTCCGCCACCACCGCGGCGCCATGCTCGGCGTGGTGATCTTCGCGCTGATCGTCTTTCTGGTCGTCTTCGGGCCGTACATCTGGAATGCCGACCCCTCGTTCATCGACGTCAAGGCGCGCAACGCCTGGCCCTCCATCAAGCATCCGATGGGCACCGACAACATCGGCCGCGACCTTTTCGCGCAGGTGCTGCAGGGCGGGCGGGTGTCGCTCGCGGTGGGGGTGACCGCGATGCTGATCTCGCTGTTCGTCGGCACGCTGGTCGGGGTCCTCGCCGGCTACTTCCGCCGGCTCGACGGAATCCTGATGCGGTTCACCGACCTTTTCCTGGCGCTGCCGCTCTTGCCGCTGCTCCTCGTCGTCATCATGCTCTTTCGCGACACGCTGCGCGCGGCCTTCGGGCCGGAGACGGGCATCTTCCTGCTGATCGTCTTCATCATCGGCATCACCAGTTGGATGAACACCGCCCGCATCGTGCGCGGGGACGTGCTGGCGGTGAAGGAGCGCGAGTTCGTGCTGGCCGCGAGATCGGTCGGCGCGCCGCCGATGCGAATCATCCTGCGCCACATCCTGCCCAACGTCCTGTCGCCGATCATGGTCTCGGCTACACTCGGCGTCGCCAGCGCGATTATAACCGAAAGCGCGCTGTCGTTCCTCGGCCTCGGCTTTCCCTCCGACTTTCCGACCTGGGGGCGGCTGCTCTTCGACGGAGCGAACTTCATGACGCTGACCCCGGCTCGGGTGATCTGGCCCGGTCTCGCCATCTCGCTGACGGTATTGTCGATCAATTTCATCGGCGACGGCCTGCGCGATGCGCTCGACCCCCGCATCCGCGGCCGGTGATCGTTAGCACACATACAAGCTGGCACATTTGAAAACACCGCTGCGTGTGTGCTGAAACAAGGCGGTTCTAGTTTCCGTAATTGCGATCGGGACCCCTGAGGTACCCGGGGCGCCGAAGACAAGGCCAGCGTGTTGGGCCTTCGGCGTCTGCAACAACGATGTAGTCCAGATTGAAAAGGAAACTGGAAATGAAGTACGTGAACACCATTGCCGCCGCCACCATTGCTTTCGCGGCCGCGGTTCCCGCCTTCGCCGGCACCACCCAGGTCGTCGCCGGCAATGGCCTCACCCTGACCGAAGCCGCCGCGATCAAGTTCAACAACGACACGCGGTCGGACGATCGGCAGGCGGTCTCCGTGGTCCCGGGCAAGGGCGGTGACGCCAGCCAGATCGCCGCGGTCGCCGGCATCCCGGCCGACGAGGCGGCGGGCATGTCGCTGCAGCAGGTCTTCGTCGCGAAGATCAACCGCGAGGCGCGCGGCGACGACAAGCAGGCGGTGAAGGGTGGCGTCGCCATCATGTCGACCCGCTCGCCCGACTTCGGCGGCAACGCGCAGCTCGTCGCTTCCGCCGGCCTCGACTCGGCCGACGGCAAGAGCCTGACCGAGATCGCGGCGGCGAAGTTCGCCCGCGACACCAACCCGAACCACTGAGCGTCCCATCCCCTGACCGGGACCCTCAGCCGCCCCGGCCGCTCCCGCGGCCGGGGCTCTTCTTTGTCCGGCGTGTTCCGGCTCGACGGCCGGCCGTTGCCCGTTTTGCCCGGGCGGGCAGGTGCCGCGCTATCGGCCGCCCTGCTCGAGCAGCGCATCGATCGCCTTGCCGTTTGCACCCTCGGCCAGCCGGCGGAAGTTGCCTTGCCCGAGGATTTCGCCGGCGGCCTCTACCAGCGCCGCATGGGCAAGCCGCGCCAACCCCGACCCGAGGCTGATCCGGGCCGTCCCTGCCGCCGCGAGGGCCTGACGGCTCGCCGTCGCCAGGGCCCCGGTCGCGAGCACGTTGACCGGCACCGCAACCGCGTCGCAGACCGTCCGGACCGCCGCAAGATCCGGCAGCAGCGGGATGTAGACGCCGTCGACCCCGGCCGCGGCGAAGGCCCGGATCCGCGCGAGCGCCTCCGCGAGGCCGTAGCTCGCGTGCATCAGCCCGTCGGCGCGGGCGACGAGCACGAAGTCGCGCGGCAGCGCCCGCGCCGCGGCGACCGCTGCCCGCACCCGCTCCACCGCCAGCGCGCGGTCATAGGCGCCGCTGCCCGGCAGGTCGGTGTCCTCGATCGAGGCGCCGGCAAGGCCGGCCTCGGCGGCGAGCCGGATCGTCTCGGCCACGCCCTCGGGATCGTCGGCGTAGCCGTTCTCGAGGTCGCCGCTGACCGGCAGCGCGGTCGCCGCCACCAGATCGGCCGCATGGGCGAGCGCCTGCTCGCGGCCGATGCGCGCGCCGTCCGGCAGGCCGAGGGTGAAGGCAAACCCCGCCGAGGTGGTGCCGATCGCCTCAGCGCCCAAGGCCGCCAGCACCCGCGCCGAGCCCGCGTCCCAGGCGTTCGCCAGCACGAAGGGGTCGCCGCGCCGGTGGAGCGCGCGGAATGCCGGGCCGGGATCGTGGGTCATGCGAGCTCTCCGTCGGGCTGGATCACGTAGAGGGTGACGAGGAGGATCGTGACGTAGAAGCGGAAGGCGGGCTCCTGCCCGTTCCAGGTCTCGGACTGCCACATCAGGAACCACTCGCCGCCGACCGCCATGAAGCCGGTGAACCAGACGAGGAACCCCGCGGCGGCGGCGAGGTGGATCACGCCCTTCGACCGGTTGAAGATCACGGCCGGCGCCTCGAGGGCGCGAAGCATCCGCCAGGCCGCGACCGCGAAGAGCGCCGAGGTCACCGCCTCGCCGGCGATGATCAGCCAGTAGGCGGCCGTCCGGAGGCCGGGCGAGGTGACTGCGCGGTACATCACCGCGGGGTTCTTGAAGGTCGTGTCCATCGCGAGCACGTGCTGCACGAAGGGCCAGTTCGCCGCGTAGTCGGTCACGTTGGTGAAGGCGACGAGGAAGGCGAAGAAGGCGAGCGACGCCGTCATCGCGATCTTGGCGAGGCGGGAGGCCATCGGTCAGGGGCCCCGCCCGAGCCCGGGCGGCGGCCCGCCGAGCGCTGCCCTCGCAAGATCGCCCATGCCGCACCTCCGGGATCAGCAGAGCCCGATCCCGGCTTGCGGCGCAAGTCCTGCCGCATGGCGCTCGCCGGCGGGCGCGGAATGGCGCAGCCGGCGGCGGCCGGTTCGGCGGTTCCCGCTCGCGGTGTCCGCGTGCGAGCACCTCGTTAAGTAGTTGTATTTGAACAAACAAAAATTTTAACTTTAACCAGATTTTAGCAATGCTCGCACTTCGGGACGCCCTGCCGGGGCAGGTCTCACGGCCGCCGCCCGGTGCGTGGCCGGAGCAAGCCGCTTGATCGGCGCCGCGATCGCGCGCATATAGCGGCGCATGACGACGCGTCGCATCATCGCGATCTGCTGCATTAGCCGCTGACCCAAGTCCGCGGCGCGCCTCCCGTTTCCAAATCCGGATCGACGTGATAGCCCGCCGCGGGACAACCGCGAGAGCCGGGCCCCATGTCTGACCGAAGTGCCGAGATCACGCTCTACAACACCCGAACGCGCTCCAAGGAGCGCTTCGAACCGATCGACCCTCAGAACGTGCGGATGTACGTCTGCGGGCCGACGGTCTACGACCGCGCCCACATCGGCAACGCCCGGCCGGTGGTGGTCTTCGACGTCCTCTTCCGGCTGCTCCGCCACGTCTACGGCGAGGACCACGTCACCTACGTCCGCAACGTCACCGACGTCGACGACAAGATCAACGCCCGCGCCGCCGCCGAGAAGCGGCCGATCCGCGAGCTGACCGACGAGACGCTCGCGGCCTTCCATGCCGACATGGACGCGCTCGGCGCGCTGCGGCCGACGCAGGAGCCGCGCGCGACCGAGTTCATCCCGCAGATGATCGCGATGATCGAGACGCTGATCGCGCGGGGCCATGCCTATGTCGCCGAGGGGCATGTCCTCTTCGCGGTCGCGAGCTTCCCCGCCTACGGCCGCTTCGCCAACCGCTCGCTCGACGAGATGCAGGCCGGCGCCCGGGTCGAGGTCGCGCCCTACAAGCGCGACCCGATGGACTTCGTGCTGTGGAAGCCGTCGAGCTCCGCCGAGCCCGGGTGGCCCTCGCCCTGGGGGCACGGGCGGCCGGGCTGGCACATCGAGTGCTCGGCGATGTCGGAGGCGCTGCTGGGGGCGTCGTTCGACATCCACGGCGGCGGCATCGACCTCGTCTTCCCGCACCACGAGAACGAGATCGCCCAGTCGATGTGCGCCCACCCGGAGGCGGAGTTCGCCCGGGTCTGGATGCACAACGGGTTTCTCAACGTCGAGGGCGAGAAGATGTCGAAGTCGCTCGGCAACTTCTTCACGGTCCGTGACCTGCTCGACGAGGGCATCCCGGGCGAGGTGATCCGCTTCGTGCTGCTCTCGACGCACTACCGGCAGCCGATGGACTGGACCGAGGCGAAGGTCGAGGAAGCGAAGCGTATCACTGTGATCGATGGTCGGGCAGTATGCGACCGGTGTCGGAGTCGACGCCGGCGACGATCATCGGCGATGCGTCGAAGCGCTCTCGGCGATGATCTTGAACTACGCCGACGGCCATTAGCTGATCTGCACGGCTTGCAAGCGGGATGACGGCTCGAGTCATGGCGCTTGACGAGCGAACTTCTTGGGATCGCATCGTGCTCTGGTCCACGGTCATCGGCAGATGCTCAGGTGCGAGATTCTGCTCGGCAGCTGGGAGCTCTTGGCCTGGGACGTCAGCAATGAGCTCGGTGCCGTGCGAGACTTCGCTCAGCAGACGCAGATGGCTCGAGCTCAGGCGTAGACGAGACTATGCTGAGGCGGATCAAGCCGCGACGCTCGATGGAGGCCAGGAGTGCGCTTGCGCGGCGACGAGCACGCGCGATCGCGCCCAGAGGCGTGCGATTTGCGACCTCTGCCGAGTACGTCTGGCATGAGCGACTTGACGCAGATTGGGAGGCACTGCCGATGACCCGCGAACGCCTCTTCCTCTACGACACCACGCTCCGCGACGGGCAGCAGAGCCAGGGGGTCGACTTCTCGACCGACGACAAGCTCAAGGTGGCGGCGGCGCTCGACGCGCTCGGGATCGACTACGTCGAGGGCGGCTGGCCCGGGGCGAATCCGACCGACAGCGCCTTCTTCGAGCAGGTGCCGGAGTTCGGGCGGGCGCGGCTCGCGGCCTTCGGGATGACCAAGCGCGCCGGGCGGTCGGCGGGCAACGACGAGGTGCTGGCGGCGGTGGTCAATGCCCGCACGCCGGTCGTCTGCCTCGTCGGCAAGACCTACGACTTCCACGTCCGCACCGCGCTCGAGATCGGGCTCGAGGAGAACATCGCCAACATCCGCGAGTCGGTGGCGCATCTGGTGGCGCTGGGACGGGAGGCGATCCTCGACGCCGAGCATTTCTTCGACGGCTATGAGGCCAATCCCGGCTATGCGCTCGACTGCCTCCGGGCGGCGCTCGAGGCCGGGGCGCGCTGGGTGGTGCTCTGCGACACCAATGGCGGCACGCTGCCGGCGGAGGTCGGGCGGATCACCGCCGAGGTGATCGCCGCCGGCGTTCCCGGCGAGCGGCTCGGCATCCATACCCACGACGACACCGGCAACGCGGTCGCGAACACGCTGGCGGCGGTCGACGCCGGGGCGCGGCAGGTCCAGGGCACGCTCAACGGGCTCGGCGAGCGCTGCGGCAACGCCAACCTCGTGAGCCTGATCCCGACGCTGCTCCTGAAGGAGCCCTATGCCAGCCGGTTCGAGACCGGCATCCGGCCGGGGGCGCTGGCGGAGCTGACCCGGGTCAGCCGGCTTCTCGACGACATCCTCAACCGCGTGCCCGACCGGCGCGCGCCCTACGTCGGGGCCTCGGCCTTCACCCACAAGGCGGGGCTGCACGCGAGCGCGATCCTGAAGGACCCGACGACCTACGAGCACGTGCCGCCGGAGACGGTGGGCAACGCGCGCGTCATCCCGATGTCGAACCAGGCCGGGCAGTCGAACCTGCGCGACCGGCTCGCCAAGGCCGGGATCGAGGTCGCGCCGGGCGACCCGCGGCTGGCGGCGATCCTGACCGAGGTGAAGGCGCGCGAGGACCGCGGCTTCGCCTACGACGGGGCGTCGGCGAGCTTCGAGATCCTCGCGCGCGAGATGCTCGGGCTGATGCCGCGGTTCTTCGAGGTCGAGCGCTACCGGGTGACGGTCGAGCGGCGGCGGGACGCGAAGGGCGAGATGGTGACGGCGTCCGAGGCGGTGGTGGTCGCGCGCTTCGGCGCCGAGCGGGTGATGAGCGTGAGCGAGAGCCTCGATCCGGTCAGCCACGCCGACCAGGGGCCGGTCAACGCGCTGTCGCGGGCGCTGGTGAAGGATCTCGGGCCCTACCAGGGGTATATCGCCGACATGAAGCTCGCCGACTTCCGGGTGCGGATCACCTCGGGCGGCACCGAGGCGGTGACGCGGGTGCTGATCGAGAGCATCGACGGGCAGGGCCGGCGTTGGACGACGGTGGGCGTGTCGGCCAACGTCGTCGACGCGAGCTTTCAGGCGCTCAAGGACGCGATCGTCTGGAAGCTGATGCGCGACGCCGCGCCGGTCGCGGGCGCGGCGCCGGGGATCGCGGGCGCCGCATGAGCGCCGCCGCATGAGTGCCGCCGCATGAGCGCCACGGCCGTCGCCGCGCTGGTCGAGCGGGGGGATCCCGAGCGCTGGCGGACGGCGATGGCGGCGGCGCCGGCGGCGCGGCCCGGGCTGATGGCGCTCTACGCCTTCAACCTCGAGATCGCCCGCGCGCCCTGGGCGGCTTCCGAGCCGGCGCTGGCGCAGATCCGCCTGCGCTGGTGGCTGGACGCGCTCGAGGAGATCTACGATGGCGCGCTGCCGCGCCGGCACGAGGTGCTGGAGCCGCTCGCGGCGGTGATCCGCGACGGCGACCTGCCGCGGCGGCTGTTCGAGGAGATGGTCGCGGCGCGGGTCGGCGACGCCGAGCCGGGGCCGCTCGCCGACCGCCCGGCGGTCGAGCTCTACCTCGACCATACCGCCGGCCATCTGATGGAGCTCGCCGCGCGCCATCTCGGCGCCGAGGGCGCGGCGCTGCCGGTGGTGCGCGACTTCGCCCGCGGCGCCGGCACCGCGGCGCTGCTGCGGGCGCTGCCCGACCTGCGCGCCCGCGGCCGCGATCCCCTGCCGCCGGAGGTGTCGCCGCAGGCGCTCGCCCGCGACGGCCTCGCCGCGATCGCGCGGGCCCGCGGCCGGCGCGCGCGGGTGGCGCGGGCGGCGGTGCCGGCGCTTCTGCCCGGCTGGCAGGCCGAGCGGGTGCTGCGCCGCGCCGCCGCCGATCCCGGGGCCGTCCGGCCCGGCGGGCTCGAGGTCTCCCCGGCCCGCGCGCGCGCCGGGCTGCTCTGGCGCGGCGTCACCGGGCGGTGGTGAGGCGGGCCTAGCGCAGCGTCGCGAGCGGACGCTCGCGGAGCGCGAGCCAGACCAGCGCGCCGCCGGCCGCGGCGAGAAATGGCGTCATGGCGATGTTCACCGCGGTCCAGCCGCTGATCGGGTCGCCGCCGGCGCAGTTCATCAGGCCGCCCGAGGCGAGCGAGGCGACGGCCACGAGGCCGAAGACGGCGAAGTCGTTCATCCCCTGCACCCGGCCGCGCTCGTCGGCGGTATGGGCGGAGGTGAGCATCGCGGTCGCGCCGATGAAGCCGAAGTTCCAGCCGAGGCCGAGCAGGATCAGCGCCAGCGCGAACCGCGGCAGCGTGACCCCGCCGAAGCCCACCACCCCGGCGGCGGCGAGGAGCAGGAGGCCGACGGCGATCACCCGCTCGACTCCGAAGCGGGCGATCAGCGCGCCGGTGAAGAACGAGGGGGCGAACATCGCCAGCACGTGGCCGGAGACCACGTTCGCCGCGTCGCCGGTCGCGAAGCCGCAGCCGACGATGGCGAGCGGCGTCGCGGTCATCACCAGGTTCATCAGCGCGTAGCTCACCATCGCGCAGAGCATCGCCACGGCGATCCGCGGGGTGCGGAGCAGCTCGAGCCGCGATCGCAGCCGCGGACCGCCGGGCGCGGGCGGCGCCGGGCGCGGGCTGTCGAGGAGGGCGAAGAGCCAGATGCCGGCGACGTTCAGCGCCGCGGCGGCGACGTAGGCGCCGGCGAAGGGCACCGGCGCCAGCGCGTCGGCGGTGGTGCTGACGAGCTGCGGGCCGATGATCGCCGAGGCGAGGCCCGCGCCCATCACGTAGGAGATCGCGCGCGGCCGGAAGGCCTCGGGCGCGCCGTCGGTGGCGGCGAACCGGAAGAAGCCCTGCGCCGCCATGTAGAGGCCGGAGAGGAAGGAGCCGAGCAGGAAGAGGCCGAACGAGCCGCGGAGGAGCCCCACGGCGCAGAGTGCCGAGCCGATGCCGCCGCCGACGGAGCCGACCGCGAAGCCCAGCGCGCGGCCGCGGCGCTGCATCAGGTGAGACAGGAGCGGCGCCGACAGCATGCTGCCGGTGATGATGAGGGTGATCGGCAGGGTGGCGAGGCACTTCGACGGCGCGAGGGCCTGTCCGGCGAGGCCGCCGAGGATGAAGGTGACCGGAAGCTGCGAGCCGAGCACGACCGTCGCCGCCACCAGCACCCAGAGGTTGCGGCGGGCGCGGGTGGCGGAGGCGTCGAGCGTGGCGTCGGTCATGGCGCCTTCTATCGCCGCGCCGGCGGCGGTGCTAGACGGCACGGCATGGTCGGACGGATCATCGAGACCGATGCGGACGTGGCCGAGGGGGCGGCGTTCCTCGCGGCGATCGAGCCGCGGTTTGCCGAGGCGCTGGCGCTGACCGGGCCGCTGCCGCTGCGCCGGCGGGCGGACGGCTTCGAGACGCTGCTCTCGGCGATCGTCAGCCAGCAGGTCTCGACCGCGGCGGCGGCGGCGATCTGGGGCCGGCTCGCGGCGATCGGTGCGACCGCACCGGAGGGGGTGCTCGCGGCGACCGACGCGGCGCTGCGCGGGGCAGGGCTGTCGCGGCAGAAGATCGCCTATGGCCGGGCGATCGCCGGTGGCGGGCTCGACTTCGCGGCGCTGCGGCTTCTGCCCGACGCCGAGGTCGTGGCCGAGCTGACCCGGATCAAGGGGATCGGCGTCTGGACCGCGGAGATCTATGCGATGTTCTCGCTCGGGCGGGCCGACGTCTTCGCCCCGGGCGACCTCGCGCTCCGCGACGCGGCGCACCGGCTGTTCGGGCTCGAGGCGCGGCCGAGCGAGAAGGCGCTGCGCGAGATGAGCCTCGCGTGGTCGCCGTGGCGGTCGGTGGCGGCGCGGCTGCTCTGGGCGTACTACCGCGTCGCCCGCGGGCGCGAGGGGGTGCGCTGAAGGTCGGAATGTGTGAAGCTGCGGTTAAACGCGAAACAAGTATCAAGCAATATCAGATGCTTACATCCGCCCGCAGGCCAGCGGTGCGAGAAGACGGCGGGGTGCCTCAGCCGCCCTGCGGGCTCGGCGGCGGGCGGTGGCGGAAGTGCAGGAGCAGCATCGCGAGGATCAGCAGCGGGATCGCGACCATCGCCAGCAGGTTGAGGTGGTGCCAGATCCAGGGGATGACGTCGGCGGAGCGGCCGAAGCGGTAGGCGAGCGTCGCCCAGAGCCCGACCCAGAGCGCGGCGCCGACGACGTTGGCGGCGAAGAAGCGCGGCCAGGGCATTCCGGTGGTGCCGGCGACGAGCCCGTTCAGCTGCCGCAGCAGCACGACGAAGCGCGCCACCACCACCATGATCGGGCCGTAGCGGTGGACGATCGCCTCGGCGCGGCCGAGGGCGGCGTCGGTGACGCCGAACCGACCGCCGACCCGCAGGATTGCGCCGCGGCCGAAGCGCCGCCCGATCAGGTAGCCGATGTTGTCGCCGAGGATGGCGGCGAGAAAGGCCGCGACCACCACGGCGCGGATGTCGAGCGCCCCGCGCGCCGCGGCGCCGGCGGCGACGATGATGGCGCTCTCGCCCGGCAGCGGGGCGCCGAGGGCCTCGAGCGCCACCGACAGGAACAAGGCCGGCACCCCGTAGTGCTCGATCAGCGCGGCGATGTGGTGGGAAAGCTCGGGCATGGGCTCTTTCCTGGCGACGGCCGGCCGCCCCGGCAAGCTTGCCACGGCTCGCCCGCGAAGCCCAGCCTTGCGGGGCGCCGGTTTCGGCCCTAAACCCGGCCGGGTTGAGATCGGAGGGTGCCCATGCCGACGCTGACCGGCCCCGAACGCCCCGCGGCTTCCGGCACCGCCGACAGCGTCGTGGTCTTGCTGCATGGCTACGGCGCCGACGGCAACGACCTGATCGGCCTTGCCGAGCCGATGGCGCCGCATCTGCCGGACACCCGCTTTCTCGCGCCGAACGCGCCCGACCGCTGCCCGGGCAACCCGATGGGGTTCCAGTGGTTTCCGATCCCCTGGCTCGACGGCACGCCCGAGGCGGCGGCGCGCGCTGCCGCCACGCGCTCGTTCAACCTGCTCGACGCCTGGCTCGACGAGCTGGCCGCGCAGGGCATCGGCCCCGAGCGCACGGTGCTCGTCGGCTTCAGCCAGGGCACGATGATGGCGCTGCACGTCGGCCTGCGGCGCAAGGCGCCGCTCGCGGGCATCGTCGGCTTCTCCGGGCGGCTGCTCGATCCCGAGCGGCTGGGCGCGGAGATCACCTCGCGCCCGCCGGTGCTGCTGGTGCACGGTGACCAGGACCCGGTGGTGCCGTTCTCGAGCCTCGGCGAGGCGGATCGCGCGCTGCGCGCCGCGGGCGTCGAGACCGCGACGCACGTTTCGCGCGGCACTGCGCACGGAATCGCCCCGGACGGGCTCGGCCTTGCGCTCGGCTTCATCAGGGAGCGGCTGGCGTCATCGCAGCGCGCTTCCGTCACAGAACCTTGACCGTTGGGGAATAGTTTGATCGAGATCCGGAAAGCTGCCTTTATCTAGAGGCTTGCCAGATAATCCGGACGAGATGTAGTCTGTTGGTGGCAAGGCCGCAGCGCCGTCCCGAAGCTGCGCCGCGGCGGCCCCGCGCAAGGGATGTCTGAATGCTGCAGTGCACGCACATGCCCAGCTTCGTCCGCCACCCCGGAGGGTTGCGCGACCATCCGGCGCTGGTCCTGAACGCCGACTTCCGCCCGCTCTCCTACCTGCCGCTGTCGCTCTGGCCGTGGCAGGAGGCGGTAAAGGCCGCCGTGCTCGAGCGGGTGGTGGTGGTGGCCGAATACGACGCGGTGGTGCATTCGCCCTCGGTCGCGTTCCGAATACCGTCGGTGGTCGTGCTGAAGGAGTACGTGAAGCCAGCACGAACCACCGCCTTCACCCGCTTCAACCTGTTTCTCCGCGACGAATTCACCTGCCAGTACTGCGGCGACCGCGACCACCTGACCTTCGATCACATCGTGCCGCGGGCGCGCGGCGGGCGGACCACCTGGGAGAACGTCGTCGCCTCCTGTGGTCCCTGCAACCTGCGCAAGGGCTCGCAGACGCTGAAGCGGTCGGGGATGAACCTGCGCCGCAAGCCGTTCCGCCCCACCCCCGAGCAGCTGCAGAACACCGGGCGCAAGTTCCCGCCGAACCACCTGCACGACAGCTGGATGGACTATCTCTACTGGGACGCCGAGCTCGAGGCCTAGTCCGAGGGGCGAACATGAAGTCTTTCAGGCTCGATGATGATCGGGCTACCCTCAGGTACCATGACATTCCGGGCGCGGGCACGCCGCTGCTCTTCATCCACGGCCTTGGCTGTGCTTCTTCCTGCGATTACCCGACCATCGCTGCGGATCCCTCGCTGGCCGGCCGCCGGATGCTCCTGGTCGATCTGCTCGGGTTCGGCTTCAGCGATCGTCCGGCCGATTTCAGCTACACCGTCGACGAGCACGCGCGAACCGTGTCGGAACTTGCCCGCCGGCTTTGCCCCGATGCCGTCGACCTCTTCGGCCACAGCATGGGCGGGTCCATCGCCATCGTCGCGGCTGGCCTGCTCGGCGGTCGCGTCCGGCATCTCATCGTGAGCGAGCCGAATTTCGAACCGGGCGAAGGCGAGATGAGTGGCCGGATCGCGGCGATGTCGGAGAGGGACTACCTCGCCCACGGCCACGGGGATCTGCTTCGGGCGGAGAGGTCGGACAGCGGGAATATCTGGGCCACGACCTGGGCCGCGTCGGTCGCGGCCAGCCTGCCGCAGGCCATGCATCGGGGAGCGACATCCCTCGTCGTCGGCAGCGAACCGACCTGGGGGGCGCAGTTGCAGGCGATGACGATGCCAAGGACGGCGATCTTCGGAGAGAATTCGCTTCCCGATCGGTACGCGGACCGGCTGCCCGACGCGGGCATCCGCGTGGAGATCGTACCGGACGCCGGGCATGTGATGGCCTGGGAAAATCCCGCAGGCGTCGCCCTGGCGGTGCGGCGAGGGCTCGAGGGCTAGGCGGTCGGCTTGCGCCCGCTGGTGGTGACGTAGCTGTTCTGCCAGGTCCAGAACTTCGGGTTGTCGAACGTCGCCAGCACCTCGGCCCAGGCCGTGGGACCGATGAGGCCGGAGCCGACCAGCGACGCCTCGAGCTCCTGCATCGTCAGCTTCAGGTAGCGGGCAGGCAGCGAGCCGCCGTCGAAGAGGATGGTCTCGCCGTGGACGGCGAGGTCCCGGAAACCGAGGCCGGCGAGGAGCGGCGCCAGGCGGCGGCCGACGAAGTAGTCGATGCCATGGTCGGCCGCCCAGGCGAGAAAGCCGCGCCAGAAGTCGCGCACGAGCGGGCTGTCCGAGGCGAGAACCGGGTGGAAGTCGGGCTCCTCGACGAGGAGGAAGCCGCCGGGCCTGACCGCGGCGGCGAGGCGGGCGAGGACGTCGATGCGCTGCGGGATGTGGTGCAGGAACGCCCGGCCGCAGACAAGGTCGTAGCCTTCGCCGAGCGGGTCGCGGGTGACGTCGATGCGGCGGACCTCGAGGTTCGGCAGCGCGAGCCGGTCGAGAAAGCGCGTGTCGATGTCGCTGGCGACGACGTGGCCCTGCGGGCCGACCTGACCGGCCAGCCAGTGCGACACGCTGCCGTTGCCGGCGCCGACCTCGAGGCAGCGCCAGCCCCGGGTCACGCCGAGCTGTTGCAGCCGGAAGAACATCTGCGGGTCGAGCATCCGCGACATCAGCGTCAGCCGGGCGTCCTCCTGCGGGATGGTGTGCGGCAGGACGTAGTCGGCCATTGCGACCTCCGTTGCGCGCTGGCGTCGTCTAGCCCTGGGATCCGCGCTAGCGGGCGCTCGCGCCGGCAGAATAGGCGCGCAGCCAGAGCCAAACCAGCCCGAGCGAGAGGATGGCGTTCCAGCCGGCCATCGAGATGCCCCAGAGGCTCCAGGCGATCTGGTCGCAGAGGACGACGGGGGTGGCGAGGATCTGGTCGAGAAGCTCGCCCGACGCCTGTGCTCCGGGCTCGGGGGCGGTGCAGCTCGACGGGCCGGCCCACCAGGTCTGCTCGACGCCGACGTGATAGACCGCGATCCCGGCGCCGACGAGCACGACGAGGGCGGCGAGGAGCGCAAGCCCGCGCCGCGGCCAGGCGAGGATCAGGAGCCCGAGTGCGATCGCGGCGCCATGCGGCCAGCGCTGCAGCAGGCAGAGGTGGCAGGGGGCGATGCCGCCGAGGTACTGGAAGCCGAGGGCGCCGAAGAGGAGCGCGGCCGAGCCGATCGTCGGGCCGATCGCGCGGAGCTGCAGCGGGTTCATCGCGCGAGTCCCACCAGGAGGAAGCCGCCCACGAGGACGGCGACGCCGAGACTGAAGACCAGGGTGAGCCGGCGCTCGATGAAGTCGCGGATCGGCTCGCCGAATTTCCAGAGCAGGGCGGCGATCAGGAAGAAGCGGATCGATCGCGAGATCAGCGCGCAGATCGCGAAGGTCGCGAGGTCGAAATGGAAGGCGCCGCTGGCGATGGTGACGAGCTTGAACGGGATCGGCGTCGCGCCCTTGATGATGATGATCCAGGCGCCCCACTGCTCGTAGAGCGCGCGGAGGGCGTCGTAGCGGTCCATCACCCCGTAGAATTTGAGCACCGGCAGGCCGATCGAATCGAAGGCGTAATAGCCGATCGCGTAGCCGAGAAAGCCGCCGAGCACGGAGGAGACCGTGGCGACGGTGGCGAAGTACCAGGCGCGGTCGCGCCGGGCGAGGATCAGCGGGATCAGCAGCACGTCGGGCGGGATCGGGAAGAACGAGCTCTCGACGAAGCTGACCACCGCCATCGCCCAGACCGCGTATGGCGTCGAGGCAAGCGAAATCGTCCAGTCGTAGAGCCGGCGTAGCACGTTTCTTAAGACCTATGCGGGAGCGTCGTCCGCAAGCAACACGGGGACCGCGGCCGCGTCAAGCGGGAACGGCCACCCCCTGGTCGTCACATCGGCGGGAGGCGCGATGTCAACCACTCATCCGCGGGCCGAGAACGCCCCGTCGCTGCGCACCCTGGCGGCGGTCGCGGGCGCGCTTTCGCTGATGGCGCTCGCCGGCGCCTGGTCCTGGGGGCGGCTGCATCCCGGCGCGCCACGGCAGGAAATGACGAAGGAGGTGGCGGCGGAGGGGCCGTCGATCCTGCGGCGCACCGAGGTTGTCTTCGCCGACGCGCAGGCGGTCTGGCATGGCCTCGACCGGCGCTACCGGATGGCGCGGCTGACGTTCTTCACCGGGGCGACGCCGACGCCCTGCGCCGGCGGTGCGACGGTCTCGGGGCCGTTCTACTGCCCCGAGACCGGCACCGCCGCCTTCGACCTTCGGTTTCTTGCGGGCCTGGGCGACCGGTTGCAGCGGCAGCGCGACCTCGGGCTGGCGCTGGTGGCGGCGCGGCTCGCCGCCGAGCACTGGCAGCGCGAGACCGGCGTCCTCGATGCGGCGGCGGTGCGCATGGTGGGGGCGCGGCGGGCCGGGCGGGCGGCGATCGCGACCGGGCTGGCGCTTCAGGCCGACTGCCTCACCGGGGTCTGGGCGGCGCTGGCAGCGCCGCGGCTGGGGCCGGTCCCGGAGGGCTTCTGGAGCCAGCTGGTCTGGTCGTGGAGAAACGTCGCCGACGCGGCGAAAGCGCAGGGGAGGCGGGCGCCGGAGGGCTTCGACCCCCTCGCGGCCGGTGCGCAGGACGAGCGGGCAGCGGCCTTCGCCCGGGGGTATCTCGCGGGCGCGACCGGCGGCTGCCCGGCGCCGGAGGCGCTGGCGGAGCGCTGATCAGGCCGGGTCGCGGTCGAGCGGCTCGAGCGCGCCGCGCCGCGGCGTGCCATCGGGCTGCACCGGCAGGGGCATGGTGACGCAGGTTCCCGACGGGACCATCACCCACGCGTCGCCCTGGTAGTCGACGGTGCTGGCGCCGGCGGAGGCGGTGTCGCCGATCCCGTCGTTCTTTCCCGCGAGGGCCACGCCGTAGCAGCGCTCCTGCGACTGCGCGTGCGCCGCGCCCGCCGTCGCCAGCGCGGCCGCGATGGCCAGCCATCCGATGCATCGCCCCATGAACCGCTCCCTTCGCCGGCCGCCGCGACGGCCCTTGCGCGGAATCTGATCGCGGGCGGGAGCGCGGGCAAGGGGCTCCTCCGGATCGCGTCGAGGCGCGCGGCAATTCCGCCACAGCGGCCGGCGGCTTTTCGGCGCGCCCGTTTGCTGCTAGGGCGGAGGCGAGACATGCGGTCGGGGGTCGAGCGATGCATCCTTGCCCTGCCCGCACCGGTGCGGCCGGCTAGGCGCCCGGATGCGCGTGGGTGTTCCCCTTTCGGCGGCGGCGCACGCGGCTGTGATCGGCCTCGCGCTCTGGGCGCTTCCGTGGCTGCGGTCGCGTCCCGAGCCGCCCGAGGCGCTGGTGCGGGTGCGACTGGTCAGCCCGGCGGAACTGGCGGCGATGTCGCCGCAGGTCGCCCCGGTCGCGCCGGTTCCGGCGCCGGCTCCCGCGCCGCCGGCGGCGGTCGTGGAGCCCGCGCCGCTGCCGGAGGACCTGATGCCGCCCCAGGAGCTCGAGCAGGAGCTCGAGCCGGATCTCGCGCCCGCGTTCGATCCCGCGGCCCCGCTCGGGATCGCCGGGCCGGCCGGGGTACCGGCGGCGAGCGGGGAGGCGGCGCCGCGGTTCGAGCCGGCGCTGTCAGACGCGCCGCTGGCACCGGGCGCGGCGGTGCGCTCCATCCTCGATCCGCTGCGGCCCGCCGCGCCGGCGCCGGTGCCGCCACCGGTGGAGACGATCGTACTGCCCGACCCGGCGGCGCCGGTGCCCGAGCCGCCGGCGACGCAGCTGTTGCGCTCGACGCCGCCTGTGGCGCGCCCCGCGGACAAGCCGGAGGAGCGCAGCGCCGCGGCCGCGGCCGCGGCGGCGCCGGAGACGGCCGGCCTTCGTCCCGCCGACCCGGACGCGGCGGCGCGAGCGGGTTTTCAGGAGGCGGTGCGGGCGGCGATTGCGGAGGTCGGGAGCTCCTCGGCGGAGGCGCGCGCCGCGGGCGTTGGCGGAACCGCGCGGATCGAGCTCACCGTCGCGCGGGACGGGAGGTTGCTGCAGGCGCGGCTCGCCGACTCGTCGGGTTCGGCGCGGCTCGATCGCGCGAGCCTCGCGGCGGCCCGGCGGGCGCGGCTGCCGGCTGCGCCGGCGGGCCTGACCGGGGAGAGCTTCCGCTTCGAGATCGAGCTCTCCTACGACCCCGCCGCGCCTTAAGGCGCGATCCGGGGGGTCGCGTGGCAAATGGTTCGCCGCTAACGTGGCGGTCTGCAGCGGGCAGGGGAGGGACTTGCGATGGAGATGAGCGGCTCGCGACAGATCGCGGCCTCGCGCGACGTGGTCTGGGCGGCGCTGAACGATCCGGAGGTCCTGAAGGTCTCGATCCCGGGCTGCCAGGAATTGACCGGCGATCCGGCCGCGGGCTTCGAGGCGACGGTGAAGCAGAAGGTCGGCCCGGTCAGCGCGACCTTCTCCGGCAAGGTCCGGCTGTCGGACGTCGACGCGCCGCACGGCTATACCATCGGCGGCGAGGGCAAGGGCGGCGCGGCCGGCTTCGCCAAGGGCGGCGCCGTGGTGCGCCTCGCCGAGGCCGAGAACGGGACGCTCCTCACCTACGAGGTCACCGCCAACGTCGGCGGCAAGCTGGCGCAGCTCGGCTCGCGGGTCATCGACGGCTTCGCCAAGAAGATGGCCGACAGCTTCTTCGACAACTTCCAGGCCGCGGTCGAGCCGCCGAAGGAACCGGTCGGCGCGGGGGAAGCGGCCGGAGAGCATCGCCCGGGCTGGTTCCGAAGGATGATCGGCGGCGGCAGCTGAGAGGGGCTCGCGGCGGCAGACCCCGGGCGTCAGCCCCGCGCCTTGGGATGGGCGGCGGCGTAGGCTTCCATCAGCCGCACCTGATCGACGCCGGTGTAGACCTGGGTGGTGGCGAGCGTCGCGTGGCCGAGGAGCTCCTGGATGGTGCGCAGATCCCCGCCGGCTTCGAGGAGGTGGGTGGCGAAAGAATGGCGCAGCGCGTGCGGGGTCGCGGTCGCGGGCAGGCCGAGCTGCAGCCGCGAGCGCGCCATGACCTGCTGGACGTGGCGCGGGTTGAGCGGCCCGCCGCGGGCGCCGAGAAAGAGCGCCGCGTTCGGATCGGGCGCGAAGGGCATCACCGCCCGGTAGGCCTCGACGGCGCGGGCCGCCACCGGCAGCACCGGCACCAGCCGCTCGCGCCCGCCCTTGCCGCGAATGCGCAGCATCTCGCCGAGGGGCGCGTCGGCCTGGCGCAGGCCGAGCGCCTCGGAGATGCGCAGGCCGCAGCCGTAGAGGAGCGTCACCACCGCGACGTCGCGCGCACCGGTCCAGGGCTCCAGCGTCTGCAGCTCCACCGCGGCGATCAGCGCGCGCGCGGCGTCGGGCGCCACCGGCCGCGGCAGCCGTTGCTTGACCCGGGGGCCGCGGGTGGCGGTGACGGCCGGGGCGGGCAGGCCGTGCGCCTCGGCGAGCCAGGCGTGGAAGCTCTTCACCGCCGAGAGGGCGCGCGCGAGCGAGCGGGCGGCGAGGCCGCGTCCGCGCTCGTGCGCCATCCAGGCGCGGAGGTCGGAGGTCGTGACCCGGGCCAGTGCCGCGGTGCCGGCGGGGCCGCCCCAGTGGCCGGCGAGAAAGCCGAGGTAGCCCGAGACATCCGCCCGGTAGGCGTCGACGGTGCGCGGGCTCGCCCCCCGCACCGCTGCGAGCTGGGCGAGCCAGTTGCGCATCAGCATCGCCGCGCCGTCCGAGGGCGCCGGCGCATCGATCACCGGCTCAGTCCAGCCAGCGCCGGAGACTGCGCTCGACGACCCCGGTCAGGAAGTCGAGGAGGTCGGTGCCATGGTCGGGGTGGAAGCGCTCGGGATCGGTGGCGCCGAAGGCGAGGACACCCGCGCGCTTGCCAAGCCCGAACTCGAGCCGCAGCAGCGCCTCGGAATGCACCGCAGGCGCCGCCTGGCCATAGAGGTGCGGCGAGGCGGTGGCGCTCCGGAGCAGCGTCACGCGCCGGGCGCCGAGGCCGCGGCCCTGCGTGACATAGGCGTCGACGCCGCCCTCGGGCAGCGCGACCGCGACCGCGTGATAGGGGCCGTCGGGGCCGAGGCCGGCGCCCGCGGGCGTGCCGGGGGTCTCGAGCCCGAGCCGGATCACCTCGACGCCGAGGGTGGGCGGCACCTCGCGGCTCAGGACCCGCAGGAAGCCGCCGAAGTCCTCGGGCTCGAGCAGCGCGAGGCAGGCGCGATGCACCTGGTTCATCCCCGCGACGTTGTCGTAGGCCGCCGCGAGCACCTCGCGGTGGGTGTCCTCGAGCCGGTCGAGCCGCTCCTCGAGGCGGTCGACGAGCACCCCGCGGAGATCGACGACGTTGCGTCCCTGGGCGCTGCGGTCAGCGTGCAGCAGCGCCCGCATCAGTTCGGTGTCTTCCAGGATCAGCCCGGGGTCGCGAAGGATCTGCTCGCGCAGTTCCGACGGCTCGGTCTCGGTCATTGCCATGCTCGTCTCCGCCTCAAGAGGTCTTCCTGCCTCACACGATCTTCTGGCCGGTCGCCGACCAGTCCTTCAGGAATGCCGTCAGCCCGTTGTCGGTCAGCGGGTGCTGGGCGAGCTTCTGCAGCACCGAGGCCGGCGCGGTGATGACGTCGGCGCCGATCAGCGCGGCCTCCTTGACGTGGTTCACCGTGCGGATCGAGGCGGCGAGGATCTCGGTCTCGAAGCCGTAGTTGTCGTAGATGGTGCGGATCTCGCGGATGAGGTCCATGCCGTCGATGTTGATGTCGTCGAGCCGGCCGATGAAGGGCGAGATGAAGGTGGCGCCGGCCTTGGCGGCGAGCAGCGCCTGATTGGCCGAAAAGCAGAGCGTGACGTTGACCATGCGGCCCTCGTCGGAGAGGGCGCGGCAGGCCTTGAGGCCATCCCAGGTCAGCGGCACCTTGACCGCGATGTTCGGCGCGAGCTGGGCGAGCTTGCGGCCTTCGTTCATCATGCCGTCGAAATCGAGCGCGACGGTCTCGGCGCTGACCGGCCCTTCGACCTCGGCGCAGATTTCGCGGATCACTTCGATGAAGTCGCGGCCCGATTTCTTGATCAGGCTCGGATTGGTCGTCACTCCGTCGACCAGACCGAGCGCGTTCAGCTCGCGAATCTCGTCGATTTCGGCGGTGTCCACGAAGAATTTCATGCGGGTCCCCTCCCGGGTGGCGAGCGTCAGCGCTTGTGGTAAGGCGGCATAGTAGCCCAAGGTATTGCGCGATGGAACACCTCAATCCCAGCGACTCGATGCGTCGTTTTGCGGCGGGCGCGCCGGTGTCGGTGGTGCTCGCGGACGGCTTCGACCGGCTGCTCGACTACCGCGCGCCGGAGGGCGGTGCCGGGCCGGGGGATCTCGTCGAGGTGCCGCTCGGGCCGCGGCGGGTGCTCGGCGCGATCTGGGGGGCGGGGACAGGCGATTGCGCGCCCGACAAGCTGCGCGACGTGACGCGGGTGCTCGATGCGCCGCAGCTCGGGCAGGCGATGCGCGAGTTTCTCGCGCGGGCGGCGGACTACACGCTGACGCCGCTCGGGGCGATGCTGCGGCTCGCGACGCGCGCGCCGGGGCTGGGCCACCCGCCTGCGGCGCGGCCGCTCCTGGTGTGGGCGGGCACGGAGCCGGCGCGGATGACGGCGCCGCGGGCGCGGGTGCTGGCCGCTTTCGCCGAGTTCGGCAACGGCGGCTTCGCGCCGCTCGAGCTGGCTCGGCTCGCCGGGGTCTCGGGTGCGGTGCTGAAGGGGCTCGAGGCCGAAGGGGTGCTGCTTCGGGTGGCAGCGACGCGCGATGCCGCGTTTGCGGCGCTCGACCCGGAGGCCGAGGCGCTGCCGCTGTCGCCGGCGCAGGGCGAGGCGGCAGCGGTGCTCCGGGCGGCGGTCGCGGCCGGGCGCTACTCGACGACGCTGCTGCGCGGGGTGACGGGGTCGGGCAAGACCGAGGTCTATCTCGAGGCGGTGGCGGAGGCGCTGCAGCGCGGGCGGCAGGCGCTGGTGCTGCTGCCGGAGATCGCCCTTTCGGCGCAGTTTCTCGACCGGGTCGAGGCGCGCTTCGGGGCGCGGCCGGCGGAGTGGCATTCGGGCGTGACGCAGGCGGCGCGGCGGCGGGCCTGGGGGGCGGTCGCCACCGGCGACGCGCGGCTGGTGGTGGGGGCGCGCTCGGCGCTTTTCCTGCCGTTCGCCGACCTCGGGCTGATCGTGGTCGATGAGGAGCACGACGGATCCTACAAGCAGGAGGACGGCGCGCTCTACCATGCGCGCGACATGGCGGTGCTGCGCGCCTCGATCGAGGGGGCGGCGGTGGTGCTCGCCTCGGCGACGCCGTCGCTCGAGAGCTGGGCGAATGCCGACGCCGGCAAGTATGCCCGGCTCGACCTGCCGGAGCGGTACGGGGTGGCCGAGCTTCCGGCGATGCGGGCGATCGACCTGCGCGAGCATGCGCCGGAGCAGGGGCGGTGGATCTCGGAGCCGCTGGCGGCGGCGGTCGGCGCGCGGCTGGCGGCGGGGGAGCAGGCGCTCCTGTTCCTCAACCGGCGGGGCTATGCGCCGCTGACGATCTGCCGCGCCTGCGGGCACCAGGTGGGATGCGACCAGTGCGACGCGCGCATGGTCGAGCACCGGTTCCGCAAGCGGCTGGTGTGCCACCAGTGCGGGGCGACCAGACCGATCCCGACCGGCTGCCCGTCCTGCAAGGTCGAGGGAAAGATGGCGAGCCTCGGGCCGGGGGTGGAGCGGCTCGCCGAGGAGGCGGCGGCGCTCTGGCCGGAGGCGCGGCTCGCGATCCTGTCGTCGGACCTCGCGGACGGGCCGCGGGCGCTGAAGGCGCGCATCGAGGAGATCGCGGCCGGTGGGGCCGATCTGGTGATCGGGACGCAGCTCGTCTCCAAGGGGCACAACTTCCCGCATCTGACGCTGGTGGGGGTGATCGACGCCGACCTCGGGCTGCAGGGGGGCGACCTTCGCGCGGCGGAAAAGACGTTCCAGCTGATCCGCCAGGTGGCGGGGCGCGCCGGGCGGGCCGAGCGGCCCGGCACGGCGCTGATCCAGACGCACCAGCCGGAGCACCCGGCGCTGCGGGCGATCCTGACCGGGGACGACGAGGCGTTCTGGCGCGCCGAGGCCGAGGAGCGGCGGCGGGCGATGATGCCGCCCTATGGCCGGCTCGCCGGGGTGCTGGTCAGCGGCACCGACGAGGCGCGGACCTGGGAGGCGGCGCGGACGCTGGCCCGGGCGGCGGGATCGCTCAACGCAGCCGGGATCGAGCTCTGGGGACCGGCGCCGGCGCCGATCGCCCGCATCCGCGGACGGCACCGGGTGCGGCTGCTCGCGCGCGCGCCCAAGGGCGTCGCGCTGCAGGCGGCGCTGCGCGGCTGGCTCGCGGCGGCGGAGGTGCCGTCGACGGTGCGGGTGGCGATCGACATCGATCCGCAGAGCTTCTTCTGAAGGCAGGCGGGCATGGCCGGTCTGATCCGCTACGCGCTCTCGAACTTCACGCTGACGTTTCTCGTCGTCGGCTTTCTGGTGGCGGGGATCGCGGTGGCGCTGCGGGCGAAGCCGCTGCCGGCGGGGGCGGTCGTCGAGGAGCTGCTGGCCTGGTTCCTGTTTTTCTCGATCGGCGTCTCCTCGCTCTACAATTTCGTCTTCCACGTCTTTTTCGGCGCGCTTGCGGCGTCCTTCATCGGCTGGGCTGACAGCCCGTTCCAAGCCGAGGTCGGGTATGCGAGCCTCGGCTTCGCGGCGGTCGGCTTTCTCGCGTTCCGCGGCCGGTGGCAGACCCGGCTCGCCGCGGTCCTCGGTCCGGCGCTGTTTCTCTGGGGCGCCGCCGTCGGCCATGTCGTCCAGATGGTCAGCGCGCACAACTTCGCTCCCGGCAATGCCGGGGTGATCTTCTGGACCGACATCCTGGTGCCGGTGATCGGCTTTGCGCTTCTCGCCGCCGCGCGTCGCTCGCCCTCGCCGCGGCGGGTCTGAGCGCCGCGAGCCTTCGGCCGGCTTCCATCCCCGCGCGGCTCGGGATAGAGACCCCCGCAGGATGAAGCGCCCGAGGCCGCCGATGACCGAGCCACACCCGACGATCCGTCCGCAGCCGGGCATCCTGGAGATCGCGCTCTACCAGGGCGGCGAATCGCGGCTGGCCGGCCATGCCGAAGTGCTCAAGCTTTCCTCGAACGAGAATCCGTCCGGGCCTTCGCCCCGGGCGCTCGCGGCGTTCCGCGAGGCGGCCGGAAGCCTGCACCGCTACCCGTCGAGCGACCATGCCGCGCTGCGCGCGGCGATCGCCGAGGTCCACGGTCTCGACGCGTCGCGCATCGTCTGCGGCGCCGGGTCGGACGAGATCATCGCCTTCCTGGCGCAGGCCTACGCCGGACCGGGCACCGAGGTGATCCATACCGAGCACGGCTTCGGGATGTACCGCATCAGCGCGCTGGCGGCGGGAGCAACGCCGGTCGAGGTGAAGGAGCGCGTGCGCCACACCGACGTGGACGCGATCCTCGCCGCGGCGAACGAGCGGACGGCGCTCGTCTTCGTGGCCAACCCCAACAACCCGACCGGGACGATGATCCCGGCGGCCGAGATCGAGCGGCTGGCGGCGGGGCTGCCGGCGCGGACGCTGCTGGTGCTCGACGGCGCCTATGCCGAGTTCGTCGAGGGGTTCGACGGACACGCGGCGCTGGTCGACGCGCGGGACAACGTGGTGATGACCCGCACGTTCTCGAAGATCCACGGGCTCGGGGGGCTGCGGGTCGGCTGGGGCTACGGGCCGGCGCATGTGATCGAGGTGCTGAACCGGGTGCGCGGCCCGTTCAACCTCTCGACCGCGGCGCTCGCCGCCGCCGAGGCCGCGGTGCGCGATCTCGAATACGCCGCCGTCTGCCGGGCCGACAACGCGCGCAACCGCGCGGCGCTTGCGGCGGCGCTCGCCGAGGCCGGGGTCGCATCGGATCGCTCGCAGGCGAACTTCGTCCTGGCGCGGTTCCGCGATGCGGCGGAGGCGGAGGCCTGCGACCAAGCACTGCGCGCCGCGGGGATCATCGTGCGGCGGGTCGCGGGCTACAAGCTGCCGGCGGCGCTGCGCATCACCGTCGGCGACGCCGGCGCCTGCGCGCGGGTGGCGGCGGTCGTCGCCGACTTCGCCCGGGTGCGCGCCTGATGCGCTACCGCCATGTCGCGCTGATCGGGCTCGGGCTCATCGCCTCGTCGATCAGCCATGCCGTCCGCCGCACCGGCGAACCGGTGCGGATCACCGGCTACGCCCGCACCGCCGAGACGCGGGCGACGGCGGCCCGGCTCGGGCTCGGCGAGATCTTCGACAGCCCGGGCGCGGCGGTGCAGGGCGCCGATCTGGTCATCCTCTGCGTCCCGGTCGGTGCGATGGGCACGCTCGCGGCCGAGATCGCCCCGCATCTCGCCCCCGGCGCCACGCTGACCGACGTGGGCTCGGTAAAGCGCGCGGTGATCGAGGCGGTTGCGCCGCACGTGCCGCAAGGCGTGCACTTCGTGCCCGGCCATCCGCTCGCCGGCACCGAGCACAGCGGCCCGGACTCGGGCTTCGCCGCGCTCTTCGACAACCGCTGGTGCCTGCTCACGCCGCTGCCGGCGAGCGATCCGGCAGCGGTCGAGGCGCTCGCGGGCTTCTGGGCCGAGCTCGGCGCCCGCGTCGATACGATGGAGCCCGATCACCACGATCTGGTGCTGGCGGTGACCAGTCATGTGCCGCACCTCATCGCCTACACCATGGTCGGCGTCGCCGACCACCTCAGCCGGGTGACCTCGCAGGAGGTCATCAACTATTCCGCGGCGGGGTTTCGCGACTTTACACGCATCGCGGCTTCCGACCCCACGATGTGGCGCGACGTCTTCCTCAACAACCGCGATGCGACGCTCGATATCCTCGGCCGCTTCACCGAGGAGATCTTCGCGCTGCAGCGCGCGATCCGGCTCGGGGACGGCGCGCACCTGCAGGCGTATTTCACCCGCACCCGCGCCATCCGGCGCGGGATCATCGAGGCCGGCCAGGACACCGCCGCGCCCGACTTCGGCCGGGTGGCAAGCACCACCGGCTGAGGCCGCTTGCGCAACGACCGAGGATACCTAAGCTGCCGGACGCGCGGACGGCAGCGCGGGACGGGAGGCCGATGCACGACACGGACGTCAGCCGCGGGGCCGGTTTCCTCGACGGAGGCGGCGAGGTCGGCCGGCTGATCGCGGCCTTCGACTGGGCGGCCACTCCGCTCGGGGCGATCGAGGGCTGGCCGGCGAGCCTGCGCGCGGTGGTGGGGACGGCGCTGCGCGCGCCGGGACCGATCGCGCTCCTGATCGGCGCCGAGGGCCTGCTGCTCTACAACGACGCGTATTCCGTGATCGCCGGGGCTCGGCACCCCGGGCTGCTCGGCCTGCCGGTGCGCAAGGCCTGGCCCGAAGTCGCGGACTTCAATGACAACGTGATCAGGACGGTGGGCGCCGGCGGCACGCTCAGCTACCGCGACCAGGGTCTCACGCTGCGGCGCAACGGCGTCGACGAGGAGGTCTGGCTGAACCTCGACTATTCGCCGATCGTCGACGAGGCGGGCCGCCCCTTCGGCGTCATCGCCTATCTCACCGAGACGACGGCCAAGGTCCAGTTCGAGCGTGTGGTCGCCGGCGAGCGCGAGCGGCTGCGGCAGATGTTCGAGCAGGCGCCGAGCTTCATGGCGATGCTGCATGGCCCCGAGCACGTCTTCGACCTGGCGAACGCCGCCTATCTGCAGCTGATCGGCCACCGCGACGTGCTGGGCAAGCCGATCCGCGAGGCGCTGCCGGACCTCTCCGGCCAGGGCTACTTCGAGCTGCTCGACCGGGTCTACGCCACCGGCGAGCGGTTCGTCGGCACCGCGAGCGCCGTCCTTCTCGAGCGCACGCCCGGCGCGCGGCCCGAGGAGCGGCTGATCGACTTCGTCTACCACCCGCTGCGCGACGCGCAGCACCGGGTGGTCGGCATCTTCGTCGAGGGCATCGACATCACCGAGCGCGTCCTCGCCGAACGCGCGTTGCGCGAGAGCGAGGCGCAGTTCCGCATCTTCGCCGAGTCGATGCCCGATCAGGTCTGGGCGGCGCGGCCGGACGGCGGGCTCGACTGGTTCAACCCGCGGGTGTTCGAGTATACCGGCGCGCGGCCGGGGGATCTCGAGGGCAACGGCTGGCCCTCGGTGATCCACCCCGACGATCGGACGGAGGCGCAGCGGCGCTGGGCGCAGGCGATCGACCGCGGCGAGCCCTACGAGGCCGAGTTCCGCATCCGCCGGGCCGATGGCGTCTACCGCCGGCATCTGGCGCGGGCGGCACTGATCCGCGACGAGGCGGGCAACCCCCGGCGCTGGATCGGCACCAACACCGACATCGAGGACCAGACGCGGGTCGAGCGGGAGCTGCGCCACAGCGAGTTGCGGCTGCGGCTGTCGCAGCAGGCGGCGGGGATCGCCTCGATCGAGGTCGACATCGACTCGGGCCGGGTCTGGGGTTCGGAGACGCTCTGGGCGCTGTGGGGATTGCCGCCGGCCGAGAGCGTGGAGGTCGGCGTGCTCGAGGATCTGGTGATCCCCGAGGACCGGCACGTCCGCTCGACCGCGGAGACGCGCCGCGACGGCAGCTCGGCGGCGAACGTCGAATACCGCATCCACCGCGCCGACACCGGCGCGCTGCGCTGGATTGCGCGGCATGTGGAATTCGTCCGCGATGACGCCGGCCGGCCGGTCAAGATGTTCGGAGTGATGCGCGATGTCACCGACGCCAAGGAGGCCGAGGCGCGGCAGCGGCTGCTGACCCACGAGCTCGAGCACCGGATCAAGAACATCCTCGCCACGGTTTCGGCGATCGCCTCGCAGACGCTGCGCGACACCGATCTCGACAGCGCGCGGACGGCGCTGAACCAGCGGCTTCAGGCGCTCGCCGGGGCGCACGACGTGCTCAACCGCACGCGCTGGACCTCGGCCTCGCTGCCCGCGGTGATCGCGGCGGCGCTGGAGCCGTTCCCGACCGACCGGATAGACGTGTCCGGTCCGGAGCTGGTGATAGGGCCGCGCCGGGCGCTGGCGATGGCGCTGGCGGTGAACGAGCTCGGGACGAACTCGCTGAAGTACGGGGCGCTGTCGGCGGATGGCGGACGGGTCGGGATCGCCTGGGAGTTGCAGCGCGGGGACGGGACGCCGATGCTGCTGTGGCGCTGGCAGGAGCGCGGCGGACCGCCGGTGGCAGAGCCCTCCCGGCGGGGATTCGGGCGCTTCCTGCTCGAACGGGTGCTGGCGGCGGATTTCCGCGGCACGGTGCGGATCGATTTCAGCCCCGAGGGTGTTGCTTGCGTGATGCATGCTCCCTGGGCCTCGCTCGAGGAGCCAGGCAAGGCGGAGGAAACGCAGTGACCCGCCAGAAGGTTCTGGTCGTCGAGGACGAGGCGCTCATCCGCTTCACCATCGCCGATGATCTGCGGGATGCGGGGTTCGAGGTCTTCGAGGCCGAGTCCGCCGACGATGCGATCCGCATCCTCGATCGCGACCACGGCATCCGGCTGCTCTTCACCGACATCGACATGCCGGGATCGATGGACGGCCTGCGGCTTTCGGCGCTGGTGCGCGACCGCTGGCCCCCGGTCAGGATCATCGTGACCTCGGGCAAGCAGGTGCCCTCGCCGACGCTGATGCCGGAAGGCAGCCAGTTCATGCCCAAGCCCTACACCACCGCCGGGGTGCTCGACGCGGTCAGGACGATGCTGGCATAGGGTCGATCCCGGTGGTCAGCCCCGCTGCGCCAGCCGCGGCGCCGGGCCGATCGTCACCGGGCCGAGGCGGGTCATGCCGTCGGAGAAGTCGAGCGGCACCCGGATGGTGTTGTCGCGGCCGCCGGTCAGGCCGCCGAGGAGGCCGAGGCCGCCCCGCAGGGCGCCCGCGACGTTGTCGCCGATCAGGCCCGCGTCCTCCGCCACGTCGAGCATCGCACGCCAGTTGCGGGCGCGCAGGTCGAGCCTTCCCTCGGCGAAGCCGTGGGCATCGACGCCGAGCCTGCCCTTGGCACGCAGGTCGAGCTTGCCCCAGGTGATCTGCGCGTCGTGCACGTTCACCTCTTCCAGCGACGGATTGCCGTCCTCGAGGGCCGGCCGGTCCCAGGGGCGGTCGAAGCCCAGGGTGGCGTCGACGCTCACCTTGGCGATCTCGGCGGGCAGGACCTTGCCGGCGCCGAGTGCCGCGAGGATCTCGGCCGGCAGCCGCAACCGCTCGATGTTGACCGAGAGGTCGTGCGCGAAGGGCTTCGCGCCCTCGCCGGTGGCCTGGCGGGTGGAGACCAGCGCCTCGCCGATGCCGGCGGTCCAGCCGCTGTCGGCGGCGATGTGCAGGTTCCGGGTCTCGAAGGTCATCCGGTCGAGCTCGAGCCGGGTGGTCGGGCGGAAGACCAGCGAGCCGTCGAGCTTTTCGCTGGTCAGCCGCAGCGTGTCGTAGAGGTTGGAGAAGACCTGCGTGCCGGGCAGGACCGCGATGACGTGCTGCGGCTTGTAGGAGAGCGACAGGATCTCGAAGCGCTCGGCATGCCACGACCAGCCGGCCTCGGGGTCGGAGAGGTCGAGGCCGGTGACGATGCTGTCGACGCGGTTCGGAAAGCCGGTGACGCGGATGTCCCGCGCCTCCGCGACCCAGCCGTCGGCGCGGCGTCCGGCGAGCCAGCCGTTCAGGGCGCGCTCGCGCGTGGAGGCGTTGAACCACCAGAAGCCGCTCCAGCCAAGGGCGATGAGGATCACGATTGCCAGAAGTGCCCGCATGCCCTAACCCCGTGGAACCCCGCCGCGGGATAGCGCAGCCGGGGCCGCGGGAACAGGGCAAATGCCGGCGACGGAGTTCTGGGTCTTCGGATATGGCTCGCTGATCTGGCAGCCGGGCTTCGCCTTCGACGACCGCTGCGTCGCCACGCTGCGCGGCTACCGGCGGGCCTTCTGCATGAGCTCGATCGTCTATCGCGGCACGCCCGACGCGCCCGGCCTGGTGCTGGCGCTCGACGCCGATCCGGCCGGTGCCTGCGCCGGCGTCGCCTACCGCGTCGCAGATTCGGCCGCGCCGGAAGTCCTTGCCTATCTCCGCGAGCGGGAACTCGTCTCCTACGCCTACCGCGAGGCGTGGCTGCCGGTCGAGATCGACGGCGTCGGCAGCGTCGAGGCGGTGGCCTACGTTTCCAATCCGCTGCATCCGCAGTACCGCGGCGGCCTGGGGCTCGAGGAACAGGCCGAGGTCATCGCCCGTGCCATAGGGCCGCGCGGGCCGAACGCCGACTATTTGTTCAACACCGTCGACAGCCTGACGGCGCTCGGGCTCGACGACCCCGATCTCGCGACGCTGGCGGAACTGGTGCGGCGGCGGCAGGCGCCGGCGACCGAAACGGCGGCGTCCGCCTGGCCGGGGCGGCCATGATGGCGCCGCCGGCAGGTGATCACGGCTTCGTGCGCACGGGCATGGTAACGCGGGACCGTGCGGCCTCGTATCGTCAGTAACGGCGGCTGCGGCCGAAACCAGGAGCATTCGAATGAATCCCACGCTCGTCGCCCTCGTGCTGGCCGGCCTCTCGGCCGCGCCGGCGTTCGCCGCCGGTGGCATGAGCTGCGCCGACTTCTCCACGCTCGACGTCGGCAGCCAGGCAGAAATGGTCGGCTCGATGATGTCGGGGCCGGCCGCTGACGACGGCGCGTCTTACATGGGCGACGCGCTGCCCGGGGACGCGACCGGGTCGATGATGGGGAGCGACGACGCTTCGGACGCGATGATGACGGGGGACGACGATGCCGCCGACAGCGACCGGATGGCATCCGATATCGCTCTGGCGTGCGCCGAGAATCCCGAGATGGAATTCGAGGATGCGATGTCGGGCGCGATGGCGCAGCAGTAGCACACGGGGGCCCGGGGGGAGCAGCGCCATGGCCGAAGCCGACATCGAGGCGGGCGGGGCCCGGCCGGAGGCCGGGGACCTCGTCCGCCGGCATCGGCTTTCCACCCGGATCTGGCACTGGATCAACGCGGTCACGCTCCTGGTCATGCTGATGAGCGGGCTGATGATCTTCAACGCGCATCCACGGCTCTACTGGGGGCAGTACGGCGCCAACTACGATCCGGCCTGGCTCGAGATCGGCTCGGCGGAGGGCCGCGGCTTCCTGCGCATCGCCGGTGCGAGCATCGACACCACCGGCGTTCTCGGCGCCCGCGACGTCGACGGGCGGCTGCAGAAGCTCGCCTTTCCCGGCTGGGCGACGATCCCCTCGACCTACGATCTCGCGCTCTCGCGGCGCTGGCACCTGACCTTCGCCTGGGTCCTGGCGCTCGGCCTCGTCGCCTATGCCGCGATCAGCCTCGCGAACCGGCACTTCTGGCGCGACCTGCTGCCGACGGCGCGCGAGATCCGTCCTTCGCATATCTGGCAGGACATCCGCCGTCATGCGCGGCTCGACTTTCCCAAGGGCGAGGCGGCGCGGCGCTACAACGTGCTGCAGAAGCTCGCGTACCTTTCGGTGCTGGTCGTGTTCCTGCCGCTGATGATCCTGACCGGGCTCACCATGTCGCCGGGGATGGACGCGACCTGGCCGTGGCTGCTCGAGGTGTTCGGCGGCCGGCAGAGCGCGCGGTCGATCCACTTCATCGTCGCCTGGCTGATCGTCGGCTTCGTCGTCGTCCATCTGCTGATGGTGGTGCTGGCGGGGCCGATCAACGAGGTCCGCTCGATGATCACCGGGCGCTACCGGCTGCCGAAGGAGAAGCGCTGATGGCCCGGCTCCTCACCCGCCGCGGGCTGCTCGTCGGCGCGAGCCTTGCGGCGCCGACGCTGCTGCTCGGCGGCTGCGACCGGCTCGGCGCCAGCCCGAGCTTCCGCGACATCGTGCTCGGCAGCGGCGAGTGGCTGTCCTACCGGGTGCACCGGCTGATCGGGTCGGAGGCGCTGGCGCACGAGTTCGACCCCTCGCAGATGTCGCCGGAGTTCCGCACCAACGGCAACACCCGGCCGCGTTCGGACGCGTATCTGGCGCACGCGCAGGCGGGCTTCGCCGACTGGCGGCTGCGGGTCGACGGGCTGGTCGACAAGCCGGCCGACCTGGGGCTGGCCGAGCTGCGCGCGATGCCGGCGCGGAGCCAGATCACCCGGCACGACTGCGTCGAGGGCTGGAGCGCCATCGGCAAGTGGACCGGCGTGCCGCTCGGCGACCTGCTCCGGACAGTGGGGCTGCAGCCGCAGGCGCGCTATATCGTCTTTCACTGTGCCGACGACTTCTCGGGCACCGGCTACTACGAGAGCATCGACCTGATCGATGCCTTCCATCCGCAGACGATCCTCGCCTACGGCATGAACGACGCCGACCTCGCGATGGGCCACGGCGCGCCGCTGCGGCTGCGCGTCGAGCGCCAGCTCGGCTACAAGCAGGCGAAGTTCATCATGCGGGTCGAGGCGGTCGCGAGCCTAGCGGGGGTCGGCGCCGGCAAGGGCGGCTTCTGGGAAGACACCATCGACTACGACTGGTACGCCGGGATCTGACGGCTGTGCAGCTGGCACAGCTTGGTCAAATACCTGATCAGCAGAGATTTTCATGGGTCTCGCTTGGCCGATCCAGCGACTTTCGGCCGGTCGCCGGACGCTGGTTCAGGCGACCGGGGCGAGCGGCGTCACCCGCAGCACGGTTCCGTCGGCGGCGGTGACCCGGACGCGGGCGCCGGCGGCGGGGGTGGCGGCGCCGGGCTCGAGCCGGGCGAGCCAGGGCACCCCGTCGACCGTCACCTTGCCTTCGTCGCCCTCGAAGATCAGCACCACGCCCTCGCGGCCGACGAGCTGGTCGGAGCGGCGGTTGAGCGTGCTGCCGCCGCCGCCGGGCTGGCCGAAACGGGCGACGAGCGCGCGGCCGAGGAAGAAGAAGACGATCGAGAGCGCGGCGAAGATGCCGATCTGCTCGTAGAGGCCGAGGCGCGGAACGATCCAGAGCAGGATCGCGGTGACGAGGGCGGCGCCGGCCGACCAGACCAGCACCGTGGTGATCGTCACCATCTCGGCGGCGGCGAGCAGGATCGCCAGCGCCACCCACCACCAGGGCGAAATGCCGGGCATCAGCTCTCGCCCGGACCCTTGGCCGCGCGGGCGAGCTCGGCGATGCCGGCGATCGAGCCGATCAGGCTCGACGCCTCGAGCGGCATCATGATGGTCTTGGCGTTGGGGCTCGCCGCCAGCGCCCGCAGCGCTTCGGTGTAGCGCTGGGCGACGAAGTAGTTGATCGCCTGCACGTTGCCCTTGGCGATCGCCTCGGAGACCATTGTGGTGGCCTTCGCCTCGGCCTCGGCCGAGCGCTCGCGCGCCTCGGCGTCGAGGAAGGCGGCCTGGCGGCGGCCCTCGGCCTCGCGGATCTGCGCCTCGCGCTCGCCTTCGGCCTTGAGGATCGCCGCCTGCTTCAGCCCCTCGGCGGTGAGGATCTCGGCGCGCTTCAGCCGCTCGGCCTTCATCTGCCGCCCCATCGCCTCGGAGATGTCGGGCGGAGGGGCGAGGTCGCGGATCTCGACGCGGGTCACCTTGACGCCCCACGGCGTCGAGGCGGCGTCGATCACCGCGAGCAGCCGGTGGTTGATCGCGTCGCGGTTGGAAAGCGCCTCGTCGAGGTCCATCGAGCCGAGCACCGCGCGCATGTTGGTCTGGCTGATGTTGCGCAGCGCCTGCTCGAGGTTGCGCACCTCGTAGGCGGCGCGCGAGGCGTCGACCACCTGGTAGAAAGCGATCGCGTCGGCGACCACCATGGCGTTGTCCTTGGTGATCACCTCCTGCTCCTCGATGTCGAGGACGGTCTCCATCATGTTGATGCGCGAGCCGATCCGGTCCATCAGCGGCACCAGGAACGCGAGGCCGGGCTCCAGCGTGCGGGTGTAGCGGCCGAAGCGCTCTACGGTCCAGTTCTCGCCCTGCGGCACCGACTTCACCATGGTGAAGATCAGGATCACCGCGAAGATGAGGATCGCGATCGCGGGCGCCGCGAAGATGGGAATGCCGAGGTCCTGCATAGGGTCTCTCCTGGGCGGCGAGTTTCCCGCCATGTTTCAGCCCCCGTCGGCGGATAGTGCGGCAAGACCGCGTGGGTGGAAAGGGCCGCTGGGAGAACGCGGTCCGCCCGACCTCGCCGCGCGCGGCTTCAGAACATCGCCAGCGGGTTGACTGGCGAGCTGGTCGCGCCCTTGAAGCGCCAGGGTGCGAGGGTGAGAAAGAAGCTCCAGCGACCCTCCTGCGTGCAGGCGGCGGCGATCGCTTCGAGGTCGGAGCCGCAGATCAGCGGCATGCCGAGGTAGGGGATCAGCACCATGTGCACGGGCTCGGTCCAGCGCGCGAGGCCCGGCTGGGGCGGATGCACGTCGCCGTCGCCGTCGTGGCCGAGCGCGGCGACCTCGCGGTCGTGCAGCCAGCGCAGGCAATCGGGGTGGAGGCCGGTGCCGAGCGTGTAGCCGTTCGCCGCCCCGCCGCCGTTGCGGACGAAGAGGATGTCGCCGGTGCCGACGGTCACCCGCTGCCGCGCCTCGGCCGCCTCGAGGTCGGCGCGACTGATGACGCTGCCAAGGGGGAGCGGGCCGCCCCGGAGCGCGGCGATGTCGAGCAGGACGCCGCGTCCGACGATGCCGTGCACGCCCATCACCTCGACGCCGAGCTTGGCGGAGCCCGCGTCGGTGACGAGCGAGATCGGATAGCCGTTGTACATCCCCTCGCGGCCCTCGGGGGTGAAGAGGTGGCAGAGGGCGTCGAGATGGGTGACGGTGTAGCCGTGGTAGATCATCCCCACCGCGTCGATGGTGCCGGATTCCTCTGGCTGCGGGTCGGTGTAGTGGAAGTTCTGGTAGCTGAACCTGCGGATGCCGTTCGGGTCGTCGACCGCACGCTCGTGCGCCAGCGAGACGGTGCGGCCGGTGCGGACCGACTGCGCGGCGGCGATGCGCATCTGCGGCGTGATGAAGTTGAGCGTGCCGAGCTGGTCGTCCGCACCCCAGCGGCCCCAGTTGCGAAGCGTCGGCAGGAGCCGGTCGATTTCGGCGTCGGTGGCGATCGCCGCCGCCTGCGCCGGCCCGGCGAGCCCGAACATCCCGGCCGCGGCGGTCAGCGGCCGCGGCCTCCAGCAGTTCGCGCCGTGTGGTCATTGCCGATCCCCCTGTGTCTCGCGGATTGTGCTGCAAGAGAAGGCAGTTGGAAAGCGATCCGCCCCAGCGTAAGCTCGCGCGCCGACCGGAGAAGGAACCCATTGCAGGACATGGTGCTCAGTCACAGGACCGAACCGCAGTTCTCGCAGCCGGTCCGCCAGATCGTGATGATGCTGATCGTGCTCGGGCTGACGGCGGCGGTCGCGGTTCTGATCTTTCCGACCGTCGAGAAGATCTTCCTCGCCTCGCCCTATCTGAAGGTCTTCATCCTCTGCGTCTTCTTCATCGGCGTCCTCGCCTGCTTCTGGCAGGTGCTGACGCTGATCGCCTGCGTGAACTGGATCGAGGGCTTCGCGCTCGACCGGCCGGGGCACGAGTTCACCAAGGCGCCACGGCTGCTCGCACCGCTCGCGGCGATGCTGACCGGGCGCGCGGCACGGCGCGGGCTGAGCTCGAACTCGACGCGCTCTATCCTGGAGTCGGTGGGCACCCGCATCGAGGAGCAGCGCGACCTCACGCGCTACCTGATCAACCTGCTGATCTTCCTCGGGCTCCTCGGCACCTTCTTCGGCCTCGCCACGGTGGTGCCGGCGGTGGTCGATACCATCCGCTCGCTCGCCCCGAAGGAGGGGCAGAGCGCGATGGCCTCGTTCGACAGCCTGATGCACGGGCTGGAGGGCCAGCTCGGCGGCATGGGCACCGCCTTCGGCTCGTCGCTGCTCGGCCTTTCCGGTTCGCTGGTGGTGGGACTGCTGGAGCTCTTCGCCAGCCACGCGCAGAACCGCTTCTACCGCGAGCTCGAGGAATGGCTCTCCTCGATCACCAAGCTCGGCATCACCGGCGTCGATCCCGAGGAGGCGCTGACGGCGGCGAACGTGCTGATGGTGATCGGCCAGACCGCCGAACAGATCGACCAGCTGCGCGAGGTGGTCGAACAGGGGGCCACGCGATCTGCCCAGACCGAGGCGCGCCTCGTGGAGCTCGGCGAGATCATCGCGGCGCAGAAGCCGGTGCCGGTGGACAACGGCCTGCTCGAACGCATCGCCGCCGGGCAGGAGAAGATGGCGACGCTGCTGGCGGCGCCACGCGCCGAGGGCCATGACCGGGCGCTGCTCGAACGCATCGCGCTTTCGCAGGAGCGGGTGGCGGCGGCGCTCGGCAACCGCAGCGCCGAAGGCGGCGGTGGCGGGATCGACGCCGAAACCCGGGCGCGGCTGCGCTCGATCGACACCCAGGTGCTGCGCATTCTCGACGATCTGAGCGCCGGGCGGCAGGATCTGGTCACCGAGATCCGCCAGGATATCGCCAGCCTCGCCGAGGCGCTGCGGTCGATGGCTTCGCGCGGGAGATACTGATGGCGCTGAGCCGGCGCGGGGGGGCAGCACGCTTCTCCACCCAGATCTGGCCGGGATTCGTCGACGCGATGACGGCGATGATCCTGGTGCTGTTCTTCGTGCTGTCGATCTTCATGATCGTGCAGTTCGTGCTGCGCGACACCATCACCGGCCAGACCCAGCAGCTCGATCAGCTCTCGGTGCAGGTCGCGAACCTCGCCGACGCGCTCGGGCTCGAGCGCAGCCGCGCCGACACCCAGGCGGCGCTGGTCTCGACGCTGACCGGCGAGCGCGACAAGCTCGCTACGGACAAGCAGGCCGCCGAGGCCAAGGCCGCGGATTTCGAGGCCCAGGTCGCGAGCCTGATCGCACGCAACACCGACCTTTCGGGCAAGCTCACCACCGCGGAGAAGGAGAGCGCCGACCGGCTGACCGCGAGCCAGGCGCTGGAGGCCTCGCTCGCCCAGGCGCGCACGGAGCTCGACAAGGGCGTCGAGGAGGCGCGGCTCGCCGCCGCCAAGCGCGAGGCGCTCGAGGCGCTGGTCGCCTCGCTGCGCACCGACGTGCAGGGGCTGAAGGACACGGCCGGCGAGCAGCAGGCGAAGCTCGACGCCGCCGGCAAGCTCTCGGCCGAGCAGACCGCCCGCCTCGCCGCCGCGGCGATCCTCGCAGGCGACCAGGCGGCGAAGCTCGACGCCGCGGGCAAGCTCACCGCCGAGCAGCAGGCCAAGCTCGACGCGGCGATGAAGCAGGCGGAAGCGGCCAGCACCAAATTCAGCGAGGCCGACGCGGCGCGGCTCGCCGAGGCCGCGGCCGCCGAGGCGCTGCGGCAGAAGCTCGCCTCGTCGCAGTCGGAGCTGACAGCGATGACGCTGAGCCTCGAGGCCGAGCGCAAGCACGCCGAGGAGACGTTGACGCTGCTCGCCGCGGCGGAAGCGGCGAAGAAGGGGCTCGAGGCCGACACGGCGACGGCGCTCAGCGACGCCGACAAGCGCGCGGCGGAGCTCGCGCAGGCGAACGCGCTCCTCGCCGAGCAGAAGGACCTCTCGGCGGAGGGCCAGCGTCAGGTGGCGCTCCTGAACCAGCAGACCGCCTCGCTGCGCGAGCAGCTCAACTCGCTGCAGGGTCTCCTCGACGCCTCCTCGGTCAAGGACACCGCGGCGCAGGTGCAGATCGAGAACCTCGGGCAGAACCTCAACGCGGCGCTGGCGCGAGTCGCGGTCGAGGAGAAGCGGCGGGCAGAGCTCGAACAGAAGGAGAAGGAGCGGCTGCAGGCCGAGGCGCAGGACCTGCAGGGCTACCGCTCGGAATTCTTCGGCAAGATGCGCGCGATCCTCGGCGAGCGCGAGGGCGTGCAGGTGGTGGGCGACCGCTTCGTCTTCCCCTCGGAGGTGCTGTTCGCCCCCGGCTCGGCGACGCTCGGCGCCGAGGGGCAGGCGCAGGTGGCGCGCGTGGGGCAGGTGATCCACGAGATCGCCGACCAGATCCCGCCGGGGATCGACTGGATCCTGCGCGTCGACGGCCATACCGACAAGACGCCGGTCAGCGCCGACAGCCCGTTCCGCGACAATTGGGAGCTTTCCGAGGCGCGGGCGCTGTCGGTGGTGCGCTACCTCGTCGAGGTGCAGGGCCTGCCGCCGGATCGTCTGGCCGCGACCGGCTTCGGCGAGTACCAGCCGATCGACCCGGGCGACAGTCCCGAGGCGCTGGCGAAGAACCGGCGGATCGAGCTCAAGTTCACCGAAAGGTAGCGGGACGAAGCCGCCGCCGGTGCCCGACATCCCGGAAGCGGGCATGCGGTCAAGATTGGCCTCCGATGAAAAGGCAGGTCGGGATCCCCTTGTTGATGCACACATGCGTCCCGCCGTCGGGGGAGAATCCGGGAGTGCGGGTAAAGATCATGGTGCCGCCGGACGGTGCCCGAGGATGGTCGCCCGGCTTGAGAGTGATCCAGCACAGCCCGAACCGGCATGCTACCCGATCAGCCGGAATCTCGGCGCAATCCTGGCCGCCGCAGCAGTCGGAGCCGTTCTGCTTGACCCCGGTGTACCAATCATGCGCTTGGGCGGGGCCGCAGAACGCCAGGGCGACAACCAGAAGCGCGGTCCTCATGCCGCGAACCGAAGATCGACAACTGCGGCGGAACCGCCCGAGAGGTCGGCTCACACGGATGCCGATCGGCCCGGGAGACGCTCCGGCGGGGAAATCGCGACCCGATCGTCCCGTAAGCCCATGCGACTTCGAGGGTTCGCTTCCGGAAGCCGCCTGCCCGCGCCTGAGACGACCTGTCGCTTTCGTTGACCCCGAACGATTGAAGCTCATTGGCCGGCCGCTACTGAACCGGCAGTACGATTCGCGCGTACGGGGTATCCGGGTACATGACATAGGGCTTGCTCGTGTCCGGCTGTGCGCCGCCTGGGTATAACTTCGCGATCTCGCCGGCGTTGAAGAGTGAGACATGCGGCCCAGTGGTCACCCACCTCCGGCCGCGCTTCGGCGCCATCGCGTAGGGATCGAGGTTGTCGGGGTCTGAGCCGCCCGCGAGCATGTACCCAAATCCGACCATGCCCTCGAGCGGCACCTTGTGCGCGATCAAGGCGCGCAGCCAGAGCATCCCGCCCTCGTCCACGCAGATCGGATCAGGACCGGGGGTCTCAGGCACGTCGGGCATGCAAGTGAACCCGTTGCTCCCTTGGCGAAGCACCTTCACGTGGTCCGCGGCAACGAGGGTGGCTATGGTCGCGGACCTGGCAATCGAGACTGGCGCCGCGCTCTCAGCACTGGAAATCGCATCCGAGTCGCTGAATGTCTTCGGCCGCTCGCCTCCGACAGGGGCCGCGATTGTCGCGCCCGCCACGAGTATCTCTATCGATCTTATGTGCATGGCTCTCCCCACGTTGCAACAAATCGCGGCGTCGCGGGTAGAAGACTCGGCTAATGACGTCCTGACCAATGAGGATGGCGCCGCCACTGCGGGCGATGATACGCCGAAAGCCTTCAATCGACCAGTCGATCGACGCGGCGTGCGATGCAGACAAAACGCCATCGATTGCATTCGCGCGGCAGGCGGCAGCGGCGCGTCAGCCCTGCCGGGCCCGGAGCCGGCGCTCGAGGGCGCGGAGGGCGAGCGACAGGCCGACGGTCATCACCAGGTAGAGGAAGGTCACGACGTTGTAGGTCTCGAGGAAGCGGAACGAGCCTGCGGCATAGATCTTGCCGAGCTGGGTGATGTCGGCGACCCCGAGCACCGAGACGAGCGCGCTGTCCTTGATCATCGCGATGAAATCGTTGCCGAGCGGCGGCAGGATGGTGCGGAGCGCCTGCGGCATCACCACCAGGCGGAAGCGTTGCCAGGCGCCGAGGCCAAGCGCCTTGGCGGCCTCGATCTGGCCGGGCTCGACCGCCTGGATGCCGGCCCGGAAGACCTCGGCCACGAAGGCGGCGTAGCCGAGGGTGAGCGCGATGATCGCCCGCCAGGTGAGGGAGACGTCGCGGGTCAGGAGCGGCGGCAGGCCGAGCGGTCCGGTGACGGCGTTCCAGCCGGCGACGATCGCCGGCGCGGCGACGAAGGCGATGTAGAAGAGCAGCACCAGCATCGGGATGCCGCGGACGATCTCGATGTAGAAGCGCGCGGTCTGCCGCAGCGCGACCGAGCTCGAGAGCGCGCAGACCGCGAGCCCGAGACCGAGCGCCGACGCGAGAGCGAAGGCGACGACGGTCACGTAGACGGTGACGCCGATGCCTTTCGCGAGCGTCGCGAGGATCGCGCCGTAGACGGGGTCGAGCAGGATCGCGGCGAGGACCGCGAGGGCGAGGAGCGTGGCCGCGACCAACCACCAGGGGAAATCGCGCCCCGCGGCCGGCGGGGGCGCCGGCGGCTGCGGGCCTATTGCCCGACCTGGTAGTCGAGGAACCACTTGCTATCCAGGGCGTCGAGGGTCCCGTCGGCCTTGAGCGCGGCGATGGCGGCGTCGATCGGGGCGACCAGATCGGAGCCCTTGGGAAAGATGAAGCCGAAGTCCTCGGCGCCCATCGGTTCGCCGATCAGCTTGAAGGTCTCCGGGTTGGCGCGGACGTAGCCCTTGCCGGCGGTGCCGTCGGTGAGCACGACGTCGACGTCGCCCGACTTCAGCGCCTGCACGCTGGCGCCGAAGGTCTCGAAGAGCTTGATCCGCGGATTGGTCTCGTCCCCGTCGAGCATGTCGTAGACCGCGACGTAGAAGGGGGTGGTGCCGGGCTGGGCGCCGACCAGCCCCGTCCGGAGGGCGGCGAAGCTCTTGCCGTCGGTGAAGCGGCTCTCGTTCGCCCGCACCAGCATGAACATCTCCGAGCGCATGTAAGGGGCGGAGAAGTCGACCTTTTCCGCGCGGTCCTCGCGGATGGTGATCCCGTCCATGCCCATGTCGGCCTGGCCCTCGGAGATCGCCGGGATCATCGCGTCCCAGCTCATCGTCGCGAACACCGGCCTGAAGTTCAGCCGCTTCGCCATCTCGGCGATCGCATCGTACTCCCAGCCGATCGCGGCGCCCGACTTGGGATCGACGAACTGCAGCGGCGGATAGGCGTTCTCTGTGGCGATGGCGACTTCGCGTCCGCCGAGGTCGGGTAACTCGGCGGCCGACGCCGGAGCGACGGCGAGAAGGGCGAAGGCGAGAGCGAGCAGGCGGGAGCGCATCGGCGGCCTCGGCATTCCGGATCGGGCGGCGGCAGGATGCGCCAGCGCCGGGCGGGCGGCAAGCCGCAACGGCCGGGCGTTCATTCGACGCGGACCTGCCAGCACTCGTCGTAGAACGAGCAATAGTCGGCGGTCACCCCGAGGCGGCGGTAGTCGACGAGGGCGCCGGAATGGTCTTCGCCGGCATGCGCGGCGATGGGCTTGCTGCCGAAGACGAGCACGGTGTCGTTCGAGCCGAGCACGTATTCGTCGGGGTTCACGAAGCATTGGCTGTCCCACGCGCCGTGCTCCCGGGCGATGCGATGGCCGACCTCGGCGCAGGCGTCGAGGTCCTTCATCGCGATCTTCTGCCCGTCGACGATCACCGCGACGTCGCTGAGGACGGCCGGGCCGAAGCCGACGTTGACGAGGCTGAGCTCGAGGGTGCCGGCGCCGGCGTCCTCGTGGATCCGCCATTCGACGCGCGGCTGCACGCTGAGCCGGGCGTGGCGCCGGGTCGCGGCACCCTGGTAGACACTGAGGCCGATGGCGCTGAGCGAGACGATGATCGGCACCCAGAGGCGGACGATCTCCATCCAGACCTTCCAGCTGTGTGGCGACATCGCCCCGATCCCCCGCCCCGGCGGCGGATGCTGGCATGCGCCGGAGAATCCGGCAAGTCCGCGGGCCTTTCACGCCCGACGAGCGGGGTTCCGCTCGTGCCGCTTTGGCCGTATCTCGTAGCGATGAGAACCAAGCCGCTTGCCTTCACGGTGCATCTGCTGACCGGCTCCGGGGCGGCGCTGGCGCTGATGGCGCTGGTGTCGGCGACCCGCGCCAACTGGCCGGGAATGTTCGGCTGGCTGGTGCTGGCGCTGATCGTCGACGGACTAGACGGGCCGCTGGCGCGGCGGGTCGACATCAAGAAGAACGCCCCGAACTGGGACGGCGTGATCCTCGACCTCGTCGTCGACTATCTCACCTACGTCTTCATTCCGGCCTATGCGCTGATCTATGCGCCGCTCCTGCCCTGGCACTGGGGCCTGGTGGCGGCGCTCTTCATCGCGCTGACCGGGGTGGTCTATTTCGCCGACGTGCGGATGAAGGCCGAGGACAACTGCTTCGTCGGCTTCCCGGCCGTCTGGCAGATGCCGCTCCTGGTGTTCCTGACCTTCTCACCGCCGCCCTGGGTGACCGGCCTCACCATCGTGGTGCTCGGGCTCGCGCAATTCACCTGGCTCAAGTTCATCCACCCGGTGCGCACGGTGCGCTGGCGGCGGATGAACCTCTCGGTCTGCCTGCTCTGGGTGGTCCTCGCCGCCTGGTCGGTCTGGGAGCATTTCGATCCGCCGGCGGCGGTGAAGGCGGGGCTGCTCGCGTCGAGCCTGTGGCTGCTGCTGATCGGGATGGTGATGCAGGCCTTCCCGGAGCGAAAGCCGGGCCAGGAGCGAAAGCCGGGCCAGGCGAACCAGCCCGGCCAGGCGAACCAGTCGGTGGCCTCCACCGGCGCGAGCAAGACCTGAAGCAGCGGGCGCGCCCGAGCGCGCGCCGCCGTCAGCCGAGGACCGCGTCGCAGCGCGAGCAAAGGTCCGGATGCCGATGCGTCCCGACGTCGGGCAGGATCTTCCAGCAGCGCGCGCATTTCGTGCCGCTTGCAAGCCGCGGCACCACCGCGATCCCGGGGACGTCCTCGAGCGAGAAGGCGCCGTCCGGGGGGCTGCCGGCGGAGAGGGCGAGCTCCGAGGTGATGCAGACGTCCTGGAAGTCGACCTTGCCGAGCGCCGCGCGCAGGGCCTCGTCGGCGACGAAGACCTCCGGCGCCGCCTCGAGGCTGGCGCCGATGCGCTTCTCGCGGCGCTCGATCTCGAGCGCGCCGGTCACCACCCGGCGGACCCGGCGGATCTCCTCCCAGCGGGCGGCGAGAGCGGCGTCGTGCCAGTCAACCGGCGTCGCCGGGAAGTCGACGAGGTGCACCGAGCTTTCCTCGCCGGGGAAGCGGGCGAGCCAGACCTCCTCCATGGTGAAGGGCAGCATCGGGGCGAGCCAGGTGACGAGCCGGTTGAAGACGGCGTCGAGCACGGTGCGGGTGGCGCGGCGGCGCGGGTCGGTCGCGGCGTCGCAGTAGAGCGCGTCCTTGCGGATGTCGAAGAAGAAGGCGGAGAGGTCGAGGGTGGCGAACTGGAAGAGCGCCTGGAAGACGCCCTGGAAATCGAAGACCTCGTAGCCGGCGCGCACCTCGCGGTCGAGCTCGGCCAGGCGGTGCAGCAGGAAGCGCTCGAGCTCGGGCATCGCCGCGGGCTCGATGCGTTCGGCGTCGTCGAAACCGTCGACGGCGGCGAGGAGGAAGCGCAGCGTGTTGCGGAGGCGCCGGTAGCTGTCGGCGGTGCCCTTGAGGATCTCGGGGCCGATGCGCTGGTCGACGGCGTAGTCGCTCTGCGCCACCCAGAGCCGGAGGATGTCGGCGCCGTACTGCTTCACCACGTCCTGGGGCGCGGTGCCGGTGCCGGCGGACTTCGACATCTTCATCCCCTCTTCGCTGAGGGTGAAGCCGTGGGTGATCACCGCGTCGTAGGGGGCGCGGCCGCGGGTGCCGCAGGACTGCAGCATCGAGGAGTGGAACCAGCCGCGGTGCTGGTCGGTGCCCTCGAGGTAGACCGAGGCGGGCCAGATGCCGTCCGGGCGGTCGCGGAGCACGAAGGCGTGGGTGCTGCCTGAGTCGAACCAGACGTCGAGGATGTCGGTGACCTTCTCCCATGTCGTCGTGCGGGTGGTCGCTCGCGAGGAAGCGCGCCTTGGCGTCGTCCTCGAACCAGGCGTCGGCGCCCTCGTGCTCGAAGGCCTCCTTGATGCGGGCGTTGACGGCCGGGTCGCGCAGGATCTCGGCGGTGCCGTCGGGCCCGCGCTTCACGAAGCAGGTGAGGGGGACGCCCCAGGCGCGCTGGCGCGACAGCACCCAGTCTGGGCGCGCCTCCATCATCGAATGGAGGCGGTTGCGGCCGGTCTGCGGGTACCAGCGGACGAGCTGGTCGATCGAGGTGAGCGCGCGCTCGCGGATCGTCGCGCCGTAGGTGTCCATGCCGTCGGCGAGCGGCTTGTCGATGGCGACGAACCACTGCGGGGTGTTGCGGTAGATGACCGGCGCCTTCGAGCGCCAGGAGTGCGGGTAGCTGTGGGTGAGCCGGCCGCGGGCGAGGAGGGCGCCGGCCTCGACGAGCTTGTCGATGACCGCGGCGTTGGCCTTGCCCTCCTTGCCCTTGGCGTCGAGGACCTGCAGGCCGCCGAAGAAGGGGAGGTCCGGGACGGAAGGAGGAATCCTCGAGCACGTTGTGGGTCATCCGGTCGACGAGACCGTTCTTGACGAAGAGCTCGTAGTCGTCGGCGCCGTGGCTCGGCGCCATGTGCACGAAGCCGGTGCCGGTGTCGTCGGTGACGAAGTCGCCTTCGAGCATCGGGACCTCGTAGGCCCAATGGGGATCGAGGCCCTCGAAGGGATGGCGCAGCATCACGCCGTTGAGCGGCCACCGCGCCGCCGACCCGCTCATAGGCCGTCGACGCGAGCCGCCTTCATCACCTCGGCGGCGAGCTTGTCGGCGAGGACGAGGCGGTCGCCCGGTTTCGCCCAGTTGCTCGGCAGCGGCTGCGGTTACAGTGTAGAGCCCGTAGTCGATGCGTTCGGAGTAGGCGATCGCCGCGGTTGGACGGGATGGTCCAGGGCGTGGTCGTCCAGATCACCACGCTCGACGCCGGCAGATGCGCTCTCGGGGACCGGCGATCTCCACCGGGAACTTCACCCAGATCGTCGGGCTGACGTGGTCGTGGTACTCGACCTCGGCCTCGGCCAGCGCCGTCTTCTCGACCGGCGACCACATCACCGGCTTCGAGCCGAGGTAGAGCGAGTCGTTCATGACGAACTTCATGAACTCGTCGGCGATCACCGCCTCGGCGTGGAAGGCCATGGTGAGGTAGGGGTCGTCCCAGTCGCCGGTGACGCCGAGGCGCTTGAACTCGTCGCGCTGGACGTTGACCCAGTGCTCGGCGAAGCGGCGGCACTCGGCGCGGAAGTCGTTGACCGGGACCTCGTCCTTGTTGCGGCCCTTTGCGCGGTACTGCTCCTCGATCTTCCACTCGATCGGCAGGCCGTGGCAGTCCCAGCCCGGCACGTAGCGCGAGTCGCGGCCCATCATCTGCTGGCTGCGCACCACGAAGTCCTTGAGGATCTTGTTGAGCGCGTGCCCGATGTGCAGGTTGCCGTTGGCGTAGGGCGGGCCGTCGTGCAGCACGAAGGGCGTGCGGCCGTGCGCGGTCGAGCGCAGCCGGTGGTAGACCCCGAGCCGCGCCCAGCGGGCGAGCCACTCGGGCTCGCGCTGGGGCAGGCCCGCGCGCATCGGGAAATCGGTCTTCGGAAGGAACAGGGTGTCCCTGTAGTCGAGCGTGTCGGTGGTCATCGGAGCATCCGTCAGGGGCGGGAGGTGAGGAGGCGCGCGCGCCCGAACCCGGCGGCCCTGAAGATCAGAGCGCCGGGACGGTAATTCGGATGATGCCGGCAAACCCGATCATGCCCGCGGGATATAACCCCCGGCCGGGGCCGGTTCAATTGCGAAGTTGCCGCTCAGGTTCCGGCGGTTGCGTGTCCGCTGCGGCGCTTTCCGTTGCCGCCGATCACCGAGAAGGACCCGTCGGACTCGAGGATCACCGCCGAGACGCCGTCGAGACTGGTCTCCCCGTTGGTGCGCAGGACCGTCTGCAGCTCCTCCTCGGTCACCCGCGACCGCCGCATGGCGTCGGGGCAGAGCGCGCCGTCCCGTGCGAGCAGCGTGGGCTCGGACCGCACCAGGCGCGCGAAGCGGCGCGAGCGGACCGAAAGGAAGGCGACGACGTACTGCAGGACGACGAGGAGCAGAAGCGCGGTCGCCCCCTCGGCCAGCGCGACGTCTTCCGAGAGCAGGATCGACGCGAGCGTCGAACCCAGGGCAACCGTGACGATCAGATCGAAGGCGTTGAGCTTCGCGAGCGTGCGCTTGCCGGAAACCCGCAGCGTGACGATGAGGAAGGCATAGGCGAGCGACCCGACGATCACCGTCCGCAGGAGGTCGCTCGCGTTCTGAAACAGCATCGACCAGTGCATCGCCACCCTCCTGCCCGCCTATGTGACGCGGCGCGGTGCGACGGGTTCCTCAGCCGGCCGTACGATCGAACAGGCCGGTGAGCGACCGGCCGATGATGTTCGACACCCGTGGGCGGGGGAGCGCGGCGAACGGCAGGGGGCGGCAGACCTCCATCGCCGCGATGCCGACCCGGGCGGTGAGGGCTCCGTTGACCACACCTTCGCCGAAGCGGCGCGACAGGCGGGCGAGAAGATGGCCCCCGGCGACAGAGCCGATGAGGTCGTCTCCGACCGCCACCGCGCCGGTGGCGAGGAGGTGGGTCGCCACCATGCGGAACAGGCGCCACGAACCGAAGAAGCCGGCGTGCGCGCCATAGATTTCGGCGATGCGGCGAACCATGCGCATGTTCTGGCTGAGGGCGGCCAGCACGTCGACGAAGGCCAGCGGAATGAGCGCGGTCGCTCCGGCGACGGCCCGCGCGGCGGCCTCTATCTCGCGGCGGGCCTCGGCGTCGAGCGGTGAGAACAGCCGCTGCTCGGTGAGCTGCATCACCGCGTCGGCGTCGAGGAGGTCGGCGCGGGCCTCGGCCAGCCGTGCGCGGCCCCAGTGCAGTTCGGCGCGGCCGCCGTAGAAGCGCGCGAGCCGCTCGGAGAGCGCGACCGCCGCCCGGTGATCGGCGCCGGCGTGCACCGCGGCGGCCTCGACGCGGAAGCTGTCGATGCGGGCGAGGCGGCGGAAGGCCCAGAGCTCGCGCACGAGCTGTGCGAGGACGGCGAGCGCGAGAATCGCGGTCAGCGCCAGCGCGATCATCCCGATCAGCGGATAGCGGGCGAGAAGGCCGGTCAGGTAGTTCCAGACCGCGACCGAGCCGACCAGCACCACGAGGCTGCCGAGCGTCGGCCAGATGATCCCGCCGCGGCGAGGTCGCGTGGCGAGGCGGGCCGCCGCCAGCATCGCGGCGCCCTCGGGCGGGGTTTCGTCGGGCGGCGGCGGGGCGTCGGCCGGCGAGACGGCCGCCGGGCCGAGCTCGCCCGCGGGGATCACGAAGGGATCGTCGGGCAGGCGGGCTCACAGGCGGTCTCCGATCAGGAACTCCGCCGCGCGGTCGAGGCGGATGTGCGGCAGCCCGTCGCCCGCGACCGGCTTCAGCCGCGGCGGGGCGAAGCGGGTGATGCGGTAGGCGGCATCGCTCCAGTCGCCCGCGCCCTGCCGGGCGGGGGCGAGGATCGCCGCCGGGTCGTCGGGCAGGTTGCCGGGAAAGAGCGCCACCTCCTCGCCGCTGCCGATCAGCCGCCCGCGCACCACGTCGATCTCGCGGCCGTCGCGGGTCACCGTCTGCTCGACGGTGGCGCGCAGGCTCGCGATCGGAAGCGCGCGGGTCTCCGCCCCCGAGAACTGCGCCCGGCCGCGCGCGTCCTGCACCAGCGCCTCGGCGATGGCGGCGAGCTTGGGGTGCTGGCTGTGGTGCAGGTAGTCGGCCTTGGTCGCGGCAAAGAGGATGCGGTCGATGCGGCGGCCGAGGATCGGCGCCAGCCACGAACGCGGCCCGGGTCGGAAGCAGACGAGGATTTCCGCCATCGCCGCGCGCAGATCCTCGACCGCGCGCGGGCCGTCGTGGATGGCGCCGAGCGCGTCGATCAGCACCACCTGCCGGTCGAGCCGCGCGAAGTGGTTGCGGAAGAACGGCTCGACGACGACGTGCTTGTAGCCCTCGAAGCGGGCCTCGAAGGTGCGCCAGAGCGACCCGGACCCGCGGCGTTCGGGGCGGGGAAGCGGCGCGAAGGTCAGCGCCGGCGAGCCCTCGAGGTCGCCCGGCATCAGGAAGCGGCCGGGGGCGACGCTCGACTGGCCGGCGGCGCGGGCGGCGGCGAGGTAGCCGGTGAAGGCGGCCGCGAGCCTGCGCGCGGTCGCCTCGGCCAGGGGCTGGGCGGGGTCCGCCGCGTCCAGCTCGGCGAGGAAGGCCGCCGCGTGCGGGGCGCGTCCGGGGGCGCGGGCGGCGGCAAGGGCCGCGGCCGACCATGCCTCGAAGTTCTGGCTCATCAGCGGCAGGTCGAGCAGCCACTCGCCGGGATAGTCGACGATGTCGAGATGCACGTTGCGCGGCCCGGTCATCCCGCCGATCAGGCCCTTCGGCGCCACCCGCAGCGACAGGCGCAGCGTCGAGATCGAGCGGGTGCTTTCCGGCCAGTGCGGCTCGGGCGCGGTCAGCGCGTCGAGATGGTCTTCGTAGGCGAAGCGCGGCATCGAATGGTCGGGGTGCGGCTGGAGCCAGGCCGCGAGGATGCGGCCCTCGGCCGCGGCGCGCAGCTGGTGCATCCGGCCGCGGTCGATGAGGTTGGCGACCAGCGAGGTGATGAAGACCGTCTTGCCGGCGCGGCTGAGCCCGGTGACGCCGAGGCGGATCACCGGCTCGCGAAAGACGTCGCCGATGTCGCCGAGCGTGTCGGTGACGCTGCGGGTCATGCGGCCGGGCAGGCGGATGAGATCCAAGGGTGCGCGCCTCCTCGCGGGCTCGCGCACACCTAGTCGCTCGGCGCCGCGCCCGCAACGGCGGCGGCCTTGGCAAGCGCCCTGGCGCACGCTAGGGCGTCGGGCCATGCCGCGCTATGCCCTCAGGATCGAGTACGACGGCCGGCCGTTCGCCGGCTGGCAGTGGCAGGACGCGCAGCCGAGCGTGCAGGGCGCGGTGCAGGCGGCGCTTTCCCACATCGCCCCCGAGCGGCCGAAGGTGACCGGCGCGGGGCGAACCGATGCCGGCGTCCACGCGCTCGGGCAGGTCGCGCACGTCGATCTCGCGCGCGGATGGGAGGCCGGGCGGCTCGCCGCGGCGCTGAACGCCCACCTGCGCCCGGCGCCGGTGGCGGTGGTGGCGGCGGCCGAGGTCGGCGACGGCTTCCACGCCCGCTTCGACGCGGTGGAGCGCCACTACCTCTTCCGCCTCGTGTCGCGGCGGGCGCCGCTGGTGCACGACCGCGGGCTCGCCTGGCGGGTCGGCCATCGGCTCGATCTCGCGGCGATGCGCGAGGGGGCGGCGGCGCTGGTCGGCCGGCACGACTTCACCACCTTCCGCTCGTCGACCTGCCAGGCGAAGAGCCCGGTGCGGACGATGGACGCCGTCGAGATCGACGAGGCCGAGGCCGCCGGCGGCTGGGAATACCGCTTCCGCCTGCGCGCGCGCTCGTTCCTGCACAACCAGGTGCGCGGGATCGTCGGCACGCTCGAGCGGGTCGGCCGCGGCGCCTGGCCGCCCGCGCGGGTCGGCGCGGCGCTCGCGGCCCGCGACCGGGCCGCCTGCGGGCCGGTCTGCCCGCCGGACGGGCTCTACCTCGCGGCGGTACGCTACCCGAGTGATCCGTTCGCCGGCTGACGCGCGTCGCGTGGGCCTGGGGCGCTACTCCGACGTCGGCGGCGCGGCCGGGTCGACCGGCGCGGCAGGGTCGGTGGCGGGCGCGGCCGGGTCGTCCGGTGAAGCGGGCTCGGCCGGCTCGGCGGGGATCGGCGCCTTTGCCGCGCCGGTCGGCTGGCCGGCCTCCCAGGGGCCTTCGTATTCCTGCCCGTCGGCGAGCCGCATCCGGCCCTGGCCCTGCCGCTGGCCGTCGACGAAGCCGCCTTCGTAGACCGAGCCGTCGGGGTAGGTGACCTTGCCCTCGCCGTTCAGCACCCCGCGCACCCAGGTGCCCTGCTGCACCGTGCCGTCGGGGAAGGTCATCACGCCCTTGCCGCTGCGCTCGCCCTGGGCGAAGCCGCCCTCGTAGCGGGTGCCGTCGGCATAGACCGCGACGCCCTCGCCCTGCCGCTGGCCGTCCTTCCAGCCGCCCTCGTAGGAGTAGCCGTCGGATTCGGTCAGCTTGCCCGCGCCTTCGTGGCGGCCGTCGACGAAGCTGCCGTCGTAGACCGACCCGTCGGGATAATGCGCCACGCCCTTGCCGGTGATGGCACCCTTCGACCAGTCGCCCTCGTAGCTGCTCTTGTCGGCATAGGTCATCCTGCCGTGTCCGTCGGGCTGCCCGGCCTTGTAGCTTCCCTCGTAGACCGAGCCGTCCGGGTAGGTCGCCTTGCCCTCGCCCTCGAACTGGTCGGCGGCCCATGACCCGGTGTAGCGGTAGCCGCCGGCGGTGGTGAGCGTTCCCGCCCCCTGCCGCAGATCCGCCGCGAAGCCGCCGTCGTAGACGTCGCCGGTCGCCGAGGTGAAGCGACCGAGGCCCTCGCGCCGTCCGGCGACGAAGGCGCCCTCGTAGAGGTCGCCGTTCGCCATTTTCAGCACGCCGTCGCCGTCGAACTTGCCGTCCTTCCAGCCGCCGGCGTAGCGGCTGCCGTCGGCGAGGACGGCGGTGCCGCGGCCCTCGCGCTGGCCGTTCTCGATACCGCCCTCGTAGCTCGCGCCGTCCGGATAGGTGATGCGCGCATCGCCCTGCAGCACGCCGTCGGTCCAGACCCCGGACGACTTCGCGCCGGTGGCGGTGGTCATCGTGCCCTGGCCGTTGCGCTTGCTGTCGGCGAAGCCGCCCTCGTAGCGCGCCCCGTCGGGATAGGTCGCGACCCCCTCGCCGCTGGCGCGCCCCTTGACCCAGGTCCCTTCCAGGCTGCCGCCGTCGGGGAAGCTCATCCTGCCCTTGCCGTCCGGCTGGCCGGCGAGGAAGTGGCCCTCGTAGACCGAGCCGTCGGGATAGGTGGCCTTGCCCTCGCCCTCGATCCGGCCGGCGACCCACGCGCCGGTATACTGAAAGCCGTTCGGCAGCCGGTAGGTGCCCTGACCCTGCTGGCGGCCGTCGACGAAGGTGCCGCTGTAGACGCCGCCGTTGTCGTATTCCTTGGTGAGCACCTGCTCCTGGCCGCGGCCGGCCACCGGCACCAGCGCGGCGAGCGCGGCCGCGGCGATGAGTTGCGCGCCGGTTCTCAAGGTGCTTCTCCCCACCGCTGCGTTTCTTCCCCTGGTTCGCCCATTAACCGGCGAGGGCGGGCGCGGCAATGCCCTTGCGGCTCAAAGCGTCCAGTCATCGACGCCGCGGATGTCGTCGTCGGACCAGCCGAGATGATGCGCGATCTCGTGCACCAGCACGTGCAGCACCAGCCGGTCGAGGTCCACGTCGCCGCGATCGATCCACTCCTCGAGGATCGGGCGGCGGTAGAGCCAGACGGTATCCGGGCGCGTCGGCTGGTGCATGACCGAGCGCTCGGTCAGCGCGATACCGTCGTAGAGGCCGGTGAGCTCGTAGGGGTCCTCGATCTCCATCTCGTCGAGGACGTCGTCGGGCGCGAAGTCGTCCACCCGCACCAGAAGGTCGGCGCAGGCGCGCCGCACCCCGGCGGGAAGGGCTGCGAGGGCGCTCTGGGCCAGCGCCTCGAAGTCGGCGAGCGTGGGGGCGGGGCTGGCGAAGGGACCGGGCATCCCGTCCAGATAGGACGCGGACGGCGACGGCCGGAAGGGGCACTGTCGCCGACGCGAGGATGGGCTAGATTCGCGGCAGGACCCAATTCCGGGTCGTGGAGGGAAGAGCCATGAGCGTCGCACGCGTGACCGAGATCACCGCCTCGTCGGAGCAGAGCTTCGAGGACGCGATCAGGGAGGGCATCTCCCGCGCCAACAAGACGCTGAAGAACATCGAGGGCGCCTGGGTGCAGGGCCAGAAGGTGGTCGTCCGCGAGGGCCAGATCATCGAGTACCGGGTGAACCTGAAAGTGACTTTCGTGCTGCAGGAATAACGCCAGCCCTTGCCGCACCACTTCTTCCTCGACGCATCGGCGGGCGAGGTTGCGGCTGCCCTCGGCCTGCCGGCGGAGGAGGTCGCGCCGTGGCGCGAGGCGAGACCGGGCGACGTGGTGCCGGTGGTCGCGGGCGGCCGGCGGCGGATCCTGCCGATGCGCCTCGGCATGATCCCGATGGGCCGTCGGAACGCCCGCGCGCCGGCCGGTGCTCGAGACGATCGTCAACGCGCGCGGTGAGACCCTGTTCGCCAAGTCGGCCTTCGCCGGCCTCGCCCGCGGCCTGCTGCCGGCCGGCGGCTGGTACGAGTGGACCGGGCAGGGGCGGCGGCGCCGGCAGCGCTGGGCGATCCGGGCACCCGGCCAGCCGGTCATCGCCCTGGCCGCGGTCTGGGACGTCTGGCAGGCGCCCGGCGGAACCGAGGTCGCGAGCTTCGCCACGGTCACCTGCGCGCCGAGCGCCGAGGTGGCGGCGGTGCACGACCGGATGCCGGTGATCCTCGACCCGGCGGCCTGGCCGATCTGGCTCGGCGAGGCGGAGGGCGACCCGGCGGCGCTGCTCAGGCCGCCGCCGGACGGCGCGCTGAGCGTCGAGCCGGCCCCGGAGCCGTAGAGGTAGCGAGCAAGCCCATTGCAGGCGGCGCGGCGGCGCAGGAATATCCGCCGCAAGACGATCCCGCCCGCTCGGCGGGCGGAGGAAGCGATGGCCGAGCCGATGCCGAAGCGGGACTACACTCTCACCGGGGCGAGCACACGGTGGGCGATCGAGACCGGCCTCGTCTCGGCCGAATGGTACCACTCCGTCGTCCCGCGTGCGCAGATCAAGGCGCTGATGCAGCGTTCCGACCAGCCGGCGATCCGCGACACGGTGATCTGGCTGGGCGGGCTGCTGCTCGCGGGAGCAGGCGCGATCTGGTTCTGGGGGAGCTGGTGGTGCGTGCCGTTCTTCGCGGTCTACGGCGTCCTCTACGCCTCGGCCTCCGATTCGCGCTGGCACGAGTGCGCGCATCGGACCGCGTTCCGGACGCAGTGGATGAACGACTGGGTCTACCAGCTGACCTCTTTCATGCTGTTCCGCAACCCGGTGCGCTGGCGCTGGAGCCACGTGCGCCACCACACCGACACGCTGATCGTCGGGCGCGACGTCGAGATCTCGGTGATGCGCCCGCCCGACCTTGTTCGCGCCATCCTCGGCCTCTTCGCCTTCGGCGACTTCCGCGAGGGGCTCCCGACGCTGGTGCGCAACGCCTTCGGCAGCCTCTCGGCCGACGAGAAGGACTACATCCCGCAATCGGAGTGGCCGAAGGCGATCCGCGCCGCCCGCTGGCACGTCGCGATCTATCTCGCGACCGTCGCGCTCGCGCTCGGCCTGCGGTCGTGGCTGCCGATCCTGCTCGTCGGCACGCCGCGGCTTTACGGCAGCTGGCACGTCACGATGTGCGGGCTGCTGCAGCACATCGGTCTCGCCGACAACGTGCTCGACCACCGGCTGAACACGCGCACCGTCTACATGAACCCGCTGTCGCAGTTCATCTACTGGAACATGAACTACCATGTGGAGCACCACATGTTTCCGATGGTGCCCTACCACGCGCTGCCGAAGCTGCACGCGCTGATCAAGGCGGACTTGCCGGCGGCCGACCCGTCGATCTGGCGGGCTTACCGCGAGGTCTGGCCGGTGCTCAGGCGCCAGCTGCGCTACGAGGACGTCTACCTGCGGCGGGCGCTGCCGCCGTCGGCCCGACCCTACCGCGCCGAGTTCCACGACCTGCCGACCGAGGCGGCCGAGTAGGCATGCGCGCCCGTGGCGCTACTTCCGCCGATCGCGCCTGTCGTCGCCGGTGCGCTTGATCCGGCGCTGGGCGAGCTTGCGCCGCGGGCCCCCGCCGGCGGTGCGGCGCGGCGGGGTGGGCAGCCGGCGCCCCTCGACCTCGAGCAGCTCGAACAGCAGCCCGCCGGTGATCGGCGCCGCCTCCACCAGCCGGACCAGCACGCGCTGGCCGAGGCCGATGACGCGGCGCGTCTTCTCGCCGGTCAGGGTCTGGCTGTCGGGGTCGTAGACGAAATACTCCCGCCCGAGGGCGGAGATCGGTACCAGCCCGTCAGCGCCGGTCTCGTCGAGCTTCACGAAGAGCCCGAAGCGCGCCACGCCGGCGATGGTTCCGGGAAACTCCGCGCCCACCCGGTCGGCGAGGTAGGCCGCGAGATAGCGGTCGGTCGTGTCGCGCTCGGCCATCATCGAGCGCCGCTCGGTCATCGAGATGTGCTCGCCGGTCTCCGGAAGCGCTGCCTCCTCGTCGTGGGTCAGCCCGTCCTTCTTCGCGTCGGGGCCCCAGCCGTGCGCCCGGATCAGCGCCCGATGCACGATGAGGTCGGCGTAGCGGCGGATGGGCGAGGTGAAATGGCCGTAGCGCGGCAGGTTCAGCCCGAAATGCCCGAAGTTCTCCGGCGCGTAGTAGGCCTGGGTCATCGAGCGCAGCACGCTCATGTTGACCATCTCGGCGTGCTCGGTGCCGGCGACGCCGTCGAGGAGCCGGTTGAGATGGGCGGTCTTCAGCACCTGCCCCTTGGCCAGCGTCAGCCCGACCGACTCGACGATCTCGCGCAGCGCCTCGAGCTTCTCCGGGTTCGGTTCCTCGTGCACGCGGTAGAGCAGGTGCACGCGCCGGGCCTCCAGCGTCTCGGCGGCGGCGACGTTGGCGAGGATCATGAAGTCCTCGATCACCCGGTGCGCGTCGTAGCGGTCGCGGAAGGCGACCGAGACCACCTTGCCCTCCTCCGACAGCACGATCCGCCGCTCCGGCAGGTCGAGGTTCAGCGGCGCACGCAGCTCCCGCGCCCGCCGCGCGGCGTGCCAGGCCGCCCAGAGCGGGCGCAGCACCGTCGCGCTCAGCGGCTCGGTCATCGCGTCGGGCTGCCCGTCGGCGGCGGCCTGTGCCTGCGCATATGTCAGCGTCGCGACCGAGCGCATCAGACCCCGGGTGAAGCGGTGCTCGCGCTTGTGGCCCTCGGCGTCGAGCACCATCCGCACCGCGATGCACGGTCGGTCGGCGCCGTCGACCAGCGAGCAGAGGTCGGCCGACAGCCGCTCGGGCAGCATCGGCACCACCCGGTCGGGGAAGTAGCTCGAGTTGCCGCGCCGGCGCGCCTCGCGGTCGAGCGCCGAGCCCGGCCGGACGTAATGCGCGACGTCGGCGATCGCCACCCAGACGATGTGGCCGCCAGGATTGCCGGGATCGTCGTCGGCATGGGCGAAGACCGCGTCGTCGTGGTCGCGCGCGTCCGAGGGATCGATGGTGACGAGAGGCAGCGCGCGCAGATCCTCGCGCTTGCCGAGCGTCACCTTGCGCGCCGCGGCCGCCTCCTCGATCACCGCCTCGGGGAACTCGTCGGGGATGCCGTGCTCGTGGATCGCGATCAGCGACACCGCCTTCGGCGCCGAGGGGTCGCCCAGCCGCGTCACCACCCGCGCCCGCGGCAGGCCGTAGCCGCGCGCGCCGCCGGTCTCCTCGGCCTCGACGAGTTCGCCCTCGCGCGCACCGGCGCGGTCGCCGGGCGCGACCCGCCAGTCGCGGTCGGTGCGCTTGTCGATCGCGGCGATGCGTCCGCCATCGTCGGCGGTGTGGTAGATGCCGAGCACCCGCTTCGGCCCCATGCCGATGCGGCGGATGACGCGCGCGGCGAGCGGCGCCTCCGGCCCGTCGAGCGCCACCATCCGCCCGAGCAGCCGGTCGCCGGCGCCGAGCGCAGGGTCGTCGCGCCGCGTCAGCACCATGATCCGCGGCGCCGGTCCGTCGCCCTCCCAGTCGGCGGGCTCGGCCCAGAGGTCGCCCGAGCCGTCCGGCCCGGTCGCCCGCAGCACCAGCACCGGCGGCAGCTCCCCAGCCGGACGCAGCTTGCGCCGGTCCCTGTCGATCAGCCCCTCGCGCTTCATCCGCGCCAGCATCTGCTTGAGCTCGATCCGGGCCGCGCCCTTCAGCCCGAAGGCGCGGGCGATCTCGCGCTTGCCGGTCTGGCCGGGATTGTCGCGCAGCCAGGCGACGATTTCGTCTTGGTCGGGAAGGCGGTTCATGCCTGGCTGACTAGCACGGCGGCAGGGCGGCGGCACGCCGAAAACCCCGCTTCTGCGGGGAAAACGCGCCTCGGGGGACGGGGGCGACGTGCGCCTCCGCTCGCCGGCGCCCCGCTCGCGCGGGCTCAGCTTTCGAGCGCGTACCAGTCGTGCAGCACCACCTTGGATGGCGCACCGGAGGCGGCGACGAGCTTGGCGAAGGCGGCGGGGTCGCTGCCCTTGTAGTGATAGGGATAGACGACGCCGGGCTCGAAGGCGGCAACCGCCGCCGCGGCCTGGTCGACCGACATGGTGTAGGGCAGGTTCATCGGCAGGAAGGCGATGTCGATGCCGGTGAGTGCGCGCATCTCCGGCGTATCCTCGGTGTCACCGGCGATATAGACGCGTTTGCCGCCGATCTCGAGGATATAGCCGTTGTCGCGGCCCTTGGGGTGGTACTGAAGCCGGTCGGCGGTGGTGTTGTAGGCCGGCACCGCCGCGATCGGAATGCCGCTGGCGGTGGTGCTTTCGCCATTGGCGATGGCGGTGGCCCGGGACTTCAGGTCGTCGGGCAGCTTGTCGTGCACCGAAGGATTGGTGAGGAGCGCCGCGCCGCCCGCAGCGAGCGCGGTCAGCGTCGGCACGTCGAAGTGATCGGGATGCTCGTGGGTGACGAGGATCAGCGAGGGCGCTGGGAGCCCGGCGTAGCGCTCGGCCCCGCCGACGGGATCGTTGTAGATCACCATCCCCGGCAGCGACATCACGAAGGACGCGTGGTCGACCGGGTGGATCACGATCTCCCCTCCTTCGATCGGATAGCCGTCCCCCGGCAAGTTCCTCCCCTGCGCGAAAGCACGCGACAGCCCGAAGGCGGCGAGGCTGGCGGTTCCTGCGGCGAGCGCGGTCCGGCGCGAAAAAAGCATGGGTCTCCTCCCGGGCTGCGGCGTTGCCCGGGGAAGATAGCGCGGAGCCGGCGAATTCAACCGCTGCCGGGCGTCGGGCCCTACCCGCTGCGCGAAGTCGCGGGCTTTGCCGCCTTCGTGCCCTTTGCCGGCCTCGCCGCGGCAGCCTTCCTTTTCGGGGCGGCCTTCTTCGGCGCCGCACGTCTCTTTCCGGCTTTTGAAGCCGGCCGGGCGGCGATCAGCTCCAGCGCCTGCTCGAGGGTCACCGCCTCGGGCGCGATCTCTTTCGGCAGCGTCGCGTTGACCTTCTCCCACTTCACGTAAGGCCCGTAGCGCCCGGCGAAGACCGCGACCGTCCCGCCGTCGGGATGGCTGCCGAGCTCGCGCAGCGGCGCGACCGCGGCGCCGCCCCGGCCGGCGCGCTGCGCCTTCTGCGCGAGGACCTCCATCGCCCGGTTCATGCCGATGGTGAAGACCTCCTCGGCATCGGCGATGTTGGCATAGATCGAGCCGTGCTTGACGAAGGGTCCGTAGCGGCCGATCCCGGCCTCGACCGGCGCCCCGTCGTCCGGGTGGCGGCCGATCGTGCGCGGCAGCGACAGGAGCTCGAGCGCCCGCTCGAGCGTCAGGGTCGCGGGATCCATCCCCTTCGGGATCGAGGACCGCGGCGGCTTCTGCCCGTCGACCGGCTCGCCGAGCTGGACGTAGTAGCCATACGGCCCCTTGTGCAGCGTCACCGGCTGGCTGCCGGCGGCCTCGTCGAAGACCTCGCCGCCCGGCGCGCCCAGCCCCAGCACCTTGCCGTCGAGCGTCGCGTCGCCCTCGTCGCCGCCGGCGAGGGGGCGCGTGTAGCGGCATTCGGGATAGTTCGAGCAGCCGATGAAGGCCGAGCCGTTGCGCGAGGTCTTCAGGCTGAGGAGTCCGTTGCCGCAGACCTTGCAGCGCCGCGGCTCGGGATCCTCCGGCGTCTTGGGGAAGAGATGCGGCTCGAGCACCTCGTTGATCTTGTCGAGCACCTCGGTGATCCGCAGGCCCTCGGTTTCGGCCAGCGCCGCCGAGAAGTCGGCCCAGAACCGCGCGAGCAGCGCCTTCCAGTCCTCCTCGCCGGTCGTCACCTTGTCGAGGTCGGTCTCGAGGTCGGCGGTGAAGTCGTAATCGACGTAGCGGCCGAAGTAGTTCGACAGGAACGCCGTCACCAGCCGCCCCTTGTCCTCGGGAAAGAGCCGGTTCTTCTCCTTCCGGACGTACTCGCGCTCCTGGATCGTCGAGACGATCGAGGCGTAGGTCGAGGGCCGGCCGATGCCGAGCTCCTCCATCCGCTTCACCAGCGTCGCCTCGGTGTAGCGCGGCGGCGGCTGGGTGAAGTGCTGCTCGGGCGTGACCCCGCGCTTCTCCGCCGGCTCGCCGTTCACGATCTTCGGCAGGCGGCCGCCATCCTCCTCGTCGGAGAGGTCGAACTCGGCGTCGTCGCGGCCTTCCATGTAGACCTTGAGAAAGCCGTCGAAGGTCACGACCTGCCCGGTCGCGCGCAGGCCGACGGCGCCGTCGGCGCTCGCGACGTCGACCGTCGTCCGCTCGAAGCGCGCCGCCTCCATCTGGCTCGCGATCGCCCGCTTCCAGACGAGGTCGTAGAGCTTGGCCTGGTCCGCCTCGAGCCGCACCTTGTCCGGGCTGGCCGCCATGTCGGTCGGCCGGATGCACTCGTGCGCCTCCTGGGCGTTCTTGGCCTTGTTCTTGTACATCCGCGGGGAGGAGGGGACGTAGGCGGCGCCGTAGCGCGCCTTGATCGCGTCGCGCGCCGCCATCACCGCCTCGGGCGCCATGTCGATGCCGTCGGTGCGCATGTAGGTGATGTGCCCGGCCTCGTAGAGCCGCTGCGCCGCGTTCATCGTCTGCCGCGCGCCGAAGCCGAACTTGCGGCTCGCCTCCTGCTGCAGCGTCGAGGTCATGAACGGCGCCGCCGGGTTGCGCGTCGCGGGCTTCGAATTCGACCGCCTTCACGGTGAGGTCGCGCGCCTCGACCGCCGCCACCGCCCTTGCGGCGGCCTCGGCGTTGCCGAGGTCGAACTTGTCGAGCCGCTTGCCGTCGAGGCTGAAGAGCCGCCCCTCGTAGGTGTCGCCGCGCGGCGTCGCGAGGAGCGCCTTGACCGTCCAGTACTCCTGCGCCCGGAAGGCCTCGATCTCCATCTCGCGATCGACGATCAGCCGCAGCGCCACCGACTGCACCCGCCCCGCCGAACGCGAGCCCGGCAGCTTGCGCCAGAGCACCGGCGACAGCCGGAAGCCGACGAGATAGTCGAGCGCCCGCCGCGCGAGGTAGGCGTCGACCAGCTCCATGTCGATCTGCCGCGGGTTCTGCATCGCGGTGGTGACGGCGTTCTTGGTGATGGCGTTGAACACGACCCGCTCGACCGGCGTGTCCTTCTTCACCGCCTTGCGCCCGGTCAGCGCCTCGAGCAGGTGCCAGGAGATCGCCTCGCCCTCGCGGTCGGGGTCGGTCGCGAGGATGAGCTTGCCGTCGTCCTTCAGCGCCTCGGCGATGGCGCGGATGTGCTTGGCGCTGTCCGGCGCCACCTCCCACTTCATCGCGAACTCGTGCTCGGGATCGACCGAGCCGTCCTTCGAGGGCAGGTCGCGCACGTGCCCGTAGGAGGCGAGCACGGTGTATCCGGGGCCGAGATACTTGTTGATGGTCTTCGCCTTGGCAGGCGACTCGACGACGACGACGGCCATGGGCTTCTCCGGGGGGCGCCGCCGCGCGGCGCCGGTCGGCGGCCTAGATGTGCTGCGGCCCGGCCAATGTCAACCGGACCCCCTTCTGGCGGCTCCCGCGGCGGGGGCCGGTTTGCCGCTACCGCCGCCGCCCCGGCGATGTATGCTTTCCCCGCCGCCCGCGGCGTCCGCGGCCGGTCGAGATCGGGGAGGAAGCCGAATGCCCGAGGAAGTCGCCTGGCAGCAGCAGGTCGCGGCGCTCGCCGCCGAGCGGACCCGCGCCGAGACCGCCGCCGGCATCATCCGGCGCCTCGGCGGTCCGGGCGACCTCGCGATGGCCGAGATCGAATACGGCGACGGCCGCGCCGAGGTCGAGGCGGTGGTCGCTGCGCTGACCGTCGCGCTCGAGCAGGGCAAGGGCGCCGACGACCTTGCCGACCTCGAGTCCCGCCTGTCGCGCGCCGTGGCCGCCCGCGAGGCGCTCGCCCGCCGCGCGGTCGCGCTCGCGGCCGGCGCCGGCACCCGGTCGGCGCTGATCGACCTCCTCGCGCCCGAGGCGATCAAGGTGCTCGTGGCCGCGCTGGGCGGGCTCTGGCGCCGCCGCGCCGACCGCGACGCCGCCGCCCGCGCCACCATCGCCGCCCGGCTCGAGGCCGCCCGCTGGCCGCCGTTCGCCGACGCGAAGGGATGAGCGACCCGCCGTACTACGACCGCCCGGTGCTGGTGCTCGACCCGGGCATGCATACCTCGATCATCCGCCGCGCCGCCATCGACCGGGCGGGGCGGATCGTCGCCACCGCCGCCGAGGACAAGACGGTGCGGATCTGGTCGCTCGCGGACGGCGCCCTGCTGCACCTGATCCGGCTGCCCAGCGGCCCGGGCGAAGCAGGCAAGGCCTTCGCCGTCGCGGTGAGCCCCGACGGCGGCCTCGTCGCGGCCGGCGGCATGCTCGGCGGCGGCACGCAGCTTGCGCCCGACCTCGCGCTCTACCTCTTCGACGCCGCCACCGGCGCCGTCGCCGGCCGGCTCGACGGGATACCGGGCACCCCGGGGCACCTCGCCTTCTCACCCGCCGGCGATCGCCTCGCGGCGGTCTTCGGCTACGGCGGCATGCGGCTCTACGCCCGCGGCCCGGGCGGCTGGGCGCTGGCGGCGGAGGATCTCGACTACGGCGACAGCTGCTTCGGCGCCGCCTTCGCCGCCGACGGCCGGCTCGCAACCGCCAGCTACGACGGCGGGCTGCGGATCTACGACGGGGGCGGGGTGATGCTGCAGCGGGTGATGACCGGGCGCCAGCCCTATGCGGTCGCCTTCCACCCGACCGACGGGCGGCTCGCGGTGGGCTTCAACGACGGTCCCGGCATCGGGATCTTCGAGGCAGCGACGCTCGCGCCGCTGCCCGCGCCGGCCGGCTCGGAGCTCGAGGGGCGCATCTTCTCCGCCGTCGCGTGGTCGGCCGATGGCGCCTGCCTCTTCGGCGCCGGCATCTTCATGGATGACGAGGGGACGCCGGTGCTGGCCTGGCGCGACGGGATCGACGCCGCGCCGCAGGTGCTGCGCGCCGGCAACACCACGGTGATGAGCCTCGTCGCGCTCCCCGACGGCAGCCTTCTCGTCGCCGCGGGCGATCCCTGGCTCGGCGTGATCGAGCCGGACGGCCGGTCGCGATGGATCCGGCCGCCGCCGCAGATCGACGTACGCGACCAGAAGGCCACCCTCGCCGTGTCCGACGACGGCATGACGGTCGAATTCGGCCTGCGCCGCTGGGGCGAGGACCGCCGCCGCATGGACCTCGCGGCGCTGAGGCTGGGCCCGCCGGTCGACGACGCGGGGCTGCGCACCCCGGTCCAGGACGACATCCCGGTCGCGGGCTGGAACGAGACCACCGCCCCTTCGGTGGGCGGCGTGGCGCTCGCCCTCGACCGCTTCGAGCGATCGAGTTCGATCGCAATGCATCCCGATGGCAAGCGCTTCGTGCTCGGCGCGGACTGGTCGGTGCGGGCCTTCGACCTCGACGGCACGGAGCTCTGGATGCGGCAGGTGCCGGGCACGGTCTGGGCGGTCAACGTCACCGGCGATGGCCGCCTCGCCGTGGTCGCCTACGGCGACGGCACGCTGCGCTGGCACCGCGTCGCCGACGGCGCCGAGCTTCTCGCCCTCTTTCCGATGCCGAACGGCGAGGACTGGGTCGCCTGGACCCCCGAAGGGGTCTACGCCGCGACGCCTGGCGCGCGCCGGGTGCTGCGCTGGCACGTCAACCACGGCTGGGACGCCGCCGAGGCGATCTCCGTCGAGGCGATCCCGGAGACCTGTCGCCCGGAGGTGATCCGCCACGTGCTGCCGCAGCTCGGCACCGCCGGCGCGATCGCGGTGACCGAGCTCGCGAAGATCCGCGGCGCGGTGCAGCGTGCGACCGGCGCCGATGTCACCCCCGGCGCCCGGCTGCACGTGCTCGCGATCGGGGTCAGCGACTACGGCGCGGCGGCGCGTCACCTCGACCTCGCCTATGCCGATCAGGACGCCCGCGACGTCGCGGCGGCGCTGCGCGATTCGCAGGGCGGGCTCTACGCCCGCGTGCTGCCGAGCGTGCTGGTCAACGAGCAGGCGACCCGAATGGCGATCCTCGCGGAGCTGAACGCGCTCGCCGCGGCCATGCAGCAAGGCGGCGGGCAGGACGTCGCGGTCGTTCTCTTCTCGGGCCACGGCGAGATGGTCGACGAGGACGAGTTCTACCTGATCCCGCACGGCGTCGATGCCTCGAGCAGCGACGCGCTGCTCGCGGCGGCGCTCCCCGGCACGCAGTTCCATGACCGCCTCGCCAAGGTCGCCCGGCAGGGCAGGGTTCTGCTCTTTCTCGACGCCTGCTTCTCCGGCGGCGCCACCGTGCCGCTCGACCGCAGCCTGCGCGCGATGCGCGAGGCGCCGAACCTCTCGATCTTCGCCTCGGCGAGCCCGCGCGAGCGCTCTCTCGAGCGCAGTAACTGGCAGAACGGCGCCCTCGCCGAGGCGCTCCTCGCCGCGCTGCGCGAGGCGGACGAGGACCACGACGGGCTGATCCGGGTCAGCGACCTCTCGCGCTTCCTCTCCGAACGCATCCCCGGCCTCACCGCCGGCGACCAGCACCCCGAGGTGGAGATCCGCTTCGACCGCAAGGTGCTCGCCGCGATGCTCTGACCGCCGTCGCAAGGCTGTGATCCTGCCAAGGCAAGAGGCGCCGCCGCCCCGGCATGCTCTCCCTGCCATAGTGCCTTGCGCGACTTGCCGGTGCGCTCAGACCGCCAGGCTGACCAGTCCGCCCGGGTGTCGCAGCACGCGGCCCTCCATCTCGAGATCGAGCAGCGCAGCGGCTACCGCCGCCGGCGGCTGGGCGAGATCGCGGATGAGCAGGTCCTCCGACACCGGCGATGGCCCGAGCAAGCCGATCAGCCGCGCCATCAGCACGTCCCCTTGGAACGTCTCCGGCACCGGTCCGGCAGGGGCGCGCGCGGCCGACCGTGCGGGCAGGAACGCCGCCAGCGCCTCGACCACGTCGGCGGCCGAGCGGACCAGCGTCGCGCCGTCGCGGATCAGCGCGTTGCAGCCGCCGGCGCGGGCGTCCATCGGATTGCCCGGCACCGCCATCACCTCGCGCCCCTGGTCGAGCGCATCGCGCGCGGTGATGAGGCTGCCCGAGCGCAGCGCGCCCTCCACCACCACGACCGCGAGCGCCAACCCGGAGATGATGCGGTTGCGGCGCGGGAAGTCCTGCGCCCGCGGCACATGCCCCGGCGGCAGTTCCGAAAGCCTCAGGCCACGCGCCGCGATCTCGGCCGCGAGGCCGGCGTTTTCCGCGGGATAGATCACGTCGACCCCGCCGGCCTGCGCCGCGATCGTGCCGGTGGCGAGCGCCGCCCGGTGCGCCGCCGCGTCGATGCCGCGGGCAAGCCCCGAGACGACGACGAGCCCCGCGGCGCCGAGCTCCGCCGCGAGTTGCGACGCCATCCGTGCCCCGAGTGCGGAGGCGTTGCGCGCGCCGACCAGCGCCACCGCCGGCCGCGCGCCCAGCATCGGGTCGCCAAGCGCCCAAAGCAGCGGCGGCGGGTCGCCGATCGTCGCCAGCGCGGCCGGATAGTCGGCCGCCCCGAGCGGCAGCGCACGCGCCCCGGTCGCGAGCCCGGCTTCCCATTCGGCCGTCGCCTCCGCCCGCGAACAGGGCGAATAGGGGCCGGCCCCGGCTTCGGCGGCGATCCGCGGCAGCGCTTCCAGCGCCGCCTCGGCCGAGCCGAACTCGCGGATCAGCCGGATGAAGGTCACGGGACCGACCCGCCGCGAGCGCGCGAGCCGCAGCCAGTCGAGCCGCGCCGCGTCGGAACGGGGCAGCGCCTCGGGCGGTATCTTGGCGGAAGGCGGGCCCTGCATCGGCCGCAGTAGGCCGGGCAGCGGTTAATGCCCGGTCAACCGCGCCCGCACCGCGCCCGCGGGCGCGGTTGACGGCGGCGCCGCCGCCCATCCCCCAGGGCGGCGGTTTCCGTGCCCTCGGCTGACTTCCCCCGCAAAAGGACGCAGCCGAGTGAAAAACTGCGCCCCAGTTTGCGCCCCCCAGTCAGCCGAGAGCGGCGAAGGCATAGACGAAGGCGCCGGCCTGCAGCACTAACCTTTGTTCATCGCAAAACGAGTGCCATGCAACCGCTGCGCTCGTTGCCTGCCTTTCTCGCCCTCGGGCGTCGGTCAGATCCGCTACTGCGCCTGTGGCGACGAATAGACCCCTAGTCGAAGCGGTACTCTTCGCGCACCGGGCTGAAGACGTCGAGCACCCGGCAGCCGCCCGCGAGCCCGCGCGCGGCGTGCCGCACGCCGCCCGGGATCGCCACCACGTCGCCGGCGCCCAGCGTCATCTCCTCGCCGTCCACCGTCAGCGCGAGCGCGCCCTCGAGCACGTTGACCACCTGCTCGTGCGGATGCGCATGCTCGGGCACCTCGGCGCCGGCATCGACCCGCCAGTAGGCGAAGCTCATCCGCCCGCTGTGCACGAACCGGCCGTGGAAGCCCGGAAAGACCTCGCGCTCGGGCATCGCGTCGAGGTTCTGTCGCATCGCACTCCCCCTCACGCCGCGCTGCCGCCGACGGTCAGCCCGCCGATCAGCACCGTCGGCAGCCCGACCCCCACCGGCACCCACTGGCCGTTCTTGCCGCAGTTGCCCATGCCCGGGTCGAGCGCCATGTCGTTGGCCATCGCCCGGATGTGCTTGAGCGCGGTCGCGCCGTCGCCGATCAGCGTCGCGCCCTTCACCGGCGCGCCGACCTTGCCGCCCTTCACCCGGTACGCCTCGGTGCAGGAGAAGACGAACTTGCCGTTGGTGATGTCGACCTGCCCGCCGCTGAAGCCCACCGCATAGATGCCGTCCTTCAGCTCGGCCAGCACCTCGGCGGGCGAGGCGGACCCCCCTTGCATGTAGGTGTTGGTCATCCGCGGCATCGGCGCATGCCCGAAGCTCTCGCGCCGGCCGTTGCCGGTGGGCGCCACGCCCATCAGCCGCGCGTTCTGCCGGTCCTGCATGTAGCCCACGAGGATTCCGTCCTCGATCAGCACGTTGCGCTGGCTCGGCGTGCCCTCGTCGTCGAAGCTGATCGAGCCGCGCCGATCGGGAATGGTGCCGTCGTCGATCACCGTGACGCCCGGCGCCGCGACCCGCGTGCCCATCAGCCCGGCGAAAGCCGAGGTCTTCTTGCGGTTGAAGTCGCCCTCGAGCCCGTGCCCGACCGCCTCGTGCAGCAGGATGCCCGGCCAGCCCGGGCCGAGCACCACGTCCATCACCCCCGCCGGCGCCGGCTCGGCGGCGAGATTGACCGCCGCGATCCTGAGCGCCTCGCGCGCCACGGTCTTCCAGTGGTCGGTGCCCATCAGCGGCGCGAGCCCGTGCCGCCCGCCGCCGCCGGCCGAGCCCGATTCCCGCCGGCCATCCTGCTCGACGATCACCGAGACGTTCAGCCGCACCATCGGCCGCGCCTCGGCGAGGCGGGTGCCTTCCGGCCGCAGGATCTCCACCTCCTGCATCGAGGCGCCGAGGCTGGCCGAGACCTGCACCACCCGCGGGTCGAGCCCGCGCAGGAAGGCGTCGATCTCGCGCAGCATCTCGACCTTGACCGCGAATTCCGCGTCGTCGAACGGGTCGCGGTCGCTGTAGAGCCGCTGGTTGGTCGGCTTGGGCGCCGCCGCGATCGTGCCGCCGCCGGCGCCGACCGCGAGCCTCGCGGTCTCCGCCGCGCGGCGCAGGGCCGACTTCGAGATCTCGGTCGAATGCGCATAGCCGGTGGTCTCGCCGTGCACCGCGCGAAGGCCGAAGCCCTCGCCGGCGTCGTAGCTGGCGTTGCGCAGGCGGCCGTCGTCGAAGACGAGCGATTCTCCGCGGCGCCGTTCGAGGAAAATCTCGCCGTCGTCGGCGCCGGCAGTAGCCTCGCGCAGCACGCGAAGGGCGGTTTCGGGGTCCAGCGAGGTCTCGAACGGGCGGAAGCGCGGCGTGGGTTGCATTGGCTCTCTCGTGCGTTTGGGCGGTCCGCGTGCGGCGTTCCGCGTCTTGTCCTCGGTTCGTTAATATGGTTGATCTGGCGCAAGCTACAACTCGCGGGCGGCGCCGGACAACGCGCGCGAGAGCCGCGTCAGGAACGGACGGACGCCATGAAACTGAATCGGTTCAGCCTCGGTTTGGGGGTGTTCGCGCTGCTCAGCTGGACCGGCGCGCTGGCGCAGGAATCCGGCGAGCCGCGCGACCTGCCGGTGATCGGCGCCCCGACCCCGGGCGGCATCAACTACCAGCCGGCGGTGACGCCGGTCGCGCACGACATGCACTGGCTGTCGGGCATGGTGCACTGGATCATGCTGCTGATCGTGCTCTTCGTCGTCGCGCTGCTGCTGATCGTGGTCTTCCGCTTCAACAGCCGCCGCAACCCCCACCCGTCGACCGTCACCCACAACACCAAGGTCGAGATCGCCTGGACGCTGATTCCGGTGGTGATCCTGATCGTGATCGGCTCGTTCTCGCTGCCGATCCTGTTCAAGCAGCTCGAGGTTCCGACGCCCGACCTCACGATCAAGGCGACCGGCAATCAGTGGTACTGGACCTACAACTACCCCGCGAACGACTTCTCCTTCGACAGCCTGATGCTGAACCAGGACGAGCTCGCCGACCACGGCTATGCGCCCGAGCTGCATCTGCTCGCCGCCGACAACGCGCTGGTGGTGCCGGTGAACGCGGTGGTGCATGTGCTGGTGACCGGCTCCGACGTGATCCATTCCTTCACCGTGCCCGCCTTCGGCATCAAGATCGACGCGGTGCCCGGGCGGCTCAACGACACCTGGTTCCAGGCCGAGCAGGAGGGCATCTATTTCGGCCAGTGCTCCGAGCTCTGCGGCAAGAACCACAGCTTCATGCCGATCACCGTCAAGGTGGTGAGCCAGCCCGTCTACGAAAAATGGCTCGACTGGGCGATCGGCGAGTACGGCGGCACCCGCCCGGAGGCACCCGCCGCGGGCGCTGCCGCGGCCGCGGAGCCGACACCGGCCGCGGCGGAAGCGGCGCCCAAGGCGGACGCTCCGGATACCACACCCGCCGTCACCCCATCGGCCGAACCGGTCACGACCGAGCCGGCCGCACCCGCCGCGGGGCCGGCCGCGCCCGCCCCTGCGACGCCCGAGCCGGCGCAGACGGCGCCCGGTGCCGAGACGCCGCAGCCGAGCGGACCGGCGCAGGAGCCTGCTCCGGCAAACTGAGGGCGCTATGAGCGACGCAAGCTGGACACCCACGACTGCCGCCGCCCACGAGGCGCAGTTCCCCGACTACGTGGAGCTCCTGAAGCCGCGGGTCATGCGGCTCGTGGTCTTCACCGCCTTCGTCGGGCTCGCCTGCGCCCCGGTGCCGGTGCACCCGGTGATCGCCTTCGCCTCGATCCTCTGCATCGCGGCAGGGGCGGGGGCGGCGGGCGCGCTCAACATGTGGTGGGACAGCGACATCGACGCAAAGATGGCGCGCACCGCCGCCCGCCCGATCCCCTCGGGCCGGGTCGAGCGCGGCGAGGCGCTGGCGATCGGCGTCGGGCTCGCCGGTTTCGCGGTGACGATGCTGCTCCTCTTCGCCAACGCGGTGGCGGCGGGGCTCCTCGCGTTCACCATCTTCTTCTACGCCGTGGTCTACTCGATGTGGCTCAAGCGCGCGACGCCGCAGAACATCGTCATCGGCGGCGCCGCCGGGGCTCTCCCGCCGATGATCGGCTGGGCGGTGGCGACCGGTGGCATCGCCCCCGCGAGTGTCGCGATGTTCGCGCTGATCTTCTTCTGGACCCCGCCGCATTTCTGGGCGCTGGCGCTCTTCCGCAACGACGACTACGCCCGCGCCGGCGTGCCGATGCTGCCGGTGACCGCCGGCCCGCGCTCGACGCGCAACCACATCCTCGGCTACTCGCTCATCCTCGCGCTGGTCGCGCTCGCCCCCGCCTTCAGCAGCATCGGCGGCCCGGTCTACCTTTCCGGCGCGCTGGTGCTGAACGCGCGCTTCATCCGCGGCGGTTGGGCGGTCTGGCGTCGCGACGAGGCCACCGCCGCCGCCGACCGCTTCCGGGTCGAGAAGCGTTTCTTCGGCTTCTCGATCCTCTACATGACGCTGCTCTTCGGCCTGCTCCTGGCAGAGGCGGCGCTGCGCTGGCTCGGCGCGACGCCGGCCGGCTGGCCCGCGCTGTTCTGAGGTTCGCAATGCGTCCCGACAGCCACGAGATCTACGGCCGGCGGCGGAGCCGCAACCTCGGGCTCGGGCTGGTGCTCGTGGCCTTCGTGCTGCTCACCTTCGTGGTGACGATCGTGAAGCTCGGCGAGGGCGCCGACATGCGTGGCTACGACCATACCCCGGCCAGCCTGCCGCCGCCGACGAACGGAGGCTGAAGGCATGCAAGGGCCAAACGGAAATCGCCGGATCGCGCTCGCGCTCTTCGCGATCGTGCCGATCATGGTGGGGGCGAGCTTTGCCGCGATTCCCTTCTACAGCTGGTTCTGCAAGGTGACCGGCTATGCCGGCACCACCGAGATCGCGAAGTCCGCGCCCGATACCATCTCCGACCGCATCGTCACGGTCTCCTTCGACGCGAACACCGCCCCTGGCATGCCCTGGCAGTTCCGCCCCAAGCAGCAATCGATGACCCTCAAGCTCGGCGAGACCGGCCTCGCCTTCTTCGAGGCCTACAATCCGACCGACAAGACGCTGGCCGGACAGGCGGGCTTCAACGTCGTGCCGTTCTCGGTCGGCGGCTATTTCGACAAGATCGCCTGCTTCTGCTTCAACATGCAGGTGCTGAAGCCGCACGAGCGGGTCGACATGCCGGTCACCTTCTACGTCGACCCCAAGATCCTCGACGACCGCGAGGCGGGCGACGTGACCGACATCACGCTCTCCTATACGATGTACCCGGCCGACCTGCCGGACGACGTCGAGGCGGCGGCCGAGGCAACGACCAGGCTCGCGGCGGCGCCCGTCGCCCGCGACGAGAAGATCGATCAGTAGAGGGACCCGCCGATGGCCGGCCACAAGAACCACGCCTACCACATCCTGCCGCCGAGCATCTGGCCGTTCGCCGCCGCGGTCGGCGCCATCATCATGCTCGCCGGCGCGGTGCTCTGGTTCCATGGCAGCGGCCCGTGGATCTCGCTGATCGGCGTCGTCCTGGTGCTCTACACCATGTGGTCATGGTGGGCCGACGTGATCGCCGAAGGCGAGGCCGGCGACCACACCCGGATCGTGCAGATCGGACTGCGCTACGGGATGATGCTCTTCATCATCTCCGAGGTGATGTTCTTCTCGGCCTGGTTCTGGAACTTCTTCAAGCACGCGCTCTATCCGGCACCGACGATCGAGGGCATCAAGGTCATCCCCGGCACCTGGCCGCCGGCCGGCATCGAGGCGCTCGACCCCTGGCACCTGCCGCTGATCAACACGCTGATCCTGCTCTGCTCCGGCTGCGCCGCCACCTGGGCGCACCACGCGCTGGTGCACGAGGACGACCGCGACCAGATCAAGTACGGCCTCTGGCTGGCGATCGTGCTCGGCGTGCTCTTCACCACCTTCCAGGCCTACGAGTACATGCACGCCGAGTTCGCCTTCTCCGGCAACATCTACGGCGCCTCCTTCTTCATGGCGACCGGCTTCCACGGCGCCCACGTCATCATCGGCACGATCTTCCTCGCGGTCTGCCTCGCGCGGGTCTACGCCGGCCAGTTCACCGCCACCGAGCACGTCGGCTTCGAGGCGGCCGCCTGGTACTGGCACTTCGTCGACGTGGTCTGGCTCTTCCTCTTCGCGGTGATCTACATCTGGGGCTCCTGACGCGCCGCCGCATCCGGGGCGGGCAGGGTCCCACCCTGACCCACCCCGACGGGAAGAACCGATGCCAGCGCCGCTTCCGGCTCAGTCCGGCTTGTAGTCGCGCGTCGCTTCCGGGTCGTCGGTCGAATAGCCCAGCGCCGCGAGCTCGGCCCAGAGCTCTTCCGGGATCGGCAGCGCCGCCCAGTCGAGCGTCTGCTGCACCCGCTCCGGCCGGGTCACGCCGCAGATGGTGACCGCGATCCGCGGGTCGCGCATCGAGAACTGCAGCGCCACCGCGCCGGGCGCGACGCCGTAGCGCGCGCAGAGCGCCTCGATGCGCAGGATCGGCGCCTTGGTCGCGTCGGTGAGATCCTGGTAGACGTATTTCGCCCGATCCGCGCCCTTGGCCAGCGCTCCGCCGGCATAGGGGGCGGCGTTCATCACCGCGATGCCGCGCTCGCGGGCGAGGTCGAGCATCGGGTCGGCGTTGCGGTTGACCGGCGTGAAGCGGTTGTGGGTGATCAGGGCGTCGAAGTCCCAGTCGCGCAGCAGCGGCATCATCACTTCGATCGGTCCCGCCGCGAGGCCCACCGCCGAGGCGAGCCCCTCCTCCTTGATGCGGAAGAGTTCCTCCAGCGCGCCACCGGCCCGCGCCACCTGCATCGGGTCGTCGGTGTGCTCGGGATCGTGCAGGTGCAGGATGTCGACCCGGTCGACCGCCATCGCCGCGAGGCTCTCCTCGAACGATCGCCGCGCCTGGGCGGCGTCGAAGCGCCCGGTCTCCATGTCGCGATCGAGCTTGGTCGACAGCACCCGCCCCGCGGGCCAGCCGCCGAGCTCGCGCACCACCTTGCCGATCCGCTCCTCGCTGCGGCCCGAGCCGTAGTTGCGCGCGGTGTCGATCATCCCGTCCGTCTGCGCCAGCACCGCGCGGATCGTGTCGTAGGCGCGCTCCTCCGACACCGCGTAGCCGTAGGTGTCGGGCATGCTGCCGAGCCCCGAAGTGCCGAAGCCGATCTTCGGTGCGTGGACGCCCGTCCGGCCGATTTCGCCCATCCCGTTTCCCTCCCTGTCCGGTTTGCGCCCGACCCTAATGCGGACGCCGATCCGGCGACAAGTCCCGTCGGAGCGGGGTTCCGTCCGCAGCGGCGGCCGAACGTCGGCGCGACCCGCTCACGCGCAACCGCTTGTTTTGCGGAGACCCCCGGCCGTGGCCGCCAAGGCGCCGGAAGCGCCGCGCGTCAGTAGAGATAGACCGCCTGCAAGAGCGCCAGCGTATTCTTCCGGTCGTCGAGCAGCTCGAGGGTCTGGCCGTCGATCCGCCAGCTCGCGGTCTGCGTCAGCACCTGTCCGAGCTGCTTCTCCCACTCGTCGAGCGGCGCCGGGCAGGGCGTGGCCGCCGCCTTCTGCGGCGCGAACTGCAGCCGTTCGCCGTTCTGGGTGTAGCTGCCGGTGATCTGGTCGCAGCCGACGGTGGCGGTGAAATGACGGTCGCCCTCGCGCAGGATCAGGTTCGGCTCGCGCCGGCCTTCGCCGGCTGCGACGTCGGCGGCACCGAGGCGGAGAACCTTCCAGTAGGTGTTGGTCAGCGTCGCGGCCCCCAGCGTCCGCTCGCAGGTCTCGCCCGGCCAGACGCCGACGAACCGCTCGACCAGCACGGCCTGCTGCGAGCCCGGCCCGTCCTTCGGCTGCTGCACGATGCCGCCGTCGAAGCTCGCCATGATCGGTCCGCCGGGCTCGGCGCCGGCGGCGAGGTAGGCGTGCTCGAGCGCCTCGTAGTCGCCGTCCTTGACCAGCGGATAGTCGCGGCCGGTCATGCATTCGGTGAAACGGGCGGTATCGCCGTTGTAGGTGAGCATCCCCCGCAGCGGCAGGTGCGGCTCGAAGGGCTCCAGCGCCGGCGCCGCCGTCAGCGGGTGTTCGCTCTCGCCGGAGTCGGTGTCCGGCCCGGTCGGAGGCGCGGACGGGTCGCCGTCCGCGAGCAGCACCAGCTCGCCCGGTCCCTCGATGCGGAAGCGGAATTCCTCGTCGGCGCCGCGGAGCATCAGCACCGCCTTGTCGGGATCGACCGACCAGCGGCCGATCGAGTCGCGCCGGACGTTCTTGCCGATCCACATCCGCCGCAGGTGAAAGACCTGATCCGGCCAGAGGTTCAGCCGGTAGCGGACCGCCTCGCAGTCGGCGCAGGGCAGGGTGCCGTCGAAGGACGCGGGCAGGCGCAGCCCGTGCGCGCCGATCATGGTCGGCGCGTCGCGGGCCTCCGCGGTGGTCTCGCCGACCCGGATCATCCGAATCGCGACCGAGGCCGGCGCGCCGTCGGTCAGGACCGGGTTCATGCTGTCGGAGACGAAGACGAGCTTGCGCCCCACCGAGACCTGTGCCCGCACCGAATAGTCCCGGTCGGGCGCGACGTCCGCAGGGTCGTAGCTGATGTCGAAGGCAAAGGGCGGTGAGCCCGGGTCGGGAACCGTGGCCATGCCGACTTCCTTTGCCGGCGCGTCGGCTTCGGTCACGTCCTCGAGCACCACCTCGAGCACCGCGCCGGGCGGCAGCGTCAGCGCGTCGCTGTAGTCGACGGTTCCGGTCAGATGCGCCTGCGCCGCCAGCGCCTCCCCGGAGGAGATGCAGGCGATCAGCATCGCCAGGAAACCGAAAATCCAGCCCATACGCCTTGGCGCACCTCTTACCCTGCATTCGATGTGTGGCAGGAATCCGCTGATCCGCCAAGTATGCCAACCGGCGGAATCCACATCACGATTCAGAAGTCGTCCATCTGCCCGATTTGGGTCACGTCCCCCCGTGCCGGCGACCCTCAGAGCTGCGCCATCACTTCGTCGGAAAACTCGACGTTCGCGGTCACCGACTGCACGTCGTCATCGTCCTCGAGCGCCTCGATCAGCCGGAGGAGGCTCTGCGCCGCGTCGAGGTCGAGCTCGGTCGTCGTCTGCGGCCGCCAGACGAGCTTGGTCGATTCCGCCTCACCGAGGGCGGTCTCGAGCGCGGTCGAGACGTCGTTCAGGTCCGAATCGGCGCACCAGATGACATGGCCGTCCTCGCCGCTCTCCACGTCCTCGGCGCCGGCGTCGAGCGCCGCCATCATCACCTCGTCTTCGCTGCCGGCGCTCGCGGGATAGACGATCTCGCCCTTGCGATCGAACAGGAACGCGACCGAGCCGGTCTCGCCGAGATTGCCGCCGCGTTTGGCAAAGGTCGAACGGATGTTCGAGGCGGTGCGGTTGCGGTTGTCGGTCAGCGCCTCGACGATGATCGCGATGCCGTTCGGCCCGTAGCCCTCGTAGCGGACCTCGTCGTAGTTCTCGCCCTCGCCGCCCGTCGCCTTCTTGATCGCCCGGTCGATGTTGTCGCGGGGCATCGAGTTGGCGCGCGCTTCCTTCACCGCGAGGCGAAGGCGCGGGTTCTTGTCCGGATCGGGGTCGCCCATCCTGGCGGCGACGGTGATCTCCTTCGACAGCCTGGAAAAAAGCTTCGAGCGGGCGGCATCCTGCCGGCCCTTGCGATGCTGAATATTGGCCCACTTGGAATGCCCGGCCATGTCGAGCTCCGTCGTTCTGCGTTCATGTGCAATCGATTGGCCGCTATATATGTCAGCCCGCGGGGGAGGCTCAACCCCCGGTTTTCCGCACCTTCGGCCGCGCGCGCGTGGCGTTCGCGCGTCGCGTTCAGGGCTCCCCCTGCGGCGCCCGGCCGCGGCGGTCGCTGCGCAGGCTCGCGTAGAGGACGTGGTTGCGCCAGCGGCCGTTGATCTGCAGATAACTCTGCGCCACGCCCTCGTACTTGAAGCCGGTGCGCTCGAGCAGCCCGCGCGAGGCGGCATTCTCCGGCAGGCAGGCCGCCTCGATCCGGCTGAGGTCGAGCGTGCCGAAGGCGTGGTGGACGACGGCGGCCAGCGCCTCGCGCATGTAGCCCTGGCGGGCGAAATCGGGACCGATCCAGTAGCCGACCTGCGCCGACTGCGCCGGCCCGCGGCGGATGTTGTCGAGGGTGATCGCGCCCATCAGCCGGCGGTCCTCGCGCCGGAACACGAACATCGGCAGCGCCCGGCCTTCCTCGCGTGCCCGCGCCGCCCAGTAGACCCGATTGCGAAAGGCCCTGCGGGTGAAGTGGTCGACCGACCAGGCGGGTTCCCAGACCCGCAGGAAGCTCTCGCCCTCGCGCCGGAGCCGCGCCCAGGCGATGTGGTCGCCCATCTCCGGCAGGCGGAGGGTCAGGCGCTGCGTTTCGATCGCGGGCAGCTGCGCGCGACGGAACGACAGCACGCCCATGTGCCTCAGGCCGCCAGTCGCGCCGCGAGCGCCGCGCGGTCGGGGGCGTCGTCCAGCGGCCCAAGGAGCGCGATCGCGGGATCGGCCTTCGCGGTCAGCCCTTCGGCGAAGGCGCGCACCCCTTCGGGGGTCACCGCGTCGATCTTGCCGACGATCTCGTCGACCTCCGGCACCCGTCCCCAGATCGCCAGCATCCGTGCCATCCGCTCGGCGCGGGCGGACGGGCTCTCGAGCCCCATCAGCATCCCGGCCTTGAGCTGCGCCCGCGCCCGCTCGATCTCGGCCGGGACGAGCCCGCCGGCACCGCGGCGCAGCTCGTCCATCGCGACTTCGCAAAGCTCGCGGATCTGGTCCTCGCCGGTGCCGGCATAGACGGTAAAGAGCCCGGTGTCGTCGTAGGCGCCGGCCTGGGCGAAGATGGTGTAGCAGAGCCCGCGCCGCTCGCGCAGTTCCTGAAACAGGCGCGACGACATGCCGCCGCCCATCGCGGTGGCGTAGATCTGCGCGGCATAGGCCGCCTGGTCGCGGATCCCCGGGCTTTCGAACGCCATCGCCATGTGCACCTGCTCGAGGTCGCGCGCCTCGCGGTGCTCGCCGCCGGTGAAACGGGCGGGCGAAACCGCCGCGGCCGGGCGGCGGGCGAGCCCGCCGAACAGCGGCTCGGCGGCGGCGCGCAGCCGGTCGGGATCGACCGCGCCGGCGGCGGCGATGATGATCCGCTCCGGCCCGTAGTGCTCGGCGACGAAGCCCGCGAGATCCGCCCGCCCGAAGCCCGAAACCCGCTCGGCCGGCCCGAGGATCGAGCGCCCGAAGGGCTGGCCGGGATACGCCACCTCCTGCAGCCAGTCGAAGATGATGTCGTCGGGGGTGTCGAGCGCCTGGCCGATCTCCTGCAGGATCACCCCGCGCTCGACCTCGATCTCGGGCGCCTCGAACAGCGGGTTGAGCACGATGTCGGCGAGGATGTCGAGCCCGCGCCCGACGTCGGGCTCCAGCACCCGCGCGTAGTAGGCGGTCATTTCCTTGCCGGTATAGGCGTTGATGTAGCCGCCGACGTCCTCGATCTCCTCGGCGATCTGCCGCGCCGTCCGCGTCGGCGTCCCCTTGAACGCCATGTGCTCGAGGAAATGCGCGATGCCGTTCTGCTCGACCCGCTCGTGCCGCCCGCCGGCGGTCAGGAACACGCCCACCGTCGCCGAGCGCAGCCCGGGCATCGGCTCGACCGCGATACGCAGCCCGTTCGGCAGCTCGTGGATCTCGACACTCATCGTACCGCCTCCCGTCCGATCACGTCCTTGATCGCCTCGACCTCGTTCGCCACCCGCGTCACCCGCTCCGGCCGCCGCATCAGATCCGCGAGCCGCGCCGGCAACGCCGGCCGCACCCCGGTCGCCGCTTCGACCGCATCGGGGAACTTCGCCGGATGCGCGGTCGCGAGCACCACCATCGGCACCGCCGGATCGCCGCGCCGGAGTCTCGCCGCATGGATGCCGACCGCGGTATGCGGACAGACCAGCCGCCCGGTCGTCCGCCAGGTCTCGGCGATCGCCGCGCGGGTTTCATCTTCCGAGGCGCAGGCGCTGTCGAAGTCGGCCCGCAGCCGCGCGAGCGCCCCTTGCGCCAGCGCGAACCCGCCCTGCGGCAACTCGCGCATCAGCGCCGCCACCGCCCCGCCTTCGCGGTCGTAAATCTCGAACAGCAGCCGCTCGAAGTTCGAGCTGACCTGGATGTCCATCGACGGGCTGATCGACGGCCGCACCGCCTCGCGCCGATGCGCGCCGGTCTCCAGCGTCCGGTGCAGGATGTCGTTCTGGTTGGTCGCGATCACCAGCCGCCCGATCGGCAGCCCCATGCGCTTCGCGACCCAGCCCGCGAAGACGTCGCCGAAGTTGCCGGTCGGCACGGCAAAGCTCACCGCCCGCTGCGGCGCCCCGAGCGCCACCGCGGCGGTGAAATAGTAGACCGTCTGCGCCAGCACCCGCGCCCAGTTGATCGAATTGACCCCGGCGAGCCCCACGCCGTCGCGGAAGCGCGTGGTCGTTGAACAGATCCTTCAGCCGCGCCTGCGCGTCGTCGAAGTCGCCTTCGATGGCGAGCGCATGCACGTTCGCCTCGGACGCCGTCGTCATCTGCCGCCGCTGCACCTCCGAAACCCGCCCGTCGGGGAAGAGGATGAAGACCTCCACCCCCGCCTTGCCGCGGAAGGCCTCGATCGCGGCCGAGCCGGTGTCGCCGGACGTCGCGCCCACGATGGTGATCCGCTGCCCCGTGCGGGCCAGCGCCGCCTCGAAGAGCCCGCCGATCAGCTGCATCGCCACGTCCTTGAACGCCAGCGTCGGCCCGTGGAAGAGCTCGAGCAGCCAGTCGTTCGCCCCGGTCTGCACCAGCGGCGCGACCGCGACATGGTCGAAGCCGGCATAAGCGCGGCGCGATGATCGCGCGCAGCTCGTCCTCGGCGAAGGCGTCGCCGATGAAAGGCCGCATCACCCGGAACGCGACCTCGGCGTAGGGCACCCCGGCCAGCGCGGCGATCTCGGCCTGCGACATCTGCGGCCAGCTCTCCGGAACGTAGAGCCCGCCGTCGCGCGCGAGACCCGCGAGCATCGCCTCCCCGAATTCGAGCCTCGGAGCGGTGCCGCGGGTCGAGACGTAATGCATCAGGCAGGCAATTCCTTCAGTCGATCCGGCGCTTGATACGATAAAGCTGGTAGCCTGTCATCATCGCCCAGGCCACCGCGAGCGCGAACCAGGTGATCGCGTACTGCAGGTGGTCGTTCGGGATGTTGACCGTCTGCGGCAGCGGCATCGGCCCGCCCGGGTCGTCGCTCGCCGCCGTCACCAGCATCACCGGCGCCGTCCCCAGCGCCTCGGCCATCAAGCGGCACGTCGCGGGCGAACCAGATGTTCTTCACCCGGTCGGGCGCGGCGGTGAAGCGGTCGGTCTCGTCCGGCCAGGCCAGCGTCCCCTCGACCGCGATCGGCCCGAGGTGCCGGGGCGCGTCCTTGGCGCCGATCGGCACGAACCCGCGGTCGAGCAGGATCGTCCGCCCGTCATCGAGCGTCAGCGGCACGATCACCCGGTAGCCGACCCCCCGCTCCGGCACCGAGGTGTAGACGTCGAGCTCCCCCGGCCCGATCGTCCCCGCCGCCCGCACCCGCAGGTAGCGGTCCCGCGCCGGATCGGGCGCCGCCGGCACCGCCACCGGCGCCGCCGCGAGGCGCGCGTCGATCTCGGCGAGGATCGCGGTCTTCCAGGCCAGCCGCTGCACCTGCCACACCCCGAGCCAGACGAGGACGGTCACCCCGAGGATGCCGAAGAGCAGCGGCCCGATCATCCGGCGCGTCATCGGACGACCGGCTGCCGATTGCTTAACACACGAGTTCCTTCACCTCAGAAGCAACGCCTTGACCATGATCGCGCCCATGCCGCCAGCGGCGCGCCTCCGCCGGCCAGCCGCAGGAGAGCGCGCGCCCGCACCGCGCCCCGCCTTCGTTCCTATCGGGCAGTGCCGGGGGGGTCGAGGGGGGCCGGCGAGGGCCCCCCTCGGGCCGCAGGCGACGCGCCCGGGCGCAAAGGCGCAAGGGCGCAGGTCTCCGGCCGTGAGGACCGAGCCCGCGCAGGCGGGCGAACGGCGCTCAAAGCGCCGATGGCTCAGCGCCGCGCGCTGCGCTCGGGGATCAGCCCCTGCGGCGCGAAGCGGAGGACGATCAGCAGGATCAGCCCCATCAGCAGCAGCCGGAAGTGCGGCGACGCCGCCAGCAGGTGCTGCTGCCAGAAGCTTCCCGGCGTCAGGCCGGACGAAAGCGCCTGCATGATCCAGGTCCCGGCCGGCTCCGCCATCACCCAGACGTACCAGATCAGGAAACCGCCGAGGACGGCGCCCCAGTTGTTCCCCGACCCGCCGACGATCACCATCACCCAGATCAGGAAGGTGTAGCGCAGCGGGTTGTACGACCCCGGCGTGAACTGCCCGTCGAGCGTCACCAGCATCGCGCCGGCGATCCCGGTCACCGCCGAGCCGAGCACGAAGGTCTGCAGATGCCGCGCGGTCACGTCCTTGCCCATCGCCTCGGCGGCGTCGCGGTTGTCGCGGATCGCCCGCATCATCCGCCCCCAGGGCGAGCGCAGCGCCCGCTCGCAGAGCCAGAGGATGACGAGAAGCACCGCGATGAAGATCGCCGCATAGCCGAGCCGCACCACCACCGCCGCCGCCGTCGGCACGTCGACCCCGAAGCGCGCCGCGAGATCCGCGATCCACGGCGCGTCCTGCAGCACCCGCTCGTCGGGCAGCGGCCGCGGCAGGCCGGTGACGTTCTTGACCCCGCGGGTCAGCCAGTTCTCGTTCTTCAGGACCGCGAGGATGATCTCGGCGATGCCGAGGGTGGCGATCGCGAGATAGTCCGAGCGCAGCCCCAGCGCGACCTTGCCCACCAGGTAGGCCGCACCCGCGGCGAAAAGCCCGCCGACCGCCCAGGCGATCAGCACCGGCAGCCCCAGCCCGCCGAGATATCCGGCCGAGGAGGGGTCGATCGCCTCGATCGCCTGGCTCGCGGGATCGAGGAAGATCCGCATCAGGAAATAGCCGAACGCCACCGTGACCAGCCCGAGGATGCCGCGCAGGTAATCCGGCGCCCGCTCGCGCACGAACAGCGCCGCGGCGATGGTGAGGACGATGAAGAGCGCCGCGAGGCCGAGGTTCCAGCCGCCCGCCGACAGCGCGCCCTTCACCGGCGGCATCGACACCAGCACCACCGCCGCCCCGCCGAGCGCGGCGAAACCCATGATGCCGGAGTTGAACAGCCCGGCGTAGCCCCACTGGATGTTCACCCCGAGCGCCATGACCGCCGAGATCAGGCAGAGGTTGAGGATCGTCAGCCCGACCACCCAGCCCTGCAGCATCCCGGTCGCGACGATCAGGGCCGCCATCGCGAGGTAGAGGACGACGATCCGCCGGGTGCCGGTCATATCTCGCGCCCCCGCAGGATGCCGGTCGGTCGCACCAGCAGCACCACCACCAGGATGATGAACGAGACCGCGAACTTGTAGTCGGTGCCGAGCAGCTGCACGAGCCCGGAGGGCTGCCAGGATTCGGGCAGGATGTAGGCGAGAAAGCCCTTGTAGGCATAGGTCACCATCACCTCGGAAAAGGCGATCAGATACCCGCCGAGGATGGCGCCGAACGGCTGGCCGATGCCGCCGACGATGGCGGCGGCGAAGATCGGCAGCAGGAGCTGGAAATAGGTGAACGGCCGGAACGACTTGTCGAGCCCGTAGAGCGTGCCGGCGATGGTGGCGAGCGCCGCAACCAGGATCCAGGTGATCATCACCACCCGCTCCGGGCTGATGCCGGACAAGAGCGCCAGATCCTCGTTGTCGGAATAGGCGCGCATCGCCTTGCCGGTGCGGGTCTTCTGCAGGAACCAGAAGACCGCGGTGACGGTCACGATCATCACCACCACGGTGATGACCTGCGAGGTCCGGATCGCGAGCCCCTCGCTCAGGCCGGTCATCTTCTTGAAGTCGCCGGCACGGATCACGAAGCGCGCGCCGTCCTCGAAGCGCTGCTCGTCGGTGCCGATCACGAAACGGGTCAGCGCATTGTAGATGAACATCACCCCGACGCTCGCGATCACGAAGATCACCGGCGGGCTGCGCCGGCTGCGGTAGAAGCGGTAGACCCAGCGATCGGTGAGCAGGCACAGGATCACCGCGACGAGGATCCCGGCGGGCAGCGCGATGAGCGCCGTCGGCAGCACGCCGAAGCTGACCCCGTGCGCCTGCAGCCACCAGGTCGGCAGGATCACCCCCATCGTGCCGATCGCCATCAGGTCGCCGTGGGCGAAGTTGGAGAACCGCAGCACCGCATAGATCAGCGTCGCCCCGAGCGCCCCGAGCGCGAGCTGCGAGCCGTAGGTGATCGCCGGGACGAGGACGAAGTTGGAGAGGAGGACGAAGGCGTTGAGCAGGTTCTCCATCGTCATCCCCCGAGGAAGGTGCGCCGCACCTCCGGGTCGGCGAGCAGCGCCTCCCCGGTGTCGGTGTAGCGGTTGCGGCCCTGCACCAGCACGTAGCCGCGGTCGGCGATGTTCAGCGCCTGCCGCGCGTTCTGCTCGACCATCAGGATCGCGAGCCCGGTGGCGGCGACCTCGAGGATCCGGTCGAAGAGCTCGTCCATCACGATCGGCGAGACCCCGGCGGTGGGCTCGTCGAGCATCAGCACCTTCGGCTGGGTCATCAGCGCCCGCCCGACCGCCACCTGCTGGCGCTGCCCGCCCGAGAGCTCGCCCGCCGGCTGCCGCCGCTTCTGCTTCAGGATCGGGAACAGCGTGAACACCTGCTCCATCGTCTCGGCGAAGTCGTCGTCGCGGATATAGGCGCCCATCTCGAGGTTCTCCTCGACGGTCATCGAGGTGAAGACGTTCGAGGTCTGCGGCACGAAGCCCATGCCGGCGTGCACCCGCTGCTGCGGCGAGAGCGCGGTGATGTCCTGCCCGTCGAGCCGGACCTGGCCGCCGCGCAGCTTCAGCATCCCGAAGACCGCCTTCATCGCGGTCGACTTTCCCGCCCCGTTCGGGCCGACGATCACCGCGATCTCGCCCTTGTCGACGGCGATGGTGCACTCGTGCAGGATATCGGCGCCGCCGTATCCCCCGGTCATCGCGTCGCCGATCAGAAAGCTCACGGCGCCGTCCCTGCGCGCTTGCGCTTGTTCTTCAGCCCGCGGCCGAGATAGGCCTCGATCACCGCCTCGTTCTTCATCACCGCGCCGGGCTCGCCATGCGCGAGCAGCTTGCCCTCGGCCATGACGATCACGTCCTGGCAGAGCCTGGCGATGAAATCCATGTCGTGCTCGACGAGGCAGAAGGTATAGCCGCGCTCGCGGTTGAGCCGCAGGATCGCATCGGCGATCGTCCCGAGCAGCGTCCGGTTGACCCCGGCGCCCACCTCGTCGAGAAACACGATCTTGGGATCGACCATCATCGTGCGGCCGAGCTCGAGCAGCTTCTTCTGCCCGCCCGAGAGATTGCCGGCGAGCTCGTCCGAGACGTGGCTGATCTCGAGGAAGTCGATCACCTCGTCGGCCTTGGTCCGCACCTCCGCCTCGCGCGCGCGCACCCGGCCGGCGCGGAACCAGGTGTCCCAGAGCGTCTCGCCGGGCTGCTCTGCCGGCACCATCATCAGGTTCTCGCGCACGCTCAGCGTCGAGAACTCGTGCGCGATCTGGAAGGTCCGCAGCAGCCCCTTGTGGAACAGCGCGTGCGGCGGCAGGCCGGTGATCTCCTCGCCGTCGAGCCAGACCCGGCCGGAGGTCGGCGGGAACAGCCCCGCGATGACGTTGAACAGCGTCGACTTGCCGGCGCCGTTGGGGCCGATCAGGCCGGTGATCGAGCGGTCGGGGATTTCGATCGACACGCCGTCGACGGCACGGATGCCGCCGAAGTGCATGTGCAGATCCTCGACGCGGATCATTCAGGCTCCCATCCGCGGGCTGCGGCCGGTCCGGGGGGACCGGCCATGCTGCGGGATCATCGGAAACCGAGCGTCTCGGCCTTGTTGTCCTTGATCTCGTAGACCCGGTAGGAGCCGCGGGCCTCGCCCGGCCCGACCAGCTCGACGCCGGTGGCACCCTCGTAGTCGATGTCCGTGCCCGCCGCGGCAAGCTCGATCCCCTTGGCGAGCTCGCCCGCGAAGATCTTCTCGCCCGGCGCATTGGCCACATCCATGATCTTGTCGCGGATCGCGGTGCGGTCGGCGCTGCCGGCCGCGGCGATCGCGAGCGCGATCAGCGCCCCGGCGTCGTAGCTCTCCGGCACGTAGGTGCCGGTCGGATCCATGCCGTTCGCCTTGGCATAGGCCGCGAACTTGTCGGCCGACTCGCCCTCGACGCCGGGCAGCGTGCCGATGACCTTGCCGTTGATCTCGTCGCCGATCTTGTCGATCAGGCTCTGGCCGTACATGCCGTCGCCGAAGAAGAAGCTGTCGAAGGCGCCGGTGTCGAGCGAGGCCTGCACGATGCCGACGCCGCCCTGGTCGACGTAGCCGAAGACCATCAGCGTCTTGGCGCCCGAGGCCTGCAGCGCCCCGACTTCGGCGGAATAGTCCGCCTTGCCGTCCTCGTGCGCCGCCGAGATCGCCACCTTGCCGCCGGCGGCCTCGAAGGCGGTCGCGAACGATTCCGCGAGGCCCTTGCCGTAGTCGTTGTTGGTGTAGGTGACGGCGACCTCGTCGATGCCCTTCTCCTTGACGATGTCGGCGATGATCTCGCCCTGGCGTGCGTCGGAGGGGGCGGTGCGGAAGAAGTAGCCGTTGTCGTTGATCGTCGAGAGGGCCGGAGAGGTCGCCGACGGCGAGACCATCACCACCCCCGCGGGCACCGCGACGTTGTTCGCGATCGCGGTGGTGACGCCCGAGCAGTCGGCGCCGACGATGGCCGCGACCTTCTGGGCATTGACCAGTTGTTGCGCCGCGGTGGTGGCGGCGGCGGCGTCGATGCAGGTCGAGTTGGCGCGGCTCGGCGCCAGCGTCATGCCGTCGGGCAGCTTGCCCGAGTCGGAGGCCTCCTTGAGCGCGAGCTCGGCCGAGGCGGCCATCGCCGGGGTGATCGACTCCAGCGGCCCGGTAAAGCCGAGGATGATGCCGATGTTGGTCGCCGTCTGGGCCCACGCCCCGGTCGCCGCAACGCTGACGATCGCAGTCGCGAGCAGAATACGCTTCATCTTTCTTCTCCCTGTTTTGCCGCCTTGTCCGGCCGGAGGCGCCCCGCGGATGCTCGGCCGTCGGCAGAATCACCTTGTCGAACAGTATATTTTTGCCGATTCATGGCAAGCCGCCGCCGATTGCGGGCGCGTCGCACGCGCCGGCACGGGCTACGGGGCCGGGCGCAGGGCGAAGCACCCGCTCGGTTTGCCGCGCTTCGGAACGCCGTTCCGCCGGTAATCGCGGGAGAATTTCCGTATCGCGATCCGATCAGGGCCGCAGGCAATAAATCGCCTATGGCGTAATTTCCAGATGACCGGGCCTTGAGCGGCGTCGACTCACCCGTTAACCAATATTCCAAGAAGCGTCCCGCGTGCAGATGGCCGGTTCGAGCGTCGGATTAAAAACTGCACGGGGATCCGGTTCGGCTTTTAGGCCGATTTGCTGCTGAACTTGCGAGCGTGGGTGCGACTATTTGCCCTGTGCTCTTGCGACGTGGGGGGCGCGGCCCGCTGAGCGGGTTGATCTGTCCGAATCACTTGAACCAACGACGGCGGCCGTGCCGGGGGGCGGGCCGCTGGAGAGTTACGGCGCGCATACCGCAAGGCTGGAGGGATCCGCAATCAATCCGTCCCGTCTTCTATCTTCAGGCCTACACGAGGGGGACAAACGTCCATGGCTACTGTTGTTGTTTCTACGAGTGCGGAACTTCTCACTGCCTTGAAGGCAGCTAGCCAGGGCACGACGATCGAGCTCACCGAGTGGGACGTATTCCCTCTCGGCGGTGAACAAGGACTTCAACGACGCGACGATTACCGCCGCCAAAGGCGCAAACGTTTCCTTTTCCGGTGTCTCGCTGGGCAAGGTGTCGAACCTGCACTTCGACGGCGTGAATTTTACCGACAGCACCGGGGCGGACGGCAGGCTTTCAACGTCGTCGAACTCCTCCGACGTGAGCGTCCGAAACGCCACCTTCGATGGCATGACGGGTTCGAATGCCTACGGCAGCGGCAACGGCGTCGTGGTCAACAAGTCCGACGGGTTCGTTCTGGAGAACACGACTATCAAGGGTGTCATGACCGGCGTCTGGCTCGGTTCGACCACCGACCTGACGATCCGCAACAACCACATCTCCGATATCTCGCTGGACGGCATGATCGTCGGCGGCGTCCACGATGCGCTCTTCGAGGGAAACACGGTCGAACTGGATACGCCGAGCGGGGTCAAGCACAGTGACGGCATGCAGTTCTACAACAGTGGCACCAACGACCCGCTCAGCAACGTGGTCATTCGGGACAATCTTATCGAGACCCACAACGGGACAAGCCACGGCATCTATCTGTCGAACGGTCTTGCCAACAGTACGGGCAATCGTTCGACCTTCTTCCAGGACGTCACGATTGAGGGCAACACGGTTCTCTCCGGCGCGGTAACCGCTGTCTCGGTGGGCCAGACCGTCGGACTCACCGTTCAGGACAACATCGTCCTGCAGGACACCGCCTTCCCGTCCGACCGGATGGGCCACATTCCGGCGATCCGCGTCGACCAGGCCGCGACCGACGTCAGCATCACCGACAACATCGTTCACGTCGCGCCCGACGCCAGCGGCGCGAACTGGGCACCGGTCAAGGGCGGTCCGCCGGCGTCCTGGACGATTTCCGGCAACGAGATCGTGTCGCTCGGAACGACGCTCGACGACGTGAAGGCGCCGCCGCAACCCACGAATCCGCCCGAACCGGTCAAGCCCGACCCGATCGGTAACGGACAGGCGGACGCATTCATGTTCGATGCGCGCGGTGAAAAGGACGTTGTGGTCGGTCTCGACTTCAGCGAAGGCGACACCATCGAGCTCTACAACTACAAGGGCGGCACCTTCTGGGGGGAGAAGGGTGGAAACTTCCTGTGGGTGACCACCAACGGTACGATCATCGACAGTGTCGCCGACCTGCACGAACTGGCAGGCGCCTCGCCCAAGGTGCATATCAGCGACGGCGGGAACGACAAGCTGGTGATCGACATCGACCAGCCGGCCGGTGTGCACACGATCGAAATCCAGGGGCTTGCGCACGACTATTTCGCTCTGGCCTGATCGAAACGCCACCGTGTGATCGGCAACCGGCCCACCCGACAGTGGGTCGGTAGCGGCCGTCAGACGAGACCGCCTGCGATCAGCCGGCGGGCGACCGTGCGAAACGCGCGAGCCTCGGCCCCTTCGGGGCGGGCGGCCGCGATCGGCGTTCCGTCGTCCCCGGCGAGCCGAATGGACAACTCGAGGGGAATCTCGCCCAGGAACGGGATCCCCAGCCGCTCCGCTTCGGTTCGCGCCCCGCCGTGGCCGAAGATATGCGCCTCGTGGCCGCAGTTGGGGCAGACGTAGCTCGACATGTTCTCGACCAGCCCGAGCACCGGCACGCGGGTCTTGAGGAACATGTCGTAGGCCTTGCGCGCGTCGAGCAGCGCCACGTCCTGCGGCGTCGAGACGATGATGGCGCCGGTGATCGCGTACTTCTGGCTCAGCGTCAGCTGCACGTCGCCGGTTCCCGGCGGCAGGTCGATGATCAGCGCGTCGAGCTCGCCCCAGGCGACCTGGCCCATCATCTGTTGCAGCGCGCCCTGCAGCATCGGCCCGCGCCAGATGACCGCCTCGCCTTCCTTCAGCATCAGTCCGATCGACATCAGCGTGACGCCGTGGGCGGTGAGCGGCAGGATGGTCTTGCCGTCCGGCGAGCGCGGCCGCTCGCTCGTGCCCATCATCCGCGGCTGGCTCGGCCCGTAGATATCGGCATCGAGCAGCCCGGTGCGCTTTCCCTCCTGCGCCAGCGCCACCGCGAGGTTGGCCGCCACGGTCGACTTGCCGACCCCGCCCTTGCCGGAAGCGATCGCGATGATCCGCCGCACGCCCGGTACCGCGGCCGGCCCGGCCTGCGGCGTCGGGTGCCGGCCGATCTTCAGGTCGGGCGGCGGCGGCGCCTTTTCCGCCGACGCATGCGCGGTCAGCAGCACCGACACCCGCGCGACCCCCGGCAGGGCCGCGACCGCGGCCTCGGCGGCGGCACGGGTCGGCTCGAGCCGGGGGCCTTCCGCCGGGTCGACCTCGAGCAGGAAGCGAATCTGGTCGGCTTCGATCGTCAGCGCCCGCACCACGTCGGCATCGACGAGGCTCGCGTTCCGACCGGGCATCGGCACGGCGCGTAGCGCCTCGAGCACGGCGTCACGGGTCACGGGCATCGGCAGGCTCCGGCGCAGGCGGGCATCGACAATGTGCCCCTCCCGGATAGATCATACCGTCGATGGCGGGTGGCAAGGGCAAACCCGGTGCCGCTGCGCCGGCCGCCGCACGATCGATTTTGTATCAAGCGCGCCGGGTCTGCTGCGCAATCGAAACCCGCGCAAGAGTGTCGCTGCGATGCACACGCTTGCACGCCGTCGCTTTCCCTGGACCCGCCGGCTAACATTTTATCAAGCATAACGATATGGTTAATAGCCATGCATCATACGCATGGCGGCTTTTCAACCTCGTGCATTGCTTCTGGGGGCGCGTCGCTTATCTTGCGGTGCACAAGACATGGAAACGCTCAAAACCGAACGTAGACGAAAGGACACGGATATGACGACGGCAAATGCTGCCAAGTCTGACGCCGGCTCCCTCGTGGCGGGAGTCGAGCGCAGCGCCGGCTCCCTCCTGGAGAGCGTGCGTCGGGGCTTCGCCGGGTGGCGCGCCTATCGCACCACCCTGGCCGAGCTCAATGCGCTGACGGACAGGCAACTGCGCGACGTGGGCATGACCCGCGGGACGCTCCCCGGAACCGCCCGCAGCGCGGTCTTCGGGAACCGGATGTGACGGACGCGAGCAGCGGCTCGGTTCGCAGAAGTGGAAAGGAAATGAAGATGGCCAACGCTATCACGACTCTCGAGGGCGGCTTCGGCGGCGTGGGCGTCATCGCCCGGGTTCGCCGGGCGCTCGACGACTACCGGCTCTATCGGGCGACGCTCGACGAGCTCGGCGCCCTCAACGACCGCGAGCTCGCCGACCTCGGCATCTCGCGGCTCTCGATCCGCGAGATCGCCTACGACAGCGTCTACGGCGGCTGACACGATTTCCGGCGCGCCGCACCCGGCGCGCCGACATGGTTCCTCCCCAACTCGGCCGGGCTCTGCCCGGCCGTTTTTTTTCTCGCCCGGCATGATCCCGGCCGCCCCGAAGGCCGCGCCGTCGCACCCTGACGCCCGGTATTGACAGCCCCGAGCCGCCTGGCGCACTCACGTCGTAGGGCGTGCGGCCCAGCGAGGGTCGCGCCCGCCGCCCGGTCGCCGGGCGGCCCCCTATCGGGAGTAGCCGACATGGCCAAAGGCCAGAAACGCAGCAACAAGGAAGTCAAGAAGCCCAAGCAGGTGAAGCCGAAGGCCCCGGCGACCGCCGGTCTCGGCTCGCGCCCGTCGACCCCGCCGGCCTCCGGCGGGCGCAAGGCCTGAGCGCCCCCGCCCGGCAGGGGGCAGGCGGCGACTGGTCCTCCGCCTCCTACCTGCGCTTCGAGGACGAGCGCACCCGCCCCGCGCGCGACCTCGCGGGCCGGCTCCCCGAAGCCGCCGGGTCGGCGGCCGACCTCGGCTGCGGCCCGGGCAACTCGACCGAGCTGCTCGTCGCGCGCTACCCGGCCGCCGCGATCCTCGGCATCGACACCTCGCCCGACATGCTGGCGGCCGCCCGCCGCCGGCTGCCCGGCGTCCGCTTCGAACAGGCCGACATCGCCGGCTGGCACGGCCCCGAGCGCTTCGACGTCATTTTCGCCAATGCCTCGCTGCAATGGCTTCCCGACCACGCGGCGCTCTTTCCCGCCCTCCTCGACCGGCTCGCGCCCGGCGGCACGCTGGCGGTGCAGATGCCCGACAACCTCGACGAGCCGACGCACCGGCTGATGCGCGAGGTCGCCGCCGCCGGCCCCTGGGCCGCCCGGCTCGCCGGCGCGACCGCCGCGCGCGCCGACCGCCACCCGGCCGACTGGTACTGGCGGCTCATGCGCCCGCGCACCGCCCGGCTCGAGATCTGGCGCACCACCTACCACCACCCGCTCGCCGGCCCCGACGCGGTGGTCGACTGGCTGCGCGCGACCGGCCTGCGCCCCTTCCTCGCGCCGCTCGCCGCCGACGAGGCGGCCGCCTTCCTCGACCGCTACCGCGCCGCGATTGCCGCCGCCTACCCGGCGCATCCCGACGGCACCATCCTGCTGCCCTTCCCGCGCCTCTTCCTCCTCGCCGCGCTCTGAGCACCGCCCCGGGCAGCCGGGAATGTGCTAAGGTGAGCGCTTCCCACTGCGGGCGAACCGGGAGGATGCCAACATGACTGCACTTCTGTCAAAGAGCGGCGCCGCGGTCGCCGCTGCCGTCATCGACGAATTCGCGGCCGGCCTCGCCGGCCGGGCCATCCGCCCCGGCGACGCCGACTACGACTCCGCGCGCTCGATCTGGAACGCCGCCGTCGACCGCCGGCCGGGGCTGATCGTCCGCTGCCGCGGCACCGCCGACGTCGTCGCCGCGGTCCGCTTCGCCGCGGCGCACGGCACCCGCGTCACCGTCCGCGGCGGCGGACACAACGTCGCCGGCCGGGCACTCTGCGACGACGGCCTCGTCATCGACCTCAGCGAGATGCGCGGCGTCATCGTCGACCCGGCCGCGCGCACCGTCCGCGTCCAGGGCGGCGCCACCCTCGGCGACATGGACCGCGAGACCCACGCTTACGGCCTCGCCGTCCCCGCCGGCATCGTCTCGAAGACCGGCATCGCCGGCCTCACCCTCGGCGGCGGCGTCGGCTGGCTCGTCCGCCGCTACGGCCTCAGCTGCGACAACGTCGCCTCGATGCAGGTCGTCGGCGCCGACGGCGACCTCCTGACCGCGAGCGCCGAGGAGAACCCCGATCTCTTCTGGGCGCTCAAGGGCGGCGGCGGCAACTTCGGCGTGGTCACCTCCTTCACCTTCCGCGCCCACCCGGTCTCGACGATCCTCGGCGGCATGCTGGTCTGGCCGCGCGACCGCGCGGGCGATCTGCTCCGCTTCTACGGCGACTTCATGGCCCGGGCGCAGGAGGAGCTCACCTGCCATTGCGCGATGGTGACCTCGCCCGACGGCATGCCGGTCTGCATCGCGCTCGCCTGCTGGTCGGGCGATATCGCCGAGGGCGAGCATGCGCTCGCACCGCTGCGCGCCTTCGGGCCGCCCGTCGCCGACACCATCGAGCCGATGCCCTTCCCGGCAATGCAGCAGCTGCTCGACGGCGCCTTTGCCGACGGGTCGCGCAACTACTGGCGGTCGAGCTTCGTGCACGGGCTGACCGACGAGGTCATCGAGGTGGTCGTCGACCACGCCGAACCGGATGGAGTCGCCGCTTTCCGCCACGCTGATCGAATACTACGGCGGCGCCGCCGGGCGCGTCGATCCGGAGAGCTCGGCCTTCGTCCAGCGCGGGACCGACTACAACGTGGGGATGACCGCGCAGTGGCTGGATGCGGCCGAGAGCCCCAGGCACATCGCCTGGTCGCGCGCCTTCTTCGAGGCGATGGAGCCCTTCGCGCACGGCAGCCATTTGCTCAACTTCAACAGCGAGTTGTCCGACGCGGCGGTTCACGCCGCCTTCGGTGAGGCGCACTTCGCGCGACTCGCGGAGGTGAAGCGCCGCTACGACCCCGGCGATCTCTTCAGCCGGGATCTGAACCTGCGCGCGACGGCCGCTGCCTGAGCGGCAAGAGCCCGCCCGCGGCGCGGCGGCGCGCTTGCCCCGTTACGCTGCGCAGGTATGCTGACGGCGCCCGAGCGATTGAGACGGGCGCAAGGGGGAGACAAGGACGATGAGTAAACGCGATGACCTGATCGCGCTCTACGCCGGCGATCTGGAGCAGAAGTGCGGCGTCACGCCAGACATGGCGCTCCTGACCAAGGTGGCGGTCGGCCTCGGCCCGGCGATCTACCGTGACGATGCCGCGACCGTGGCCGGGACCGATCCCGAAGAGCTGGACCGGATCCGCAAGAACTTCCTGATCCGCAAGCTCGGCCTCGCGGAAGGGCCGGAACTGACCGCCGGCATCGACAAGGCGCTCGACACCTACGGACGATCGAACCGCAACAAGCACCGCGCGGTCGTCTACTACCTGCTGACCCGGCACTTCGGGCGCGAGTCGGTCTACGCCTGACCGGTCAGGGAACCATCCGGTCCAGATCCTCGTGCACCAGCGCGCCTCGCGAGAAGGCGACGCGCGCGAGGATACCGGGCTTGACCCGCAGGCGCGCGAGCTCCGGCTCGCTCGCCCAGCGCAAACGGTTGACCACCCCCTCGGGATCGGCGAGCCGCGTCTCGGCCGGGCCGACCAGCCGTGCCCGGAACAGGAGGTCGACCTGGTGGAAGCCGGTCTGCGGGTTGTGGAACTCCGACACGCCGATCAGCCGGCCCGGACGGATGCCGAGGCCGGTCTCTTCGTGGACCTCGCGCACGAGGTTGTCGTGCAGGCTCGTGCCCACCTCGGCGCCGCCGCCCGGCGGCACCCAGAGGTCGCTCTCCTCGCCCGGATAGGCGTTGACCAGAAGCACGCGGCCCTCGACCACGATCACCGCGCGGACGGCGATGCGGGGGTTGCTCACGGGCTCTTCGCCGCGATGCGGGTGAGATGCCCCATCTTCCGACCCGGCCGCGCCTCGGTCTTGCCGTAGAGCTGCACCCGCGCGCCCTCGATCGACGGTGCTGCGGCGGCCGCGTCGCCGAGCAGGTTCTCCATCTCGGCATCCGAGTGCCGCCCGCCGTCGCCGAGCGGCCAGCCGCAGATCGCGCGCACGTGCTGCTCGAACTGGTCGATCAGGCAGGCGGCCTCGGTCCAGTGGCCGGAATTGTGCACCCGGGGCGCGATCTCGTTCACCACCAGTCCGCGGCGGGTCACGAAGAGCTCGACCCCGATCACCCCCACGTAGTCGAGCGCCGTGAGGATGCGCCCGGCGGTGAGCACGGCGTCCTGCGCCAGCGCCGCCGGGACGCGCGCGGGAACCCGGGTGCGAAACAGGATGCCGTCGCGATGCTCGTTCTCGCCGGGGTCGAACGCGGCGACCGCGCCATCGAGCCCGCGCGCCGCGATCACCGAGATCTCGCGCTCGAAGTCGACGAAGCCTTCGAGGATCGAGGGCGCCCCCCCGACCGCGACCCAGGCCTCGCCGGCGGAGGCGCCGGCATCGAGCCGCACCTGTCCCTTGCCATCGTAGCCGAGCCGGCGGGTCTTCAGGATCGCGGGCGGGCCGAGCGCGGCCATCATCTCGGCGAGATCCTCCGGCCCGTCGACCGTCCGGAACGGCGCCGTGGCGAGCCCCAGGCCGCGCAGGAACTCCTTCTCCACCAGCCGATCCTGCGCCACTTCGAGCGCCCGCCGGCCGGGCCGCACCGGCACCAGCGGCGCCAGCACGTCGACCGCCGTCGAGCTCGACGTTCTCGAACTCGTAGGTCACCACGTCGACCCCGCCGGCGAAGGCCCGCAGCGCCGCCGCGTCGTCGTAGCCGGCGCGGATCACCGCGTTCGCGACCTGCGCCGCGGGCGGCTCGGCCGCGGGCTCGAAGATGCAGGTGCGCATCCCCAGCCGCGCCGCGGCGACCGCCAGCATCCGCCCGAGCTGTCCGCCGCCGAGGATGCCGATCCGGCTTCCGGGTGGCAGCGGCTCAGGCGCCATCGGGCGCCTCGGCGATCGCCTCGCCCTGCGCCGCGCGCCAGGCGTCGAGCCGCGCCGCAAGCTCCGCATCGGTGGTGGCGAGGATCGCTGCCGCGAGAAGCCCGGCGTTGGCGGCGCCCGCCGGTCCGATCGCCAGCGTGCCCACCGGCACGCCCTTGGGCATCTGCACGATCGAGAGCAGCGAATCGAGCCCGTTCAGCGCCTTGGACTGCATCGGCACCCCCAGCACCGGCAGGCGCGTCTTCGCCGCCAGCATCCCCGGCAGGTGCGCCGCTCCGCCGGCGCCGGCGATGATCGCCCGCAGGCCGCGGCCGGCCGCGGCCTCGGCATAGGCGAACATCCGGTCGGGCGTGCGGTGCGCCGAGACGATGCGGATCTCGTGCGGCACGCCGAGCGTCTCCAGCACTTCCGCCGCGGCGCGCATGGTCTCCCAGTCGGACTGGCTGCCCATGACGATGCCGACCAACGCTTCCGGCACGACGCTCCCCCGCTTTCGTGAGCGCGCGACTATAGCGGTGGAGGGGCCTTGCGCAAGACGCCACTTCGCTGGCGTCCCGTGTCGGAAAAGGTAAAGCCGCGCTTAACGCGGAAAGGCAATATCCAACGATTTCAAGATATTACGGATCTGCTCGCACGCGAGCAGTGCGCGCAGATCGCGCGGCGTCGGGGCGCCTCAGGCGATGATGTCCGGCGTGATCTCGTCGCCGATCCGCTGGATCTCGTCCTTGAGCAGAAGCTTGCGCTTCTTCAGCCGCCGCAGCGTCAGCGCGTCGGCGCGCCCCCCGGCATCGAGCGCGGCGATCGCGTCGTCGAGGTCGCGGTGCTCGCGCTGCAGGAGCTCGAGCTTGACGCGCAAAACTTCCTCGCGCGGCATCGTCGGCGGATTGTTCATGCGTGAGCCTCGGGGTCCCTTTCGGCTTATACCCGCAGCGGCGGGTCCGTTCCAGTCCCGGGCGCGCTCTTGTTTTCCCCGACCGCGGTCCCCATCTCAGACGTCGGCGGGGCTGCCGGATCGGGACCCCGCCGGGAGTCGCTTGAGACAAGGGCTTGAACGCAGATGACCAAGGTGACCTTCGCCTCGCATCCATACCTCTTGGGGTTCGAACAGCTCGACCAGCTGGTCGAGCGGACCGCCAAATCGGGCAGCGACGGCTATCCGCCCTGCAACATCGAGCAGCGCAGCGAGACCTCCTACCGGATCACGCTGGCGGTCGCCGGCTTCGCCGAGGACGACCTCGCGATCACGCTTGAGAACAACCAGCTGACCGTGCGGGGCCGGCAGGCGGACGAACCGGAAGACCGGGTCTTCCTGCATCGCGGCATCGCCGCGCGCCAGTTCCAGCGCAGCTTCGTGCTGGCCGAAGGCGTCGAGGTTTCCGGTGCCAGACTCGAGAACGGGCTCCTGCACATCGATCTCGACCGGCAGGCGCCGGAAACGATCGTCCGCTCGATCCAGATCAACGGCAAGAAAACCTGACGGAGGCAGTCATGACCGATTTTCCCAGCATCCCCACCGAGAGCGAGACCGAGACCGCCAAGCGCATCGTCTACGTGCGCGAGGTAAAGACCGCCGACCTGCCCGACGAGATCCGGGCGCATACCGCGCTCGACCACCTCTACGCGATCCACGCCGCCAACGGCGACGTGCTGGCGCTGGTGCCGGACCGGGCGCAGGCGTTCGTGGTCGCACGCCAGAACGAGCTCTCGCCGGTCAGCGTCCACTGACCTGAGGCGGGGGCTCCTCAGAACGGGATGACCCCCAGCCCGCGCAGATAGATCGCGGTCCCGCTCTCAAGCATCTCGTCCGCCGACCACGGGCCGCGCGCCCCTGGTCGCCCGCGCCCGAAGAGTTCGACCACGCCGTGGCTGAACGCCCAGATGTGGTTCGCGACCATGGTTGGCGGCGGCCGCCGGTCGGCCGGCAGGCCCGCCGCCAACCGGTCGGCCGCCTTCACCAGCAACGCCAGCGCCCGCTCGGCGGCGCGCGCCAGATCCCCGTTCCCCGCGATTGACACCCCGCTCTCGAACATCGCCACATAATAGCCCGGGTTCTGCCGCGCGAAGTCGAGATACGCGCGCCCGAGCGCCATGAACGCGGCGAGCGGAGTGGAGCGCCCGTCGTTCGACGCCCGCTCCAGCTGCTCGGCGAACATGACGAAGCCGCGGCGCGCCACTTCCTCGATCAGGTCGTCCCGGCCGCGGAAATGGCGATAGGGCGCCGCCGCGCTCACCCCCGCGCTCCGCGCCGCCTCGGCCAGCGTAAAGCCGAGCGGCCCCCGCTCCTCGACGAGCTTCAGGGTCGCTGTCACCAGCGCCTCGCGAAGATTGCCGTGATGATAGGACCGACGCGGCCCCGCCGTCCTGGTCTTCGTCAGGCTCGGCCATCGCCGGCTCCCTGTCAGGTCGGTTCGCCGAAGCGGTCGGCAACCAGTGCCCGCAGCGCCGCGGCGAGCGCATCGGCCTCGGTCCCCTCCACGACGACGTCGACCGAGGTGCCGCAGCCGGCACCGAGCATCAGCAGCCCCATGATCGAGTCGCCGGAGACCTGCATTCCGTCTCGGCTCACCAGCGCGCTGGCGTCGAAGCGCTCGACCGTCTCGACGAACTTGGCCGATGCCCGGGCATGGAGGCCCTTCTCGTTGATGATCTCCAGGAGGAACTGCATTCGCGCGCCCCGGCCGAAGGGTCAGAGGGCGACAGGCACCCCGTTCGAGCTCAGCCCGTCCACGCAGTTGATGTACTTGCGGCCCGCGGTCAAGGCGGAAGCAACTGCGTCGTTGAGCGGCTTGTGCCGCGCCTTGGCGAGTTGGATGAGCAGGGGCATATTGGCGCCGTAAAGAATGCGCCGGTTGGGGGTCTTGCGACAGGCGCCCATCGCGAGGTTCGACGGGGTCGAGCCGAAGATGTCCGTGACCACCGCCACGCCCTCGCCCTTGTCCACGAGGGCGACCGCGGCATCGACTTCGGCCTGCTTCGACCGGCAGCTGTCGTTCGCATCGATCGAGACTGCAACGGTTCCGGGATGCTGTCCGACGACGTGCTCGAGGGCTGCCAGGTATCCCCGGGCAAGACCATCGTGGGCGACGATAACGATTCCGATCACGCGATACCAACTCCTAAACCCGAAGCCACGTCGTCGGCCGCCTGCTCCAGGTCGCGATGTCGAATAGACACGGGCCACCCTTTGTCCGCAAGCGATTTCGCAAGTTGTTCGATCAGCACTACCGAGCGATGCCTGCCGCCGGTGCAGCCCAGGCCGAGCCCGAAGTAGCTCTTCCCCTCGGCCCGGTAGGCCGGCAGCAAGAAGCTCACCAAGTCGACCAGCCGCGCGTAAAACGGCGCGTAGGCGGGGTCGGCCTCGACGAAGGCCTTGACATCGGGGTCACGGCCGTCCCGCGACCGGAGCTGCGGATCCCAGTGCGGGTTTTTCAGGAACCGCACGTCGATCACCATGTCGGTGCCCGAAGGCACGCCGCGCTTGTAGGAGAACGACTGCAGCATGATGACCAAGCCGCCGCGACGGCCGCCCTCGCCGAAATACCGTGCCATCTCGGCGCGCAACTCGCGCGGCGTCATCGCGTGGGTGTCGATCAGGACGTCGGCGCGGGCACGAAGCGGCGCAAGCAACTCGAGTTCGCGCTCGATGCCGACCAGCGGGGACTCCTCGGGGCTGAGCGGATGCCGGCGCCGGGTCTCGCTGTAGCGCTTGAGCAGCGTCGATCCATCACAGTCGAGATAGACGAGTCTCGGCCTCACGCCGGTTTCGACCCGAACCGCGTCGAGCGCCGCGAGCACGCGCGACACGGCGAAGTCCCGGTTGCGCGGGTCGATACCGATCACCAACGCCCGTTCGGGCGCGTCGGGCAGAAGGCGCGGCAGAAAGCTGATCGGCAGGTTGTCGATCGCCTCGAAGCCCAGGTCCTCGAGCGCACCTATGGCGGTCGACCGCCCGGAGCCGGCCGGTCCGCTTACGATCACGATGGGCTCCTGCCCGGAGCGTTCTGCCTCAGCCACCTCTTAACCCCGTGCCCAACAGCCCGTCCGTGCTTGCCTCAATCCGGAAAGGCGCGGCCGTTCTGCACGAAAATGGTCAACACCGCTTCAAGATTTGGGAATTCTCCACCGGAAATCAATTCGACCCGAACTCCCAAGAGCGTGATTGTCACAGGGTGTGGCATTCGTGCCGAGGCCGGCCGGTCGAGGTCGACTGCGAGCGTCAGCGGGGCCTCGGGCACCGCCGGGATGCGGAGGATGCCGAGCCCCCGTGCCTCGATCAGCCCGACGAGCCGCTCCGGCGCCCGCGCCACCAGGGAGGCGCCCTTCGGGAGGAGCTCGACCCGATCGTCGGCCACCAGCGATGCGCCTCTCCCGATCAGGCCAAGCGCTAGTCGCGACTTCCCCGAACCTGACGCACCGAGGATCAGGATCCCGCGTCCGGCGATCGTGACGCAAGACCCGTGCACGATCAGCGAATCTGCGGGTTCCGCGTTCATGTGCTCGCGCCCGTCGGCGTTCCCTTTGGTGCGGTGCGAAAACAAGCGCGCGCGCAATTGAACAACTTATGACAGCGCTGGGCGCAATTTTGTGTCGGCACCGGCCGATAGCTCCCGTTGTCCCGCCCGAGTGGGCGTTTGGCATGCTATAAGTCGCAGACCGGCGCATGCTGCGATGCGGCAAAGGCCGGGATGGTGACGGCGTGTTTCGAGGGCGGTCGGCCGCCCGATTGCAGCGGGGTATGCAGCGCATGACGACGGTGTTCAAGATGCAGGAAGAGGTCAATCCGCGGGCCACGCTCGACCTCAGCGGGTTCTCCGGCGTGGGGCGTGTCCACTACAACCTGCTCGAGCCGTCACTGGTGCAGGCCGCGATCGCGCGTGGCGAGGGGGATCTGGGTCTCGGCGGGGCCTTGCTGGTCTCGACCGGACGGCATACCGGGCGCAGCCCGAAGGACAAGTTCGTGGTCCGCGAGCCCTCGGTGGTGCCGCACGTGTGGTGGGAGAACAACAACGCGCTGACGCCGGCGCAGTTCGCGGCGCTGTCGGCCGACATGCACGCGCATGTGAAGGGCGGCGAGCTTTTCGTGCAGGATCTCTACGCGGGGGCCGACCCGAGCTACCGGCTCAACGTGCGGGTGATCACCGAGCTGGCGTGGCACGGGCTCTTCATTCGCCACCTGCTGCGCCGGCCGGAGCGGTCGGAGCTCCGGCGGTTCCTGCCCGAGTTCACCATCCTCAACTGCCCGAGCTTCAAGGCCGATCCGGCCAGGCACGGCTGCAACTCGGAGACGGTGATCGCGATCTCGTTCGAGCAAAGGCTGATCCTGATCGGCGGCACCGCCTATGCCGGCGAGAACAAGAAGGCAGTGTTCACGCTGCTCAACTACCTGCTGCCCGCGAAGGGCGTGATGCCGATGCACTGCTCGGCCAACCACGGCAAGGACGATCCCGACGACGTGGCGGTCTTCTTCGGGCTGTCGGGGACCGGCAAGACCACGCTCTCGGCCGATCCGGCGCGGGTGCTGATCGGCGACGACGAGCATGGCTGGTCGGACGAGGGCACCTTCAACTTCGAGGGCGGCTGCTACGCCAAGACGATCAACCTGAGCGCCGAGGCCGAGCCGGAGATCTATGCGACGACCAGCCGCTTCGGCACCGTCGTCGAGAACATGGTCTACGATCCGGTGACGCATGTCCTCGACTTCACCGACGACAGCCTGACTGCCAACACCCGCTGCGCGTATCCGCTGGAGGCGATCTCGAACGCGAGCCCGAGCGCGCGCGGCGGCGAGCCGCGCAACATCGTCATGCTGACCTGCGACGCCTTCGGGGTGCTGCCGCCGATCGCGCGGCTGACGCCGGCGCAGGCGATGTATCACTTCCTGTCGGGGTTCACCGCCAAGGTGGCGGGGACCGAGCGGGGGGTGACGGAGCCGACGCCGACCTTCTCGACCTGCTTCGGGGCGCCGTTCATGCCGCGGCGGCCGGAGGTCTACGGGGCGATGCTGCGCGACCGGATCGCGCGGGCCGGGGCTTCCTGCTGGCTGGTCAACACCGGCTGGACCGCGGGGGCGCACGGGGTCGGGCGGCGGATGCCGATCGCGGCGACGCGGGCGCTGCTGACGGCGGCGCTCGACGGGTCGCTCGGGAATGCGACGTTCCGGCGCGATCCGAACTTCGGGTTCGAGGTGCCGCTTGCCGCCGCGGGCGTCGACCCGGGGCTGCTCGACCCGCGCGGCACCTGGGCCGATCCGGATGCCTATGACGCGCAGGCGCAGCGGCTGGTGGCGATGTTCGCCGAGAACTTTGCCCGGTACGAGGCGCATGTCGCCGACGACGTCCGGGCGGCGGCGCTGTCCGCCTGACGCGCTTTCGCTCGCACCCAGCGGCGATCCCGCAGGGTGCGAGCGAAGCGCTTGCTCGCGTGCGAGCAGATACGTAAGTGATTGTTTTTATTGATTAAAGTTTCTTCCCGTTAGGGACATTTTAACTTTGCTCGCACCCGGACAAATCAGCCGGCCGTGGTCTCCAGCAGCCGGCGGGCGATCACCTGGGCCTGGATTTCGGCGGCTCCCTCGAAGATCGAGAGGATGCGGGCGTCGCAGAGGACGCGGCTGATCGGGTATTCGAGCGCGAAGCCGTTGCCGCCGTGGATCTGCAGCGCGTTGTCGGCGCAGGCCCAGGCGACGCGGGCGGCGAGGAGCTTCGCCATGCCGGCCTCGAGGTCGCAGCGGCGGCCTTCGTCCTTTTCGCGGGCGGCGGCGTAGGTGAGCTGGCGGGCGATCATGATCTCGACCGCCATCATCGCGAGCTTGCCGTAGACGCGCGGGAAGGCGACGAGCGGCTTGCCGAACTGCCGGCGGTCCTGCGCATAGCGAAGGGCGAGCTCGAACGCCGCCTGCGCCACGCCGATCGCCCGCGCCGCCGTCTGGATCCGCGCCAACTCGAAGGTGCGCATCAGCTGCCGGAAGCCCTGGCCCTCGATGCCGCCGAGCAGGTTCGCGACCGGCACCCGGAAGCCGTCGAAGCCGAGCTCGTATTCCTTCATGCCGCGGTAGCCGAGCACCTCGATCTCGCCGCCGGTCATCCCCTCGGCGGGAAAGGGTTCGCCCTCCCGCCCGCGCGGCTTCGGCGCGATCAGCATAGAGAGCCCGGTGTGGTCGCTGGTGGAGGGGTCGGTGCGCACCAGCATCGTCATCACGTCGGCGCGCGCCGCATGGGTGATCCAGGTCTTGTTGCCGGTGACGAGATAGTCCTCGCCGTCGCGCACCGCCCGCGTGCGCAGACTGCCGAGGTCGGAGCCGGTGTTGGGCTCGGTAAAGACGGCGGTCGGCAGCACCTCGGCCGCAGCGATCCGTGGCAGCCAGGCAAGTTTCTGCGCCTCGGTGCCGCTGCCGAGGATGAGCTCCGCGGCGATCTCCGAGCGGGTGCCGAGCGAGCCCACGCCGATGTATCCCCGCGACAGCTCCTCGGAGACCACGCACATCGCGGTCTTGGGCAACCCCGAGCCGCCGTATTCCTCGGGGATGGTCAGCCCGAACACACCGAGCGCGCCCATCTCCTCGACGATCTCGATCGGGATCAGCTCGTCGCGCTGGTGCCAGCCGTGCGCGACCGGTGCCACGCGCGCGTCGGCGAAGCGGCGGAACTGGTCGCGGATCATCTCGAAGTCTTCCTCGAGCCCGGTCGCCGGGGCGGCACCGGCGATCGTCAGCGCCACGAGGCGGTCTCGGGCGGCATCGGTGTTGCCGGCCTCGATCAGCCGCGCGACCGACGGATCCGTCCGGAAGGCCGCGCGCGCGGCCGCGCCGACCCCGATCTCGGCCGCCCGGGCGGTCTCGCCCTGCGACATCGGAATGCCGCCGTCGAGCTGGGCCAGATACTCGCCGAAGCCGATCTGCAGGATCAGCGCCTCGATCTCGCCGAGACTGCCGGCGGCTTCGAGCCGTTCCGCCCAGCCCGCCAGCTCGCGCAGAGCCTCGGCATAGGTCGCCATCCAGGCGAAGCCATGCGCCGCGAACTGCTCGGCCTCGAGCGCCGCGTTGGAAATCCTGTCGCCTGTCTGGACGCGCGAGGCCGTGGCCGCGCGCGCAGCCGCGACCAGCACCGCCGCGGCCTCGGCGGCCGCGGTGCAGGTGGCCACCGGCGCCGGGAGGCTTGGTGCGGCCTCGGAGCGGGATCGGGCGGGGTCGGGCATCGGAGGGTTCCTCACGTCCGGTCTGTTGCACCGCAGAATCGCTTGCTGCAGGTGCGCAGAGCGTAGGGCCGGGTTCGCCGCGCGTCAAACACCGCGCAATATTGATACGAGCCAGCGGAAGTTATCGTAACTTTCTTAGTATTGCTGGCGCCGCTCGGGCCTGCCAAGAACGGCCGGGGAGAACCGCATGGTCGGACTGGATGCCCTCGCCGCGCACTATGGCACCGCCGCGCTGGCCGGCGCGGTCGCCGGCATGGCGGCGGGCGGCTTCGCCAAGGGCGTGGTCGGATTCGCGTTGCCGCTGATCGGCGTCAGCATCGCCGGTTCCTTCGTCCCCTACGACGTGGCGGTGGCGCTGCTGATCGTGCCGATGCTGGTCTCGAACCTGTTCCAGACGCTGCGCAACGGCCTTGCGCCGGCGCTGGCGACGGCGGCGCGCTTCTGGCGGCTGAACCTTGCGCTCGCGGCGATGATCGCGCTCTCGGCGCAACTGGTGGTGGCGCTGCCCGAGCGGACGCTCTTCGCGATCCTCGGGACCATGGTGTCGGTCTTCGGGGCCAGCCAGCTCGCCGGATGGCAGCCGCATTTCCCGTTGCGCCACCAGGCGCGGGTCGAAGCCGGGGTAGGGCTCGTGGGCGGCTTCTTCGGCGGGCTCTCGGGCATCTGGGGGCCGCCTATCGTGATGTACCTGGTGGCGCTCGATCTCGCCAAGGCCGAGATGGTGCGGACGCAAAGCCTGTCGTTCCTCATCGGGTCGCTGGTGCTTTTCCTGGCGCACCTGCACTCGGGGGTGCTGAACGCCGAGACTCTGCCGGCCTCGGCCTGGATGACGCTTCCGGTGATCGTGGCGATGTTCGTCGGCTACGAGGTGCACGACCGGCTCGACCAGGCGCGCTTCCGGCGGGTGACGCTGGTGGTGCTGGTGCTGACCGGGCTCAACCTGCTGCGCCGCGCCCTGACGATTTGAGGGAAATTGTCGCTCGATTGCGGCGTCCGAATGGGTACCGGAGCGGCAGGCGTTGGCAAGACGTTAATCCTCGGCGCTCAGGCTGGGCCGAGGGGAACGCGTGCGGGGGGGCGGCTTGTGGCGCTGGATGCGAATGCGGAATTCGACCGGCTGAACGCCCTGCGGCGCTATGCGATTCTCGACACGCCGCCCGAAGGGGCGTTCGACCGGGTCACCGAGATGGCCGCCGAGATGCTCGACGTGCCGGTGGCGGTGGTGAGCCTCGTCGACAGCAACCGCGTCTGGTACAAGTCGATCTTCGGCCCGCTGGCGCAGCGCGAGATCGCGCGGCTGCCGGGGCTCTGCGGCGCTGCGATCGGGCACGCGGGCGCCTATCTGGTCGAGAACGCCAGCGCCGACCCGCGCACGCAGGAGCATCCGCTGGTGTCGGGCGGCTTCGGACTGGAATTCTACCTCGGCGTGCCGCTGCGGACCCACGACGGCCACGTGCTCGGCACGCTCGCCTGCATGGACCGCCGACCGCGCGGGGTGACCCGGCAGCAGCTGCGCCTGCTCGAGACGCTGGCGGCGATCGTGATGGACGAGATCGAGCTGCGGCGGTCGGCGGCGCAGATCTCGCGGCTGAGCGAGGCGCTGGCGGATGCCTGCAACGACCTCGAGCGACGGGCGAGCTTCGATCCCTTGACCGGGGTGCTGGCGCGGGCGGCGATGCTCGAGCGCAGCGCGGCGCTGATCGGGCGGACGCTCGCCGGGGAGAAGGGCGTGGCGCTGCTGATGCTCGACATCGACCGCTTCAAGGCGATCAACGACGGTCACGGACATGCGACCGGCGACCGGGTGCTGAAGGAGACGGCCGGGCGGATGGCGGCGAGCTGTCGCGGCGGCGACCTGCTGGGGCGGGTCGGCGGCGAGGAGTTCCTCGCGGTCTTCGCCGACGTGACCGGGTGCGAGGCCGAACAGATCGCCGAGCGGCTGCGCGAAGCGGTGTCCCGCGGGCCGGTCGAGGCGGCGCCGGGGCTGGCGCTGCCGGTGACGGTGAGCGGCGGGCTGGTCGCGCTCGGACCGGACGACGCCGCGACGTCGCTGGCGGAAGCGATGGCGCGGGCGGACGCCGCGCTCTATCGGGCCAAGCAGGGCGGGCGCGACCGGATCGTGCCGGCTGGGTGAGCGGGTGGCGGGGTGAGCGGGCGGCGGGGTCAGGCGGGTCTGCGGCGGCGGCTGCGGCCGCGCGTGGGCGGTGCCGGCGGTGGTCTCGAGGCCCGCGCGGAGCACCGCGGTCATCGGGTGCGCCGGGTGGTCCGGGCCGTAGCGGTCGAGCACGGCGCGGATCTCGGCCGGACCGGCACCTTCGGGCAGGCCGAGCATCCAGTCGAGGAAGATGGTGCGGCAGTCGGCGGTGCCGATGTCCATGGCGAAGGCCTCGAGCATCAGCCCGCGCGGGTCCTGGGGGATCTCACCCTTGGGCACGGGCGAGCTCCGGGCGGGGCCTCGGCGCGGTGGGCGTCGAGGCGACGGATCGGCAGGCCGGGGCGGACGGGTCGGGGTCGGACTGGTCGGCGGTGTGGGTGATGATCTTCCTCCCGCTTGGAACGGGGTAGGGGGGCGGCGCCGGGGCGTCAAGCCTCCGCGGCGACGCGCGCGGCCTCCTCGAAGAGGATCGCGTGTCGAGCGGCGAGGCGCTCGGGGTCGTCGTCGTAGCCGCCGCCGAGGACGCCGACCAGCGGCAGGCCGAGGCGGCGCGCCCAGGCGAGGACGCGGGCGTCGCGGGCGCGCAGGCCGCCGTCGCTGAGTCCGAGGCGCCCGAGGCGGTCGGCGGCGTGCGGGTCGACGCCGGCGTTGTAGAAGACGATGTCGGCGGCGAAGGCCTCGACGGCGGCGAGGGCGTGGGCGAGGACCTCGAGGTAGGGGCGGTCGGCGAGGCCGTCGGGCAGCGGGAAGTCGAGATGCGAGGCGGCCTTGCGGGCGGGGAAGTTGCGCTCGGCGTGGAGCGAGAGGGTGAGGACCTCGGGGCGGCCGGCGAAGATGCGGGCGGTGCCGTCGCCCTGGTGGACGTCGCAGTCGACGACGAGGACGCGGCGGACGAGGCCTTCTTCGAGCAGCGCCTGCGCGGCGATCGCGACATCGTTGAAGACGCAGAAGCCGGAGCCGCCGTCGGGGCCGGCGTGGTGCGCGCCGCCGGCGAGGTTGAAGCCGACGCCGTGCTCGAGGGCGAGGCGACCGGCGAGGAGGGTGCCGGCGGAGGACAGGAGCGCGCGCTCGGCGAGGGCGGGGCCGTCGGGCAGGCCGATGCTGCGCTGCTCGGCCGGGGTGAGCTGCGAGTTCGCGACCCGTTCGACGTACGGCAGCGCGTGGACGGCGGCGGCGCGGGCGCGGGTGAGGGGGGCGGGGGCGAGGAACCCGCCGCTGGCGGGGAGAAGGCCGCGGGCGACGAGGGCGGCGCGGAGATAGCCGTTCTTGGTCATCGGCAGCGGGTAGCCGCGGCGGAGCGGGACGAGGTATTGCGGGTGGAAGACGATCGGCAGCATCAGGGGCGCTCCAGCCGCGAGGCGATGATCTCGGCGCTGCGGGATGCGTCGGCCGCGAGATGGCTGCGGAGGGCGGCGAGGTCGTCCTCTCCGGTCGCGGCCAGGACGAGGCGGACGAGGCCGGCGCCGCCTTCGGCGGGGTCGACGGTGTGGTCGCTGGCGAGGCGGCCGATCTGCTGCAGGGCTGCGAGGCGGCCGAGCGCGCTCTCGAGCTGGGCGGCTTCCGCGGCGGTGATCCAGCCGAGGGCGCCGAGCTTCGAGAGCATGCGGCGCGGGCTGCGCTGGTTGGCGAGGTTGTGGATGAGGGCGCCGGTCTGGGCGAGGAGCTCGATGTCCATCATCCGGCCCGGTCCGAGCTTGACCTCCCAAGGGTGGGCGGCCGCGGTCTCGTGCGCTTCGGCGAGGCGGCGGCGCATGGCGGCGGCGTCCTTGCGCACGCCGGCCGCGTCGTGCGGGGCGGCGAGGACGTCGGCGATGGCGGAAGCGACCTCGCCGCCGAGGGGTTCGCTGCCGGCGATCACCCGGGCGCGGGTCAGCGCCATGTGCTCCCAGGTCCAGGCCTCGTCGGTCTGGTAGCGGCGGAAGGCGGCCAGCGTGGTGGCGATCGGACCGGCGCGACCGGAGGGGCGCAGGCGCATGTCGACCTTGTAGAGGATGCCCTCGGCCATCGGGGCGGAGAGTGCGGCGATCAGCGCCTGGGTGATGCGGGCATAGTAGACGCTCGCGGTGAGCGGGCGCTTGCCGTCGGAGGCGGAGGCGCCCTCGGCGTCGTAGATCACGATGAGGTCGAGATCGGAGCTCGCGGTCATCTCGCGGCTGCCGAGCTTGCCCATCGCGACCACCGCGGCGCCGGTGCCGGGCGGGGGGCCGTGCCGGCGGCTGAAGTCGGCGATGACGAGGGGCCAGACGGCGGCGATCACCGCTTCGGCGACGGCGGAGTAGGCCGCAGCGGCGGCCTCGGGCTCGGCGATGCCGCGCAGGAGGTGGACGCCGATGCGGAAGTGGCGCTCCTTCATCCAGATGCGCGCGGTGTTGAGGGCGGTCTCGTAGTCGGCCGCCCGCCCTATCCGACCGGCGAGATCGGCGCGCAGCTCCTGAATGCCGCGGAGCGGCAGGTAGAAGTCGCGGCTGATCACGGCGTCGAGCACCCCGGTGTTGGCGCCGAGATAGCGCGCGAGCTCGGGCGCGGTTCCGCAGATGTCGACGAGGAGGTCGAGGAGCAGCGGGTTCGCCTGCATCAGCGAGAAGATCTGCACCCCGGCCGGCAGGCGCGACAGGAAGGCATCGAGCGAGACCAGGGCCGCATCCGGGCTGGCGGCGCCGGCGATGCGGTGGAGAAGCTGCGGCTCGAGCCGGCGGAAGATGCTGCGGGCGCGCTCGCTGCGCAGCGCCGGCAGGCGCGCCCAGGTGGCGATGCGCTCGCTCGCGGCCTCGGGGTCGGCGAAGATCTGCGCCGGCGCCGGTGCGGACTCGGTCCCGCCGCCCGGGACGAAGAAGGGCTCGGTGAGATCCTTGACCGTGGCGAGACGGTTGGCGAGCCCGGCCTCGAACTCGTCGACCGACGGGCTGCCGCAGAAGGCGGCGAGACGGGCGAGATCGGTCGGGTTTTCCGGGAGCCGCTGGGTCTGAGCGTCGTCGATCATCTGCAGCCGGTGCTCGAGGGTGCGATGCGCCTCGTAGGCATCCGCCAGGGCGGTAGCGGTGTCGCGCTCGACCCAGCCCTTGCCGGTGAGGGCGGCGAGGGCTTCGAGGGTCGCACGGTGGCGAAGGTCGGCGTCGCGGCCGCCGACGATGAGCTGGCGGGTCTGGGTGAAGAACTCGATATCGCGGATGCCGCCCTGGCCGAGCTTGATGTCGTGGCCGGGGACCCGGATCGGTCCGGTCAGCCCCTTGTGCGTGCGGAGGCGCTTGCGGATGTCCTGGGCGTCCTCGATCGCGGCGAAGTCGAGGTAGCGGCGCCAGATGAAGGGACGCAGGCGCCCGAGAAAGGCCTCGCCGGCCGGGATGGCGCCGGCGCAGGCGCGGGCCTTGATGTAGGCGGCGCGCTCCCAGGTGCGGCCGAGGCTCTCGTAGTAGTTCTCGGCGGGCTCGCTGGCGATGCAGACCGGCGTGGCCGAGGGGTCGGGGCGCAGGCGGAGGTCGACGCGAAAGACGTAGCCCTCGGCGGTGACCTCGGAGAGGAGCTTCACGAGCCCCTGGGTGACGCGGATGAAGCCGCGGCGGAGGTCGGCGTAGTCGGCGGGGTCGTGGCGGGTCTCGTCGAAGAGGACGATGAGGTCGATGTCCGAGGAGTAGTTGAGCTCGCGGGCACCCATCTTGCCCATCGCGATCACGAACATGCCGGCGGCGTCGGCGAGGTCTGCCTCGGTGACGCCGGGGAGCTTGCCGCGGGCAGCGGTGACGAGCGCGACGAGGCCGAGCTGGACCGCGCGGTCGGCGAGATCGGTGAGGGCGGCAGTGACTTCGGCGAGGCTCCAGACCCCGCCGAGATCGGCGAGGGCGACGAGGAGGGCGGTGCGGCGGCGGGCGACGCGGAGGCTCGCGGAGAGCGCGGGGAGGTCTTCGGCGGGCATCGCGGCGAGCGTCGCCTGAAGCGTCGCTTCGGGGGGTGCGGCGAGGGCTGCCTCGAGCCAGTCCGCCTCGCGGGCGATCAGGCCGGCGAGGAACGGCGAGCCGGCGGCGGTGCCTTCGAGGAGGGCGCGGACGGGGGCGGGCTGGGAGGCGAAGCGCGCGGCGGCGTCGGCCGCCTGCACCGGGTCGTAGGGGCGCGGTGCCCGGCTGATTCTGTCGGCGAGGCTGGCCGGCACGGGCTCAGCGGTCCGGGCAGCGCAGCCGGCGCTCGCCGACGGGGCTGACGCAGGCGCGGACGTAATCGGGGGCGCGCGCGTTTGCGACGTCGGCGCGCATGTCGATCCTGCGGCCCGGGCCGAGGGATCCCGTTCGATCCGGACGGCCGGGCACCATCGTGGCGATTTCTTTGACCACGGCGTTGGAAACGGTCTGGATCTTCACGGCCTCTGCCTCTGCGGTTGGGGCAAAGATAGTCGCCGGAGGCGGGGGCGGAAAGCCGCTACTCCCGGATCAGCGTGGCGACGCGCGCCTCCTCCTCCTCGGAGAGGGGAGCCGGCGGGTCGAACTTCGCACGGCTGCGGCGCCGGACGAAGCCGAACGCCAGCGCGCCGCCGACGAGCAGGAGCGCGGGACCGGCGAGCCAGAGCGGGGCGTTGCGCCAGCTCATCGGCGGGCGGAAGAGCACGAACTCGCCGTAGCGCTCGACGAGGTAGCCGCGGACCTGGTCGTCGCTGTCGCCGGCGGTGAGCCGCTCGCGGACGAGCATGCGGATGTCGTGGGCGATGTCGGCGTTCGATTCGTCGACGGATTCCGACTGGCAGACCACGCAGCGCAGCTCGGCGGTGATGGCGCGGGCGCGGGCTTCCAGGCTTGGGTCGGCGAGCATCTCGCCCGGTTCGACCGCCCGGGCCGCGAGCGGCGCGAGGCAGAGGGCGAGGACGAGGACGAGGCGGTGCATCGGCGTTACTCGGCGGGCAGGGCGGCGGCGGTGCGCCGCGGGCGGCGCGCGGGGGCGCCGACGCGGTAGCGGCGGTCGGTGAGGCTGACGACCCCGCCGGCGGCCATCAGCAGGGCGCCGGCCCAGATCCAGTTGGCGAAGGCCTTGACGTAGGTCCTGAGCGCCCAGCCGTCGCCCTGCGGGTCGCCGAGCGAGACGTAGAGGTCGCGGAAAGGGCCGCGGCCGATGCCGGCCTCGGTGGTCGCCATGCCCTGGACGTCGTAGAGGCGCTTCTCGGGGGCGAGTTCGGCGACCTCGCGGCCGTTGCGCAGGACGGTGACGGCGGCGCGATCGGCGGCGTAGTTCGGGCCGCGGGCGTGGCGGACGCCGTCGAAGCGCACCTCGTAGCCGGCGACGGGGAAGCGGTCGCCGGGATGGACGAGGCGGATGTCCTCGGCCGACCAGGCCGAGATCGCGGCGATGCCGAAGATGCTGATGCCGAGGCCGGAATGCGCGAGCGCCTTGCCCCAGTCGGCGCGAGGCAGGTTGCGGGCGCGGCGGAGCGACCTCGCGCGCGCCGCCCTCGCGCAGGCGGAGGCGGCCGGCGAGATCGGCGAGGGCGCCGAGGACCAGCCAGGCGGCGAGCGTGGCGCCGATCGGCGCGAGCATCGAGCCGCCGGTCTGCACGCTCCAGACGAGGGCGCCGAGCGCGACCGAGAGCGCGAGCGGGCCCCAGAGCGGCTGCATGCCGCGGGCGAGGCTGCCGCGCTTCCAGGGCAGGGTGGCGAAGAGCGGCAGGATGACGGCGAGCGCCACCATGAACGGGGTGAAGGCGAGGTTGAAGAACGGCGGGCCCGACCGAGACCTTGCGGCCGGTGGTGACCTCGGCGATCAGCGGCCACATCGTGCCGAAGAAGACGACGAGGGTGGCGGTGACGAGCAGCAGGTTGTTGATCACGAGCCCGCTCTCGCGGCTGACGGTGGCGAAGACGGCATCCGAGCGCAGTACCGGCGCGCGCCAGGCGTAGAGCGTCAGCGAGCCACCGATGAAGGCGGCGAGGATCCAGAGCAGGTAGACGCCGCGCTCGGGGTCGTCGGCAAAGGTGTGCACCGAGGTGATGATGCCGGAGCGGACGATGAAGGCGCCGATCAGGCTGAAGGAGAAGGCGAGGATGGCGAGCAGGATCGTCCAGCTTTTAAGGGTGCCGCGCTTCTCGACCACGATGGCGGAGTGGAGGAGCGCGCAGGCGACGAGCCAGGGCATGAAGGAGACGTTCTCGACCGGATCCCAGGCCCACCAGCCGCCCCAGCCGAGCTCGTAGTAGGACCAGATCGAGCCCATCGCGATGCCGATGGTGAGGAACACCCAGGCGAGCAGCGTCCAGGGGCGGACCCAGCGCGCCCAGGCGGCGTCGACGCGGCCCTCGATGAGGGCGGCGATGGCGAAGGAATAGGCCATCGAGAGGCCGACGTAGCCGAGATAGAGGAACGGCGGGTGGAAGGCGAGGCCGGGGTCCTGCAGGAGCGGGTTGAGGTCGTTGCCGTCGATCGGCGGGTTCGCGAGGCGGAGGAACGGGTTCGAGGTGAGCAGGATGAAGCCGAAGAAGGCGACGGCGATCGTCGCCTGGACGCTGAGGACGCGGGCGCGGAGGGCGGGGGGCAGGTTGCCGCCCCACCAGGCGACCATGGCGCCGAAGAGGGTCAGGATGAGCATCCAGAGCAGCATCGAGCCCTCGTGGTTGCCCCAGGTGCCGGCGAGCCGGTAGATCAGCGGCTGCGCCGAGTTCGAGTTGAGCGCGACGAGCCGCACCGAGAAGTCGGAGACCGCGAAGGCGTGCATCAGCGTCGCGAAGGCCGCGGCGGTGAGCGCGAACTGCAGCGTCGCGGCGGGGATGGCGAGGCGCATCCAGTCGGCCCAGCCGCGCTGGGCGCCGACCATCGGAACCACCATCTGAACGACGGCGACGAGGAAGGCGAGGATCAGGGCGAAATGCCCGAGTTCGATGCTCAATTCCGGCTCCCCTGCTGCCCGCGGGCAATATGCGACGAACGCGGGCGAGGTGCAAACTCACGGAGGCGTGCAGTGGCGGAAGCGTGGCGCGGGGGTGCCGCCGCCGCGCCCGGATGCGGGCAGGCGCGGCGCCAAGCTCCCCCGTGCCGCGGCTTCGGGCGAGGAGACACGGGAAGGCAAGAGAGGGACGAGAACGGACGGAGGCTCGGGACTCACCAGCGAACATGACCCCGGGCCTATTCGCCGGACCCACCGTCGCGCTTCGATGCCTGAGCCCGGGGCCGGGCGGGATAGAGGGCAAGCCGCCGCGAGCGGCGGTGCCTTCGGCACCCTTGACCCCGCCCGGCCCCGGGCTCTTGCCGGCATCGCGCGACGGCGGCTCCGGCGAACAGGCCCTTGCCGGGCGTGCGCGGAGAAGGGGCACGACCGGGGGCTGTCAAGGGGGGCGGAGGGAGCTCGCGGTTACCGGGGATGACCGCGAACCGTGGGGACAGCGGCCAAGGGCGCCGGAGGGGATCGCGGGCGGCGCTGCGCATTGATCGGGGGGCGCACTTGCCGTAAACGGGCCTGCGGGCGGTCAGGGGAAGCGGGGATGAGCCAGACGCGGGATGTCGCGATTCTCGGCGCGAGCGGCTATACCGGCGCCGAGCTGGTGCGGCTGATCGCGACGCATCCCGGCCATGCGCATCGCGGCGCTGACCGCCGACCGCAAGGCGGGGCAGGCGATGGGCGAGGTGTTTGCGCACCTGCGCCATCTCGACCTGCCCAGGCTCGTCACCATCGATGCGGTCGACTTCGGCACGGTCGATCTCGCCTTCTGCGCCCTGCCGCACGCGACGACGCAAGAGGTGATCGCCAAGCTGCCGCGGGATCTGAAGATCGTCGATCTGTCGGCCGATTTCCGGCTGAGCGACCCGGCGGTCTACGAAACCTGGTACGGTCATCCGCATCACGCGCTCGACCTGCAGGCGGAGGCGGTCTACGGGCTGACCGAGTTCTACCGCGCGGAGATCAGGGGCGCGCGGCTGGTGGCGGGGACCGGCTGCAACGCGGCGACCGGGATCTTCGGGATCCTGCCGCTGCTGCGCGCCGGCGTGATCGACCCGGACGACATCATCATCGACCTCGCGACCGGGGTGTCGGGCGCGGGGCGCTCGCCGAAGGAGGGGATGCTGCACGCCGAGGTCTCGGAGGGCTACCACGCCTACAACGTGGCCAAGCACCGGCACCTGGCGGAGTTCGACCAAGAATTCTCGAAGGCGGCGGGGCGGCCGGTCGAGGTGACCTTCGTGCCGCATCTGCTGCCGCAGAACCGCGGCATCCTCGCGACGATCTACGTCCGCGGTGACGGCGAGGCGGTGCACGCGGCGCTGGCCGACGCCTACGCCGAGGAGCCCTTCGTCGTCGTGCTGCCCTACGGCGAGGCGCCGGCGACGCGGCACGTGCGCGGGTCGAACTTCGTTCATCTCGGCGTCATCCCCGACCGGCGGCCGGGACGGGTGATGGTGTTCTCGGCGCTCGACAACCTGACCAAGGGATCGTCGGGGCAGGCGATCCAGAACGCGAACCTCATGCTCGGGCTGCCGGAGACCATGGGGCTGATGGCCGCACCGCTCTTCCCGTGAGGCGGGTCCGGCGTGTCTTGCGCGTGCTCTGGGTGGCGTTCGATCGCTTCAACCGCAACGACGGCTCGGCAATGGCGGGGTTCATCGCCTTTTCCGGGCTGCTCTCGCTCTTTCCGTTCCTGATTTTCGCGGCGACGCTGACCGGCATCCTCGTCGGCCCCGACCGGTCGGACAGCATCATCGAGGCGCTGTTCAACATCGCGCCCGAGCACGTGGCGATGACGCTGGCGCCGGTGGTGGAGGAGGTGCTCGGCAAGCAGTCGGGCGAGGTGCTGACGCTGTCGGCGGTCTTTGCGATCTGGGTCGCCTCGAGCGCGGTCGAGGCCTTCCGCATCGCCTTCGACCGCGCCTACGCGGTGCCCGATCCGCGCAGCTTCATCCACAACCGGGCGAACGCGATCCTGCTGGTCTTCATCGGCGCGGTGGTGGCGGCGCTCCTCGGGGTCACCATCCTGTTCATGCCGCTGATCCAGCGGTTCCTCGAGGAGACGGTGAAGCGCCCGGTGCCGGTGGTCGCGCAGTACGCGACCTACGGCTTCGGCGTGATGGTCTTCGTCGGGTTTCTCGTCATCATGCACCGGATGCTGCCGGGGCGGCGGATGAAGGGATGGCGGCTCTGGCCCGGGGTCTGGACCAGCACGCTGCTCTGGGTCACCTTCGCCTCGGCATTCACGCTCTACCTGAGCTACACGCCGAGCTATACCGTGACCTACGGGACGCTGGCCGGGGTGATCATCACGCTGATGTTCTTCTACCTGACCGGGGCGACGATTATATACGGCGCCGAGGTAAACGCGGCGCTCAACCAGATGGGGCCGGCCGAGCGCCAGTGAGGAAACGATGGCCATGGGGCTGAGAAAGCGGCGCCGCATGCAGCTGGTGGTCTTTGGCGCGCTCCTGCTCGCCGCGGCGACGGCGCTGATCGGCTATGCGATGCGCGACGGGATCGAGTTCTTCCGCAGCCCGAGCCAGGTCGCCGCGGCGCCGCCGCGCGCGGGCGAGCGCTTCCGGCTGGGGGGTCTGGTCGAGGACGGCTCGGTGGTGCGCGACGGCGGCGAGGTGCGCTTCGCGGTGACCGACGGGGGCGCGAGCCTGCCGGTGGTGTTCCGCGGCATCCCGCCGGATCTGTTCCGCGAGGGGCAGGGGGTGGTGGCGACCGGCCGCATCGAGGGCGGGACGTTCGTCGCGAGCGAGATCCTCGCCAAGCACGACGAGCGCTACATGCCGAAGGACGTGGCCGACGCGCTGAAGGCGCAGGGGATGTTCCATCCCGAGGCGGCGGCAAAGCCCGGGAGCTGAGCCCTTTTCACGCGATCGCCGCCGTCCGGCGGAACCGGAGGGCTCCGGAGGAATTGTTGCAGGCTACGCGGACGCCAGGCAACGCCGGCGTGCCGCCTTTCCAATCCGCCTTTCCGATCCGGAGCCATCGATGATCATCTCGATACGGGCGACCCTCGACTATGCGATCGAGAAGACCGCGCCGGTGCTGATGCAGATCGAGGCGGCCGACCTGCCGGACCAGCATGTGGTGAAGAGCCGGCTCGACGTCGAGGACGCGGTCGATTTTCTGCGCGTCGCGGCCGACGAGGGCGTCGGCGAGCGAAGTCTCTTCCGGGTCAACAAACGGCTCCTTTGCCGCTATGCCGCCGAGGTCGAGATCGACCGCACGCTGACCGACATCCGCAAGCTCGAGGCGGTGCCGTTGCCGGCGCTGCCGGGCGAGGCGGTGAAGTTCCTGATGCCCTCACGCTACTGCCAGTCGGATCTCTTCGAGGGCTTCGTCGCGGCCGAGTTCGGCAAGCTTGCCGGCGGCGCGCGCGTGGCGGCGATGCGGGCGTGGATCGAGCGCAACCTCAGCTACGTCCGCGGATCGAGCGACGAGCGGACGACGGTGATGGAGACCTTCGTCGAGCGGCAGGGGATTTGCCGGGACTACGCGCACCTGATGATCACGCTGGCGCGGGCCTCGGGCATGCCGGCGCGCATGGTCAGCGTCTACGCGCCGGACGTGACCCCGCCCGACTTCCATGCCGTCGCCGAGGTCTTCGTCGGCGGCGAGTGGCGGCTGATCGACGCGACCGGGATGGCCGAGCCCGACACGATGGTGCGGATCGGGGTCGGGCGCGACGCGGCCGACGTGGCGTTTCTCATCGTCTACGGCAAGAGCGAGCTGAAGAAGCAGAAGGTCGCGGTGAAGCGCAAGTGAGGGCGGCGCTCGTCGCAGTGGCGCTTGCCTGCGCAGCGCCGGCGGTCGGGGAGCCGCCGCCGCCGCCGCGGCCGGCAGCGGCGGTGCCGGCGGCGGTGCCGCCGCCTCCCGCCCGAACGCCGCCGGCCGCCGGGGCGCCGGCGACGGGAGGCGCGGGACCGGCTTCGGGCGGGGCGCTTTGCGGCGACGCGACACTCGCGGGTACGGCGCTCCCCGCGGTGATCGGGGACGGCGCGTGCGGCATCGCGGCGCCGGTGCGGCTCGAAGCCGTCGGCGGCGTGCGGCTCGATCCGCCGCCGACGCTCGACTGCTCGGTGGCGCGGGCGCTCGACGTCTGGCTCGGCGCCGGCGTCGCGCCGGCCTTCGCCGCCCGCGGGGCGACGGTGGTCGGGCTGACGGTGGCCGACGGCTATTCCTGCCGCAACCGCAACCGCGCGACGTCGGGCAAACTCTCCGAGCACGCGCGCGGAAGGGCGATCGACATCGCGGCCTTCCGGCTCGGCGACGGCGCGCTCATCGACGTGCGCGGCGGCTGGGGATCGCCCGACTGGGGGCCGGTGATCCGACGGGTCCACGACGCCGCCTGCGGGCCGTTCGCGACCGTGCTCGGGCCGGCGGCGAATGCGCTGCACGTCGACCACCTGCACCTCGACACCGAGGAGCGGCGCTCGGGGCCGTGGTGCGAGTAGCGGCCCCCCGCCGGCTTCCCGGTCCCGCGGCGCCCGGCTCGCGTCGGGCCGGCGGCCGAGAGCAACGGAACGTCGCTGCTGCCGGTGCGGCTACTCGCCCATAACGCGGCCCTCGCGCCGGCGGTCGGCGGCGCCGGTCAGGGTGCCGTCGCCGATCAGGATCGCCTGCAGGCCGGAGTTGAGGTCGGCCAGTTCGACCTTCTGACCGACGGCCTCGAGGGCGGCGGCGGTGGCCTCGGCGCCGGGGCCTTCCTCGACCTGGGTTATGCCGTTTCGGTTGAGGACGTGGGGCGCATCGACGGCGGTCTGCGGATCCTGGCCGAAGTCGAGGATGCCGACCAGCGCCTGCGCCACGAAGGGGATGATGTTGGCGCCGCCGGGCGAACCGATCAGGAGGTAGGGCTTGCCGTCCCTGAGCACCACCGTGGGCGAGATCGACGAGCGCGGGCGCTTTCCGCCCTCGACGCGGTTCGCGACCGGCTTGCCGTCCGCCTCGGGGGCGAAGCCGAAGTCGGTGAGCTCGTTGTTGAGCAGGAAGCCGTCGGCGACCACGCGGCTGCCGAAGTTGGTCTCGATGGTGGTGGTGGCGGTCAGCATGTCGCCGTAGCGGTCGACGACGACGAAATGCGTGGTGCCGTGCTCGGGCTGCTCGCGGTCGGGCGCGAGGATCTCGGCCTTCTTCCACGGCGGATCGCCGGGGGTGGCGGCCTCCATCGCATGGGCAGGGTCGATCAGCGCGGCGCGGGACGCGAGATAGCCGGGGTCGAGCAGGCCCTCGGGCATCGGGACGAAGTCGCTGTCGGCCATGTAGAGGCCGCGGTCGGCGAAGGCGAGCTTGGAGGCCTCGAGAAACAGGTTGGTCGCCGGAATGCCGGGGCCGAGTGCGGCGAGGTCGAAGTGGGAGAGGATGCCGAGGGTCTGGCCGACGGTGAGCCCGCCCGAGCTCGGCGGCCCCATGCCGCAGACCTCGAAGGCGCGGTAGGGCAGGCAGACCGGCGGGCGCTCGCGCACCTCGTAGGCGGCGAAGTCGTCGAGGGTGAGGAGCCCGGGGTTCTCCGGCGTGCGCACCGCCGCGACGATGTCGCGGGCGATGGCGCCATGGTAGAAGGGCTCGCTGCCCTCGGCGGCGACGAGGCGGAGCGCCCGGGCGAGGTCGGGGTCGCGGAAGGTCTCGCCCGCGGTCTTCGGGCTGCCGTCCTGGTGCAGGTAGAGGGCGCGGGCGGCGGGGAAGTCGGCGAGGCGGTGGGAGGCGGCGTCGGCGATCGCGGCGGCCATGCGCGGCGAGATCGGGAAGCCGTTCTCGGCGAGATCGATCGCCGGCTGGAAGAGCCCGCCCCAGGGAAGGCGGCCGTAGCGCTGGTGCAGGGTTTCCATCAGGAGGAGCGTGCCGGGGACGCCGACCGACCGGCCGCCGGGCACGGCGTCCCAGAAGTCGCGCGGCTTGCCCTCTGCGTCGAGCCAGTAGGCGGGGGTCGCCGCGGCGGGTGCGGTCTCCCGGCCGTCGAAGCTCGCGAGGCTGCCAAGGGCGGCGTCCCAGTAGAGCGCGAAGCCGCCGCCGCCGAGCCCCGAGCTCTGCGGCTCGACCACGTTCAGCACCATCTGCGCGGCGATCGCGGCGTCCGCGGCCGAGCCGCCGGCGGCAAGCACGTCGCGGCCGGCCGCGCTCGCGAGCGGATTGGCGGTGGCGATCATGAAGTCGTGCGCCGTGACGGCACTGCGCTCGGCGAGGGCGCTCGTCGCCTCCGGCGCAGGTGCATCCTGCGCGTGGCCGGCAGCGGCGAGGGCGAGAAGGCCGGCGGCGATGGCCGATCGGGCGAAGTGCATCGGGCGGCTCCCTGCGACGTCCGGCGGACGAGCGCCGAATCGGCGACCGCGTGCGGACGAGGGGGATCGTGCCGCAGGCGGCCGCCGGGGGAAAGCGCGGGATGACCGGGCGGGGCGGCCGATGGCGCCGGCGGAGGGCCCTGCGGCGCGGCCCCCTGTGGTGCCGGGAGAAACGACGACGGCTGCCCGACGATCCGCGGGCGGACTGATCCGGCATGCCGAAGCCGCCGCGACCGGCGCCCCGCCTATGCCGGCCGCAGGAAGGGAGGGCACGATTTCTTGCCGCTCCCGACCGTTGAAACATTGAGGCGCCCGCGCTACGGTGGTGAAAAGCCGCGATTGCCGACCCAGCATCGACAGAGCCAGGGAGGAGCAAGATGAACATCGACCTCTCGCGACGCGCGTTCCTGAGGGGCGCGGGCGCGGGTGTGGCGGGGACGGCGCTGGGCGCCTTCGGCTTCGACGGGATCGAGGCTGCCTACGCCCAGACGATCAAGCCTTTTCGCCTGACCAGAACGACCGAGGCGCGCTCGACCTGTCCGTACTGCGCGGTGAGCTGCGGGATGTTGGTCTTCGCCTCGCAGGGCCACGACGGCAGGTTGGAGGTCGTCCACATCGAGGGCGACACCGACAACCCGGTCAACCGCGGCACGCTCTGCCCGAAGGGGGCGGCGGCGATCGACTACGTCCGCTCCCCGGTGCGGGTGGCCAAGCCGATGGTGCGCAAGCCCGGGGCGAACGCCTTCGAGGAGACGACCTGGGATGCGGCGATGGAACGCATCGCGCGGCTGATGAAGGACGACCGCGACGCCAACCTCGTCGCGACGAACACGGACGGGGTGCCGGTCAACCGCTGGCCGACGATGGGCTTCCTGTCGGGCAGCTCCTGCACCAACGAGACCGGTTGGATCACCTGGAAAGTGACTCGCGGCCTGGGGGTGCTGCAGCTCGAGAACCAAGCGAGGATCTGACACGGACCGACGGTGGCCAGTCTGGCTCCAACATTCGGTCGCGGTGCAATGACCAACTCCTGGCAGGACATCGGCAACGCCGACGTCGTGCTGGTGATGGGCGGGAATGCGGCGGAAGCGCATCCCTGCGGATTCAAATGGGTCACCGAAGCGAAGATGAACCGCGGCGCGCGGCTGATGGTCGTCGATCCGCGCTTCACCCGCACCGCCGCGGTGGCGGATCTCTACGCGCCGATCCGGCCGGGAACCGACATCGCCTTCCTGTCGGGGGTGATCAAGTACCTGCTGGAGAACGAGAAGATCCAGAAGGCCTACGTCACCAACTACACCAACGCCGCCTATATCGTGAAGGACGGGTACGGCTTCGACGAAGGGCTGTTCACCGGCTACGACGCCGACAAGCGCAGCTACGACAAGTCGACCTGGGAGTACGAGATCGGCGCGGACGGCTTTGCCGTGCGCGACATGACGCTGCAGGATCCGCGCTGCGTCTTCCAGCTGTTGAAGGGGCACGTCGCCCAGTACACGCCGGAGCTGGTCGAGAAGGTCACCGGCACGCCGAAGGAGAAGTTCCAGGCGGTCTGCGAGCTGATCGGCTCGACCGCGACCACCGACCGTTCGATGACGGTGATGTATGCGCTGGGCTGGACGCAGCATTCCAGCGGGTCGCAGAACATCCGCTCGGCGGCGATGATCCAGCTCCTGCTCGGCAACATCGGCGTGCCCGGCGGCGGCATCAACGCACTGCGCGGGCATTCCAACGTGCAGGGCATCACCGACATCGGCACGCTGACGGCGAACACGCCGGGCTACATGGCACTGCCGACCGATGCCGAGCCGACGCTCGAGGCGCACCTGGCCAAGCGGACCTTCGCCCCGCTTCAGCCGAACCAGACAAGTTACTGGCAGAACTACAGGAAGTTCTATGTGAGCCTCCTGAAGAGCATGTACGGCGACAAGGCGACGCCCGAGAACGAGTTCGGCTACGGCTTCCTGCCCAAGGTCGACGTCACCTACGACGCCGTGAAGATGTTCGACGTCATGCACCAGGGCAAGACCACCGGGCTGATCTGCCAGGGGTTCAACCCGCTGATGTCGATCCCGTTCAAGAACAAGAACTCCGAGGCCCTGTCCAAGCTCAAGTTCCTGGTCAGCCTCGACCCGATCCAGACCGACACCGCGCGCTTCTGGGAGAACCACGGCGAGTTCAACGACGTCGATCCGGCGGCGATCCAGACCGAAGTCTTCATGCTGCCGATCACCTCGTTCGTCGAGGAGGAAGGCTCGCTGACCAACTCGAGTCGCGTCGTCCAGTGGAAGTGGAAGGCGGCCGATCCCTACGGCGAGTCGCGCACCGACGTGGATTTCCTCGCCGACCTCTTCCTGCGCATCCGCAAGCTCTATCAGGACGAGGGCGGCGCCGGCGCCGAGGCGGTGCTCGCGGTCGACTGGGAGTATGCCGACCCGGCCGCGCCGACCGCCGACGAGATCCTCAAGGAGCTGAACGGGCGCGCGCTCAGCGACCTGACCGGACCGGACGGCGCGGTGACCCGCAAGGCCGGCGAGCAGCTCGCGAGCTTCGGCGAGATGAAGGACGACGGCTCGACCAACGGCTGCCAGTGGATCTACACCGGCGTCTACGGACCGAAGGGCAACTTTGCCCAGCGCCGCGACAATGCCGATCCGAGCGGCCTCGGGGTCTATCCGAGCTGGGGCTTCGCCTGGCCGGCCAACCGGCACATCATCTACAACCGTGCCTCGGCCGATCCCGCCGGCAAGCCGTGGAGCGAGGAGAAGGCGTATGTCTGGTGGGACGCCGCGGCGGGCAAGTGGACCGGCCACGACGTGCCGGACTTCGTGGCGAGCAATGCGCCCTCGAACGGCGCAGGGCCGTTCATCATGAACCCCGAGGGCGTCTCGCGGCTCTGGGCGCGCACGATGATGACCGACGGCCCCTTCCCGGCGCACTACGAGCCTTTCGAGGCGCCGGTGACCAATCCGGTCTTCCCCAAGATCAAGGGCAATCCGGCGGCGCGGGTGCTCGGCAACGACTGGTCGGTCTTCGGTGATGCGAGCGAGTTCCCGATCGTCGCCACCACCTACCGGCTGACCGAGCATTTCCACTACTGGACCAAGAACGTGCAGATCAACGCGGTGCTGCAGCCGGAGTCCTTCGTGGAGATGTCGGAGGAGCTGGCGAAGGAGAAAGGGATCGCCAACGGCCAGAAGGTGCGGATCTGGTCGCACCGCGGCGAGGTGAAGGCGGTGGCGATGGTGACCAAGCGGCTGAAGCCGCTGACGGTGGACGGCAAGACCGTCCACTATGTCGGCATCCCGCTGCACTTCGGCTTCATCGGCCAGACCAAGCCCGCCTCGCCGGTCAATTCGCTGACGCCGCCGGTGGCCGACGCCAACGCGCAGACGCCGGAGTTCAAGGCGTTCCTCGTCAACGTCGAGCCCATCGCGGGCGCGGTATCCTGAGGAAGGGCGCGCGATGTTTCCCCCCATCCCGAACCCGACCACCGAGCCCGTCCCGCCGAAGTTCGGCGAGGCGGATCTCTGGCGGCGGTCGGCGTCGAACATCACCCAGCCGGCCGAGCGGCAGACCCAGGTCGCCAAGCTGATCGACGTCTCGAAGTGCATCGGCTGCAAGGCCTGCCAGTCGGCGTGCCTCGAGTGGAACCAGCTGCACGAGGAGATCGGCAGCAACACCGGGCACATGATGAACCCGCCCGACCTGACGCCGGCAAGCTTCACGCTGATGCGCTATACCGAGTGGGAGAATCCCGACAGCGGCAACCTCGAATGGCTGATCCGCAAGGACGGCTGCATGCACTGCGAGGATCCGGGCTGCCTGAAGGCCTGCCCGGCGCCGGGCGCGATCGTGCAGTATTCCAACGGCATCGTCGACTTCGTGCACGAGAACTGCATCGGCTGCGGCTATTGCGTGAAGGGCTGCCCGTTCAACATCCCGCGGCTCTCCAACGTCACGGACCGCAAGGCCTACAAGTGCACGCTCTGCGTCGACCGGGTGGCGGTGGGGCAGGGACCGGCCTGCGCCAAGGCCTGCCCGACCCAGGCGATCGTCTTCGGCACCAAGGACGAGATGAAGGACTGGGCCGGCAAGCGCATCGAGGACCTGAAGTCGCGCGGCTTCGAAAACGCCGGCCTCTACGACCCGCCGGGCGTCGGCGGCACCCACGTGATGTACGTGCTGCAGCACGCCGACCGGCCGGAGCTCTACGCCGGGCTGCCCAAGGATCCGCGGATCAGCCCGGTGGTCGAGCTCTGGAAAGGCGTGACCAAGTACGCCGGCCTGACCGCCATCGTCGCCTTCGCGGGGATCGGCTTCCTGCACCATCTGGTGACCGGCGCCAACCGGGTCAGCGAGCATGACGAGGAAGCGGCGAAGCGGCTGACCGACGAGGAAACGCGATGACCGCGCATCCCGACCTGCAACCCGGCGATGCGGTGCGCCGCGGCGGACGCGGCGGGCCGGTCATCGTCGACCGCTACACCGTTGCCGCGCGGATCAACCACTGGATCACCGCGGTCTGCCTGGTTCTGCTGGCGCTGTCGGGCCTCGCGCTCTTCCATCCGAGCCTGTTCTTTTTGACCGCGCTCTTCGGCGGCGGACAGAATACGCGCATCCTGCATCCTTGGATCGGGGTGGTGATGTTCGTGAGCTTCGCCGGGCTGTTCCTGCGCTTCTGGAAGCTCAACCTCTGGGATCGCTCGGACAGCGCCTGGATCGGCAAGCCGGGCGACGTGCTGTCGGGCAAGGAGGAAAGGCTTCCCGAGGTCGGCAAGTACAACGCCGGGCAGAAGCTCTACTTCTGGGGTATGTCGGTCACCATCGTGGTGCTTTTTTGCACCGGAATCGCGACTTGGCAGGCATATTTCGGCGACTGGTTTACCATCGACCAGCGGCGGCTGGCGGTCTTGGCGCATGCGGTCGCGGCGATCGCCGCGATCTGCCTCTGGATCGTGCACGTCTATGCCGGCATCTGGGTACGCGGCACCATCGGCGCGATGACCAAGGGCAGCGTCACCGGCGGCTGGGCGTGGCGCCACCACCGCCGCTGGCTGCGCGAGATCCTCGCCGGCAAGACCTTGCCCGCGGAAACCGCGCCGGAGGAGAAATAGCGCCGGCGACCGGCGCGTCTGCTATCAAGGCCCGGCAGACCACGTGGCCCGTGCGGTTCGTGAGGACTGAAGATGAGCGAAGCCGGCCGGACGCGGCCCGATCCGGGCGCGATCCACGTCATTCCCCGCCCGCCGTTCGTGCGGCTGCCCGATCCGGTCGCGCTCTTCGCGCGGCGAGCTGCCCGCTTCGCGGAGCTGGCGGAGGAGCACCCGCTCGCAGCCCTACCTGCGGTTTCTCGGCGGGATCGCCGCGGCGCAGGCCGGCATGGCGACGGCGCCCGGACCGGCGCCGCCGGACCCCGACGCGCTCGAACGGGCGGCGCGGCACGCGATGCCGCCGCTCGATCGCGCGGGCTTCGTCCCGGGTACGGCGTTCGCGGCGTTGCTCGACGGGTTGCTCGACCGCTTGCAGGAAACGCCGATGCCCGTGCCGGCGCGCGCGGCGCTCGACCGGGTGGCCGCCGCTGACCAGGCCCGGCGCGCGGCGATGGTGGCGAACGTGCTCGCCGACGCTATCCCGTTCGAGGAGGTCGCCGAACACGCCCTGGTCGCGGCTGCCTGCCAGGTCGCCTTCGCGGGCATGGCGGCGGGGCTCGATCCCGCAGCGGTCAAGCCCGTGGCCGACGGCGTGTGCCCGGTCTGCGGCGGCGCGCCGGTCGCGAGCCTGATCGTCGGCTGGCGCGAGGCCGACCGGAGCCGCTACTGCGCCTGTGCACTCTGCGGCACGCTCTGGAACCACGTCCGCGCCCGCTGCACGCTCTGTGGCGAGACGCGGGCGATCTCGTTCCGCGAGGTCGAGGGTGGCGGCGGCCGGGTGAAGGCCGAGTGCTGCGACGACTGCCACGGCTACGTGAAGGTGCTGTACCAGAACACCTTCCCCGAGCTCGAGCCCTTCGCCGACGACGTCGCGAGCCTCGCTCTCGACCTCCTCGTGCGCGAGGAGGGATTTCGCCGCGGCGCGGTCAATCCCTTCCTGACGGGCTACTGATGGACGGGCCAGCGCCGCGGCTGCCGGCTGTCGACCGCGTGCTGCGCACGTCGACCGGACTGGCGGCCGTCGCCCGGCATGGGCGCCAGATGACGCTCGCCGCGGTGCGCGCGCGCCTCGCGGCCCTGCGCGCGGACGGGGTCGTTGCATCCGCGGATGCCGTGGCCGAGCAGGTCGGCGCCCGGCTTGCGACCGACGCGCGACCTCACGTGCGGGCGGTCTACAACCTGACCGGGACGGTCCTGCACACCAATCTCGGGCGGGCGCTCCTCGCCGAGGCGGCGGTCGAGGCGGCGGTCGTCGCCATGCGTCAGGCGCTGGCGCTCGAATTCGACCTTGGCGGCGGCAAGCGCGGCGAGCGCGACGCGATCCTGCGCGACCTGCTTGTCGAGCTGACCGGCGCCGAGGACGCGACCGTCGTCAACAACAACGCGGCCGCGGTGCTGCTTGCGCTCAACACCCTCGCCGAAGGCCGCGAGGCCATCGTCTCGCGCGGCGAGCTGATCGAGATCGGCGGCGCTTTCCGCATGCCCGACATCATGGCGCGCGCCGGCACCCGGCTGGTCGAAGTCGGCACCACCAACCGCACGCACGAGAAGGATTATCGCGGCGCGCTTTCGCCCGAGACCGGGCTGATCCTCAAGGTGCATACCTCGAATTACCGCGTGCAGGGGTTCGTGAAGGAGGTGCCGGGAACCGTCCTCGCCGGGATCGCCCGCGAGGCGGGCGTGCCGCTCGTCAACGATCTCGGATCCGGCACGCTGGTCGACCTCGCGCGCTGGGGACTGGCGCCGGAGCCCACGGTCGCCGCGGCGGTGGCCGAGGGGGCGGATCTCGTCACCTTCTCCGGCGACAAGCTGCTCGGCGGGCCGCAGGCAGGCTTCATCGTCGGACGGGCGGCGCTGATCGCGCGCATCAACCGCAATCCGATGAAGCGCGCGATGCGGATCGACAAGATCCGCCTGGCGGCGCTCGAGGCGACGCTGCGGCTCTACCGCGATCCCGACCGGCTGGCCGAGCGGCTCCCGACGCTGCGTCTCCTCGCCCGGCCGAAGGCCGAAATCGCGGCGCTCGCCGAGGCGCTGCGCCCGGCCCTCGCCGAGGCGGTCGGCGCCGGCTTCACCGTCACCCTCGCCGATTGCGCCAGCCAGATCGGTTCGGGCGCCTTGCCGCTCGAGACCATCGCCAGCGCCGGCCTCGCGGTGGCGGCCGCCGACCCGCGCGGCAGCGGGCAGGCGGTGATCGACCTCGCCGCCGCCATGCGCGCGCTGCCCGTGCCGGTAATCGGGCGAATGGAGGGCGGCGCGCTGGTTTTCGACCTGCGCTGCCTCGAGGACGAGGCGGGCTTTCGCGCCAACCTCGCGGCGCTGCCGTGATGAGCTGGCCTGGCCGCGCCCGAGACCCGGCAGCCGATGACCCCGCCACGCGGATGCGCCGCGCCGATACCGCGGCGGCGGCCGGCGACTGGGCGGCGGCGCTGGGGCTCTGGGGACCGCTGGCGCAGGCCGGCAGCGCGACGGCGCAGAACAACGTCGGCGCCTGCTTCATGCACGGCCTCGGCGTCGGGCGCGACCCGGCGCTGGCGGTGAAATGGCTCACGCTGGCGGCCGAGGCGGGCGATCCCGCCGGCTGCCGCAACCTCGCGCATGCCTGGTTCCGCGGCGACGGCGTGGCGGAGAACCCGGCGCATGCCGCGACGCTCTACCGGCAAGCGGCGGACGCCGGCGATGCCGAGGCGCAGGACATGCTGAGCTGGATGCTGCTCGAGGGCTCGATCCTCGCGCCCGATCCGGCCGAGGCGCTGGCGCTGGCCCGTGCCGCCGCGGCGCAGGGCAGCGCCCCGGCGATGCACCGGCTGGGGATGATGCACCACGAGGCGATCGCGGTGGACCGCAATCCGGCCGAGGCGGTACGCTGGTGGCGCGCGGCCGCCGCACGCGGCGAGGCCGATGCGCAGGCGATGCTCGGGGCAGCGCTGCACCTCGGGGCAGGCACGCCGCGCGATCCGGTTGCGGCCTTCGTCTGGCTCCTGCGCGCGCAGGCCGGCGGCAGCCCGCTCGCCTATCCCTTCCTGCGCGCCGCGGAGGACGCGCTGAGCCTGGAAGACGCCGCCCGCGCCCGCCGCGCCGCCGACGCGCCGCTGCCGGAGCCGCCCGCATGATCGTCGGTACCGCCGGACACATCGACCACGGCAAGACCGCGCTGGTGCGGGCACTCACCGGCGTCGACGCCGACCGGCTCAAGGAGGAGAAGGCGCGCGGGATCACCATCGATCTCGGCTTCGCCTACATGCCGGGCCCGGAGGACGGCGCAATCGGCTTCGTCGACGTTCCCGGCCACGAGCGGCTGGTGCACAACATGCTCGCCGGCGCCACCGGCATCGATTTCGCCATGCTCGTGGTCGCCGCCGACGACGGGGTGATGCCGCAGACCCGCGAGCACCTGGCGATCCTCGACCTGCTCGGCCTCCGCCGGGGCCTGGTGGCGCTGACCAAGTCCGACCTCGTCGGCGCCGAGCGGCTGGCGGCGGTGCGCGCCGGGATCGCCGGCGCGCTGGCCGGTAGCGGCCTCGAAGGCGCGGATGTCCTCGCCGTCTCCTCGGCGACCGGGGCGGGGATCGAGGCCTTGCGCGCGCGGCTCCTTTCCGAAGCCGCGACCATCGGGAAGGCCGTCGACGCCCCGTTCCGCCTCGCCGTCGACCGCTCGTTCACGCTGCAGGGGACCGGCACGGTGGTCACCGGCACCGTGCTCTCCGGCACCGTGGCGCCGGGCGATCAGCTCATCGTCAGCCCCTCCGGCCGGACGGTGCGCGTGCGCGGCCTGCACGCCCAGAACCGCAAGGCCGAGCTCGGGGTTGCCGGCGATCGCTGCGCGCTGAACCTTGCTGGCGAGGGGGTGACGAAGGACGCGATCTCGCGTGGGGACATCGTGCTCGCGCCGTGGTTGCACGCGCCCGCCGAGCGCATCGACGCCGCGCTGCGGCTCTTGCCCGACGCCCGGCCGGTGACGAACTGGCTCCCGATCCATCTGCACCACCACACCGCCGAGGTGCCGGCGCACATCCTGCCGCTCGCGGGTCGCGTGATCGCCCCGGGCGAGTCGGGTCCGGTCCAGCTCGTCCTCGGCCGGCCGATCGCGGCGCTGGCCGGCGATCGCTTCGTCATCCGCGACGCCGGCGGGCAGCGCACGCTCGGCGGGGGCCGCTTGCTCGACCTTCGCGCGCCGACGCGGCGCCGGCGCAGCCCCGCCCGCCTCGCCCAGCTCGACGCCATGGCGATCGCCGACCCGGAGACCGCGCTCGTCGCCCTGCTCGCGCGGGCGCCCTGGCAGCTCGACCCGGACGCCTTCGCGCGCGATCGCGGCATCGCGCCGGCGGCCCGCGCCGCGCTCCTGGAGGGGATCGGTGCCGTGCGCATCGACGGCAAGGGCGGCGCGGTCGTCCTGGCCGGCGCCACCGCCGACCGGCTGGAGCGCGACATCGTCGCGACGCTCGCCGACCATCACGCGGCCAGTCCCGACCTCGCCGGCATGGGAATGGAGCGGCTGCGCGCCGGGCTCGACCCGCGGCTGCCGGCCGCGGCCTTCGCGGGCATGGTGCAAGCGATGGCGCGCCGCGGCGAGGTTGCCTTCGACGGCGCCTGGCTGCGCCTGCCCGGCCACGAGGTCCGGCTCGCGGAGGGCGACGCGATCCTCTGGGAGGAAGCCGAGCCGCTCCTCGGCGGCGATGCCCGCTTCCGTCCGCCACGGGTGCGCGACCTCGCCTCGACGCTCGATCTGCCCGAAGCCGAGGTGCGGCGGCTGTTGAAGGTCCTCACCCGCATGGGGCGGCTGCACGAGGTCGCGCAGGACCACTTCTTCCGGCGTGACACCGTGGGCGAGATGGCCGGCATCGCGGCCGATCTCGATGCGCGGCAGGGTCTGTTCAGCGCTGCCGATTTCCGCGACCGGCTCGACAACGGTCGCAAGGTCGCGATCCAGATCCTCGAGTTCTTCGATCGCCATGGCCTGACGCTGCGCCGTGGGGACCTGCGCCGGGTCAACGGCCGCCGACTGGATCTCTTTCCGCGCGACGCTGCTCCGGCCCCCGAAGGCGAAGAACCGGGGCAGCCCCACCCAGAATGCGCCACGGCTTCGGACACCCGCGACGCGCATCCGCTGCCGAGAAGATCACGGAGCAACGCATGACCATTCCCCCATCTATCCCGCCTGGCTCGAATCGCTGAACGCCGCGGCGCACGCCGCCAGCGCGGCGGAACTGGAACACCAGCAGGCGGCGGCGCGCCGGACCGCCGAGCTCAAGGCGGCGCGCGAGTTCGCCTGGCGCCGCCTCAACCTGATGCGGGCCGCCGCTGCTGCGGTCGCGGGTGCCGAGGATGCCGAGACCGCCGCGCGGGCCGGCGGTGCGGCGGTGCTCGCCGAGGCGGGGTGGAGCGGCACGGCAGAGCCGCAGGCCGCGGTGGCGGCCGCGTTCGCCCCGGTGGCCCGCGCGCTCTGGTCGAGCGGTCGCGACGGGACCGGCGACGATCCGATGGCAGCGCTGGCCGAGTTCGAGGCGTGGTACGCCGGCGCCCGCGGCGGGGATTTCCTCGCGCTCATGGAGCGCGAGGTGGTGGAGCTGCCGCTTGTCGAATTCTGAGGCGCTCCATTTCGACGCCTGGCTCGGCGAGGAATTCGCCGCGCGCGGCCCCTTCTCGCTCCTCGTCGTTCTGGTGGCGATCGGGCCGCTCTCGGTCACGCCGCTGCGCTCGACCTGGATGCATGTCGTCGGCGACGAGCTCGACTGGTCCGGGCTCGCGGACCTCCTCGATGGCGGCGGCGTCGACTGGGAGGGCGCGCTCTTCGCGCCGCGCGCCGATGCCGGCGGCGGCCCGCTCGCCGATGCTGCGGCGCGGATCGCGCTGCGCGATCTCGGCGACGCGGTGATCGCCGACCGCAAGGTGCTGAACGAGGAGCATTTCTTCGACCGGCGCGGGCGGCGGATCAGGGTCGAGGAGGTCCCTCTGCAGTAGTCGCGAACCCGCTGCTTACAAGCCCCAGCGCAGCGCCAGCGGCTCGACGTCGCGGGCGAGCTCGAGGAGCTGGCTGCGCGTCTCCGGGTGGAGCGGGCGGGTCGGGTGGCGGACGGCCTCGGATCGGATCACGCCGCCCTCCTTCATCACCACCTTGCACGAGCGCCAGCCGCACTGGCGGTTCTCGAAGTTGATGATCGGGAGGAGCCGCTGGTAGGTCGCCTTCGCCGCGTCGCGGTCGCCGGCGAGATAGGCGGTGACCGCGGGGCCGATGAGGTCGGGCAGCGTCGCCGAGGTCATCGTGCCGGTGGCGCCGGCGTCGAGATCGGCCATCAGCGTGATCGCCTCCTCGCCGTCGAACGGCCCCTCGATCGCGTCGCCGCCGGCTTCGATCAGCGCGCGGAGCTTCGCCGCCGCCTGCGGGGTCTCGATCTTGAAGAGCCGCACCTGCTCGATCTCGCGCGCCATCCGGGCGAGGAAGGGGACAGAGAGGGTGACGCCGGAGATCGGCGCGTCCTGCACCATGATCGGGATCCCGCCCGCCTCGCCGACGCGGGCGAAGTGCTCGAAGGTCGCCTCCTCGTCGGCGCGCAGCAGCGCGCCGTGGTAGGGCGGCATCATCATCACCATCGCGGCGCCGAGCTCGGCGGCCTCCTTCGCGCGCGCCGCGGCGACGGCGGTGGCGAAGTGGGAGATGGTGACGATGATCGGCACCCGGCCGGCGGCATGCTCGAGGCAGAGGCGGGTGAGGACCTGGCGCTCCTCGTCGGAGAGCAGGAACTGCTCGGAGAAGTTGGCGAGGATGCAGATGCCGTCGACGCCCTGGTCGACCATGCAGTCGATCACGCGGCGCATGCCCTCGAGGTCGAGGGCGCCGTCGTCGGTGAAGGGGGTGGGGGCGACCGGCCAGATGCCGGTGTAGGGGCGCTTCGTCATGCTTATCCTTTGACGCCGGAGGAGATCATCACCGCCTCGGTCACCTTGCGCTGGAAGATCAGGTAGGCGACGACGACCGGCAGCGCCGCGAGGACGGCGACGGCCATCAGCCGGGCGTAGGCGACGCCGAAGACGTCGCTGACCTGGGTGATGCCGACCGGGATCGTCATCATCTCCTCGGAGGTCACGATCAGGAACGGCCACCAGAAGTTGTTCCAGGCGCCGATGAAGGTGATGATCGCGAGCGCGGTGGTGATGCCCCAGTTGAGCGGCAGGTAGATCTTGAAGAGCATGGTGTACTCGCCGCCGCCGTCGAGCACGACCGCCTCGCGCATCTCCTTCGGGACGGCGTCGAAGAACTGCTTGTAGACGATGATGACGACCGGGACGACGAGCTGCGGCGCGATGATCCCGGCCCAGGTGTTGACCCAGCCGAGGCTGTTCATGAAGACGAACTGCGCGACGTAGAGGGCGGGGATCGGCACCATGAAGCTGACGAGGATGGCGCCGTAGAGGATGTTGCGGCCGGGAAAGCGCAGCTGCGAGATCGCGTAGGCGCACATCATCCCGCAGACGATGACCAGCACGGTGATGATCACCGCGGTGCCCATCGAGTTCAGGTACCAGCGCGAGATCCGGGTGTTGACGATCGCGTTGACGAAGGCGTCGAGGTGGAACTGGTTCATCAGGAGGCCGGGCTGGGTGATCACCGTCGCGTCGGTGCGCAGCGAGGTGACGAGCGCCCAGTAGATCGGGAAGAACCAGAGTGCTGCGGCCACGAGCGTGATCGCCGTCAGCACGATGGTCTCGAGGCGGCGGATGGTCATCAGCGGCGGCCTCCGATGCGCAGCACCTGGAACTGCAGGACCGAGATCACCGAGATCAGCACCACCAGCACCACGGCGACGGCGGCGCCGTTGCCGCCGTGGTTGAGCTGGAAGGCCTCGCGGTAGACCTGGAGCAAGCAGGACGTAGGAGGAGTTGAACGGGCCGCCCTGGCTCGTCAGGTAGATCTGGTCGAAGATCTTCAGCTGCAGGATGAGCTGCAGCGTCAGGACGAGGGCGGTGACCGGCCAGAGCAGCGGCCAGGTGACGCGCCAGAACCGCTGGCGCGGCGTCGCGCCGTCGAGGGCGGCGGCCTCGTAGAGCTCGGAGGGGATGTTGCGCAGGCCGGCGATGAAGAGCAGGACGTTGAAGCCGGTGGTCCACCAGATCGTCAGCGCGGCGACCGTCGGCATCACCCAATGGGGGTTCTTGAACACCGGCACCGGCTTGCCGGTGAAGAAGGCGATCGCCGGCTGCAGCACGCCGTACTGGAAGTCGAGCATCCAGAGCCAGACGTCGGTGACGACCGAGACCGGCAGCACGTAGGGCAGGAAGAAGATCACCATCACGAAGGCCTGCAGCCGGCCCTTCAGCCGGTTGATCATCAGCGCGATCGAGAGGGCGACCACCGTCGTCGGGATCACGGTGAGGAGGACGAAATAGCCGTTGTTCTTCAGCGAGGTGAAGAACAACTTGTCGTGGAGCAGCCTCTGGTAGTTGGCGAGGCCCACCCAGTCGCCGCCGCCGATCAGCGGGGCGTTGGTGAAGCTCATCTGCACGACCTTGACCAGCGGCCAGAGGAAGAACAGCGCGAAGCAGATCACGAAGGGCGCGCAGAGCGACCAGGCGACGAACGCCTTCCTGCGCCGGTTGGTGAGCATCGCCATCGGGTCGCCTCCGCCGGAGAACGGGCGGCGGCGTCGCGCCGCCGCCCGCGGGGTCGGTTACTGCAGCAAGGGCTGCAGCTGCTCCTTGATCTGCTCCACGGCGTCCTCCGGCGAGAGCATGCCGTTGATCGCCGGGACCATGATGTTGGCGGCGGCGTCGTAGACCGGCGAGGCGACGCCGGCGATCTTCGAGCGCGGATCGTAGGCGGCGTGCTCGGCGAGCGGCGCGTACTGCGCGTTCGGCATCATCGCCTTGTACTCCGCACTGGTCGCCACCGGCAGGTAGGCCGGGATGTGGCCGGCGTCGGCCCAGCGGAGCGCGTGCTTCTCCATCCAGCCGATCACCTGCATCACCGCCTTGCGCTTGGCCGGGTCCATCGGGGTCGGCTGCTGCGGGATGGCGAAGGAGTGGCTGTCGGCCCAGGTCGCCGGCTCGCCCATCAGCGTCGGGATGACCGTGGCGCTCCAGTCGAAGCCGAGCGTGCCCTTCGCGGCCTGGTCGGTGAAGGTCGGGACCTCCCAGACGCCGTTCATGTGGAAGGCCGGGCCGCCGGCGCGAGAAGAGCGCGATCGAGGCCGGGTACTCGGTCTGCTCGGGGATGTAGCCGGCCTCGCGCCAGTCGGTGATGACCTTCAGCGCCTTCACCGCCTTGTCGGTGTTGTCGCCCGGCAGCACCTCGTTGTCGACGATGAACTGGCCGCCTTCCTGCGCGAAGAGCGTGGCGAAGAGCCGCCACATCGTGGCGTCGTTGCCGGTGGCGACCGAGAGCGGGGTCTCGACGCCCTTGTCCTTCAGCGCCTTCAGCATGGCGGTGAAGTCGTCGAGGTTGCTGATGCCGGTGATGTTGCCGTCGGCGCCGAGGTAGGGCGTCCCCTCCAGCACCTTCTTGTTGTAGTAGAGGATGAAGGCGTGGATGTCGAAGGGCACGGCGTAGAGCTGGCCGTTGTCGGATGCCGCCTCGATCGAGCGCGGGAAGAAGTCCGCCTTCGTCACGCCGGCGTTCGCCAGATCCTCGTCGGTGATCGGGCTCAGCACCTTCTCGTCGAGGCCGATCGGGATGCGCGACAGGTGGTAGGTCATCACGTCCGGGCCCTGGCCGACGGCGGCCGAGGTGCGCACCTTGGTATAGAAGGGGACGCCCCATTCGAGGGTGGTGGCGTCGATCTGGATGTCGGGGTTTTCCTTGTTGAAGTCGGCGATCAGCGACTTCATCCGCACGCCGTCGCCGCCGCCGAGGAAGTCCCACCAGACCACCTTCTGCGCCTGCGCGGACGCGAAGCCGGCCGAGGCGACCAGCGCCGCCGCGGCGACCGCTGCCTTCAGGATGTTTCTCAAGCTCGTCTCCTCCCGTTGATGGATGGCAGTCCCAACCGGCGCGCCCCTCTAGCGGAGCCGCTCTCCGGCCTCGTCGAAAACCAGCGCCCGGTCGGGCGCGATCACCGCCGCGATCCGGCGGCCCTCGTAGTTCTCCCGCCCGCCGCGGCGCTCGAGCACCACCGGCTGGCCGGCGGGGGTGCGGGCGTGCAGGTAGGAGACGCCGCCGAGGTCCTCCTCCATCTCGACCGCGAGCGGCAGGCCGCGCTCGGGGTCGGCCGAGATTTCCAGGTGCTCGGGCCGCATCCCGAGCGTCACCTTGGTGCCGGCCGCCGGCTGCGCCGCGAGCTTCGCCACGATCGGCGCGCCTTCCGCGCCCTCGGGCTGCAGCGCGACGCCGCCCTCGGCCGGGCCGACGACGCGGGCGGGCAGGAAGTTCATGCTCGGCGAGCCGATGAAGCCGGCGACGAAGCGGTTGTTCGGGTCGTCGTAGAGCTCGAGCGGGCGGCCGGTCTGCCGCACGACGCCGCCCTGCAGCACGAAGATCTTGTCGGCCAGCGTCATCGCCTCGACCTGGTCGTGGGTGACGTAGATCATCGTCGCGCCGATCTGGCGGTGCAGGCGCGCGAGCTCCAGCCGCATCTGCACCCGAAGCTCGGCGTCGAGGTTCGAGAGCGGCTCGTCGAAGAGGAAGACCTTGGGCTGGCGCACGATCGCCCGGCCGATCGCGACCCGCTGGCGCTGGCCGCCGGAGAGCTGCGAGGGCTTCTTCTGCAGGTGCGGCTCGAGCTGCAGGATGCGCGCGGCCTCGCCGACCTTCTGCTCGACCTCGGCCCGGCTCGAGCGTGCGAGGCGCAGGCTGAAGGCCATGTTCTCGTAGACCGTGAGATGCGGGTAGAGCGCGTAGGACTGGAAGACCATCGCGACGCCGCGCTTCGCCGGCTCCTCCTGGGTGACGTCGACGTCCTCGATCTCGATGCGGCCGCCCGAGGTTTCCTCGAGGCCGGCGATCATCCGCAGCAGCGTCGACTTCCCGCAGCCCGAGGGCCCGACGAAGACCACGAAATCGCCGCGGTCGATCGTCATCGAGACGCCGTGGATGACCTCCGCCGTCCCGAAGGACTTGTCGACGTCGCTGAGCTTGACCCCGGGCATCGGCCGCGTCCTCCCCTACGCCCGGCCGGCCTGCGCCGCCTTGAGGCGGACGACATGATAGGACAGCGGCGGCAGCGAGCCAACGAGTTGGTTTCCTTCGAGCCCGAGCCCCTTGCCGGGCTTCGGCGCGACGGTGTCGGGCTTGTCGGGGGTGTTGAAGGCGCGCAGGTCCGGGCCGCTGATGGTGATGTGCTTGTCGAGCGCCGCGCCCTCGAAGCCGAGGAGGTCGAGGTCGAGCTCCATCGCCTCGGTGAGGTGGCGGTTCAGGATGAAGAGGGTCAGCCCGCCGTCCGGGTTCCGGACCGCCGCGGCGTCGAGATAGGAGACGTCGCTCGACACCTCGCAGTCGTAGGTCGGCGCGTCGGTCGCGACGCGGAGCGCCGTGCCGCGGCCGTAGAGCGAGGCGAACTGGTAGGGGTAGTAGATCGAGGTCCGCCACGCCGGGCCGCCGTTCAGCGTGCGGATCGGGCGCGATGACGTTCACGAGCTGCGCGATGCAGGCGATCTTCACCCGGTCGGAGCGGCGGATGAACTCGTTCATCAGCCCGCCGACGAAGAGCGCGTCCTCGAGGTTGTAGTCCTCCTCCAGGAGGTGCGGCGCCTCGGGCCAGTCCCAGGAGCGCCACTTCTTCGAGTCTTCCTCGCGGATGTGGTACCAGACGTTCCACTCGTCGAAGCAGATGTAGACGTCCTTCTTCGAGCGCTTCTTCGCCTTGACGTAGTCGATGACGCCGCCGATCGCCTGGATGTAGCGGCCGGTCTCCTCGATCTTGCCGAAGAAGTTCAGCGTGTCGCGGCTGGAGTTGCCGAAGTACTTGTGCAGCGAGATGTACTCGACGTTGTCGTAGCAGGCCTCGAGCACCTGCCGCTCCCAGTCGGGATAGGTCGGCATCTGGTCGTTGGAGGAGCCGCAGACCACGGTCTCGACGTTCTTGCCCGAGCGGCTTGATCGCCTTCGCCACCTCGTCGGCGATGCGGCCGTACTCGTGCGCCTCCTTGTGGCCGATCTGCCAGGGGCCGTCCATCTCGTTGCCGAGGCACCACATGCGGACGTCGTAGGGCTCCTCCACGCCGTGGCTGCGGCGGAGGTCGGACCAGGCGGTGCCGCCGGGGTGGTTGCAGTATTCGGCGAAGGCGCGGGCGGCGTTGAGGTCGCGCGAGCCGAGGTTGACGGCGAGCATCATCTCGATGTCGGCCTTCTTCGCCCACTTGGCGAACTCGTTGATGCCGACCTGGTTGGTCTCCTTCGAGCGCCACGCGAGATCGAGCCGCACCGGCCGCTGGTCCTTCGGGCCGATGCCGTCCTCCCAGTTGTAGGCGGAGACGAAGTTGCCGCCCGGGTAGCGGATCGCCGGGATGTTCAGCGCCTTGACCATCTCGAGCACGTCCTTGCGGAAGCCGTCCTCGTCGGCCTCCGGGTGGCCGGGCTCGTAGATGCCGCCGTAGATCGCGCGGCCCATGTGCTCGATGAAGGCCGAGTAGAGCCGGTCGTCGATCTCGGCGATCTCGAAGTCGCGGTGCACCGTCGCCCTGACTTTCATCGGTGCGTCTCCCTCTGCGGCAGCGTGGTTAAAAGCGGTTGAGATTTCGTAAACGCACAAGGGCTAAATCCAATGATTTCATGGACTTGAGCTACTTGCACAACTTGTGCAGCTTCAGTCATGGAAGGCCTCGGTCGTCTCGCGGCGGCCGACGAGGAAGGCGTCGGCGATGATGCGGAGCGGGCTCGCGTCGACCTCGCTCGCGCGGGCGCGGAGGAGTTCGGCGAAGCGGCGGTAGATCTGCGGGTACTCGTCTTCGGCGGCGCGGACCTGCTCCTTGCCGTCGATGACGAGGGTGGCGCCGCCGTGCTGCAGCAGCAGGGTGCCGGCGTCGGTCTCAACCGTGATGTCCCAGGTCTGCGGCCCGGTCTGCAGCCAGTCGAGCTCGAGGCTCGCCGGGTAGCCGAGCGGGGCCGGTCATCGCCACCTCGGCGGCGATCGGCGTCTGCACGTTCGCGGGCGTGACCAGGCGGGCGGAGCCGACGGTGAAGGGGCCGGGCAGGATCTCGGTCAGGATCGAGAGGGCGTTGATGCCGGGGTCGAAGACGCCGAAGCCGCCCGGCTCCCAGATCCAGGCCTGGTTCGGGTGCCAGTGGCGCACGTCCTCCTTCCAGACGATGGCGACGTCGGCGGACCGCCTTGCCGGCGAGCCAGGCCTTCGCGGCGGCGACGCCGGGGGCGAAGCGCGAGTGCCAGGTGGCGAAGAGGACGGTGCCCTTCGCCTCGGCGGCGGCGACCATGCGGTCGACCTCGCCGACGGTGGCGGCGGGGGGCTTTTCCAGCAGCACGTCGCGGCCGGCGGCGATCGCCTTCAGCGCCATTGCCGTGCGCGCCTCGGGGGGCACGCAGAGCGCGACGGCGGCGTCGGGGCCGTCGGCGAGGAAGGCATCGAGGTCGGGGAAGTTCGGCACGCCGTCGATCGTGGCGTGCCGCGACACGCCGGCGGCGAGCCGGAAGTCCGGGTCAGCCTCGATCGCCGGGAGATGCTGGTCGCGGGCGATCTTGCCAACGCCGACCAGCGCCACCGGATAGGGCCGGCTCGTCACGCGGGCATCCCGTGTACCGGATGGGTCAGCGTGGTCATGATCCCGCGCAGCTCGGCGAGGCCCTTCAGCCGCCCGATTGCCGGATAGCCCGGCTGGCCCTGGCGCTTGAGGTCGTCGAGAATGTCCTGCCCGTGGTCGGGCCTGAACGGGATCGAGGCATCGGCGCGTCCCGCCGCCTTGCGCCGGCGCTCCTCGGCGACGATCTCGGCGATCACCGCCACCATGTCGGTGTCGCCGCCGAGATGCTCGGCCTCGTAGAAGCTGCCGCGCACGTCCTGGCTCTGCCGCTTGACGTTGCGCAGGTGGACGAAATGCACCCGGTCGGCGAAGCGTCGGAACATCGCCGGCAGGTCGTTGTCGGGCCGCGCTCCGAACGAGCCGGTGCAGAAGGTGACGCCGTTGGCCGGGCTGTCGACCGCGTCGAGCACCGCGGCGTAGTCCTCGGCCGTCGACATGATCCGCGGCAGCCCGAGCAGCCGGAACGGCGGGTCGTCGGGATGGCAGCAGAGCCGGATCCCGACCTCCTCGGCGGTCGGGACCACCTCCGCGAGGAAGTCCGTGAGGTGCTGCCGCAGCGTCTCGGCCGGCATCGCCTGGTATTCCCCGACGAGCGCGCGCACCTCCTGAAGCGTGCGCCGGTCGTTGGCGCCGGGCAGGCCGAAGCCGACGTTCATCCCGAGCTTCGCCTTCGCGGCGTCGTCCATACCGGCAAAGCGCTTGTCCGCCGCCTCCACGACGTCGGGCGGGAAGTCCTCTCCCGCGCCTGGGCGCCTGAGAATGTGGATGTCGAAGGCGGCGAACTCGACAAGGTCGAAGCGCATGCAGGTGCCGCCGTGCGGCACGCGCCAGGCGACGTCGGTGCGGGTCCAGTCGAGCACCGGCATGAAGTTGTAGCAGACGACCTCGATGCCGGCGTCGGCGAGGTTGCGCAGGGTCTGGCGGTAGGCCTCGACGTGCGCCTTCCAGTCGCCGGTCTGCTTCTTGATGTCCTCCGAGGGCGGCACGCTCTCGACCACCTCCCAGGCAAGCCCGGAGGGCGAGCCGTCGCGGCGGCGGCCGATCTCGCCCTGCCGCTGCGCGATCTCCTCAGGGCTCCAGACGGTACCGTTCGGCACGTGGTGCAGTGCGGACACCACGCCCTCGACCCCGGCCTGCAGCATGTCGTCGATCGAGACGATGTCCTTCGGCCCGAACCAGCGCCACGTCTGCCGCATGTCGCTCCCCCCGGAACTCACCCCGCGCGGCCGTTCATCGGCCGCTTTCTCACCGGCATGGATGCACACCCCGGCTGCCGACCACAAGCGCCGATCGGCAGCGGTGTACGCTATTCGAACCCGACGCCGGCCTCCCGGCCGATCGCCCGCAGGCGGTCTCGCGCCACGGCATATTCGGCGTCCTCGAGATGCTCGAGCATCAGCGGCACGTCGTCGAGCCGCGCCAGCTCGCGCAGGTAGGTGGGATAGTCGAGCACGCCGTCGCCGATCATCACCTCGTCGAGGTGCAGTGCTGCGCGATGGTGCAGCAGGATGTCCTTGGCGTGGCAGGAGACGATATGCGGCCCGAGTTCTGGCGAAGCATTCGCGGATCAGCGCACCGTTCTCGAAGTAGACCCGCGGCGTCATGATCAGGTTCACCGGGTCGAGATGGGCGGCGAAGGCCGGCCGGTCGATCGCGTCGATGAGCCGGGCATAGCAGTCGACGCTGTCGGGCAGCGCGTACTGCATCATCTCGAGCGCAAATCGCGCCCGTCGCGGCCTGACCCGGTCGATCACCAGCCTGACCGTCTCGACCGCGGCGTCGAAGGCTTCCTCGCCCATGTTCATCGGGTGCGGCGCGTAGTCGGTTCCCGGAGCGGCCGAGCCGATGTAACTGACCGCGCACCGGGCGCCGACGGCGTCGGCGATCGCGAGGCAGTTGCAGGCGTGGTCGAGGTTCGCGGCGCGGACCTCGGCCTCCGGCGCCACCAGATTGCGCCAGATGCCGATCTCGGCGAGCACGACGTCGGCCTCGCTGAACGCCTTCTCGATCGCGGCGAGGCGGGCGGCGTCGCCGATCTCGACCGGCGGGACGTAGGCGGCGCGGTAGCCGAAGTCGCGGTGCGCCCGGGCGAAGGCCGCGGGGTCGTCGGCCGAGACGTCGAGGCCGTGGCCCCCGAGGCGGATCATCGGCGGATCATTCCGCCGGCTCCGACGCTTTCAGCCGGGCGATGGCTTCGAGCTGCAGGCAGTCCGGCATCAGCTGCATCAGCTCGATGCGGTTGCCGTCCGGATCCTCGATCCAGGCCTGCCAGTTGAGATCGGCCGCCATCTTCTTCTGCACGGTGAGCGGCACGCCGGCCGCGTCGAGCTGGGCGAGGATGCTGTCGAGGTCGTCGACGCCGAGGCAGATGTGGTTGACGCCGGTGATCTCCCTGCCCGCGGCCCGGTCGCCGACGCCCTCGGGGAAGAGTTCGAGGTACTGGTCGTCGGTGATCCTCAGGTAGACGAGCCAGACGCCCGGGGTGCCGTCGGGTTTCGGCAGGCGCATCATCTCGGCGAAGCCGAGCTTGTTCACGTAGAAGTCGAGGGACCTGTCGAGGTCTTTGACCTTGAGCGCGACGTGCGCGATCTGGGTGAAGCCTTTCATCGGACTATCCTTCCGGGGTTCAGCGAACCGCGAGCGCCTGCGGCGCGTGGCCGGCGTTGAGGTTCTCGACGGCGCGGTACTGGATGCAGTCGGGCGCCATCTCCATGATCTCGATGCGGTTGCCGTCGGGGTCCTCGATCCACATCCCGCGGTTGCCATCTACACCGCGCACGTCCTTGCGCGGCTGGCTGAGGGCGATGCCCTTCGCCGCGAGGCCGGCTTCGGTGGCGTCGAGGTCGGCGGAGGTGAGGCAGAGATGCGCGAGGCCGGTGTGGCCGTTCTCGGGAACCCGCGCTTCGGGGCCGCCGGGGAAGAGCTCGAGATAGAGGGTGTCGTTGACCTTGAGGTAGATGATCCACGGCTTGCCGTCCTTGTCGAGCAGCCGGAGCATCTCGGGAAAGCCGAGCTTCTGGTAGAAGTCGAGCGAGGCGTCGAGGTCGCGCGTCATCAGCGCGACATGGCCGAGGCCGTCGAAGAGAGGCATTGCAAAGGCTCCGATGGGGAAGGAAAGGGGCGCTCGACGGCGCCCCTCCGGTGGTCAGAAGATCGCGGAATATTCCGACTTGAGCATCTCGATCGCCTGGTCGGTGGTCATGCTCGGGTCGCCCTGGAAGGTGTACATCGTGTTCCAGACCGAATTGATCCAGTCGGGATCGCCGATGTAGAACGGGTTCTCCACGCTGAAGTCCGGCTTCTTGAGGTCTTCGAGGACCAGCTTGTTGCACTCGTCGAGCTTGTCGGTCGGCACGTCGGTGCGGACCGGGCTCGAGCCCTTCTGGTAGGCGAACTCGGCGTTGATCTTGGGATCGACGACGAGGGTGGCGAAGTCCTCCTCGGCCTTGAGCGTGGCGTCGTCGACGCCGCCGAGGATGCCGAAGCTGTCGACGGTCACCGACACGGCCTTGGTGCCGGGGATGTTGATGCAGCCGAAGTCGACGCCGGCGGTCTTCTTGTTGGCCCGCCACTGGCCCTTCATCCAGTCGCCGTGGATCTGCATCAGCGCGGTTCCGGCGATCACCGTGTTGGTGGTGTCGTTCCAGGCGCGGTTGACCCAGCCCTCGTCGGCCTGCGCCGCGATCTTGCGGAAGGTCTCGATGGCGTCCTTGAGGCCCTGCTCGTCGAAGACGGTCTCGTCCGGCGTGCCGTCGGTGCCGCCGTAGAAGCGGTTGTAGATGTCGGGGCCGGCGACGGCGGCGAGGAGCGCGTGGAAGGTGTAGCCGGCCTGGAAGGTGTTGCCGCCGATGGCGACGAAGGTGAAGCCCGCGTCCTCGACCTTCTTCTCGTCGGCCCACATGTCGGCGAGCGAGGTCCACTTGGTCGGGTCGACCCCGGCTTTCTCGGCGACGGCCTTGTTGTAGTAGACCATGCCGTCGAGATGCACGGCGGTGGGGATCTTCAGCATCTTTCCGTCGATGGTGATCGCGTCGCGCACGGTCTCGGGAAAGGCCGCGGTGGCGCCGATCTTGTCCATCAGCGGGCCGACGTCCTGGGCCTGGCCCTTGGCCTCGAGGTCGCGGAAGAAGCTCGAAGTCGGCGGCGATGAAGAGGTTGGGCGGGGTGCCCGCGACGAAGAGGCTGATCAGCGGGCTCTCGCCGGCGGTCTCGTGCGGGACCGAGGCGGCGGTGATGTGGTTGCCCTGGGCCTCGAACGGCTTGATGATCGCATTGAGCGCGCTCATCTCGCTTTCGTTCGACCAGGTGTGGAACAGCGTCAGGTCCGTGGCACCGGCGGCGCAGGGCAGGGCGCCCAGGGCGAGGGCCAGCGGAATTCCGGTCAATCTCGGCATCGTCTTCCTCTCCATGTTGGCTGGTTTGTGCTTTTCCGGTCTGCGCGTCAGCCCTTGATCGCTCCGGCGGTGATGCCCTGGACGAAGAACCGGCCGAGGGCGAAATAGACGACGAGCGGCGGAACCGCGGTCAGGAGCGCCGCCGCCATGTTGACGTTGTAGATCACCTCGCCGCGCGAGGTGACGACCGAGTTGGCGAGGATCACCGTCATCGGCTTGGCGCTGAGCCCGCCGAAGGTGAGGCCCACCAGGTAGTCGTTCCAGACGGTGGTGATCATCATGATCAGCACCACCACCATGATGTTGCCCGACATCGGCAGCACGATCTCGACGAAGATCCGCCAGAAGCTGCCGCTATCCATGATCGCGGCGTTGATGAGCTCGCGCGGGACGTCCTTGTAGAAGTTGCGGAAGATCAGCGTCAGGAGCGGCATCGCGAGCACCGTGTGGACCAGCGCGATCCCCCAGACCGTGCCGTAGATGCCGAGGTTCGCCACCACCACGATCAGCGGGATCATGATGATCTGGAACGGCACGAAGGCGCAGATGAAGAGAATGAAGAGGAAGGTGTTGGCCCACTTCACGTTCCAGAGCGCCAGCGCGTAGCCGGTCACCGCCGAGATGCCGATCGCGGCGATCAGGCTCGGGAACAGGATCTTCAGCGAGTTGAAGAAGCCCTGCTTGATGCCGTCGCAGGCGAGGCCGGTGCAGAGCGAGTTCCAGGCCTTGTCCCAGGGCTGCAGCGTCCAGGCCTGCGGCAGCGCGAAGATGCGGCCGAGGGTGATCTCGGGCAGCGGCTTGAACGAGGTGACGACCACCACGTAGAGCGGGATCGCCATGAAGGCCGCGATCATGCAGAGAAAGACGAAGATCGCGACGTGCGAGCCGCGGATCCTCCGGCGCCGGCGCGGGAAGTAGCGTGCCCGCGGGCCGGCGATGTCGGCGGTGGCGGTCATCCCGCGGCCTCCGCGCGGCGGCGCGCCTGCCACGAGGTGATCAGCACCAGCGGCAGGAAGATCGCAAGCGTCATCAGGAGCATGATCACCGCGGCCGCGCTGGCGAAGCCGATGTTGCTGCGCGTCGAGTAGGCGTTGATCGCGAAGTAGGCCGGGGTCCAGGTCGAGGTTCCCGGGCCACCGTTGGTCATTGCCACCACGATGTCGAAGGCCTTGACCACCCCCAGCGAGAGCAGGATCGCGCAGGTGAGGAAGGTGAACTTCATCATCGGGATGATGATCTCGACGTAGAGCCGCCAGAAGCTGACCCCGTCGAGCCGCGCCGCGCTCCAGATCTCGGGGTTGATCGACTTGAGGCCTGCGAGCATCAGCGCCATGTAGAAGCCCAGCCCGTGCCAGATCGACGCGAGGATGATGCCGTACATCGCGGTGTCGGGCTTGGCGAGCCAGTTGAAGCTGGCGCTCTCCCAGCCGAGGTGGTGCAGGAAGGCCTCGATGCCGAGCGAGGGGTTGAACATCCAGCGCCACACCAGCCCGGTTACGATCAGCGAGATCGCCAGCGGATAGAGAAACAGCGTGCGGAAGAAGCCCTCGCCGAACTTCTCGCGCTCGACCATCGCGGCGAGGACGAAGCCGAAGACGATGGCGAGCATGCTGCCGAGCGCCAGCACGATCAGGTTGCTGAGCGAGGTGGCCCAGGCCTTGTCGTTGAAGAGCCGGATGTACTGCGCGTTCCAGCCCGACGGATCGATGACGTATTCCGGGAAGCGCCGGCTCTTGGTGAACGACATAAAGATCGTCCAGCAGATCGTCCCGACAAAGCCGACCAGCACGATCAGCAGCGCAGGCGTCAGCGCCACCTGAGGTGCCACCCGGCTCCAGCGAACCGCCATCCCGGCCTTCCTCCCCTCGCGCCATTGTTCAGATATGAACGTAGCGCTGTGCTTAACTGAACTCTACCGCCGCAGCAGCGCCAGCGTCAAGGTTCGCGCGCCTGTCTGCTCCACGCCTACCGGCAATGGATTGACAGGCGAAGGGCGCTGCTCGCACACTCCGGTGTACGAGGAACGCGAAGTTCCCGCACGGAAATCGTGCCGCCGCTCGGCACGCATGGGGAGGAAACGAATGAAGATCGTCGAAGGACTGACTGCGCTTGCCTTGCTGGCAGGTACCGCCGGCGCGACCTGGGCCGGACCCGAGGTCGTTGCCGGCCCGGGCGCCGACCCGTCCTGCTTCGCGCCGTGGAGCCAGGACACCAAGTATCTGCAGTGGCCGGCCAAGGAGGCCCCCTACCGCATCGCTGTCGTCAACGGCTTCGTCGGCAACCTCTGGCGAATCCAGATGATCAAGACCGCCAAGGCCTTCGCCGAGGATCCGGCGATGAAGGACAAGATCAAGGAATTCAAGGTCGTCTCCACCGGCACCGACGCGCCGGCGCAGCTCGGCGCGATCGAGGACTTCATCAACCAGGGCTTCGATGCGATCGTGACGATCGCGGTCTCGCCCGACGGCTTCGACCGGGTGATCCGGCTCGCCGACAAGAACAACGTCGTCATCGTGCCCTTCGACAACATCCTCGACACCGACAAGGTGATGATGGTGAACGAGGACCAGCACCAGATGGGCAAGACCTGGGCGGAATTCGTCCTCGCGCAGCTCAAGGCCGAGGGCAAGACCTCGGGCAAGATCCTCGAGGTGCGCGGCCTCGCCGGCAACTCGGTCGACCGTGACCGCTCGATCGGCATCCACGAGGCGCTCGACGCCTCGGGCGGCAAGTGGGACGTGATCCAGGTCGTCGGCAACTGGGACGACGGCACCGGCCAGAAGGTCACCGCCGACGCGATCGCGGTCAACGGCCCCTTCGACGCGGTGATCACCCAGGGCGGCACCAACGGCGTGCTGCAGGCGATCAAGGACTCGGGCCAGCCGATGGTGCCGATCGCCGGCGAGTCCGAGAACGGCTTCCGCAAGGCGATGGCGGCCGATGGACTGAAGGGCATCTCGATCGGCCAGTCGCCGGGCCTCGTGGCGATCGCGATGAAGGCCGCCGTATCGGCGCTCGAGGGCAACCCGATGCCGCAGCTGATCTCGGTGCCGCTGCCGGTCGCCGACTACACCCAGCTCGAGGACGGGACCAACTACTGGTCGGATCTGCCCGACAACTTCTTCACCGTGAACGAGTTCCCGCCGTGCGGCGTGAACATCTCGGGCCCCGCGATCATGTCGCAGACCGAGGCGGACGTTAACTAGACTGCCCGTGGCGGCGGCCGCGCGGCCGCCGCCCATCCGTCCGCCTTCCGCCTGCCCACGAGGCCGCATGCCTGCCCCCGAGGCCCACGTCCAGCTGACCGGCATCACCAAGTTCTTCCAGGGCATCCGCGCGCTGGAGGGGGTGGATTTCGCCTGTCATCGCGGCAGCATCCATGGCGTCCTCGGCGAAAACGGCGCCGGAAAGTCGACGCTGATCAAGATCATGTCCGGCGTTCTTCGCCCCGACGGCGGCGAGATGCGCCTCGACGGCCGCGCGGTTGCGTTCCAGGATCCCGCAGGAGGCGGCCCGCGCCGGCATCGTCTGCATCTTCCAGGAGCTGTCGCTGATCCCCGACCTCACGGTCGCCGACAACATCTCGCTCTCCGACCCGCCGCGCCGGTTCGGCCTGATCGACCGCCCCGCCCAGCGCCGCCGCGCCGAGGCGCTGCTCGCGCGCATTCGCTGCGAGGACGTGGACCCGCGCGCGCTCGTCCGCGACCTCAGCCTCTCGCGGCGGCAGATGGTCGAGATCGCCAAGGCGATCGGGCGCGAGCCGTCCGTCCTCATCCTCGACGAGGCGACCTCGGCCCTGACCAGCCGCGACGTCGAGACCGTCTACGACCTCCTGCGCGAGTTGAAGGCGCAGGGCATCGCCTCGATCTTCATTTCGCACCGGATGCACGAGGTCGACGCGCTCTGCGACACCCTCTCGGTCTTCCGCAACGGCCGCCACATCGAGACCTTCCCCAAGGGCGCCCACGACGGCCGCGCCATCGTGCGGCTGATGATCGGCCGCGACGTCGAGGCGCAGTTCCCGCCCCGACCGGCGCGGCCGGCACGCCCGGAGCCGCTGCTTGCCGCGCGCAACCTGCGCTGGGAGCCGCGGCTCAAGGGCGTCGACATCAGCGTCGGCCGCGGCGAGATCGTCGGCCTCGGCGGGCTCGACGGGCAGGGGCAGAAGGAGCTGCTGCTCGCCCTCTTCGGCGTGCTGCGCGGCGTCGAGGGCGAGGTCCGCATCGGCACCGCCCGGGGCGTCCCGGCGTCGCCGGCGGCGGCGAAGTCGGGGGCCGCGCGGATCGCGCTGGTGCCGGAGGATCGCAAGACCGAAGGGCTGATGCTGGCCCGCCCGATCGGCGACAACCTCCTCGCCGCCTCCTACGGCGAGGTGTCCCGCGGCCCCTTCATCGACGAGGCGCTGGCGCGGGCGGCCATCGACGACGCGCTGAAGACGCTGCAGATCAAGATCGGCCGCCCCGAGGACCCGGTGGCGACGCTGTCGGGCGGCAACCAGCAGAAGGTGGTCATCGCCAAGTGGCTGATGATCCGTCCCGACCTGATCCTGCTCAACGACCCGACGCGCGGCATCGACGTCGGCACCAAGCAGGAGCTCTACCGGCTGATGCGCGAGCTCGCCGACGCGGGCAAGGCGATCCTGTTCTACTCGACCGACTATGCCGAGCTGATCGGCTGCTGCGACCGGGTCTCGGTGATGTACGACGGTGCGGTCCTCACCGAACTCGAGGGCGCGGCGATCACCGAGGAGGCGCTGGTCGCGGCCTCGCTGAACCTCCAGGGCGCCGCCGCGTGATCCGCCTGCGGATGACGCTGGCGCAGAACCGCGGCTTCGCCGGCGCCTGCCTGCTCTTTCTGGCGCTGTGGCTGCTCTACAACTTCCTGCACCCGCGCGGCTTTTCCTCGGCGCTGCTGGTGCAGAACACCAACGAGTCGGTGGCGATCGCCTTCGTCGCGATGGCGCAGACCGTGCCGGTGCTGCTCGGCGGCCTCGACCTCTCGGTCGGCGCGGTGGCGACGCTCGCCAACTGCATCGCCTCGATCCTGGTCAACGGCTCGCCGGCGCAGATCCTGCTCGGGATGGCCGCGACGCTGCTCGCGGGCGCGCTCTTCGGGCTGATGAACGGCCTCATCGTCGTCTACGGCCGCATCCAGCCGATCATCGCGACGCTCGCCACCGGGGCCATCGCCATCGGCCTCGCGCTCATCATCCGCCCGTCGCCCGGCGGCAGCATCGACGACGACCTGAGCTGGGCGCTCACCAACGCCGCCTCCGACTTCGCCGAGACCTACGGCCTGTTCCAGGACGGGACCGCCGCCTGGTTCCGCCCGTTCGCCGGCATCCCGGTGCCGCTGGTGCTGCTCCTCGGCGTCGCGATCCTCGTCTGGGTGCCGTTCCGCCGCTCGCTGACCGGGCGCACGATCTACGCCATCGGCTCGGCCGAGGGGGCCGCCTACATGTCGGGCCTGCCGATCGATCGCGCCAAGATCACGGCTTTCACGCTTGCGGGCTTCTTCGCCGCCTGCGGCGGGCTCTATCTCGCGATCCAGACCTCGTCGGGCAACGCCGACGTGACCCAGGCCGGCGCCTATACGCTGAACTCGATCGCGGCGGTGGTGCTCGGCGGCACCTCGCTCTTCGGCGGTGTCGGCGGCGCGATCGCCAGCCTGGTCGGCGCCTTCATCCTGCGGATGATCTCGTTCTACTTCCGCATCCTCTCGATCGACCCGCTGCTGCAGCCGCTGATCGAGGGGGTGGTGCTGCTCGCCGCCGTCAGCCTCGGCGCCATCCGCACGCTGCGGGTGCGCAACCGGCTCGAGCTCTTCCGCTAGGAGGCCGCAGGTGACCACACTCCTCGCCCGCAGGGAAAACCGGCCGATCGCGATCGCGGCGGCCTTCGTCGTCGTCATCCTGCTGCTCGGCACCGCCTACACGGTGACCAAGCTCGGCACGGCGCCGCTCTTCTCGCCGCGCTACCTCTTGCAGCAGCTGCAGACCGGCGCCTTCCTCGGGATCGTCGCGGCCGGGATGATGATGGTGATCCTGCTCGGACAGATCGACCTCTCGGTGCCCTGGACGCTTGCCGCCGCGGCGATGCTGGCGACCAGTGTCGGCGGCGACCTCGCGATCCCGACCGGCCTCGCGGTGGGCGTCGCGGTCGGGCTCTTCAACGGCTTCGGGGTGGCGTTCCTGCGCATCCCCTCGATGATCTTCACCCTCGGCGTCGACTCGGTGATGCGCGGGCTGATGGTGGCCCTGACCGGCGGCTTCGCCCCGCGCACCGACGCGACCCCGCCGATGCGCTGGCTCGCCTCGGGCAAGCTCATTGGCGTGCCGGTGGCGATCTTCGTCTGGATCGGCGTCTCGCTGGTGATCGCGACGATCCTCGCCCGCACCGCCTTCGGCCGCGCGCTCTATGCCACCGGCACCCGCGAGGGCGCGGCCTACCTCTCGGGCATCCGCACCCGGATGGTGATCGTCGGCGCCTTCGTCGCCTCGGGGGTCTGCGCCGCGATCGCCGGAATGCTCCTCGCCGGCTATTCGACCAAGGCCTATCAGGGGATGGGCACGCCCTACCTCCTGCCGGCGATCGCCGCGGTGGTGCTCGGCGGCACCCGCATCCTCGGCGGCAGCGGTCGCTACGTCGGCACGGTCGTCGGCGTCATCCTGATCGTGCTTCTCAACTCGGTGCTCTCGATCATGCAGATGCCGGAGGCCGGCCGGCAGATCATCTATGGCGCGGTGATCGTGGGCATGCTCCTCGTCTACGGCCGCGGCGACAAGATCACGTCCTGAACGGAGAACGCAAATGCCAGGCAGCTTCATCGAGGTCCGCGACCCCCGCTTCAATCGGCTGCTGCATGGCAGCGCCGGGCTCGACAAGATCTGGACCGGTGGCCGCTGGGCCGAGGGCCCGGCCTACTTCCCCGCCGGCAAGTACCTGATCTGGTCCGACATCCCCAACGACCGGCTGATGCGCTGGGACGAGACCAGCGGCCACGTCTCGGTCTTCGAGCAGCCCTGCCGCAACCAGAACGGCCACACCGTCGACCGCGAGGGGCGGCTCATCGGCTGCGAGCACCGCGGCCGCTGCGTGAGCCGCATCGAGTACGACGGCAGCCGGACGGTGCTCGCCGACAGCTTCGATGGCAAGAAGCTGAACTCGCCGAACGACGCGGTGGTGAAGTCGGACGGCTCGATCTGGTTCACCGACCCCACCTACGGCATCGACAGCGAGTACGAAGGCGACGCCGCGCCCTCGGAGGTCGGCGAGTCGAACGTCTACCGGATCGACCCTTCGGACGGCGCGGTGACCAAGGTCGTCGGCGACATGGTGAAGCCGAACGGCCTCGCCTTCTCGCCCGACGAGACGCTGCTCTACGTCGCCGACACCGGCCGCACCCACGACCCGGACTGCGAGCCGGTGATCCGCGCCTATCCGGTCTCGGGCGACGGCCGGTCGGTCGGCGCGGGCAAGACCTTCGCCAAGTCCGAGGCCGGCCTCTTCGACGGCTTCCGCGTCGACACCAGGGGCAACCTCTGGTCCTCGGCCGCCGACGGCGTCCACTGCTTCGCCGCCGACGGCACGCTCCTCGGCAAGATCCTTCTGCCCGAGGGGGTCGCCAACGTCGAGTTCGGCGGCCGCAAGCGCAACCGGCTGTTCATCTGCGCCACGACCTCGGTCTTCGCCCTCTATGTCAACGCCCAGGGCTGCCGCCCGGCCTGACGCCGCCGCATCACTTTGCGCCGACAGGTCCGCGCGCCTGCCCGCCCCCGGCAGGCGCGCGCGGACTGCGAGCATCCGGTGAAGCTGCACACCCCCTCGGCCGCCGCGCTCACGCGCTCCAGCCGACGAACCGGCGCGACGCGGCCCGTCGCAAGCGGCGGTTCGGGCCCTTCGCCGGAGGTCGTGTCACGCGAACGCCCCCAGCCGCTCGGCGAACCGCGCCACCATCGCGAGGCCGCTTTCCGTCGGCCGCAGCGCCGGCGTCCGGTCGTGCACCGCAAGCCCCGCCCGCGCCGCGAACACCCGCTTTCCGTAGCAGACGAGATGCTCGATCCCCTGCATCGCGAAGACCACCGCCGGCAGCATCCGCGCGTACTGCCGCTCCGCCTCCGGCTCGTCGCCGGCCCGGAACGCCGCACAGGCGCGCACCGCGACGTCGATGCAGTCGGGCGCGAGGATCATTCCCCGGCACCCCGCCCGCAGGTTGTCGACGAGCTCGAGCCCGCCGCGGCCGCCCAGGACCGGCAGCCCGGTGCGCTCGACCAGCGCGGCCACCTCGACGGCCGGCCCCTCGCCCTTGAGGAGCCGCACGTTCGGGTGCTGCGCCGCGAGTGCCACGATCTCGCCGGCGTCGAGCCCGCGCCCGAAGAACCCGGGCGCATTCTGGATCGCCACCGGCAGCGCGACCGCATCGGCTACGCGGCCGAAGACCCGCACCAGCTCCGCCGCGCCCGAGGCCGCCGGCGGCGGCTGCAGGATCACCCAGTCCGCCCCGACCGCTTCCGCGTGCCGCGCCTGCGCGACCATCGCCGCCACCGAGACGTCGAATATGGTCAGCCCCAGCGGCACCCGGCCGGCGGTATCCTCGGCGATCCAGTCCATCACCGTCAGCCGTTCGGCGAGCGTCAGCTTGCCGACCTCGGTCGCGAGCCCGAGCGCCGCCATCCCCTGCACGCCCACCCGCAGGCAAATCTCGACCTGCCGCCGCATCGCACCGCGGTCGAGCCGCTCCTCGGCGTCGAAGAGCGCGTAGACGATCGCGTGGATGCCGCCGAGCGCCTCGACCGTCGCCCGCGCCACCGTCACGCCTCGTCGCCGGGCCGCGCCGGCGGGGCGGCCGCGAAGGCCGCCCGCAGGTCGCGGCCGGATTCGGTCAGGTGTGCGCGCATCGCCTCCTCGGCCCCGGCGGCGTCGCGCCCGCGCACCCGCTCGAGGATTGCGGCATGCGCCGCGAGCGTGTGCGCCGAGGTCTGCCCGCGCAGCTCGCGCCCGCGCCGGCTCATGAAGAAGGACTGCCGGAGCGGCAGCGCCATCGCCTCGAAGAGGCAGGTGAGGATGCGGTTGCCGCCCGCCATCGCCACCGCCTCGTGGAAGCCGACGTCCGCGCGGTGAAACGCCATTTCCGCCGCCGGATCGCCGGCGTCGAGCGGCCCGGCGGCGTCGCGCATCGCCGCCAGCGTCGCCTCGATCGCGGCGAGCGCCGGCCGCGTCGCCCGCCGCGCCGCGAGGCCGGCCGATTGCACCTCGAGCGACAGCCGCACCTCGACGAGGTCGAAGACGCCCTTGGGATCGTATTGCACGATCCAGCTCATGAACTCGCCGAGCGCCGCCCCGTCCGGCTCGCGTACCACCGCCCGCCGGCCGCGGCCGAGGTCGAGCAGGCCGCGGCCGGCGAGGAGCTTGATCGCCTCGCGCACCGTGACCCGGCTGACCCCGTAGCCGGCGGCGAGCTCCGCCTCGCTGGCGAGGCTCGACCCCGGCGGCAGGCCGCCCGCGATCCGCCGCACCAGGTCCTCGGCCACGCTCGCGGCGGCGGTCGCACCCTCCGGCCGGACCGGCGCCTCGGCATCGGACCCGTGCGGACTTGTCATACAGCCCTCCCGACCGCCCGCGCAGGTCCGGGCGTGGCCACGATCGTAGGGGACAACCGGGGAGCAGGCAAATCCGTCCTTGATTTGCAACGCGGTAGCCCCGGTCACCGGCGTCGCGCTGCGGCGATCGGTCGCTCCCGCCGGGTGCCGCGCCCGCCGCGGTTCTGGCGAGCTTTACAGACATCTTTCCCCGCTCTATCGATTGTGCCGGACGCCGGAAGCGGCGCGCCGGCCGCGGGCGCGGCCGGGCAACAGTGGAGGAAGCAATGAAGCAAGCACTGGCCGTCGGGGGTGCCGCGCTCGGCGCTCTCATCCTCGGGATGCAGTCGGCCTGGGCGCTCGACCCGACGCCGAAGTGGTGCGAGGGCGTGAAGATCGCGGCCTTTCCCGGCGGCCCGCAGGGCGGCGTCTTCGCCAACAACGTCTACAATGGCTTCCGCCAGGCCGAACTCGACCTCGGGCCGACGGTCACCTACTACTTCTCGGACTGGGATCCGAACAAGATGCTGACCCAGATCCAGCAGGCGGTCGCCACCCAGGTCGACGGCATCGCCACCTACGGCTTCGCCGGCGAGCCCGCCACCGGGCCGATCGTCGACCAGGCCTTCAAGCAGGGCATCGACTTCACCACGCTCAACACCGCACTGCCCGACAGCCAGAAGAAATATTCGGCCCAGGGCTTCGGCTACGTCGGTGCGCCCAACTACGCCGCCGGCCACGCGCTCGCCGCCGAGGCGGTCAAGCGCACGAATCTGCAGAAGGGCGACAAGGTTTTCGTCTGGGGCCTGAAAGGGCAGGGCGGTGACCGCGGCCAGCGCACCGTCGGCGTGATCGACGCCTTCACCGAGGCCGGCGCCGACGTGATCTACCAGGAGATCGACGCCGCGACCAACGCCGACCCGAACGCCGGCACCGCCACCTTCGTCGGCGTGATGGGCGCCAACCCCGGCATCAAGATCGTCGTCACCGACCACGGCGGCCTGACCTCGAACGTCGGCGTCTACGCCAAGGCCGCGGGCCTGAAGCCGGGCGACACCTACTTCGCCGGCTTCGACATGTCGCCCAACACCGCCCAGGCGGTGAAGGAGGGCTACCAGAACCTGGTGATCGACCAGCAGCCCTACCTGCAGGGCTACCTGCCGATCCTCAACATCTGCCTGACCAAGAAGTACGGCTTCTCCGGCCTCGACATCAACACCGCCGGCGCCTTCGTCGACTCCTCGAACGTCGACGCGGTGGCGCCGCTCGCGGCGAAGGAAATCCGCTAGCCAAAGGCCGGGCGGGCGTTCGCGCCCGCCCCGCGACACCCGGGAGGCCCCCATGGCGACTGCCACCGCGACCGAAACCGCGGCTGCCGCGGATGCGCGGACGCCGGTCATCGAACTGCGCAACGTCTCCAAGACCTTCGGCGAGGTGCGCTCGCTCTCGAACGTGAACTTCAAGGTCTATCCCGGCGAGATCGTCGGCCTTCTCGGCGACAACGGTGCCGGCAAGTCGACGCTGGTCAAGACGGTGATGGGCTTCCACCGCCCCGACACCGGCGGCGAGATCTTCTTCCACGGCAAGCGGATCGACGACTGGTCGGTCGCCCGCGCCCGCGGCCTCGGCATCGAGACCGTCTACCAGGAACGCGCGCTCTGCGAGAAGCAGCCGATCTGGCGCAACATGTTCATGGGCCGCGAGCCGCGCACGAAGTGGGGCCTGCTCGACGTCGTGCAGATGCGCAACGAGTCGGCACGGCTGATGAGCGAGCACATGGGCTTCACCTCGGCGGCGGTGCATCCCGACAACGTCGTCGCCACCATGTCGGGCGGCGAGAAGCAGGGCGTCGCGATCACCCGCGCGCTCCACTTCGACGCGCAGCTCGTCATCCTCGACGAACCGACGATGGGCCTGTCGCTGACCGAGACCCGCAAGACCCTCGATTTCGTCAGCAACATCAAGAAGGCCGGCAAGTCGGCGATCTTCATCGACCACAACATCTTCCACGTCTACCCGGTGGTCGACCGGCTCTACGTCCTCGACCGCGGCCGGGTCGCCGGCGTCTACGACAAGCACGAGATCACCATGGACGAGCTGATCGACCGGCTCTACCGCGTCGCCCGCTCCGGCTCGATCGACTAGGGAACCCTGATGTCCGAAGCCACCAGCACGAAGCCCTCCGACAACCGGGTCGCGCCTCCCTCGGTGCTGCGCCGCCACGGCAGCCAGATCGGCATCATCGGCGTCGGCCTCGCGATGTGGCTCGCCTTCGTGATCGCCGCCCCCGCCGTCTTCACCAACACCAACATCTACGCCGCCTTCGCCCAGACCACGCCGCAGTTCGGCATCATCGCGCTCGCCCTCACCTTCGTCGTCATCACCGGCGAGATCGACCTCTCCTTCCCCTCGATCATGGCGCTCGGCACCGCCGCCTTCGCGCTCGTCTCCGCCGCCGGCGGTCACTGGCTCCTCGGCCTCGTCGCCGCCTTCGGCACCGGTGCGCTCTGCGGCCTCCTCAACGGGCTCCTCGTCGCCAAGCTCAACATCCCGTCGCTCGTCATCACCATCGGCACCTCCTTCCTGTTCCGCGGCCTCGAGCTCGTGCTGATGAACGGCACCGGCGTCCCCCTCACCGCCGACCAGTTCCCGGCGATGCACCGGCTCCTGCGCGAGCCCGTCTTCGGCTTCCCGGTCCAGACCCTGTGGATGATCCTCTTCACCTTCCTCTTCTGGCTCCTCCTCAACCGCTCCCGCTTCGGCGCCCACGTCTTCCTCGTCGGCGACAACCCGACGAGCGCCCGGCTGATGGGCGTCAACGTCGTCTCGGTAAAGGTCCGCGCCTTCGTCCTCGTCGGCGTGATGTCCGTCTTCGGCGGCCTCCTCACCTCGATCTACGGCTACTACTTCTGGCCGACGACCGGCGACGGCTTCCTCCTCTACACCATCGCCTCGGTCTTCCTCGGCGGCACCTCGGTCTTCGGCGGCACCGGCTCCGTCGTCGGCACCTTCGTCGCCGCCTTCATCATCGGCGCGATCAACGCCGGCATCGTCTCCGCCGGCATCAACGCCTTCTACACCCAACTCGCCTTCGGCTTCGTCATCGTCGATCTCGGTGGTGCTGCAGACGGTGATCGAGCGGCGGATCCGGCGGCAGTCGCTGACCGGCCGGTGACAATGCGCTGTTCGCTTTCGACCGAAGCGGGCTTTTGGCCCGCAAGTTCCGGCCCGACAAGCCGAAGCACGGCTTCGGCCGGGCCGTTCGCCGGAGCGCGGGACGCGCGCAGGCGAAAGGGGGTGCCGCCCCTCCCGAACGGCTGCATCCGGGCGCAGCCGCCCCGGCGGGCGCGAGAATCGCGTCCGCCCCCCGCAGGGGCGGCCGCGGCCGGATTTGCCGACGGTCAAATCCGGCATGCTGCACCGTCTCCGCGACAAGCGCCGCCAGGTTGCGCGCGGCACGGGCGGACGAGGGCTTCGCGCCGCTTGTCGAGAGACGCTCGATGAAAATCACCGCCGTCCGCACCCACGTCGTCAACGCCCGCCTGCGGAACTGGATCTTCGTCCGGGTCGAGACCGACACCCCCGGCCTCACCGGGCTCGGCGAGGCGACGCTGGAGTTCCAGACCCGCGCCGTCACCGGCGCCGTCGACGACCTCGCCCCGCTGATCCTCGGCCAGGACCCGCGCAACATCGAGCACCTCTGGCAGACGATGTTCCGCCACCCCTTCTTCAAGGGCGGGATCGTGACGATGTCGGCCCTCTCCGGCATCGACCAGGCGCTGCACGACCTGAAGGCCAAGCACCTCGGCATCCCGCTCTGGCAGCTCCTCGGCGGCCTCGCCCGCCAGCGCCTCCGGATGTACGACCACCTCGGCGGCGGCGACTCGACCGCCGTCTACGACAGCGCCAGCACCCAGGCCTTCGCCGAGAAGGCCGCCCGCTCCCGCGCCGACGGCTTCTCCGCGGTGAAGATCCTCGCCGTCGGCCGCACCGCCCCCCTCGACGGCCTCGCCGGCCCTCAGGCAAGCCGAGGCCCTGATGGCCGCCGCCCGCGAGGGCGCCGGCGACGAGATGGACATCATGGTCGACCTGCACGGCCGCACCACCGCCGCGATGGCGATCCAGTACGCCCGCGTCCTCGAGCCCTACCGCCCGTTCTTCCTCGAGGAGCCCTGCCAGCCCGAGGACCCCCGCGGCATCGCCCGCGTCGCCCGCGCCACGCCGATCCCGATCGCCGCCGGCGAGCGGCTGACCCACCGCCACGAGTTCCTCCATCTCCTGCAGGCCGAGGCCATCGCCGTCGCGCAACCCGACGTCTGCCACGCCGGCGGCCTCACCGAGACCCGCCGCATCGCCGCCCTCTGCGACACCTTCGGCGTCGCGATGGCCCCGCACAACCCGCTCGGACCCGTCGCCACCATGGTCAACATCCACCTCGGCTTCGCCACCCCGAACTTCCTGATCCAGGAGGTGATGCGCGCCGACGTCCCCTGGCGCGACGAGGTCGTCTCCGGCGTCTCGCCGATCACCGACGGCCACGTCGCGCCGCCGCAGGCCCCCGGCATCGGCGTCGAGATCGACGCCAGGGCCGCCGCCCGCCACCCGTTCGAGGAGGTCCTGCCCGTCCAGTGGCACCACCCCGACGGCAGCGTGGCGGACTGGTGAGCGGCGTGGGGCGGCTCGACGCCGAACACGTTCTCGTGACCGGCGGCGCCCGCGGCATCGGCGCCGCGATCGTGGTGAAAGCGCTCGCCGAGGGCGCCCGCGTCTCCTTCCTCGACCTCGATGCCGCCGCGGGCCAGGCGTTCGCCGACGAGCTCGCGGCACCCGACCGCATCCTCTTTCACCCCGCCGACGTCCGCTCGGCCGACGACATCGCTGCGGCGCACGCCGCCGCCGTGGCGCGCTTCGGGCCGGTCACCGGGCTCGCCAACAACGCCGGGCGCAACTCCTACGCCGATCCGGTGGCAATGACCGAGGCGCAGTGGGACGACGTCTTCGGCGTCGACCTCAAGTCCGCCTGGCTGATGGCGCGCGCGGTGCTGCCGGACATGATCGCCGCCGAGCACGGCTCGATCGTCAACGTCGCCTCGATCCACGCCGACATGACCTATCCCGGCTTCTTTCCCTATGCCGCCGCGAAGTCCGGGCTCGTCGGCCTGACCCGCTCGCTGGCGCTCGAGGTCGGGCGGCATGGCATCCGCGTCAACGCGCTCTCGCCCGGCTATACCGAGACCGCGCTGGTGCGCGAATTCTTCGACATGAACCCGCCCGAGCTGCGGCAGAAGGTCCTCGACGTGCATCCGCTCGGGCGGATGGCGCAGCCCTCCGAGATCGCCGCCTGCATCGTCTTCCTCCTCTCCGGCGAGGCCTCCTTCGTCACCGGCACCAACTGGCGCGCCGACGGCGGCCTCGGCGCCCGCTTCGCCGGCTGACCTTCCACCGCGCCTGCGCGGCCGCCGACGGAACCGTCGCCGCCCGGCTTGCGTACGGCGCGAAGGAAGGGTAGCAGAATCCCTGAGTGATTCAGTCGGGGAATCCCGGACCGCCGGTCCGGGGTCGGGTGGAGCGAATGCTGGCGGCGTTTCTCATCATGCTGCGCGAGGGTATCGAGGCCGCCCTCATCGTCGGCATCATCGCGGGCTACCTCGCGCGCACCGGCCGCAGCCAGTGGGTGCCGACCGTCTGGGTCGGGACGCTCCTCGCCGTCGCGCTGTCGCTCTTCGTCGGCGCCGGCGTCCTCGCGCTCGGCCGCGAGTTCCCGCAGCGGACCCAGGAGGCCTTCGAGGCGATCGTCGGCGCGCTCGCGGTCGTCATCCTGATCTCGATGGTCTTCTGGATGCGCAAGGCCGGCCGCTCGATCAAGATGACGATGCAGCACGACGTCGAGGCCGCCTTCCAGGATCACCGCGGGCCGACCTGGGCGCTGATCGGCATGAGCTTCTTCGCCGTCGCCCGCGAGGGCCTCGAATCGGTCTTCTTCCTGCTCGCGATCTTCCAGCAGAGCCCGGGGCCGGCGGCGCCGCTCGGCGCGCTGCTCGGCATCGCCTGCTCGGCGGCGCTCGGCTTCGGCATCTACCGCGGCGGGCTCAGGCTCGACCTGCGGCGCTTCTTCCGCTGGACCGGCGTCTTCATCATCTTCGTCGCCGCCGGCCTCGCCGCGACCGTGCTGCGCAATCTCCACGAGGCGGGCCTCTGGAACCACCTGCAGCAGCCGGTCTGGGACACGACCCGGGCGCTGCCGGTCTCCTCGGTGCCCGGCACGCTCCTGAGCGGGCTCTTCGGCTACCACGACACCCCGGCGGTCGGCGAGGTGCTGGTCTGGGCGCTGGTCCTCGCGGTGACGCTCTGGCTCTTCCTGCGGCCGCATGCCGCGCCGGTCGGCCGTCCCGTCCAGCCCGGCGCCTGAGGTGACCGATCAGTCCCCACCGATGCCGGTGCGCGGCACCCGGCTCATGCTGGCGGCCGCGGGCATCCTGGCGCTCGCGGGCCTCGCCGCCTTCTGGTTCGCCGCCCGCGGCGGTGCGCCGGCGCGGGTCGAAGGCGAGATCGCCGTCACCATCACCGACGCCGCCTGCGATCCCGCGGCGCTCGAGGTGCCGGCGGGCGCCCGCACCTTCCGGATCCACAACGCCTCCGGCCGCACGCTCGAGTGGGAGATCCTCGACGGCGTGATGGTCTTGGGCGAGCGCGAGAACATCGCCCCCGGGCTCGACGCGACCCTCACCGAACGGCTGAAGCCCGGCGAGTACGCGATCACCTGCGGGCTGCTCTCGAACCCGCGCGGCACGCTCAAGGTGCTCGCGACCCCCGAGTCCGAGGCGAGCCGTGCCGCACCCGAGACCCGCGCCTTCATCGGCCCGCTCTCCGAATACCGGGTCTATCTGAGCCGCCGCTCGGACGAGCTCGTCACCGCGACCGCGGCGCTGGCCGAAAGGATCGACGCCGGCGACCTCGACGGCGCCCGCACCGCCTGGCTCGCGGCCCGGCAGCCCTGGCGGCAGGTGGCGCCGGTCTCCGGACGGTTCTCCGACCTCGCCAACAGCATGGACCCGCTCGCCGACTACCTCGCCGGGCGCGAGCAGGATCCGGGCTTCACCGGCTTTCACCGCATCGAATACGGCCTCTGGGTGCAGAACGCGACCGACGGCCTCGCGCCGGTCGCGGCCAGGCTCGCCGCCGACGCCGCGGTGCTGCGCGACCGGCTGAAGGCGCTCGCCGTCGAGCCGGCCGATCTCGCCGCCAACGCCGCGGCGCTTGCCGGCCGGGTGGCCGACCAGGCCAGCGGCTCGCAGGCGCCCTACAGCCACGCCGACCTCGCCGAATACGCCGCCGACCTCGACGGCATCGCGAAGTCGGCGCTGCTCGCCGACCCGCTGGTGGCCGAGGCGGCCCCCGCCACCTCGCAGGCGCTGCACGAGGCGCTCGACGCCGCCCGCGCGACGATCGACGGCTTCCGCCGGCCCGACGGCAGCTTCCCGGCCTGGGACGGCGTCGATCCCGCCGGCCGCGAAAAGCTCGCCGCGGCCTTCGCCGCGGTCGCCGCCGCATCCGCGGCGCTCAACCCGGCGATCGGCCTCGAGTAGCGCGAATGGTCACGGCTCCGTTCCCCACCAGCCGCCGCGGCCTTCTCGCCGGCGTGGCGGCGCTCGCCGCGGTCCCCGGGCTCGCCCGCGCCGAGGCCGCACAGGTTGCCGACGCGCCGGTCGCCGGCGCGACCCGGCCCTCCGACGCGGTCTCGCCCTACGGCCGCCACCAGGCCGGCATCGTCACCCCGCGCCCGGCGCACGGTGCCGTCGCCGCCTTTCACGTCGTCGCCGAGACGCCGCGCGATCTCGAGCGGCTGTTCCGCCGGCTGACCGAGCGCATCGTCCTGCTCGCCCGCGGCGGCCCGGTCCCGGACGAGGATCCCCGGCTCCCGCCGCCCGACAGCGGCATCCTCGGCCCCGACATCGCGCCCGACGCGCTGACGGTCACCGTCGCCCTCGGCGCCTCGCTGTTCGAGGACCGCCGCTGGCTCGCGCCGCAGAAGCCGCGGGCGCTCGAGCGGATGACCAGGTTCCGCAACGACGCGCTCGACGCCGACATCTGCCACGGCGACCTCGTGCTGCAGATCTGCGCCAACGGCTCGGACACCGTGATGCACGCGCTGCGCGACATCGTGAAGACCCTGCCCGACCAGCTGGTGCTGAAGTGGATGCAGGCGGGCAGCGTCCCGGTGCTGCCGGTGTCCGCCGCCGGTCCGCCCGAGAGCGCCCGCAACTTCCTCGGCTTCCGCGACGGCTCGGCCAATCCCGACAGCGCCGACGCCGCGCTGATGCGCGAGCTGGTCTGGGTCTCGCCCGGTGACGGCGAGCCCGCCTGGGCGACCGACGGCAGCTACCAGGCGGTCCGCATCGTCCGCACCCTCGTCGAACGCTGGGACCGCACGCCGCTCGGTGAGCAGGAGCGGATCGTCGGCCGGATGAAGATGTCCGGCGCCCCGCTCGACCGTCCCGGCGGCACCGAGGCGATGGTCCCCGACTTCGCCGCCGACCCCGACGGCCGGCTCACCCCGCTCGACGCCCACATTCGTCTCGCCAATCCGCGCACGCCGGACAGCGCCGCCAGCCGGATGCTCCGCCGCCCGTTCAACTACGTGAACGGCGTGCTGAAGAACGGCCAGCTCGATCAGGGCCTGCTCTTCATCGCCTTCCAGTCGAACCTCGAGCGATCCTTCATCGCCGTGCAGCGCCGGCTCGATGGCGAGCCGCTGGAGGAATACGTCAAGCCGGTCGGCGGCGGCTACTTCTTCACCCTGCCCGGATTCGTCGAGACCGGCGGCGACTACCTCGGCCGCCCGCTGATCGACGCCATTGCCCCGACGAGCGAGCTCCCCAGCCAGCCGGGATAACCCCTCCGCCGGCGCGTCGACCGCAACGGACGCCGCCGCGGGAAGCACCCAAAGGAGCCCTCGATGCGCCTGCTGACCCTGACCGCCGCCACCGCCGCCCTGCTCCTGTCGCAGGGCATGGCCCGGGCGGACGTCGGTCTCGACCTGGTCGGACCGATCAGCGACTACAAGCTCTACGTCTCCGAGAAGGTCGACAAGCTCGTCGCCGACACCGCCTCCTTCGTCGAGGCGATCAAGGCCGGCGACGTCGAGCGGGCCCGGGCGCTCTACGCGCCGACGCGGATGAGCTACGAGGCGGTGGAGCCGATCGCCGAGCTCTTCTCCGACCTCGACGTCTCGATCGACAGTCGTGCCGACGACTACGAGAAGGCCGAGGCCGACCCGGCGTTCCCGGGCTTTCACCGCATCGAGTACAGCCTCTGGGCGCAGAACTCGACCGAGGGCCTCGATCCGATCGCCGACAAGCTCCTCGCCGACGTGAAGGACCTGCAGGGCCGCATCGAGAGCCTGACCTTCCCGCCCGAGGTCGTGGTCGGCGGCGCCGGCGCCCTGATGGAGGAGGTCGCCGCCACCAAGATCTCCGGCGAGGAGGACCGCTACAGCCACACCGACCTCTGGGACTTCAAGGGCAACTTCGACGGCTCGCAAAAGATCGTCGAGCTGGTCAAGCCGCTGGTCGTCCGGCAGGATCCGGCGTTCATCGAGACCGTCGAGGCGAACTACGCGACGATCGACGCGATCCTCGACAAGTACAGGGACGGCGACGGCTACGCCACCTACGACAAGCTGACCGAGCAGGATCGCGTGACCCTCGCGGCCGCCGTCAACACGCTCGCCGAGGACCTCTCGACCCTGCGCGGCAAGCTCGGCCTCGACTGACCGCGCTGCCGCTCCGCCGCTGCGCGAAAGACTCCCGCACCTGCCGCCCCTTGAGGGGCGGGGAAGAGACATCGCGGAGCGCAGAGCCCCGCCCGTCCGGTCACGTACGCTCAGCCCCCGCCGGGCAGCGTCAGGCCGGCATTGCGCGCATAGACCTTGGCGACCGCCGCATCGTCCTCGCGGCCGAGCCCGGATCCCGAGGCCGCGAGGAACTGCTGCAGCGCCGCCGCCGTCAGCGGCGCCGCGAACTTCGCCCCGCGGGCGATGTCGAGCACGATGCCGAGGAATCCTTCGGCCAGATGTCGACCTGGCTCCGCGGCGTGTAGTCGCCGTCGATCACGTGCGGTGCGCGGTTCTCCAGCATCCAGCTCGTCCCGGCGCACTTCGAGATGACCGCGAGGAACTGCTCGGGCGCGATGCCTTGCGTCATCCCGAAAGTCAGCGCCTCGGCCATCGCCGCGATATGCACCCCGGCGAGGAGCTGGTTGACCGCCTTCATCGCCGAGCCCGCCCCGGCGGCATCGCCGAGTTCGAACACCGTCTCGGCCATCGCCGCCAGGACCGGCCGCGCCGCCTCGAAGGCCGGCGGCGTGCCCGCGGCCATCACGCTCAGCCGCCCCTCGGCGGCGCGCATCGAACCGCCGGAGATCGGCGCGTCGAGATAGAGCACGTCACGCTCACCGCAGCGCCGCGCCATCTCCCGCGCGAAGTCGGGGGCGACCGTCGCGCAGGCGACCACCACCGCGCCCGGCCGGAGCCGCGCGACGACGCCGTCCTCGCCGAAGAGCACCGCTTCGGTCTGCGCCGCGTTGAGCACCACCACGACCACCGCATCGAGCCGCGGCGCCACCTCGGCCAGCGTGCCCGCCGCCCCGCCGGCGGCGCGGAAAGCCTCGACCTGCGCCGGCGCCACGTCGAAGCCGTGTACCGTGTGGCCGGCGCCGAGCAGCGCCCCCGCCATGCCGATGCCCATCGAGCCGAGGCCGATGACCGCGACCTCCACCGCCTCGCCCATCGCCGCCTCCTTCACACGCCGCCTCCGGCCATCGCCGCGATCGTCCAGCCGCTCGCCTCCCGCAGCACCTGCGACATCGCCGCGTTGAACGCCGAGACCACCACCCCGGCCTCGGTGCTCGCCGCCCCGACGCTCGCCTGGAACTGCCGGGTGCCCAGCGCCCGCCCGTCGATCCCGCGCACCAGCGTCAGCGTCAGCGCGACGTCGACCCGCACCGGCGAGGGGCCTGCGGGGGTGATCACCGCCTCGAAGGCGTCGAGGCTGGAGAGCAGGTCGTAGTCGGGCAGCGCCCCGCTTCCGCCGCCGCCGACACCGCCGGTGCGCCCGGTCTCGGCGATCGAGCGGATCAAGAGCCACTGCACGTGCGCCGGCGCGGGCTCCACCCAGCGGCCGTCCGGCAGGTAGGTGACCGAGAGCGGGTTCGGCTTCACCAGGATCCGCTCGGTGCCGATCGCCGCCGAGGTCCGCGGCACCTCCACCGCCAGCGTGCGCGCGGTGCCTCCGCCGCCGGGCACCGTCGTCGCCGGCTGCAGCTCGTAGGTGGCGAGCGTGCTCGCCGCCGAGTTCAGCGAACTGATCGCGCCGCACCCCGGCGGCAGGGCGAGGACGAGCGCGAGCATGAGGCCACGGGCGAGAGACAAGGTCATCGGCCGGTTCATCTCCTGTAGTCGGGGACGCGGTTGCCGAGCAGCAGCCCTGCCGGGTCGCGCTCGATGCGGGCGGTCAGCGCGTCGAGCCGGGCCACCAGCGCGCGCGCCTCGGCGGTGAAGCGCACGAACTGCGGCAGCCCGTTGCGGGTGAAGTCGTCGACCGGCGCCGCGCTGCGCGCGACCACGGTATCGACGCGCGCGATCACCGCGTTCGCCTTGGTGATCGCGTCGCGCAGCTGGTCGGTGATCGCCGGCAGATCGTCGGCCACCTTGGCGACGCTGGCGTTGATGCCGCTCGCGGCCGAGCGGATGTCGGCCGCGGTCGGGGCGACGTCCTCGTCCATCACCCGCTGCGCGCTGACGAAGGTGCCCTGCGCCGCGGTCAGCGCCCCTTCGGCGGTGCCGAGGGCCGCATCGATCCGGCCGAGCGTGGCGCTCGCGTCCTGCATCGTCTTCGTCGCGGCCTCGAGCGTGGTGCCCGCCTGGGCGGTCAGCGGCTGCACCCCATCGGCGAGCGCGCCGATATGCCGGCCGGTGTCCTCGATCACCTGGTTGGCCGAAGCCACCGCGTCGTGCACCTGGGTCACGATCCCCGGCACGTCCTCGGTCATCATCCGGTCGAGCGCCGCGATCGAGGGCTTGACGTCCGCGAGCGTGCTGCGCGCGTCGGTGACGAGCCCGGTTCCCTCGCCCTCGACCAGCGTCCGCACGCTGTCGGAGGTCTGCGAGATCGAGGCGAGCGCGGTCTGCGCCTGGGTGAGCGTCCGGTCGAGGCTCGCGATCGTCGCCTTCAGCTCGTTCAGCCGCTCGGTCGTCGCATCGGTCGCATCGCTCGCCTTGCTCACCACCCGGTTCGTCCCGCTGCTGATCTCGGCGACCGCGGTCCGCAGCGTCGCGGTGGTATTGGCGAGGTCGTCCGCGATCCCCGGCAGCTTCGCGACCAGCACCGCGTCGGCGGTGTCGATCGCCTTGCGCGCGCTGTCGAGCGTCCCGTCGGCGCCGCTCAGCGTCTTCTGCGCCGCCGCGAAGGCGCCCTTCGCCTCGGTCAGCGTGCCGTCGAGATTGCCGAGCGAAGTCTGCACCGCATCGCCGATCGGGTCGAGCCGCTGGGTGAAGGCGCCGATCTGCCCGGTCGCCTGCGACACCGAGGCGCTGATCTTGGAGAAATCGTCGAAGGCGCGGCCGAGGTCCGACGACGCCTTGTCGAGGTTGCTCACGATCTGGTTGACCTTGCCGGCGAGCTCCGGCGTGAACACCTTCCTCACGTCCTCGACCAGCCCCTTGGCCTGCGCCACGAGGTCGGGCGCGTCGTGCGACAGCACGTCGACCACCGAGCGCTTGCCGACGATCTCCGGCAGGCGGCCGTCCTCGCTCTTGATCGGCCCGGCGTCCTCGCGGCCGCTGGTCAGCGAGACGTAGGAGACGCCGGTGACCCCCTGCGACGCGAGCTGGGCGGTGGTGTCCTCGTTGATCGGCGTCCCGGCCGCCACCTCGATCTTGGCCGAGACCTTGCCGACGTAGCGATCGGACAGGCCGATCGAGACCACCTGTCCGACCGTGAGACCGTTGAAGCGCACCTCGGACGCCCGGCCAAGGCCGGAGACGTTGTCGAAGATGACATTGTAGTTGTCGAACTGCCGGTTCACCTCGAACTGCGCCAGCCACACGAAGAAGCCGAGGCCGCCCGCGATCGCGAGCAGGGTGCAGATGCCGATGACGACGAAGTTTGCGCGGGTCTCCATGCGTTCCTTCAGCTCTCCGAGAAGGCCGCGCGGGCCCTTGGACCGTGGAAGTACTCGTGCACCCAGGGCTCGTCGACCTTCAGCATGTCGGCGATCGTCCCGGTCACCAGCACCTTCTTTTCGGCGATCACCGCGATCCGGTCGCAGGTGGCGTGCAATGTATCGAGGTCGTGGGTGACAAGGAACACCGTCAGGTGCAGCGCCCGAAGCTGGTTGATCAGGTCGTCGAAGGCCGAGGCGCCGATCGGATCCAGCCCCGCGGTCGGCTCGTCGAGAAAGACGATCTCGGGATCGAGCGCCAGCGCCCGCGCGAGCCCGGCCCGCTTCTGCATGCCGCCCGAGAGCTCCGAGGGCAGCTTGGGGCAGGCGTTCAGCGGCAGGCCCACCATCGAGATCTTGAGCTCGGCGAGCGCGTCGCGGGTCGCGGGCTCGAGGTGGAGCTGCTCGCGCATGGGGACCTGCACGTTCTGCTTGACGCTGAGCGCCGAGAAGAGCGCACCGCCCTGGAACATCACCCCCCAGCGCCGCTCGACCGTCTTGCGCTCGGCGTCGGGGGCATGCAGCACGTCGACGCCGAAGACCTTGATCGTCCCCGCCGCGGGCCGGTTCAGCCCGACGATCGTGCGCAGGAGCACCGACTTGCCGGTGCCCGAGCCGCCGACGATGCCGAGCACCTCGCCGCGGTAGACGTCGAGGTCGAGGTCCTGGTGGATCACGTTCGTGCCGAACCGGTTGACCAGCCCGCGGACCTCGATCACCGCCTCCGCCATCAGAGGCCCACCAGCGCGAAGAAGATCGAGAAGGCGGCGTCGGCGAGGATGACGAGAAAGATCGCCAGCACCACCGAGGTCGAGGTGTTGCGGCCGAGCGACTCGGCGTTGCCCTCGACCATCAGCCCCTCGTAGCAGCCGATCAGCCCGATGATCAGGGCGAAGAACGGCGCCTTGATGATGCCGATCGCGAACTGCCAGCCGTCGGTGGACGACTGCAGCCGGGCGACGAACATGCCCGGGCTCACCCCGAGCGAGATCCACGACATCGCCGCCCCGCCGATCAGCCCCGCCATGTCGGCGATGAAGCCGAGCAGCGGCAGGGTCAGGATCAGCGCCAGCACCCGCGGCAGGACGAGGACCTCGACCGGGTCGAGGCCGAGGGTGCGCATCGCGTCGACCTCCTCGCGCATCTTCATCGAGCCGATCGCGGCGGTGAAGGCCGAGGCGGAGCGCCCGGCGACGATGATCGCGGTCAGCAGGATGCCGAGCTCGCGCAGGATCGAGATCGCGATGAGATCGACGACGAAGACCTCCGCCCCGAACTGGCGCAGCTGCGTCGCCCCCTGGAAGGCGAGGACGACGCCGATCAGGAACGCCATCAGCGCCGCGATCGGCACGGCGTTGAGCCCGACCTCCTGCATGTGGAAGACGAGCGACGTGAAGCGCAGCCGCCACGGCTTGACGAGGACGGTGGCGAGGGCCACCACCACTTCGCCCAGCATGTTGAAGAGCTCGCGGGCGATCCCGAACGCGCCGGCGGTGGCCTCGCCGACGTCCGCCACCCAATAGAGGAGCCCGTGGTGCGGGTGCGGCGGCGCCACCTCCGACGGCATCGCTTTCGCCACGGTGTCGAGGATCGTCTGCCGGGCCTCGCCGACCCCGGTCAGCTCGACCTTGACCTTCTCGCCCTCGAGCCGCTGCTTGAGATCGAGGATCGCCCAGGCCCCGGCGGTGTCGAGCCCGTCGAGCCCGGAGAGGTCGAGCACGACCTCGCCCGGTCCCTTGATCGCCGCGAGCTGTCCGAGCGCGGCGTCGACGCCGCCGACCAGGAGGGTTCCGGCCAACGCCACCGCCGTCCTGCCGTCGGATTGCCGGATCGTGACCGTCGGTGCCGTCATCGCCGCCCTTGTCCCCGGCGGCCATCTCTGCACGGCCGGGCCTCGCCCGGCAAGGGCGCCCGGATACGGCCCGACGAAAGGCCGTGAATACCCTGGGACCGCGCTGAAAAGCCGGGGTGGGTCGCGCGCCGCCGGGACGGCCGCGGCGCCGGCTACTTGCCGTCGATCACCCGGAAGCGCGGCGGCGCGCTGGCGTCGCGCGGCGCGTTGGGATTGCCGTCGATCGTCCGGAGCTTGCGGCTCCCCGCCGCCGGGGCGCCGGCGAAGCCCGCCGGCGGCTCGGCGAAGCCCGGAACGAGCTGCCGCGGCTCCGCGCCCTGGCTCGGCTCGACCGGCGTCACCGCCACGTCGAGGATGCTGAACGCGAGCGGCGGCGCGAAGAGATCGCCTTCCCCCGAGGTGCAGCCGATCACCCGGTTGACGTCGCCGAAGTCGCTGCGCAGCGGCATCATCAGCATCGTGGCGCGATAGGTGCCGGTCCGGTTCGGCGCCGCCAGCCGCAGCTCGACCACCGCCGGCTCGCCCATCACCACGTTGAGCAGCCGGTCGAAGCGCAGTCGGTCGGTCTCGTCGATCAGGAGGCCGGGCTGCATGCCGCGGACCTCCATTCCCATCATCTCGCAGATCTTCATCCCCGCGAGCCGGATGCGCATGTTGTCCGGCGCCAGCTTCTCGATGATGAACATGTTCTCGAGCGCGGACTCGAACTGCCGCGGGTCGATCTCGGCGCGATAGGGGGCCACTCGTCCGGCGCGTAGGCGCTCCCAGTAGGACTTGAGGGAGGAAAGCATGAGATCGTTCATTCGAACCTTGACCGCCCGAAACCTGCCCGCTTACCCTCGGCCGCCCGTCGCTGGCCCGCCTTAGGTAAATGATTTCTTCACAAGCTATACCACCCCTGCGTCAAAGTCGCGCGGAATGCACCGACTATGTTAATTTGAAGCAAGTTTGGCGAAGGCCTCGGCAGAGATTCGCCTATACGGCGAGCACCCCCCCATGCCGCTGACCTCGATGACCGGCTTCGCCGATCTCGCCGGCGAGCACGGCGGCCTCGGCTGGTCCTGGGAGGCGCGCAGCGTCAACGGTCGCGGCCTCGACCTGCGGTTGCGTCTTCCGGACGGCTTCGAGTCGCTCGACCCGATCGCGCGCGCCGCCGCCGGGCGTGCGCTCGCCCGCGGGTCGGTCACCGTCACGCTTCGGCTCGGCCGCCTCGGCCAGTCGGGTGTGCCGCGGCTGAACCTCGAGGCGCTCGAAGGCGCGGTCGCGGCGGCGCTCGCCGCTTCCGAGGTCGCGTCGCTGCGCGGCCTCGACCTCGCCCCGTTGACCGCGGCCGATCTCATCGGCCTGCGCGGGGTGCTCGAGGCCGACGCCGGCGTCCCGGCCGAGGATACCGAGCTCGTCGCGGCCGTCGCCGCCGGCATCGAGCCGCTCCTCGCCCGCCTCGCTTCAGCCCGCGCTGCCGAGGGGGCCGCCCTCGCGGCCGTCCTCGCCGGCCAGCTCGACCGCATCGAGGCGCTGGCCCGCGACGCCCGCGCCACCGCCGAGGCGCGCGCCGGCCGCTCGGGCGCGCTGCTGCGCAGCCGGGTCGAGGCGGTGCTCGCCACCACCGCGCCGGTCGACGAGGCGCGGCTCGCCCAGGAGCTCGCCCTCATCGCGGTGAAGGCCGACGTCACCGAAGAGCTCGACCGGCTCGACGCCCACGTCGCCGCGGCGCGCGAGCTCGTCGCTGCCACCGGCCCGGTCGGGCGCAAGCTCGACTTCCTGATGCAGGAGTTCAACCGCGAGGCCAACACGCTCTGCTCCAAGGCGCAGGCGAGCGACCTGACGGCGCTCGGGATCGAGCTCAAGGTCGTGATCGACCAGATGCGCGAGCAGGTGCAGAATGTGGAGTAGCGGGTGAGCGCGGGCAAGCGGCGCGGCATCCTGATCATCCTCTCCTCACCCTCGGGCGCGGGCAAGTCGACGCTGTCGCGGCGCCTGCTCGAGCTCGACCCCGAGGTGCGCTTCTCGATCTCGGCCACCACCCGTCCCCCCCGCCCCGGCGAGATCGAGGGGCACGACTACCTCTTCAAGAGCCGCCGCGAGTTCGAGGCGATGGCCGCCGCCGGCCAGATGCTCGAGCACGCCGAGGTCTTCGGCAACCTCTACGGCACCCCGCGCGCGCCGGTCGAAGCCGCCGTCGAGCGCGGCGAGGACGTGCTCTTCGACGTCGACTGGCAGGGCGGCCAGCAAATCCGCAGCTCGACCCTGCGCGAGGCGGTGGTCTCCATCTTCATCCTGCCGCCGTCGATCGCCGCGCTCGAGAGCCGCCTGCGCGAACGCGGCCAGGACGCACCCGAGGTGGTGGCGCGGCGGATGGCGACCTCGCGCGACGAGATCAGCCACTGGGCCGAATACGACTACGTCCTCGTCAACGAGAACCTGCGGCAATGCGAGGACGAGCTGCGCGCGATCATCGCCGCCGAGCGCCTCCGCCGCGACCGCCAGCCGCAGCTCGTCGAGATGGTCCGCGCGCTCAACGCCGAATTCGAGGAGCGCCTGGAGTGAGCCTCTACGAATTCGAAGGCGTGGCCCCCCGAGCTCGACGGCGACGCCTGGGTCGCGCCCGGGGCGCAGCTGATCGGTCGCGTCGTGCTCGAGCCGGGCGCCTCGGTCTGGTTCAACGCCGTCCTGCGCGGCGACAACGAGCCGATCGTGGTCGGCCGCGGCTCGAACGTGCAGGACGGCTGCGTCTGCCACACCGACCTCGGCTTCCCGCTGACCATCGGGCCCGACTGCACCATCGGCCACCTGGCGATCCTGCACGGCTGCACCATCGGCGAGGGCAGCCTCGTCGGCATGGGTGCCACCGTCCAGAACGGCGCGGTGATCGGCGCCGGCGCGCTGCTCGGCGCCGGGGCGCTGCTCACCGAGGGCCGGCAGGTCCCCGACGCAACCCTCGCCGTCGGCCGCCCGGCCCGGGTGGTGCGCAGCCTGACCCCCGACGAGATCGAGGGCCTGCGGCGATCCGCCGCCGGCTACCGCGCGAAGGCGGCGCGCTTCAGAACGGGGCTTCGGCCATTGCCGGACGATCGGCGATGATGCCGATTTCGGCGGCGCTCTCCGCGACGCTCATCTCGATGCGGTGGCAGCTCTCCGCCAGCGCCCGGCGCAGCAGCGCGAACTGCACCCCGTCCGGCTTCAGCTCGTCGAGCGGCGTCCCGTCGCGCAGGTGCGCCCAGAGCTGCGGCGGCGGCGCGGTGCGGCGGCCGTCGACCGCGAGCCGGATCCGCGCCGGCGCCACCTCGACCCGGACGTGGCCGCCCATCGGCAGGCACTTCTCGAGGCAGAGCAGCGCAAGGCAGGCGAGCCGCGCCGCGGTGCGCGGCAGGTTGCTGTGCCCGGCCTCCCAGCTCACGGTGAAGCGGCCGGTGTACATCGCGTCGGTGATCTGCTCGGCCTCGTCGAGCGAGATCCGCGCCTGCGGGTCGGTCGGCCCGAAGGCGATGCGGTAGAAGCGGAGCTTGGCCAGCGCGTTCGCCAGGCTGTCGTTGACCAGCGCCAGCTCCGCCGGCCCCGGGGTGCTCGCGAGCTGCATCAGCTCGAGCCCGTTGCCGATCGCCCCCATCGGGCTTATCAGGTCGTGGCAGAGCCGGGCGCTGACCAGTGCCGTGAGATCGGGCGCGGCGGGATCCGGCGCGGTCATGCGAGCCTCCGGTGCAGGGAGGGGGCGATGGACGAATTCCTCGAGCCGGGAATGCTGGTGCGCCACCCCGATCGCCCCGACTGGGGCCTCGGCCAGGTGCAATCGGTGATCAACGGCCGGATCACCGTCAACTTCGAGCATGCGGGAAAGGTCGTCATCGATGGCTCCCGGATTCGTCTCGAGCCCGAACTGGCTCCGCAGGACCGATCGGTTTAACGATTCCCTACTCGTATTAATGGAGAATGAACGCCCGCGCGCAACTACTTTAAGTTGTGTGCGCGGCCGGCGGGCTCAGAGAGTTTGCCGCCGGCGGAGATTTGCCACCGGCGGGGCAAACCGTTAAAGGGGAAGCGCGGGCGCGCGACGCCCGGGGTCCGGGATCTCGATGCAGATCGACGTCAGCCGCTATCTGGTGAAGCTCGCCGACACCGACGCCGAACGCGAGGGCGCGCAACGGCTGCGCTACCGGGTGTTCGTCGAGGAGATGGGCGCCCACGCCACCCCCGAAGAGCGCGCCGCCCGGCGCGAGTGGGACGAGTTCGATCCCTTCTTCGATCATCTGGTGCTGCTCAGCCTCGATCCCGCGATCGACGACCCGCTCGACCGCGTCGTCGGCGTCTACCGGCTGATGCGCGACGAGGCGGCGCGCGCCGGCCGCGGCTTCTACGGCGCCGGCGAATACGACCTCGCGCCGATCGCCGGCTCGGGCCGGGCAAGCGTCGAGCTCGGCCGCTCCTGCGTCGCGCCCGGCCACCGCGGCGGCCCGGCGATGCACCTGCTCTGGAACGGCCTCGCGAGCTACGTGCTCGAGCGGCAGATCGAGCTCCTCTTCGGCGTCGCGAGCTTCCACGGCACCGATCCCGCGCCCCTGGCCGAGGCGCTCGCCTTCCTGCACCACGAGCACCTCGCGCCGCCCGACCTGCGGGTGCGGGCGCGCGCCGAGCACTACCTCGACATGAACCGGATGCCGCGCGAGGCCGTCGACCCGGCGCGGGCGCTCCAGGCGATCCCGCCGCTGATCAAGGCCTACCTGCGGCTCGGCGGCTTCGTCGGCGACGGCGCCTTCGTCGACCGCGAGTTCAACACCATCGACGTCTGCGTGGTGATGGACACCGTCCGGATGACCGAGCGCTACCTGCAGTTCTACCAGCGCGGCCGGAGCCGCAAGGCGTGAGGGCCGGCTGGAACGGGGCCGCGCCCCCGGTCCTGCCGCCGCTTCGGCCGGCCGACCGGCTGCGCCTCGTCGTGCGCGCGCTCTGGTCGGTCGTCGCCCTCCTCGTCCTCTTCGCGGTCTTCCTTCCGCTCCGCGCCGTCGACCTCCTCGCCGCCCGCGTCGCCGGCCGCTCGGTCACCGCGCTCGGCGCGCCGGTCGTCCGGCTCTGGGCCGCCCAGGCGCTCGCCAGTCTCGGCCTGCGCTACGTCCAGAACGGCACGCCGATGGCGGGCGGCGGCGCCTTCGTCGCCAACCATTCGAGCTGGGTCGACATCGTCGCGCTGCAGCGCGCTGCCGCGCCCTATCTCGTCTCCAAGGCCGAGGTGCGCAGCTGGCCCGGCATCGGGCTCATCGCCCGCGCGATCGGCACCATGTTCATCGACCGCCGCCCCGCCGAGGCCAAGCTCCAGGAGGCCGAACTCCTGCGCCGCCTCGCCGCCGGCGACCGCATGGCGATCTTTCCCGAGGGCACCAGCAGCGACGGCCAGCGGATGCTGCCGTTCAAGTCCTCGCTCTTCGGCGTCTTCTTCGCCCCCGGCCTGCCCGACGGCGCCGCCGTCCAGCCCGTCTCGATCCGGTACCGGCCCCGTGCGGACCTGCCGGCCGCCTTCTACGGCTGGTGGGGCGAGATGGACTTCGCGAGCCACCTGCACGAGGTGATGGCCCGCTCGACCCGCGGGACGATCGAGGTCTGCTTCCACGCTCCGCTTCCCATCGCCGCCTTCCGCGACAGGAAGGCGCTGGCGCAGGCCGCCGACGCGGAGGTGCGGGTCGGACTTGCCATCGATCCTGCCGTCGCCGACGTCTGACCCGCGCTCACGCGGAAAGGCAGGCGTCGACCGCGGTCTGCACCCGCTGGCGATTGTCCGGCACCGCGGCCAGCGACCGTATGCCGGCGGTCCGGGCCTGGTTGAGCTCGCTCACCAGGTCGGTGTAGCTCGGGGTCTGGTGGATCAGCGTCTGGCGCAACGCGATCCGCGACCGGTCGTAGCCGCGCACGACGATGGCCGCGGTGCCCGCGTCGTCTACGGCCCCGGAGCTCGCCACGGCCGAGATGCAGAGGTGTTGTCCGGCGGCGGTGACGAGCGACTTCGCCGTGCCGGCGAAGTCGAAGTATCGCGCCCCCGACCCCACCGCGATGCCGCCGACGCCGATCTGTGTCAGGGTCTGCGCGCTCGCCCCGTCCACCGAGGCGAGGACCCCCGCCGCCGCGATGCCGATCAGCGACAGCGCGACGGCGTCCTGCACGCCCGTGTTGCGGTCGGCGATGGCGAGGTAGGCGGCCGCCATCTCCTGGCCGTAGCGGGCGAGATCGGCGGGGCTCGAGGCGACGGGGGCCGCGACCTCCGCCTCCCGCTGGCTGACGAGGGACGAGGTGGTGCAGGCGCCGAGCCCGAGGACGAGCGCGGCGGCGGCGAGCGGGCGGCGACGGGTCATGGCGGCTCTCCGTTCAGTCGAGGTCGATGAGCGCGCCGCGGAAGCTCGGCGGCGTCGGGCAGATGTCGCCGTCGTCGCTGAGGACGAAAGCGTGCTTTCCGTCGGACGAGGGGATCAGCGCCTCGGCGGTGAAGTCGGGGAAGGCGGCGAGCGCCGCCGCCGAGCCCGGGATCTCGACCGGATCCTCGCCGGCCTTGCCGCTCCAGCGGTAGATCGCGAACGGCTGGTGCCCGCCCACCGGGCCGGCGACGATCAGGTAGCTTCCGCGCGACGGGCACGAGCTCCATGTCCCGGATGCCGCGGCCGTCGAGTCCGACCGGCACGATCGGCCCGAGCCGCGGCGCCTCGCCCGCCAGCGCCGCCGCCGGGTTCGCGAACGGAATGACGATCGCCGCGCCGGTCGCGGTCTGCGGGCTGCGCAGGCCGATCAGCACCCCGGTCCCGTCGGGCGCCGCCGCCAGGCCTTCGATGTTGAGCCCGCCGTTGTCGGGCGCGAGCGCCTTTTGCTCGTCGACATCGAGCCGGATCGTGCCTTGCAACGTCGGATCGAGCGCCGACATAGCCTCGGCCAGCCCGTGCAGCGACGCCGGCGGGTCGAGCGCGAGCATCGGCGTCTCGCCCGCCGCGACGCTGGTTTCGAAGAACTGCCGCCGGTCCTTGCGGCGTTTGCCCTCGCCATTGCGGCTGTGCGAGCCGATCCAGGCCACCTTGCCGTCGAGCCAGGTCGCGCCCTCGAGATCCGCCTCGCGCTCGGGCGTGGGCGCGAGCACGGTGTCGAGGTCGAATCCGGCGACCGGCGCCCCTCCCGCCGTGCGGTAGACCCGCAGCTGGTTGTCCTCGTCGTTCGCGACCACGAAGCCGTCGGCGAGGACGTCCGCGGGCAGCGCTACCGCGCCCGACGGCTCGCACATGCCGGTATAGGTCACCAGCCCGGCCGCCTGTCCGGAACCGGCAGAGAGCAGCAGGCCGGCGCCGAACGCCAGCCGCCGCAACTTCGCTTCGTACATGCCGGAAATCCCCAAAAAAAGAACTAGGCTGAATGCACGGAAAGTTTCAGGCTCTGCCCTCAGGCGATCCGGCCGCTCTCCGGCTTCTTGCCCGCCGGTCGTCAGCTTCCGGCGAAAATGCGCCGGTCCGAATCTCCCTGAAGAATACGCCCGAAGCGCTATCGTCGCAATCCGAGCGTAGCGTGCGAGCGCGGTCGCCCACGCTGCCTCGACCGCGGTGCAACGGGTCAACGGACTATCCGGCTGTGCCTTAATCGCCGCCCGAACTCCCGGCTTGCCGGCTCGTCGCTGAGGTCAAAGCGGGTAGGCAGATCGTGTCGCGCGCCGTGACGCCGGTCGGGCGGCCGATCCGCGTCGGCGGTGCCGCACCCTCGCAGCGTCTCGCGCGCCCGGCGGCCCGTGTCGCGGCCGTTCCCTCAGCCCCCGAGCCGCGCCACGAGCCCCGCGAGCGCCGCCGCCGCCCCCTCGGGCGCGTCCCAGACCTCCGTGCCGAGCGCCACGAAGTCCGCCTTCCCGGCGAGCGCGCCGACGAGCTCCGGCGTCAGGCCGCCCTCGGCCACCACCGGCACCTCGATCACCTCCGACCACCACTCGAAGAGCTCGAGCGGCGCCGTCGTCCCGTCGCCGAGCCCGCTCTCGCCCACCGGTCCGAAGCTCACGTAGTCCGCCCCGACCTCGCCCGCGGTCATCCCCTCGTGCCGCGAGCCGCGCGCGAAGGCGCCGACGATCGCGTCGCCCCCGAGCGCCTTGCGCACCGCGCGCACCTGCCGCGACCCGTCGCCGAGATGCACCCCGTCGAGCCCCAGCCGCCCGACCAGCCGGTAGTGCTCGGCGACCACCAGCGGCACGTCGCGCGCATGCGCCACCGGCCGCAGCGCGTCCGCCGCCCGCGCCACCTCGTCCTCGACGCCGGTGGCGAGCGCCAGCCGCAGGCAGGCGATGTCGAAGCCGTCGAGCAGCGCCGCGATCCGGTCCGGCAGCCCCGCCTCGAAGACCGGCGGCGTGACCAGGTAGAGCCGCGCCGCCGCGCCGTCCGCCATCAGCGCCTCAGGATCGAGCGCCCGGCAAAGACCGCGTTGTCGCCGAGGTCCTCCTCGATGCGGATGAGCTGGTTGTACTTCGCCAGCCGGTCCGAGCGCGACAGCGAGCCGGTCTTGATCTGCCCGCAGTTGGTCGCCACCGCGAGATCGGCGATCGTGGCGTCCTCGGTCTCGCCCGAGCGGTGCGACATCACCGCCGTCATCCCCGCGCGCTGCGCCATGTCGACCGCCGCCAGCGTCTCGGTCAGCGACCCGATCTGGTTCACCTTCACCAGGATCGAGTTCGCCACCCCCTTCGCGATGCCGTCCGCCAGCCGCTTGGTGTTGGTGACGAAGAGATCGTCGCCCACGAGCTGGCAGCGCCCGCCGAGCTTGTCGGTCAAGAGCTTCCACCCCTCCCAGTCGTCCTCCGACATCCCGTCCTCGATCGAGATGATCGGATAGTCGTCGACCAGCCGCGCGAGATAGTCGGCATTCTCCGCCGACGACAGCTTCCTGCGCTCGCCCTGCATGTCGTAGGCGCCGTCGCGGTAGTACTCGGTCGCCGCACAGTCGAGCGCGAGGTAGACATCCTTCCCCGGCGCGTACCCGGCCGTCTCGATGCTCTTCATGATGAAATCGAGCGCTTCGGTCGTCGAGCTCAGCCCCGGCGCAAAGCCGCCCTCGTCGCCGACCGCGGTGTTGTGCCCGGCCTTGGCCAGCCCCTTCTTCAGCGCCTGGAAGATCTCCGCCCCGGTGCGCACCGCCTCCGACAGGCTCGACGCCCCCACCGGCATCACCATGAATTCCTGGATGTCGATCGGGTTGTCGGCATGCGCGCCGCCGTTGATGATGTTCATCATCGGCACCGGCAGCGTCCGCGCCGAGACCCCGCCGACATAGCGGTAGAGCGGGGTCCCCAGGCTCTGCGCCGCCGCCTTGGCCGCCGCGAGGCTGGCCCCGAGGATCGCGTTCGCCCCGAGCCGCCCCTTGTTCGCGGTGCCGTCGAGCTCGATCAGCGTGCGGTCGATCCCGGTCTGGTCGGTCACCGCAAGCCCGGTCAGCGCGTCGCAGATCGGCCCGTTCACCGCCTCGACCGCGCGCCGCACGCCCTTGCCGCCGTAGCGGCCCTTGTCGTTGTCGCGCAGCTCCACCGCCTCGTGCGCGCCGGTCGAGGCGCCCGAGGGCACCGCCGCCCGGCCCATCGCGCCGTCCTCGAGCAGCACGTCGACCTCGACGGTCGGATTGCCGCGGCTGTCGAGGATCTCGCGGCCCACGACATCAATGATCACCGACATCGGATGAAACTCCCCCGGCTCCGCCTCGGTCCCGTTCAACGCCGGTGCTTAGCCGAAAGCGGCTGACGGGGAAACCGGAAATCGCGCACGCACTGCCCGGCCTCAGCCGCCGAGGCAGTCCTGCAAGCTCTGCGCGATCCCCGCCAGCAGCGCCGGATAGAGCCCCGGACCGGGGGGCAGCGCCGCCCCGAGGCCGTCGAGGACGCCGCTGCGCACCGCGCTCCCGCCGATGACGGTGGCGAGCAGCTTCGGCTCGAACTGCGGCTCGGAGAAGGCGCAGACGATGCCGCCTTCCTCGACCCGCTTGCGGATCGCCGCCACCCGGGCGGTGCCCGGGCTCACCCCGTCCTGCAGCTCGATGCTGCCGGCGGCGGGAAAGCCGAAGCGATGCTCGAAATACTGGTAGGCGTCGTGAAACACCAGGAACGGCCGGCCGCGCAGCGGCGCGAGCCGGGCGGCGATCTCCGCCTCTCCGGCGGCGGTCTCCGCGGCGAAGGCCTCGGCGTTGGCGGCATAGACCGCGGCATCGGCCGGATCGGCGGCGGCGAGCGCGGCGGCGATCGCGCGCGCCGCCGCGACCGCGTTCTGCGGATCGAGCCAGAGGTGGCCGTCCACCGCCACGCCGCCCGGCGGGGCAGGGGGCTCGTCCGCGTCGGGCTCGAACGGCCCGCCGGTGCGCACCGGCAGGGTCTCGACGCCCGGAGCCTCCTGCAGCGTGACCCGCACCGCCTCGGGCGCCAGCGCATCGAGCGGGTCGGCGAGCCAGGGCGTCAGCGCCGGCCCGACCCAGACCACGATGTCGGCGCCGCTGATCAGCCGCGCCTCCGAGGGGCGCAGCGCGTAGCCGTGCGGCGAGGCGCCCGGCGGCAGGATCAGGCCCGGCTCGCCCAGGCCCTGCATCACCCGCGCGGTGATCGAGGCAACCGGGGCGATGTCGGTCGCGACCACCGGCACCTTCGCCGCCGCCGGCAGTGCTGCGAGCATCGCCAGGCCCGCGAGCGGCGCCATCCAGACTTGCATCGGCAGACCCCTTCGTCATACGCCCCCGGCCGGCCGGCGGCGGAGCTTGCCGCCGCACGCCCTGCCCACTAGGGTGCTTGTTCCGTCCTGGGCGAACTGTTATAAAATAACAATGGCACCGTCAACCGATCCCGCACCCGATCCGCCCGCGTTCCGCGCACACGACCACGCCGCCTGCCGCGGGCGCGCGCTCGCCGCCGTCGCCGAGGCCTGCGCCGCGCGGCGGCTGCGGCTCACCCCGGCGCGCGCCTGCGTGCTCGAGGCGCTGCTCGAGTCGCACCGGGCGATGACCGCCTACGAGCTCCTCGACCGGCTGGCCGCCGCCGGGCTCGGCGGCCAGCCGCCGGTGGTCTACCGTGCGCTCGACTTTCTGGTCGCGAACGGCTTTGCGCATCGCATCGAGCGGCTCGGCGCCTTCGCCGCCTGCACCGACGGCGGCGAGGCGCACCGCAGCGGGCAGGGGGCGGGCTTTCTCGTCTGCCGCGGCTGCCGGCGGGTGGCCGAGACACCGCTGCCGCGCACGCCGCGGGCGCTCGCCTCCGAGGCCGCCGCGATCGGCTTCTCGATCGAGCGGATCGTGGTCGAGGGCGAGGGCCTCTGCGCCCGCTGCCGGGAGCCCGCGGCGTGACCCCGCTCATCGCGGCCGAGGGGCTCGGGGTCTCGCTCGGCGGGCACCGGGTGCTCGCGGGCGTCGACCTCGCGATCGTGCCCGGCGAGGTCGTGACCGTCGTCGGCCCGAACGGCTCGGGCAAGACCACGCTCCTGCGCCTGCTGATCGGGGCCGAACGCCCGGGCGAGGGCAGGGTGGTCCGCCGCCCCGGCCTGCGCATCGGCTACGTCCCGCAGCGGCTCGCGGTCGACCGCACGCTTCCGATCACCGTCGCGGGCTTCCTGCGGCTCGCCGGCGGCACCGCCGCGGCGGCGGCGCAGGCGCTCGGCCGGGTCGGCATCGCCGATCTCGCCGGCCGGCAGCTCGCGGCGCTCTCGGGCGGCCAGTTCCAGCGCGCGCTGCTGGCGCAGGCGCTGACCCGGGCACCCGAGCTCCTCGTCCTCGACGAGCCGGCGCAGGGGCTCGACCAGCCCGGCGAGGCGCAGCTCTACCGGCTGATCGACGAGATCCGCCACGAGCTCGGCTGCGGCGTCCTGATGGTGAGCCATGACCTGCACGTGGTCATGGCCGCGTCCGACCGGGTGATCTGCCTCAACGGCCACATTTGCTGCGAGGGCACGCCCACCGTCGTCTCCGCCGCGCCCGAATACCAGGCGCTCTTCGGCTACGGCACCCGCGGCGCGCTGGCGCTCTACCGCCACGAGCACGACCACGATCACGGCGGCCACCCGCATTCGCATTCCCACGAGCACGATCATGCCGCGGACCTTCCGCGGGACGGTGCCGCGTGACGCCGGCTCCAGCCGGCCGACGGCGCGGCGATCTGCTCCCGGCCCGATCGGGCGCGGCTGCGGGTACCGGTCAGGCGGAGGCGGCATCGACTTTCCGCCCCGCGATGCTGCCTGCGTCGCCATGCCGCTGATCGACGACTTTCTCGTCCGCGCCGCTCTCGCCGGCGTCGGCGTGGCGGTGGCGGCGGGCCCGCTCGGCTGCTTCGTCGTCTGGCGCCGCATGGCCTACTTCGGCGACGCCACCGCGCATGCCTCGCTCCTCGGCGTCACCCTCGCGCTCGCCACCGCGCTGCCGGTGGTGGCGGGCGTGGCGGTGGCGGCGGTAGCGATGGCGCTCACCATCGCCGCCTTCGCCGGGCGCAGCTACGCCGCCGACACCCTGCTCGGCGTCGCCTCGCACGGCGCGCTGGCCGCCGGCATGGTGGCGCTGAGCTTTCTCGTCGGCGTCCGGGTCGATCTCATCGGCTATCTCTTCGGCGACATCCTCGCCGTCACCTGGACCGATCTCGCGGTGATCTGGGGCGGTGCCGCGGTGGTCGCAGTCCTGATCGGCTGGCGCTGGCGGGCGCTGCTGCTCGCCACCCTCAACGAGGACCTCGCGGCCGCCTCCGGGATCGAATCGGGCCGCGAGCGGCTGATCCTGACCCTCGCGCTGGCGCTCCTCGTCGCGGTCGCGCTCAAGGTGGTGGGCGTGCTTCTCGTCACCGCGATGCTGGTGGTCCCGGCCGCCGCCGCCCGCGCCTTCGCCCGCAGCCCGGAGGCGATGGCGGCGGGCGCGGTCGCGATCGGCGCCCTCGCCGCCGTCGCGGGCCTCGCGGGCTCCTGGCTCTTCGACACCCCGGCCGGCCCGTCGATCGTCGTGGCCGCGGTCGCCGCCCTCATCGCAGTCAACCTCGCCGTCGGGCTGCGGCCGCGCTGAGCGGTTCCGCGAATGTCGGAATGTGTTGAGATCGGGTTAAAATGAAAAAAATATATCGTTGCGTATCAAGCACTTGACGACCTGCTCGCACGCGGACAGTGCGAGCGGATCACGGCATCGCCGGCGGGCTCAGACGCCCTGCTCCTCCTCGCCGCGGGCGGCGCGACGGCGCCGCGCGGTGCGATCGAGATCGTCCTCGAGATACTCCTCGAGCCCCACCAGGTCCGCCGGCAGCGGCAGGCCCATCGCCTGCATTTCCGCAAGCTTCTCGCGCAGGCTCTCCTGCAGCTCGTGCGCATCGCCGGGGTTCTTCGCGATCTCGTCCATCAGCAGGGCGACTTGCGCCCGGAACTGCTCGAATGCCATGTGATCCTCCCGGTTCCGCGGCGACTCCGCCCGTGCCACTATAGCACGGGGAATTCCGGAGCGGATACGGGCCTGCTGGCCGCCGCGCCGCGCCGGACCGACAGAGGAGTGCCACCCGATGAGCTTCAAGACCGTGTTCCTGGCGGTGGGCAGCACCCAGGACGAGGCCGAGATCGAGCGCGCGGTGGCGATCTGCACCCCGCTCGAAGCCCACCTCTCGATCCTCGTGCTCGGCATCGCCCCGCCGCCGCCGGCCTCGCCCTACGGCGTGGTCTCCAACGACCTCTGGGCCGGCGAGATCCGCGACGGCCAGGACGAGGTGCAGGCGCGCGCCGCCGCGATCGAGGCGCGCTTCGCCCCGAGCGGCCTCTCGCTCTCGGTCGAAGGCCAGTTCATCGACCGCGGCACCGTGCCCTCGCTCGCCGCCCGCTTCGGCCGCTACGCCGACCTCACCCTCGTCAGCGCCCAGGCCGCCGGCTTCGAGGCGATGCAATCCTGGGTGCTCGACGGCGCGCTCTTCGAGTCGGGACGACCGGCGCTGCTCCTGCCGCCCGGGCCGGTGAGCTTCCCCGAAGCGAAGACCGTGATGATCGGCTGGAACGCCAGCGTCACCGCCTCGAAGGCGGTGCGCGAGGCGATCGAGCTGATGCAGGCGGCGACCGCGGTGCATGCGGTGCTGGTCGACCCGGTGCCCTCCTTCGACGGCCACGGTCCCGAGCCCGGCGCCGATCTCGCCACCTACCTCGGCCGGCACGGCATCTCGGTCGTCGTCCACCGCCTGCCGCGCGAAGGCAAGGAAACCGGCGAGCTCCTCCGCCGCACCGCCGCCGACGTCGGGGCCGACCTGATGGTGATGGGCGCCTTCAGCCACTCGCGGCTGCGCGAGCGCTTCTTCGGCGGGACGACCACCGACACGATCAACTCGTCGACCATGCCGGTACTGATGGCCCACTAGGCCGGCGCCGCGCGGCTCAGGCCGCCGCCGCGACCTCGTTGCCCGCCAGTTCCCGCAGCTCCGCGGTCGCGGCGGCGATGGCGGCGGCGCGGGCCTCGGGGCCGTAGCCGATCTTCTCGGCATGCACGAAGCTGACGTCGGTCAGCCCCATGAACCCGAGAAGGTGGCGCAGATAGGGCTCCTGGAAGTCGAGCGCCTGCGCCGGCCCCTCGCTGTAGAGCCCGCCGCGGCTCTCGATCACCAGCACCCGCTTGCCCGTGAGCAGCCCCTGCGGTCCCTTGTCGGAATAGCTGAAGGTCTCGCCGGCGCGCAGCACGTGGTCGAACCAGCTCCGAAGCGTGGTCGCGATGCTGAAGTTGTACATCGGCGCCCCGATCACGATCGTGTCCGCCGCCCGCAGCTCGGCGATCAGCGTATCCGACAGCGCGCGCGTCTCGCGCTCCGTCTCGGTCGCCGGCTCGCCGCGAACGCCGGCAAGCGTCGCGCCGGTCAGGTGCGGCACCGGCGTGTGGCCGAGGTCGCGATGGATCACGCGGGCCGAGGTGCCGCCGGTGAGGGCGGCGACGGCCTCGCGCACCAGCGCCTTCGAGACCGAGGCTTCGCCGGTCGCGGCGCTGTCGAGAACGAGGATGGTGCTCATGGGAGGGTTCCTTGGATGTGCGTTTGACCCGATGGATATGCAGTTGCCACAAGCGCGACGCCAGACGCAGGATGTGCTGAACACTTTTGCAAGATTCGGAACGCCGCATGCCGGACCTCGACGACATCCGCGCTTTCAGCGAGGTGGCCCAGACCGGCAGCCTGACTCGTGCCGGCGCGCGGCTGGGCATGTCGAAGTCGATGGTCAGCCGACGGTTGTCGCGGCTCGAGACCGAGCTCGGCACGCCGCTTCTCGCCCGCACCACGCGCGGTATGTCGCTCACCGAGGCGGGAAGCGACTTCCGCCCCTTCGCCGACCGGATCGTCGCCGAGCTCGAGGCCGGCCGCGACGCGGTCAGCCGTCAGGGCGAGGCGAGCGGCCGGCTCCGGCTCTCGGCACCGCTCTCCTTCGGCAGCACCCACCTCGCGCCGGTGCTGGCCGAGCTCGCCCTGCGCCATCCGCGGCTCGAGATCAGCGCTTCCTACAGCGACCGCCTCGTCGACGTGGTGCGCGAGGGGTTCGATGCAGCCGTGCGGCTCGGCAACCTCGCCGACTCGAGCCTTATCGCGCGGCGCATCGCTCCGGTGCACGCGCTGGCGGTGGCGAGCCCCGCCTATCTGGCGCGCGCGGGCACCCCGCACACACCGGCGGAGCTCACCGGGCACGAGACGATCCCGCATGGCGACCAGACCTGGGAATTCCTGAAGGGGGGCCGGCGCTTCACCTTCCGGCCCCGAGGGCGCTTCACCGCCGACAGCGGTCCGGCCGAGCTGGCCGGGGTGGTGGCGGGCCTCGGCATCGCGGTGATGCCGGCCTTCCTCGTCGGGCCGGCGGTGCAGCGCGGCGAGGTGACGACCATCCTCGACGACTTCGAGATCCCGCCCGCCGGCCTCTACGTGGTCCGGCCGCCGCCGGCCGAGCCGGTGCCGACGAAGGTGAAGGTGCTGACCGACATCCTCGTCGAGAAGTTCGGCGCATCCGACTGGGATCATTGTCGCCGCGCGGCCTGACGTCGCCGGGGCGGTTTCGCTGCTCCGCCGACGTCGCCGATCCGTCCGGCGTCGTGAGACGACGCTCCCGAACGCAGGCCGTGCCGCCAAGGCACGCATTGCCCGAATGGCCGCCGCGCAGTTGGCGTCCCGGTCCAGACCGCGCTAGTCTGCCGCTCCGGTCAGTCGGCTGCGGGGATCCGATGAACGAACGTGCTCAGGGCCGGCCGATGACCGCCCGCAACATGGCGCTGCTGGCCGCCGGCGCCTTCGCGCTGGTGGCGGTCGCCGGGGTCCTGCTGCGGCCGGCGACGCCGATCGACGAGACCCGCTACCTGGCGGTAGCCTGGGAGATGCGGGTCGGCGGCAACTGGCTGGTGCCGCATGTGAACGGGGCGCTCTACAGCGACAAGCCGCCGCTGCTGTTCTGGCTCATTAACCTGGTCTGGTCGGTGACCGGCGTCAGCGACACCGCGGCGCGGCTGGTCGGACCGGCCTTCGCGCTGGGCAGCCTGGGACTGACGGCGCTCCTCGGCCACCGGCTCTGGCCCGCCCGCCCCGAGGTCGGGCCGGAGGCCGTGGTCGTGCTCGCGGGTTTCTCGTTCTTCGGGCTCTACGGCGGGCTTACGATGTTCGACGCGCTGCTCACCTTCTGGGCGCTGGCCGCGATCCTCGCGCTGCACGCCGCGGTGACCGGCGGGCGCACCCTCCTCTGGCTCGCCTTCGGCGCCGCGCTCGGGCTCGGAGGGCTCGCCAAGGGGCCGGTCATCCTGTTTCACACGCTGCCGCTGGTCCTGGGCTATCGCTTGTGGATCCCGCCGGACGCGCGGGCGACCCCGCTCGCCGTGGTGCGGGGCACGGGGATCGCGCTCGCATGCGGCCTCGTGGTCGTGGGCCTGTGGCTGGTGCCGGCGCTCATCGGGGCCGGGCCCGAGTACCGGCATGCGGTGCTCTGGACCCAGAGCGCCGGCAGGATGGCGGAGTCCTTCGCCCACGCCCGGCCGTGGTGGTGGTTCCTGCCGATCCTGCCGGCGCTGCTTTTTCCGTGGATCTGGGCGCCTGGCACCTGGCGCGGCCTTTTGCGGCTGCCGTCCCGCGATCCGGGCGTCAGGCTGTGCCTGATCTGGGCCGGCGCGGCGCTCGTCCTCTTCAGTCTGATCAGCGGCAAGCAGATCCACTACCTGATGCCGGAGTTCCCGGCGCTGGCGCTGCTTGTTGCCCGGGCGCAAGCAGAGGCGCGGCCGTCGGGAGCCCTGGTCCCGGCGCTGCTCGTCGCCCTGCTGGCGGTCGCCGCCCTCGCGGCCGCCCTCGGCCTGCTCCCGCTCGGCGACGCCAGCGACCTGCTGCAGCCGCCGCTCGCGCTCGCAGGCTGGGCTGTGCTGGCCGCCGGTCTCGCCTGGGTCGGCTACCGCGTCGGCGGCGCCGCGGGCATCACCCTCCTCGGCCTCGGCATGGTGCTCGCGCTCGACCTGCTCTTCGGCATGACCCGGGCGCGGGAGATCTACAGCGGCGATGCCATCGTGCGCGCCTTAGCGGAAGGCGACGAGGCGACGGGGATCGCGGTTACGGGGTGGAACTACAATGCCGAGTTCAACTTCGCCGCCCGCCTCCAGCTGCCGGTCGCCGAACTCGACGACCCCGACGCGCTCGCGACCTGGGTTGCCGACCATCCCGCAGGCCGGGTCGTGGCACGCGTCGGACCCAAGGCGCCCGACTGGAAGCCGAGGGTCACGAGCCGCTATGGCGATCGCGACTACGGGGTCTGGTTCGTCGCCGACCGCGAAACGAAATAGCGCCACCGGCCGGCGTTTTCGGACGGAGGCGGTCAGGCCGCAGCTACTCCGTTCGCCGCGTCCCACGCGGCCACGCTGGCCCGCGCCTGCTCGGCGACGCGGGCGTCCGGCCAGGCCGGCTGGAACAGCGAGGAGCCGAGCCCGAAGCCGTCGACGCCGGCGGCGCGCCACGACGCGAAGTCCTTCGGTCCGACCCCGCCCACGGCGTAGACCAGCGTCCGGGGGGGCAGCACCGCGCGGATCGCCGCCAGACCGCCGGTCCCCATCATCGACGCGGGAAAAATCTTCAGCGCATCGGCGCCGGCGCCGAGTGCGGCGAAGGCTTCGGTCGGGGTGAAGATCCCCGGGTAGGAGCCGAGGCCGAGCTCCTTGGTGCGCGCGATCACGCGCGGATCGGCGTTCGGCGAGACGATGAACGTCGCGCCGGTCGCGGCCACCGCCCGCACTTGCTCCGGTGTCAGCACGGTGCCGGCACCGATCCGGGCCCGATCGCCCAGCGCACCTTGCATCGCCGCAATGCTGCGCAGCGGGTCGGGCGAGTTCAGCGGGACCTCGATCCAGCCGATCCCCGCCTCGACGATGGCGGCTGCCGTCCCGACGGCGCGATCGGGGGTCACCCCCCGCAGGATGGCGATCAGGTTGCGGGTCATCGTCGGTTCCTTACCGAATTCGAGCTGGTCGTGTGCAGCGGTGAGCCCGGCCCGGGTCAGCTGCCCTGCGTCGGCGGTCCGCGCGATCAGGCCGGCGATCCCCAGCGCGTCGCGATAGGCGGCGGTGAGCCGGTCGGCGCCGATCAGAACCACCTCGCGACCGAGCCAGTAGGCGCGGGCGGAGGCGAGCTCGCTGCCGACCAGAAGCCCCGAAAGCCGCGACCGGGCGATCACCGGGTCGAGATCGTGCAGGAGCGCCGCCGCGCGCAGCGGGAAGAGCCGCGCCGGCAGGCGCTCCGGGCGCGCCAGACCTTCCTCGGCCGCCTCGAGGAACGCCGTGTCCGACCAACCCTCGGTCGCGAGCGTCTTGCGCAGCACCGAACTGCCGGCGAGGAGCGCGAAGACCTCGCCGGTCATGTAGCTCGCGAAGCTCACCACCTCGCCGCCGCCGACGTGGCACCACTTGGTGTGGGTGCCCGGAAGGCAGGCGACGCCGTCGAAGCCGGGTTCGGCCCGGAGCAAGCCCGCGAGCTGGGTCTCCTCGCCACGCATCACGTCGGCCGGTTCGTCCTGGCGAAGGCCGGGCAGGATGCGGACCGCGAGACGGGGGTCGGCGACCGGCGGGCGGGCGAAGGAGGCTGGCGTGGGCGGACAGGGCACCGACGCATAGGCCGCCTCGACCCAGGCACCGCGTGCTCCGGCCATGCCGCAGACGATGACGTCGGTCGGTTCCGTACCGAGCCAGTCGACGATCGCGGCGAGGAGGGCAGGCTCGAAATCGTCGGGGGCGAGTCCGGCAGCGCCGGCGGGAGAGGCGGCCTCGGCGCGCACCGCGCCGTCGGCGCCCATCGCCCAGGCCCGCAGGTTGCTGCTTCCCCAGTCGACCGCGATCCAGTCCGCGCTCATCCCGAATGCACCACGCCGCCGTCGACGACCAGCGCCTGGCCGGTGATCATGCGCGATGCCTTCGAGGCGAGAAAGAGCGTAGGCTCCACCAGGTCTTCGGCGACGAGATTTCGCTTCAGGCACTGCCGCTCGAGAAACGCGGCCGCCGACTCCGGTGTCACCCAGAGCCGCAGCTGGCGCTCGGTCAGCACGGCGCCGGGCAGGATGGCGTTGACCCGTATGTTGTCGGGACCCAGCGTGCGGGCGAGGCCGTAGGTGAGACCGGTGATCGCCGACTTGGCTGCGACGTAGGAAAGATAGCCATTCGCGCCGATCTTGTAGGAGATCGACGAGTAGTTGACGATCGACCCGCCCCCGGCGGCCTTCATGCCCGGGATCGCGGCCTGGGCCGTGAAGAAGTGCGGACGCAGGTTCACCGCCTGCGCCGCGTCCCAGTCCGCGACGCTGTATCCTTCGACCTCGTGCCTCTGGTCGATCGCGGCGTTGTTGACGAGCACGGTGATCGGACCATGCGCCTCTGCGGCCTGCGCCATCGCCGCCTGCAGCGCTGCGACGTCGCAAACGTCGCAGGCGAAAAAGAGCGGCGTCCGGCCGTACTTTCGGCCGACACCCGTTGCGAAGGCCTCGGCGTCCGAGCGCTGCACGAACGCGACCCGGGCGCCTTGGGCAACGAACCCCTCGGTGAGCGCCGCGCCGATCCCCGAGCCGCCGCCGGTAATGAAGACGCTCGCCCCCTCGAGGTCGGCGAAAGTCGAGAAGGCTGGCAACTCCTGTATCTCCGGCTGACTGGCGAACCAGCAATGCCCGATCGCCGGCGAGGGTCAAGCGTCGCGGTCGCGTCCTTCCTGCGGCGGCGGGCCCAGAGGGTGTTGACCTCTCCGGGGAGGCGGGCAGGCCCTCTCTGGCCGGGCAGCCCGTCCGCCGAACTCGCCGGCTAGACGGTCTCGCGGTTCCGGCGCTTGCGGATTTCAGCGTTGACCCGCTCGATCCGCACCCGGGACCAGTAGCACCACGCCCACGAGCTCAGCAACACCGAGGTCAGTGCCGCGAACAAAACGGCCGCGGCTCCGATCATCCGCCCGGCATTGTCCCGAGAAATGCCGAGGTCGAAGTAGACGGACGCCACCAAGCCGCCTGGGAAAAGCACCGCAATGATCGCGTATGCGCCGCGACATAGATGCCGGTCCCAGAGACCCAGGCCGACCCTGTCAAGCCAATCCCTCGACCTGGCGTCTATAGTGCCCCTCCGAGGAGCTTTGCCGTGTTGACGTCTGGGCTTCTAGCGCATAATCAGCGCGCACGCTCGGGGGTACGGCCCGCAGCATCCTTGGAGGGGTGGCAGAGCGGTCAAATGCAACGGACTGTAAATCCGTCGGGGTAACCCTACGCTGGTTCGAATCCAGCCCCCTCCACCACGCATTTAGCGTAAATCAATGATATTGTTGTGCGAATTGATAGAGTGTGATTGCCTCATAGATGCCCTCACACCGGTAGGGTGTGTGGGTGACCACTGGCAACGGCGCAAAGAGGCGCCGGAAATTGCGCGATCGGAATTGATCTGTATGTGCGTCCAGATCGCGGCAAAGCGCAGGATCAGGAAGAGCCAGGTCGGCCTCGGAATTGCGCCGGCCGCCCGGAGCTGCCCCGGGATCAGAGAACGGCTCCCGTCAGCATGACCATCGGGAAAACCGTCGCCTTGTCCGATTCCTTCCATCCCCAAAGTACCGGATCCAACGCGGCGGGCAGGTCGGCCATGTCGATCCGGCGCATCGAAAGCCCGGCGGTGTGGCGCCGGGAGAGGGTGAAGAACCAGGATGCGTGGCTGATGAGTACCTGCATTCCTGGCCCCGCTTCGCGGGCTGCCTGCAGTGTCCGCAGGCGCTCGTACGAGCCGCAGTGGTTCAGCACCGAGAAGAGCAGAACGAAGTTCGCCGTTGCGTCGAGATTGAGAAAGTCCGTGGTATGCACCAACTCAGGCGCCTTGTCGCGCAGCTCAGGGTCCCGCGCCACGATGTCCCGGGCAATCGCGATGAAGTCGGCGTTGAAGTCGAAACCGCGGTAGCCGCGGGGCTCCAGGTAGCGAATGAAGTAACGTCCGCTGCGCAGCGGACCGCAGCCGAAGTCGACCAGCCGGTGCTGCGGCTGCAGCCCCAAGTTCCGCATCAGCGCGAGCTGGAAGGCGCCGCGCGCGTCCCAAGTCGGCTCGCCGCCGCCGAGGTGGCGCTTGTAGCCTTCGGCGGCTGCCTCCTCGATCGAAACGGAGAGGCCGCGATACTTGTTCCGCGAGGCGGTCATCCACTTCCTGAGCATTGCCCGCCCCCTATTCTGCCGCCACGAGTTCGTCGCCGTCGCGGGTCAGCGTCATCCAGCCGACCACGACGACGATGACGCCGGCGAAGATGAGGCTGGTCGCGATCGGTGCCGAAACCGAGGCCGCCGTAGTCGGACGGCTGCGACAGCAGGTCGCCGAACGAGGCGCCCAGCGGCCGGGTGAAGATGTAGACCAGCCAGAAGGCGAGGATTCCGTCGAGCCCGAGCCAGAAGTACCCGATCGAGAGCGAGGCGATGATCGATCCGAAGAGGAGGCCGGTCGCAAGGTAGCCGAGCCCGAACTGCTCCGCCACGAGGTCGCCGGCGGCGGTGCCGAGCGCGAAGGTGAAGAGAATCGCGAGCCAGTAGAAGGCCTCGCGCCGGCCGGTGACGATGGTGTGGATCGAGAGCGTGCCCTCGGAGCGGAACCAGGCCCAGAAGGTGAGGGCGAGCGCCAGGGTGAAGCCGATCGTCGAGGTCACCAGGCTGACGCCGAGGTTGTCGACGAGGTTGTCGGTGACGAGCGTGCCGACGATGGAGATCAGCACGACCGCGAGCCAGTAGGTCCGAGGGCACGTAGCGACGGCGCGAGAACTGCAGCACGAGCGCGAGCGACCAGCACCGCCGTCATGATGAACGAGGTCATCGTGAGGCCGAGGCCCAGGTTGACGGCGAGGTAGTCGGCGGCCGTCTCGCCCATGGTCACCGCCATCAGCTTGATGAGCCAGAAGTCGGCGGTCACCTGCGGCACGCGGTTCGGGCGCACTCGGCCCGGCGCGGCGAGATCGTTGGCGTAATGCTCCGGTCGGTCATGGCTGTCACCTCGCTCATGTCAGTGGCCGGCGATCGCGAGCGCCTGCGCCGAGAAGGCGTCGGCGCGGGTGTCGTCGTCGGCGTTGCAGCGCTCGGTCGCCTTGGCCTGGAAGTCGGTGGCAGCCGCCTGCTTGGTCGCGTCGAGCGAGCCGCTCGCCAGCGCGGTCCGAATGTCGGTCGAGCATCGTCTCGCAGGGGATGGGGTGGCCGTTCGCGTCGGTGACGGCGATGCCGGACACCAGGCCGACCGCGCTGCCTGCGCCGGCGTCGCCCGGCGGGGTCGGCCAGCGCGGAGGAGAGCGCTGCGAGCGTCTCCGTCACCCCGGCGGGATCGGGCTGCTTCGTTGCGCAGCGCCGAGAGGGCGTCGTCGGCGGCGGCATCGACGTTGCCCCAGGCGTCGGGGGCCTTGGGGCGCATGGTCGCTTCGGCGTCGTCCCATTGCGGTCTCGAAGTCGGTGATCCTGGTCCGGGCCGCGGCCAGATCGCCGGATTCGGCGATCGTCTCGGTGTCGGACACGATGGCCTCGAGGGCGGAAAGGTCGCCGAGCGAGCTGCCGGCGGTTGCGGCGGAGGCAGCCGGCGTGGAAGCGAATTGCACCTCGACGATGGCGAAGCCGACGACAGGGACCGCGATGAGCGCCGTGGCGAGGAAAAGCTGCTTCATGAATGACCTGCGTGGTTACACGCGGGAGAAATAGGGGTGGCGACTTAGCCGCCAATTAGACTAGGATGCCAGACCAGCGAGTGGCGCGGGCGGGATGTTGCGAGGCTCCGGTGCCGGGGAAGCACGAATTGCCGGATTGGGCGCTGCGGCACCTCGAAGCCCTTCGCGGCAGGTACGGAATATCCGTCTGAGGCGGCTGCTCGCGGCGCCAACGGCAGGGCCATGGACGTCCGGCTTGACGCGCTGCCTTCCGACCTCGCCACCCCGTAGGCGATCGTCCGGGAACAGGCCGCCGCGCTTCGCTCGCACGACACATCGATCGACCGGCTGAAGGCCCAACTCGCCACACTGACGCAGGCCTGCTTCGCCGCCTCGTCCGAGAGGCTCGACGGGGCGATCGCCTAGCTGGAGCTCACCCTCGAGGACGGCGAGGCGACCCTGGTCGAGGCGGCAATGGGGCCGTCCGCGACGACGTCCGTTACCTCGGCCGTCACCACCGAACGCCCGGCCACGGCCTCTAGCGTTCCTTTTACGAACCTTTCTGAACTTGATAAGTTATCACTTTATATTTGCGCGATGAATGCTTCCAGCGCACCTGGCGCGGGCTCACGCGGCTTCGAACAGGTGGGCGCGGTCAGGCTCGAAGCCCACCAGCAATTCCGAACCGAGATCGAACGGCCGGTCGCCGTCGAGCGCCACGACGATCCGTCCGCCGGCGGTGACGTCGACGTTCAGCACCGTCTCGGTCCCGAGCCGCTCGACCAGGCTGACCCGGCCGTGCACATGCCCGCGGTCGGCGAACTGGCCCGGATGCAGGAACTGCGGCCGCACCCCGAGGATCGCCCGGCCGCCGGCGCGGAACTGCCCGACCGCATGCGGGATCGACACCGGCTCCAGCGCCGGCGAGGCCACCGTCACGCTCCCGTCGCCCGTCTCCTTCACCTCGACCTCGAGGAAGTTCATCTTCGGCGAGCCGAGGAAGCCCGCGACGAACTGGTTGGCCGGGTTGTGGTAGAGCTCGAGCGGCGTGCCCACCTGCATGACCTCGCCGGCGCGCAGCACCACGATCTTGTCGGCGAGCGTCATCGCCTCGACCTGGTCGTGGGTGACGTAGATCATCGTCGCACCCGAGATCCCGGTGCAGCTTGCCGATCTCCATGCGCATGTCGACGCGCAGCGCCGCGTCGAGGTTCGACAACGGCTCGTCGAAGAGAAAGACCTGCGGCTTGCGCACGATCGACCGGCCGATCGCCACCCGCTGCCGCTGCCCGCCCGAGAGCTGGCTCGGCTTGCGGTCCAGCAGATGCTCCATCTGCAGGATGCGCGCCGCCTCGTCCACCGCGGCCTTCTTCTCCGCCTTCGGCACCCCGGCGAGCGTCAGGCCGAAGCCGATGTTCTCGCCCACGGTCATGTGCGGGAAGATCGCGTAGCTCTGGAACACCATGGCGATGCCGCGCTCGCGCGGCTGCTCGTCGTTGACCCGCTTGCCGGCGATGTAGAGATCGCCGCCGGTGATCTCCTCGAGCCCCGAGATCATCCGGAGCAGCGTGGACTTGCCGCAGCCCGAGGGCCCGACGAAGACCACGAACTCGCCGTGCTTGATGTCGAGGCTCACGCCCTTGATGATGTCGGCGTTGCCGTAGCTTTTCTTCAGGTCGACGAGCTTCACGTCCGCCATTTTCGTGTTTCCTCCGGTTCTCTTGGGGTCAGCCGAGCTTCAGCCAGCCGTCGTCGTCGATGGTCACTGGGACCGGATCGGTGATCTCGCCGACGAAGCCGCCGCCGCCGGGATTGTGCAGGAAGCCGAGGAGCTTCAGCCCCTCGCCCGTCTCGACGATCCGCGCCGCGTAGCGGTTGACCGCCGGGTCGCCGTCGAGGAACGGCCCCGGCGCCACCTCCCAGGGCCCGCGCGGATCGTCGGCGCGCAGGTAGTGCGTGCCCTGCACCGGCGTCCCGGGGTAGCTCGCGGCGTAGGCCTTCGAATAGTGGCTGCCGTCGGTGCAGAAGAGGCAGTACCAGCGGCCCGCCGCCTCGAAGACCTGCGGCACCTCCATCTGCCCGAAGGTGCCCCCGGCGTAGACCGGGTCCTGCAGCGTCCAGCGGTCGAGATCGGGCGAGGTGGCGAAGCCGATCACCCCCGCGGCGTTGGGCTCCGCCACCCCCGGCTTGCGGCCGGTGAAGAACATCATCCACCCGCCTTCGGGGTCGCGCATCACCCAGGGGTCGCGCATCGCCTGGTCGTGCCAGCGGCCCGGGGCGTAGTGCTCGTAGCGGTCGTCGATGTCGAGCGCGAGGCCGTCGCCGACCCGGCTCCAGTGGTGGAGGTCGGTGCCGGTCGCATGGCCGATCCGCTGCTTCAGCCCGTCCTCGGCGTGGTTGGTGCCGGTGTAGAAGAGATGCCAGAGCCCGTCGTCGCCGCGCACCACCGAGCCCGTCCAGGTGGTGTAGTCGTCCCACGCGGGCTCCGGCGCCGGCCCGAAGCTGGTGCCGAGATGGGTCCAGGCCCTGAGATCGCGGCTGGTGGCATGGCCCTGCGTCACGTTGAAGTGGCGCAGGTCCGGGTTGCCCAGGCTCTTGTCGGCCTTGAGGAAGAAGCCGTGCCAGAGGTCGCCGTCGCGGACGTACCAGCTGTCCCAGATCCACTGGTCGGGGAGGGAGAGGGTCATGTCGTCAGCCTTTCACGCCGGTTGAGGCGATCGACGAGATGAACGCCCGCTGCAGGATCAGGTAGAAGGTGAGCACCGGGACGGTGATGACCGAGAGGTAGGCCATGAGCTCGCCCCAGGCGGTGTTGAGCTGGAAGAAGTACTGCAGGCCCACCATCACCGGCCGGTAGCCCTCGGCCTGGGTGACCATCAGCGGCCAGAGGTACTGGTTGTACATGTAGAGGAACTTCAGGATCGCGGCCGTCGCGATCACCGGGCCGGAGAGCGGCATGACCACGCGCCAGTAGATCTGGAACCAGGTGGCGCCCTCGACGCGGCAGGCCTCGATCAGCTCGCGCGGCAGGTCCTTGAAGAACTGCACGAAGAGAAAGATCGTCAGGCCGTCGGCGATGAAGGGCACGATCTGCACGCGGTAGCTGTTGAGCCAGCCGACGCTGACGCCGCCGGTGCCGATCCAGGGCAGGTTGTTGACGACGATCAGCATCGGGATGGCGATGGTCTCGAACGGCACGATCAGCGTCGCGATGATCACCGCCAGCACCACGTCCCGCCCGCGCCACTTCATGAAGACGAAGGCGAAGGCGGCCATCGAGCAGATGAAGAGCGAGAGCACCACGGTGACGCCGGTGACGAAGACCGAGTTGAAGATGAAGGTCGCGACCGGCGCCCGCTGGAACGCCGAGACGTAGTTCGAGAGCGAGATGTCGCCCACGGGCAGGAAGGCGCGCAGGCTCGAGGTGTCGGCGAGGAGCTGCCCGTCCGGCTTCAGCGACGACATCACCATGAAGAGCAGCGGCCCGACGAAGATGATCGCGCCGAGGAAGAGGAGGGCGTAGCGCCAGGTCTTGTCCAGCGCGCGGTTGTTGCCTTCGACGGTGGCCATCAGTTTCTCTCCCGGGTCAGGTAGCGCTGGATCAGCGAGATCGAGAGGACGATCAGGAAGAGCACCACCGAGATCACCGATCCCGCCGCGATGTCCTGCTTGCGGTAGCCGCGCTCGACGGCCTGGAAGACCATGGTCTGCGTCGAGTCGAGCGGCCCGCCCTTGGTCATCACGTCGATCTGCGCGAAGAGCGCGAAGGCCTGCATGGTGATGACGATGAGCACGAGCACCGCGGTGTTCCTGAGCCCCGGCCACGTCACGTAGCGGAAGGCCTGGAACCGCGTCGCCCCCTCGATGTTCGCCGCCTCGTAGAGCGTCGGCGGGATGGTCTGCAGCCCCGAGAGCCAGATCACCATGTGAAAGCCCACCGCCTGCCAGATCGACATGGCGATGATCGCGTAAAGCGCCGTCGACGGGTTGCCGAGCCAGTCCACCGGCTTGAACGCCCCGAAGCTGACCCAGGCGAGCACGTTGTTCAGGAGCCCGTTGTCGCCGGCGTAGATGAAGCGCCAGAGCAGCGACACGACGACGATCGAGACCACCACCGGCATGAAGTAGACGGCGCGGAAGACGTTGATGCCGCGGAGCTTCTGGTTGACCATGAGCGCGAGCAGGAGCGCGAGCCCGCCCTGCAGCGGCGCCACCAGCAGCACGAAGAGGAAGGTGTTCCTCAGCGCCTTCATGAAGACGACGTCGCTCGCCAGCACATAGGTGCGGTTCTCGCCGCGCTGGAAGCTGAACCACTCCTGCATGCCCTGCAGGTTGGGATAGTCCGGGTTGTTGCGGGTATAGCCGCGCAGCCGCGGATAGCTCGGCTGGCCGTCGGCGTCGCGCTTGATCGCACCCGCGTCGTCGCGCTCGGGCTCCAGGGTGAGGACGCCCACGCCGAGCAGCGCCTTGAAGTTCGCCGTGCCGACCCATTGCGTCGGGTTCGGCGAGAACAGCCGCTGGTTGGTGAAGCTGAGCCCGAAGGCCAAGACGAAGGGCACGATGATGAAGAGCAGGATCAGCCCGACGGCGGGTGCCGCCATGGACCATCCGGCTCGGTTCGACGACAGCAGGCGCGATGCCATGCCTTCCTCCCCGGGTTGCGGTGGCGCTTGTTGGGCCTCGCGGCGGCGGCGGTCCGGCCGCCGCCGCGAGGGTCAGCGCAGGCGGGTCACTGGTGCCCGTAGCCCTGGTTGTTCTTGATGTCGGCGTCGATCTCGTCGACGGCGGTGTCGAGCACGGTCGGGACGTCGGCGCCGTCGGCGATGTCGGCCGCGACCTTCTGGAAGACCTTGCTCTGCACGACGTACCCCGGGGTCACCGGGCGCAGCATGCCCTGCTTCTCGGAGAGGTCGTAGAACACCTCCATCGGCTGGCCCGGCGCGTAGTACTTGCTGGCCGCCGCCGCCGAGCGCGTGGGCGGGATCAGCCCGATGCCGTCGGAGAAGGCGGTGAAGTACTTGTCCTGCAGCGCGAATTCGATGAAGGCGTTGGCGCCGTCCTGGTGCTCGCTCTTGGCCGAGACCGCGAACTGCCACGAGGCCGCGCCGATCTTGCGGCCCGTGCCCGAAGTCCGGCGCCGGCAGGAACAGCAGGTCGTCGCCGAACTTCTCGAGGCTCGACGAGCGCCAGCCAGTTGCCGGTCCAGTTCAGCGCATACTTGCCCTCGGCAAAGCCGTTCTGGTGGTCGGCGAGGCTCTGCGACGTGCCGGGCACCATGCCGTCCTTGACCAGGGCCTGGAACCATTCGCCCCAGGCGATCGCGTCGTCGCCGTTCAGCACGCCCTCTGCCGTCTGGTAGCCGTCGCGATCGACGAGGTCCGCCGCCGAAGCTCCACAGGAACGGCAGGTAGGCGTAGGGATACCACTCCGACTTGTCGGCCATGCCGATGTTGAGCGGGTACTCGAACTTGCCGCTGTCCTTGAGCTTTTGCAGGGCCTCCTGGAGCTCGTCCTTGGTCCAGGGCTTGTCGAGCGTCGGGATGCGGATGCCGTTCTCCTCCAGCACCGACTTGCGGGCGAACATGGCAAGCGCCGCGTCCCAGAAGCCGACCGAGTAGACCTTGCCGTCCCACTTGCCGATCACGCCGGGCAGGAAGCCGTCGAGCTTGGCCGGGTCGATGGTCAGCGGCGCGAGATAGCCGGCCCAGGCCCAGTTCGGCATGATCGGCCCGTCGACGTCGAGGATGTCGGGCAGCTCGCCCGAGAGCGCCGCCGCGGTGACGCTGTCGTTGTAGGCGGCCTGCGGGAACTGCTCGATCGAGACCTTCCAGTCCTGCTGCGAGGCGTTGAAGTCGTCGACGATCCCCGCGAGGATGCTGCGCTCCACCTCGTTGCCGGCGCCGTGATACCAGAGGCTGAGGTCGGTCTGGGCGGCGGCGGCGCCGGCCAGCAACGTGCTTGCGATCGTTGCGGCCGCAAGCCGGGTCAGGGTTTTCATGGTCTTCCTCCTGGGTTTGCTTCTTGGGTCGAAAGGGACGGCCCCGGCACGACCGAGGCCCGCCAGCGCAGGTCGCCCTGCACGAGGATGCGGGTGCCCTGGGGCACCGCCTCGCCGCCGCGCAGTTCGTTCAGCATCAGCCGCGCCGCCGCCTGGCCCATGCGGGCGTAGGGCAGCTCCATCGTCGTCAGCTGCGGGTAGAGCGTCTCCGAGATCACCCGGTAGTCGTCGAACCCCGCCACCGACATCTGCTGCGGCAGCGCCACGCCCCGCGCGCGGAGCACGCCGTAGACCGTGATCGCCATCCGGTCGTTGCCGCAGCAGACCACCGTCGGCGGGTCCGGCAGCGCCAGCATGGCGTCGAGCGCGGCCTGGATCGCCACGCGCTCCTCCGGGGCGCCGTCCCGGTCGGCATCGACGACGAGCGCCGCGTCCCACGCGATGCCCGCCTCGGCCAGCGCCTGCCGATAGCCTTGGAGCCTGAGGTCGTAGGCGACCAGCGATGGCGGCAGTGTCAGGAAGCCGATGCGTCGGTGGCCGCAGGCGATCAACGCCGCCACGAGGTCGAACTCGCCCTGCCGGTCGTCCGGCAACACGCAAGGCGTACCGGCGTCATCGAACGCGTTCACCAGCACGATCCTCTCGGCGCGAGCGACCGCCGCGAGCTCGAGCCGCTGGTGGTAGCCGGCCACGTAGAAAAGTCCCTCCACCCGATGCTCGCGGAGCGTCCGCACGAGCTGCGGGATGCGCCCGGCGTCGCCGCCGGTATCGGAGATCAGCAGCGTCAGCCCGGCCTGGCTCAGTGCACTCTGAATTCCCTGCACGATCTGCACGTCTGGCAGCCCGGTCGCTCCCCCCGCCGCCTGCGGCCCGCTGATCGCCCCGGTCACGAGCCCCACCAGCCCGGTCCGCTGCGAGCGCATCGCCCGCGCCGCGCTGGACGGTACATACCCGAGGTGCCCCATCGCGGCCTCGACGGCCTCCTTGGTCCGGGCATTGACCGGTGCATCGCCGTTCATGACGCGTGAGACGGTCTTCGGAGAGACACCCGCTGCGCGCGCGACATCGTAGATCGTCGTCATCAGCTCCCCGCTCCGCGCCCGACATCGATGTCATGACATCGATGTCTATAGCATTGGAGGGCGATTCGATCCAGCGGAGAAGAAGCTGCAGACGGCGCCTATCGCTCGCCGAAGGCGAGGGCCGCGACGAGGAACGGAAAGCGTCGGGTTGAGGTACTGGACGAGCCGAGCGTCGCACAGGGGATGCGTCACGCCGCGCAGGCGAAGAGGATGCGCGGGCCTCCGGTGACGTCAGGCGAGCGCGCGCAGCCGATCGAGCAGCCCCGGCACGGTATCCTGAGGCTCGAGGTAGCCGAGGAACGAAGGATCGGCGAAGCCCTGGTCGACGATGTGGCGGAGCAGCGCCAGCAGCGGATCCCAGTAGTGGTTGACGTTGAGCAGATAGACCGGCTTGGCGTGCAGCCCGAGCTGGCGCCAGGTCAGCACCTCGAAGAGCTCGTCGAGGCTGCCGGGGCCGCCGGGCAGGGTGACGATGGCGTCGGCGTTCATGAACATCACCTTCTTGCGCTCGTGCATCGTCTCGGTGACGACGAGGCCGCCGACATCGCCGCCGCGCCGCTCGCGGTCGACGAGGTGCTGCGGCACGACGCCGAAGGTGTCGCCGCCGCCGGCGAGGGCGGCGCGGGCGACCGCGCCCATCAGCCCGACGTCGCCGGCGCCGTAGACGAGCCGCAGGCCGGCCGCGGCGAGGCCGGCGCCGAGCGCCGTGGCCGCCTCGCCATACGCAGGATCCGCCCCGGCGCGCGAGCCGCAGAAGACGCAGACCGATCGGCGGGCGCGCGGGCTGGCCGTCATCCGGCCTCAGGCCGCCGCCTTGCCGCTCTTGTAGCGCTTGATCGCTTCCATCAGGATCCGCTGCGCCTCGGCCTTGTCGCCCCAGCCGGTGATCTTCGCCCACTTGCCTTCCTCGAGCGCCTTGTAGTGCTCGAAGAAGTGCCAGATCCGCTCGCGGTGCCGCATCGGCAGGTCCTGCAGGTCCTGGATCTCGGCCTGGAACGGGTCGACCTTCTCGATCGGCATCGCGATCAGCTTGTCGTCCATGCCGCCGTCGTCCTCCATGTGCAGGACGCCGATCAGCCGGCAGCGGATCACCGAGCCCGCGACCAGCGTGACCTCGGTTCGTACCATCACGTCGACCGGGTCGCCGTCGAGGTGCAGCGTGTTCGGGACGAAGCCGTAGTTGTTGGGGTAGAACATCGGCACGTTGACGATGCGGTCGACGAAGAGCGCGCCCAATTCCTTGTCGATCTCGTACTTCACCGGCGAGCCGCCGCCGGCGCCGCCCGGGATCTCGATGATGACGTTGATGTCGTAGGGCGGGTTCTCGCCCGGTGGGATCTTGTCGAGTTGCATGGTCTTCTCCCAGCCCAGCCTTGCCGGGGCCCGCCTAGCATATCGCGTCCCGGGCAGAAAGGGGCGCTCGCGCCGCCTCAGGCCGGTGCGCGGCGGGTTTCGGCGCGCAGGTTGATGAGGTTGCCGGCGATGATGAAGCCGGCGCCGACGAAGATCGCCGGGCGCAGCGGCTCGGCGTAGAGCCACATCCCGACCAGCGCGATCAGCGGCAGGCGGATGAATTCCATCGGAGCGACGATGGACGCCGGCGCGTGGCCGAGCGCCGAGGTCAGCGCATAGTGCGCGGTCATCCCGGTGACGCCCACCACCAGCAGCCACGGTGCGGTGGCGGCGGACGGCGCCGGAATCCCGCCCGGCAGCGACAGCACCAGGCTCGCGGCGCCCTGCAGCAGCGTCATCCAGAAGATCACGCAGAGCACGCTGTCGTGGCGCATGATCTGCTTGGTGAAGATGGTGTTGAACGCGAAGCAGACCGCCGCGACCAGCGCCGCGGCATGGCCGGCCTCGAGCGGCGCACGTCCGGGCTGGGCGACGATCAGCACGCCGGCGAAGCCCAGCACCGCGCCGAGGAGACGGCTGCGGGTCAGCCGCTCGCCGAGCAGGAAGGGTGCCAGCAGCGCCACCCAGATCGGGTTGGTGAACTCGAGCGCCACGAGCTGGCTGAGCGGAATCACGGTGACGGCGAAGAACCAGAGGTTCTGCCCGATAAAGTGAAAGAGGTTGCGCTTCAGGTGCAGCAGCGGCCGCCGGCTCCGCACCTGCGCGAAGCCCGGCCCGCTGCGCCAGATGACGACGGAGACGATCGCGAAGCCGATCGCCGAGCGGTAGAGCATCAGCTCGAAGGTGTTCATCTCGAGCTGGATCTGCCGGCCCGCCACCGCCATCGCCACGAAGGAGACGACGGCGCCCATCATCCATATCGCGGCCATCGCCGGGTTCGAGCGTTCCATGCCCGGCGAATAGGGCCGCCGCCCTCCCGCGACAAGGGCCGCCGAACCGCTCAGGCCGTCGCCGCCCGCTCGGCCTCGGGCTGAAGTGCCAGGAACTGGTGCACGAAGGCGATCGCCATGCTGCCTTCCCCGACGGCGGAGGCCACGCGCTTGACCGGGCTCGAACGCACGTCGCCGCAGGCGAAGATGCCGGGCACGCTGGTCTCGAGCAGGTAGGGGTCGCGGTCGAGCGTCCAGCGGCCGGACTTCTCCACGTCCGGCCCGGTGATGACGTAGCCGCGCGAGTCGCGCACCACCTCGGGCGGCAGCCAGCCGGTCTCGGCGTCGGCGCCGATGAAGACGAAGAGCCCGGCGCAGTCCTCGCGCGCGGTGGTGCCGCTTGCGCGGTCGGCGAGGTCGATCGCGGTCAGGTGGCTGTCGCCGTGCACCGCGGTCACCTCCGAGCGCAGCGCGACGCGGATGTTCGACTTCGTGCGAACCTGGGTGATCAGGTACTGCGACATGCTCTTCTCGAGGTTCGGTCCGCGCACCACCAGCGTCACCATCCGGGCATGGTTGGCGAAATAGAGCGCCGCCTGGCCGGCGGAGTTGCCGGCGCCGATCAGGTAGACCTGCTGCCCCTGGGTCACGCCGGCCTCGCTGCGCGCCGCGCCATAGTAGATGCCCTTGCCGATCAGCCGGTCGAAGCCCTCGATCTCGACCCGGCGCCAGTTGACCCCGGTGGCGAGGATGATCGTGCGCGCGGCGATCACGTCATCGCCATCGAGCCGTACCGAGCGGGTGACCGGGTCGATCGCCAGCGTGCGTCGGGTGATCAGGATCTCGGCGCCGAGCCGGTGGGCCTGCCGCAGCGCGCGGCTGGCGAGCTCGTCGCCGGAGATGCCGCTCGGAAAGCCGAGGTAGTTCTCGATCCGCGACGAAGTCTCGGCCTGGCCACCCGGCGCCTCGCTTTCGACCACCAGCGTCCGCAGGCCTTCCGACGCGCCGTAGACCGCCGCCGCGAGCCCCGCCGGGCCGCCGCCGATGACGACGGTGTCGTACTCGCTGAGCGACGCAGCGGTGGCAAGCCCGAGCACGCCGGCCAGCCGGCGCAGTTCGGGGCGGCAGAGCTGCATTCCGTCGGCCAGCCGAAGCGCCGGAAGGTCCGCCGCCACCGGCACCCGGGCCCCCCACTTTCCCTCGCGCTCGGGATCGTCGAGCGTCACCCAGTCGAAGCGGATCTGGTTGCGCGCCAGGAAGCGCTTCAGCTCGTGCGCCGCCGGATCCCACCGGTCCCCCAGCATCGTCGCCTGCGGCTTCGGCGGCTCGGCGACCACCCCCTGCAGTCCGCCCATGCGCTCGAGCGCCAGTGCGCCGACCTTTCGGGAGAACTTCGGCGAAGCGGCGGCGAGCGTGTGGTATTGCGCGGGCTCGATCCGGAGCACCCGCGAAGCCTCGACCGCCCGGGCGTTCGCCTGGATCTCGGTGCCGAAGATGATCGGTACCTCGCCGTAGATCGTGCCCGGCCGCCGCTGGCCGAGCACCCGCTCCTCGCCGCCGATCGTCTTGGTGAGCTCGATGGTCCCCTCGATCACCACGAAGAGCGCCCGCTGCGCGCCCTCGTGGGTCAGAAACTCGCCCTCGGAGAGCGAGATGTCGGCGGCGGTCCGGGCGAGCCGGGCGAGTTCGCCCAGCGGCACGCCGGCGAAGATTTCGATCCCGGCCAGATCGTCGACGGTCAGCATGCGTGTCCCCTCGCGAAGCTGCCGTCTTGTATACGCCGCGCCAGGCCGGGGCCAAAGCCAATCTCTGGCGGCGTCAGGGCTGAAAGCCGCGGGCCGCGACGCTCGGGTGCCGGTCGAAATCGAGGAAGAACTCGTCGAGCTGCGGCGGCGCCACCTCCGTCCCCGCAAGCATCGCGTGCGCCTGGCCGCGATGGTGGATCTGGTGCTGGAAGAGATGCGCCAGCACCGCGCAGATCCGCTCCCGCGGCCGCCCGGCGGGATCGCGCACCACCATCACGCTCCGGTCGAGGTCGGCGGCGACCAGCCCGTCGCAGAACCCGATCAGCCGCCGGTCCGATGCCGCCTGCGCCGCGCGCAGCTCCGCGGGCCGGGCGAAATCCGGATGCGGATCGAAGACCGCGAGCCCGCGGCCGTTCTCCTCCAGCGCGTCGAGATAATAGCCATCGACCGCGTAGAGATGGTTCAGTGTCGCGCGGAGCGAGGGAAAGAAGCTCGTGCGCGGTGCCGCGAAAGCCGCCTCGTCCAGCCCCTCGCAGGCCTCGAGCAGCCGGTCGTTCGACCAGCCGTTGTTGCGCGCCATCGCCCGGAAGTGCCCGAGGAGCCGGTCCTCACTCATGCCCGGCCCCTGTCCGCCGGGCGGGCATTCGCGGTATGACTGGTTGCGGGGCGGGGGGCAGGAGGCCGGACATGCGACTTGCGGAGCGCCGGGGGATGCCCTGGCTCCTGATCGCGGCGACGCTCGCCGCCGCGGCGCTCACCCTTCTCGCGATGGGCCGGGTGCCGATCTGTAGCTGCGGGTATGTCGAGCTCTGGCACGGTACGGTCAACGACTCGGGCAACTCGCAGCACCTCCTCGACTGGTATTCGCCTTCGCATGTGATCCACGGCTTTCTCTTCTACTGGATCCTGCGGTTGCTCTTCCCCCGCCTCCCGTTCGCCTGGCGGCTCCTGATCGCGACGCTGGTCGAGGTCGCCTGGGAGATCGTCGAGAACAGTCCCTGGATCATCGAGCGCTACCGCGCCGTTACCATCTCGCTCGACTACTACGGCGACAGCGTGATCAATTCCATCTCCGACGTCGGGCTGATGATGCTCGGCTTCTGGCTCGCCTCGCGGCTGCCGGTCCGGCTGACCGTCATCCTCGCCCTCGCCGCCGAGATCACCACGACGCTGCTGATCCGCGACGGGCTCACCCTCAACGTGCTGATGCTGGTCTGGCCGATCGAGGCGGTGCGCGCCTGGCAGGCCGGCGGCTGATCGCCGGTTCGGTTTAGGGCTTGAACCGCAATGGCGAGGTCATAAGCTCGGCCGATGACGACGGCACTCCTCACGCACCACGACTGCCTCGGTCACGTGAACCCCCCCGGCCATCCCGAGCGCGTCGAGCGGCTGCAGGCGATCGGCGCCGCGCTCGAGGCCGAGGAATTCGCCTACCTCGTCCGCGTCGAGGCCCCCGCCGCGACCGACGCCGCGATCGAGCGCGTCCACCCGGCGTCGCACATCGCCGCCCTCGCCGCCCGCGCCCCGAACCAGGGCTTCGCCGCCATCGACGGCGACACCTTCCTCGCGCCCGGCACCCTCGCCGCCGCCCGCCGCGCCGCCGGCGCGGTGGCCGAGGCGGTCGACCTCGTGCTCTCGGGCGAGGTCCGCAACGCCTTCTGTGCCGTGCGCCCGCCCGGCCACCACGCCGAGACCGCGACCGCGATGGGCTTCTGCTACTTCGGCAACGCGGTGATCGGCGCCCGCCACGCCCTCGACGCGCACGGGCTCGAGCGGGTGGCGATCGTCGACTTCGACGTCCACCACGGCAACGGCACCCAGGATCTGGTCTGGAACGACGCGCGCATCCTCTTCGCCTCCACCCACCAGATGCCGCTCTACCCCGGCACCGGCGCGGCGGAGGAGCGCGGCGCGCACGGGCAGGTCGTCAACGTGCCGCTGCCGCCCGGCGCGAGCGGCGCCGTCTTCCGCGCCGGCATCCTCGGGCGCGTGCTCCCCGCGCTCGAGGCGCACCGGCCCGAGCTCATCATCGTCTCCGCCGGCTTCGACGCCCACGCCCGCGACCCGCTGGCCAACCTCGGCCTCGTCGAGGCCGACTACGCCTGGGTGACCGAGCGGCTCTGCGACCTCGCCGACCGCCATTGCGCGCGGCCGGATCGTCTCGACTCTCGAGGGCGGATATGATCTGAGCGCGCTCGCCGCGTCGGTCGCGGCGCACGTGCGGACGCTGATGGAGCGCGGACATGGCTGAGGTAGAGCGCGACCCCGGTCGGCGAGATGAGCTTCGAGGCGGCGCTGGCCGAGCTCGAGCAGGTGGTCGCGCAGCTGGAGGCCGGCACCGTGCCGCTCGAGAAGTCGATCGAGCTCTACGCCCGCGGTGCCGAGCTTCGCGCCCATTGCGAGGAAAAGCTCAAGGCCGCCGAGGACCGCGTGTCGGAATCTCCCAGGGCCCGGACGGCAGCCTGCGCGCCCGGCCGGTCGACATCCCCTGACGGCCATGGACGCCGAGACGCTGCAGTTCCACGCCGTCCTGAGCCAGGCCGCCACCCGCGCCGAGGAGGCGCTCGACGGCTTCCTGCCCTCCGGCGACACCACACTCGGCGCCGCCATGCGGCATGCGGTGCTCGGCGGCGGCAAGCGCTTCCGCGCCTTCCTCGCGATCGAGGGCGCGGCGATCTTCCGCGTCCCGCCCGGGCAGGCGCTGCGCACCGCCGCCGCGGTCGAATGCATCCACGCCTACAGCCTGGTGCACGACGACCTGCCCTGCATGGACGACGACGCGCTGCGCCGCGGCCAGCCGACCGTGCACGTGAAATGGGATGAGGCGACCGCGGTCCTGACCGGCGACGCGCTGCAGACCCTCGCCTTCGAGCTTCTCGCCGCGCCGCAGAGCACGATCGAGCCGCGGCTGCAGGCGCGGCTGATCCTGCGGCTGGCGCAGGCCGCCGGCGCGATGGGCATGGTCGGCGGCCAGGCGCTCGACATGGCCGCCGAGACCGCGCCGGGGCCGCTCGACCTCGATCACGTCGCCGACCTGCAGGCGCTGAAGACCGGCTCGCTCTTCGTCTGGGCCGCCGAATCCGGCGCCATTCTCGGGCGCTCGGACGTCGAGCCGCTGCGTCGCTACGGTGCCGCGGTCGGGCTCGCCTACCAGCTCGCCGACGATCTGCTCGACGTCGAGGGCGACACCGAGGCCGCCGGCAAGCGGCTCGGCAAGGACGCGGCGCGCGGCAAGGCGACCTTCGTGTCGCTCCTCGGCGTCGACGGCGCGCACCGCCGGGCGCGCGAGATGGTCGACCACGCCTGCGACGCGCTCGCCCCCTACGGCTCGGCGGCGGCGAGCCTGCGCGCCGCGCGCGCATTTCGTGCTCGAGCGCGGCCGGTGAGCGAGACACCGTCCGCCGACCCCGCTGCTCGACCGGATCGGCATCCCCGCCGATCTCAAGGGCCTGTCGCTCGCCGAGCTGCGACAGCTCGCGCGACGAGCTGCGCGCCGAGACGATCTCCGCCGTCTCCGAGACCGGCGGCCACCTCGGCGCCGGCCTCGGCGTCGTCGAGCTCGACCGTCGCGCTCCACGCCGTCTTCGACGCGCCGCGCGACAAGCTGATCTGGGACGTCGGCCACCAGGCGTATCCGCACAAGATCCTGACCGGCCGCCGCGACCGCATCCGCACCCTGCGCGCCGGGGGCGGCCTCTCGGGCTTCACCCGCCGCGCCGAGAGCGACTACGACCCCTTCGGCGCCGCGCATTCCTCGACCTCGATCTCCGCCGGCCTCGGCTTCGCCGTCGCCCGCGACCTCGGCGCGCCCGGAATTCGGCGACGTGGTCGCGGTGATCGGCGACGGCGCGATGTCGGCCGGCATGGCCTACGAGGCGATGAACAACGCCGGCCAGCTGCACGAGCGGCTGATCGTCGTGCTCAACGACAACGAGATGTCGATCGCGCCGCCGGTCGGCGCGATGTCGCGCTACCTCTCGCGGCTCTACACCGACGCGCCGCTGCAGGATCTGGTCGCCGCCGCCAAGGGCGCGGTGCGGCTCCTGCCGCCGCCGCTGCAGCAGGGCGCGCGGCGGGCGCGCGACCTCGTCAAGGGCATGACCGTCGGCGGCACGCTCTTCGAGGAGCTCGGCTTCTCCTACGTCGGCCCGATCGACGGCCACGACGTCGAGCAGCTGGTCTGCGGTCTTCCGCGCGGTCCGGGCGCGCGGCGACCGGCCCGGTGCTGATCCACGCGCTCACCCGCAAGGGCAAGGGCTACCCGCCGGCCGAGGCCTCCGCCGACAAGTACCACGGCGTCGGCAAGTTCGACGTCGTGACCGGAGCGCAGCAGAAGAAGCCCTCGAACGCGCCGAGCTACACCAGCGTCTTCGCCGAGCGCGCTGATCCGCGAGGCCGAGCGCGACGAGCGCATCGTCGCGGTCACCGCGGCGATGCCCGACGGCACCGGCCTCGACCGCTTCGCCGACCCGCTTCCCGCGCGCGACCTTCGACGTCGGCATCGCCGAGCAGCATGCGGTCACCTTCTGCGCCGGCATGGCGGCCGGCGGGCATGAAGCCGTTCTGCGCCATCTACTCGACCTTCCTGCAGCGCGGCTACGACCAGGTGGTGCACGACGTCGCCATCCAGCGCCTCCCGGTCCGCTTCGCCATCGACCGCGCCGGCCTCGTCGGCGCCGACGGGCCGACCCACGCCGGCGCCTTCGACATCGCCTATCTCGCCTGCCTGCCCGACTTCGTGGTGATGGCGGCGGCCGACGAGGCCGAGCTCGTCCACATGGTGGCGACCGCCGTCGCCATCGACGACCGCCCCTCGGCCTTCCGCTTCCCGCGCGGCGAGGGCGTCGGCGTCGAGATGCCCGAGCGCGGCGTCCCGCTCGAGATCGGTCGCGGCCGGATCGTGCTGGAAGGGCAGGGGGTCGCGATCCTCTCCTTCGGCGCCCGCCTCGCGCATTGCCTGAAGGCCGCCGAGGCGCTCGGCGCCCGCGGCATCCGCCCGACCGTCGCCGACGCCCGTTTCGCCAAGCCGCTCGACCGCGAGCTCATCCTGCGCCTCGCGCGCGACCACGAGGTGCTGATCACCATCGAGGAGGGCTCGGTCGGCGGCTTCGGCAGCCACGTCGCGCAGCTCCTTGCCGAGGAGGGCGTCTTCGACCGCGGCCTGAAGTTCCGCTCGATGGTCCTGCCCGACAGCTTCATCCAGCAGGACACCCCCGAGCGGATGTACGCGGTCGCGGCGATGAACGCCGAAGACATCGAGGCCAGGGTGCTCGGCCTCCTCGACATCGCCCGGATCGGCGCCCGCCGCGCCTGACGTTACCCCTCCGGAACGTCGAGCGTCTGCAGCTCGGTCGCCGGCGTGCCGCCGATCGTGCGCACCACCGCCTCGGCGAGACCCATGCCGGCGCGGCGGAAGTCCTCGTGCACCACCAGGATCGGCTGGCGGAACTTCTGCATCAGGTCGAACGACTCCTTCACCGCGACGTCGAAGTCGCGCCCGATCGCCAGCCCCTGGCTCTCGGCGCCGATGACCGCCGCGATCGCCGCGGTGGCGCTGCCGCAGACGAAACCGTCCGGCCGCCGCGGCGAGGCCACCAGCCGGGCGATCTCGTCGCGGATCGCCTCGTAGCTGCTGTCGGTGTTGACCGAGCGGATCGGCACCTCGTCGAGGTCGTGCCGCTCGACGGCCCGCTGGAAGCCCGAGGTCATGTGCCGCGAATAGGTGAGCTCCGGCGGCGGCGGTACCAGCGCCAGCCGCCGCCGGCCGAGCGCCACCAGCCGCTCCGCCGCGACCTCGCCGTAGCGCCCGTTGTCGAAGTCGAAGAACGGATGCTCGATCCCCATCTCGGTCCGCCCGTGGGTGGCGAAGGGAAAGCCGTGCTCGTGCAGATAGCCCACCCGCGCGTCCTGCGGCTCGGTGCGCGAGAAGATGATCCCGTCCGCCGAGGCGGTCTCGACGATGTAGCGCACCGGATCGAGCGGATCGCTGCGCAGGCTGTAGGGCGTCACGATCAGATGGTAGGGCGACCCGACCAGCAACTCCGAGACGCCATAGACCAGGTGCGAGCTCAGGCCCAGCCCCTCGGTCTCCACCGAGAGGATCAGGCTGATGACGTTGGTCTTGCCGGTCCGCAGCCGTACCCCCGCGCGGTTCGGGCGATAGCCGATCTGCTTGGCGACGAGCCGCACCCGCTCCTTGGTGGCGTGCCCGATGTCGGGCGCGTCGTGCAGCGCACGGCTCACCGTGGTGACCCCGAGCCCGGTCATGTAGGCGATCGTCTTCAGCGTCGGCCGCGAGGCCTGCGGGGGAATCTCCTCCGGTTCTGCATTCTTTCGGGACACGGGATCCAGGTCGGCTATTGTCGCTTGGTGACGAATCGCACGTTATCCGGTTCGCATGGTGGCTCAAAGCTGAAACGTTGCAGTTGCGCCGCCCGGCTGCCTCGCGGGCTGGTGCTGCCCTTGCCGGGACGGTCGCGCGGCGCCCGCGCGACAAGGCGGAATGCTCGCGGGCCGGCTTATCCGTCTGGACTGGCTGCACTATCTGCTGCGCACGCGAACCGGATGCTGCGGCAGCACAGGCAAATGCCGGCTTTCTCCGGCGCGGCGTTCAACGATCGATTTCGACCATTGCCTTCCGCCGCCCGCTCCCTTAGCCTTTTACTGCAACGATGTAGAACTGGGAGGTTCGCAAATGAAATTGAGCTCGCTGGCCGCGGCACTCGCTGCTTCGGTCGTGCTCCCCGTCAGCATGGCGCACGCCGTCGACCTCGAAGTCACCCACTGGTGGACCTCGGGCGGCGAAGCGGCAGCGGTCGCGGAGTTCGCCAAGGCGTTCGACGCCACCGGCAACCACTGGGTCGACGGCGCCATCGCCGGCTCCGGCGACACCGCGCGGCCGATCATGGTCAGCCGCATCACCGGCGGCGACCCGATGGGCGCCACCCAGTTCAACCACGGCCGCCAGGCCGAGGAGCTGGTCGAGGCCGGCCTGATGCGCAACCTCGACGACGTCGCCAAGGCCGAGAACTGGGCCGGCGTGGTCAACCCGCCGTCGCTGCTCGAAGGCTGCATGCTCGACGGCCACGTCTACTGCGTGCCGGTCAACATCCACGCCTGGCAGTGGCTCTGGCTCTCCAACGAGGCCTTCGCCGACGCCGGCGTCGCGGTGCCGACCAACTGGACCGAGTTCGTCGCCGCCGCCCCGGCGCTGGAGAAGGCCGGCATCCAGCCGCTCGCCGTCGGCGCGCAGGGCTGGCAGCAGGCCGGCCTCTTCGCCAACCTCGTGCTCGCCCTCGGCGGCAAGGACATGTACCTCAAGGTCTACAAGGACAAGGACGCCGACCTCGCCGGCGGCGCCGACATGGCGAAGATCTGGGCGGCCGCCGACGACGCCCGCAAGATGGCCAAGGGCTCGAACGTCCAGGACTGGAACCAGGCGACCAACATGGTCATCACCGGCAAGGCCGGCGGCCAGTCGATGGGCGACTGGGCGCAGGGCGAGTTCCAGGTCGCGGGCCAGGTCGCCGGCAAGGACTACAGCTGCCTCGTCGGCCTCGGCATGCCCGATCCCTACATCACCACCGGCGGCGACAGCTTCTACTTCCCCAAGCTCGACGATCCGGAAAAGACCGCGGCGCAGGACAAGCTCGCCTCGGTGATGATGTCGCCCGAGACCCAGGTCGCCTTCAACCTCAAGAAGGGCTCGATGCCGGTGCGCGGCGACGTCGACCTCGCCGCGGCGAACGACTGCATGAAGAAGGGCCTCGAGGTCCTGAAGTCCGGCAACGTGATCCAGAGCACCGACGAGCTGATCAGCCCGGACACCACGACGCAGATCAACGATCTGATGACGCAGTTCTTCGCCGACATGAACATGACGCCGGAAGCCGCCCAGAAGACCTTCGCCGACCTGATCGCCGCGCCGACTGACGGCGCCTGACCGACTGACAAGGCCGGCCCGCGCCCGCGGGCCGGCGCACAACCGGGGGAGGGACGCGGATGCCACAGCAAGGGCGACCAAGCCGGCTATTCAAGAACATGAGCGCGAAGATCGCGTCGATCCCGATGATCCTCACGGCGCTCGTGGTGTTTCTCGGCGGCACGCTCTGGACCGTCGTCTACTCCTTCACCGACTCCAAGCTCCTGCCGCGGCTGCGCTTCGTCGGCCTCGAGCAGTACGAGCGCCTCTGGTCCTCGCCGCGCTGGCTGATCTCGATCGAGAACCTCGCGATCTACGGCTTCCTGTCGCTGATCTTCAGCTTCATCATCGGCTTCATCCTCGCCGCCCTCCTCGACCAGAAGATCCGCTTCGAGAACACCTTCCGCAGCATCTTCCTCTATCCCTTCGCGCTCAGCTTCATCGTCACCGGCCTCGTCTGGCAGTGGATCCTGAACCCCGACTTCGGCGTGCAGCACATCGTGCGCAGCGCTCGGCTGGACCAGCTTCACCTTCAATCCGCTCTACGACCCCGACATCGTGATCTACGGCATCCTGATCGCCGGCCTCTGGCAGGGCACCGGCCTCATCATGTGCCTGATGCTCGCGGGCCTGCGCGGCATCGACGAGGACATCTGGAAGGCCGCGCGCGTCGACGGCATCCCGATGTGGAAGACCTATCTCTTCGTCGTCATCCCGATGATGCGCCCGGTCTTCATCACCACGCTCGTCATCGTCATGAGCGGCATCGTCAAGCTCTACGACCTCGTGGTCGCCCAGACCGGCGGCGGCCCCGGCAACGCCTCGGAAGTCCCGGCGAAATACGTCTACGAGTACATGTTCCGCGCCCAGAACCTCGGCCAGGGCTTCGCCGCCTCGACGATGATGCTCGTCACCGTCGCGATCATCATCATCCCCTGGGCCTTCCTCGAATTCGGAGGCAAGAAGCGTGTCTAATCCCGACACCCTCGCCGGAGCCATCGCCGCCGACGACGTCATCGAGAAGTTCGACCGGTCCGAGCCGCGCGGCGCCCGCCCGCAGCGCACGCTCTCCCGGCGCAACATCATCCTCTACGGCACGCTGATCGTGGTCGCGGTCTACTACCTCATCCCGCTCTACGTGATGGTGGTGACCTCGCTGAAGGGCATGCCCGAGATCCGCCTCGGCAACATCTTCTCGCCGCCGATGGAGATCACCTTCCAGCCCTGGGTCAAGGCCTGGGCCGAAGCCTGCACCGGCCTCAACTGCGACGGCCTCTCCCGCGGCTTCTGGAACTCGGTGCGCATCACCGTGCCCTCGGTGCTGATCTCGATCGCCATCGCCTCGATCAACGGCTACGCGCTCTCGCTCTGGCGCTTCAAGGGCGCCAACGTCTTCTTCGCCATCCTGATCTTCGGCGCCTTCATCCCCTACCAGGTGATGCTCTACCCGATCGTCATCATCCTGCGCACCATCGGCCTCTACGGCACCCTGACCGGCCTCGTGATCGTCCACTCGATCTTCGGCATGCCGATCCTGACGCTGCTCTTCCGCAACTACTTCTCCTCGGTGCCGGAAGAGCTCTTCAAGGCCGCCCGCGTCGACGGCGCCGGCTTCTGGGCGATCTACTTCAAGATCATGCTGCCGATGGCGCTGCCGATCTTCGTGGTCGCGATCATCCTGCAGGTCACCGGCATCTGGAACGACTTCCTCTTCGGCGTCGTCTACACCACGCCCGAAGACCTACCCGATGACGGTGCAGCTCAACAACATCGTCAACTCGGTGCAGGGCGTGAAGGAATACAACGTCAACATGGCCGCGACGATCATCACCGGCCTCGTGCCGCTCGTCATCTACTTCGTCTCCGGCAGGCTCTTCGTGCGCGGCATCGCCGCGGGCGCGGTGAAGGGATAAGCACATGGCGAACACAGAGACACTGTCGAACGCGGCGAGCAGCATCGTCGTCAAGGACCTGACCCTCACCTACGGCTCGGTCAGCGTCCTCAAGCAGCTCAACATCGACGTCGCCGAGGGCGAGTTCATCGTCCTCCTCGGCCCCTCCGGCTGCGGCAAGTCCACGCTGCTCAACTGCATCGCCGGCCTTCTCGACATCACCGACGGCCAGATCTGGATCAAGGGCAAGAACGTCACCTGGGAGGAGCCCAAGGACCGCGGCATCGGCATGGTGTTCCAGTCCTACGCGCTCTACCCGCAGATGACCGTGCGCGGAAACCTCACCTTCGGGCTGAAGAACGCGGGCCTGCCCAAGGCCGAGATCGACAAGCGCATCAAGCGCGCCTCCGAAATCCTGCAGATCGAGCCGCTGCTCGACCGCAAGCCCGCCGCCCTCTCCGGCGGCCAGCGCCAGCGCGTCGCGATCGGCCGGGCGCTCGTGCGCGACGTCGACGTCTTCCTCTTCGACGAGCCGCTCTCCAACCTCGACGCCAAGCTCCGCTCCGAGCTCCGCGTCGAGATCAAGCGGCTGCACCAGAACCTCGAGAACACCATGGTCTACGTCACCCACGACCAGATCGAGGCGCTGACGCTCGCCGACCGCATCGCGGTGATGCGCGGCGGCATCATCCAGCAGCTCGCCGACCCCAAGACCATCTACAACAAGCCCTCGAACCTCTTCGTCGCCGGCTTCATCGGCTCGCCGGCGATGACCATGCTCACCGGCAAGCTCGTCGACGGCCAGGGCGGCGGCAAGGCCTTCCAGATGGACGACGTCACCGTGCCGCTCGAAGGCTACGACGGCCAGGTCCCGGCCGCGAACGGCCGCGAGGTCACCCTCGGGGTGCGCCCCGAGCACATCACCGTCCTCCCCGGCGAAGCCGAGGGCATCCCGGCGGTGATGGACATCGACGAGCCGATGGGCTCCGACAGCCTGCTCTGGCTGACCGCTCGCCGGCCGGCAGCTCTCGGCGCGCGGCATCGCCGACCACGGCTTCCGGCACGGCCAGCCGGTCAAGGTCGGCCTTCGACATCTCCAAGGCGTCGATCTTCGACCAGCAGTCCGAGCAGCGCCTCTAGACTCGACGTCCAACAAGCCTGATCCCGGGGGGGATATGCTCGACCTGTCAGGACCGTGGTCGCTCGCCGACGCGGCGCGCCAGTTCACCGCGCCGATCACGCTGCCCGGCGACGTGCATTCGGCGCTCTTCGCCGCCGGCCTGATCCCCGACCCCTACCACGGCCGCAACGAATACGACGTCCGCTGGGTCGCCGACCGCGACTGGACGCTCGCCCGCAGCTTCGAGCTGCCCGACGCCGCCGGCCCCTGGACGCTCGTCCTCGACATGCTCGACACCGTCGCCGAGGTCCGGCTGAACGGCACCCGCGTGCTCGACGCCGCCACGCATGTTCCGCGAGCACCGCGCCGACGTGACCGACGCCGTGGTCGCCCGGCACCAACGCGATCGAGATCCTGATCCGCTCCAGCACCCGCGCCGCCAACGCGCTGCAGGCCGCGCAGCCCTATCCCGTCCCCTACAGCCAGAACAACTGCCCGATCCCGAACGGCAACATGCTGCGCAAGCCGCAGTGCGACTACGGCTGGGACTGGAACATCGCCCTCGCGCCGCTCGGCGTCTACGGCCGCATCGCGCTGATCGGCGGCGAGGGCGAGATCGCCGGCGCCGACGCATCCGCCAGAGCCACGCCGACGGCCGCGTCCGCCTCGACGTCGAGGTCGCGCTCGACGGCTTCGCCGCCGACACCGCCGCCTGGCACGTCGACCCTCGGCCGCGCCTGCCGACGCCGGCACGGCGCGTCTCCACCACGGCTCCGGCCGCGTTCAACGCCACGCTGACCGTCGAGCGCCCCGAGCTCTGGTGGCCCGCCGGCCACGGCGCGCAGCCGGTCCACGAGCTCGTCGTCACCGCCGCCGGCCTCACCCGCCGCTTCCCCGTCGCCCTCCGCGACGTCCGCCTCGTCTCCGAGCCCGACGCCGTGGGCCGCAGCTTCAAGCTCCGCGTCAACGGCCGCGACATCTTCGCCCGCGGCTCGAACTGGATCCCGGCCGACGCGCTGCCCGGCCGCATCACCGACGCCAAGACCCACGCGCTGCTGCAATCCGCCGTCGACGCCAACACCAACCTGATCCGCGTCTGGGGCGGCGGCCGCTACGAGCCCGCGTCGCTTCTACGAGAGCTGCGACGCCCTCGGCCTCCTCGTCTGGCAGGACTTCATGTTCGCCTGCCATCTCTATCCGGCGACGGAAGAATTCCTCGCCGAGGTCGAGCGCGAGGTCGAGTACCAGTCCCGCCGCCTCGCCCACCACGTCGCCCTCTGGTGCGGCGACAACGAGCTCCTCGGCGCCCTCACCTGGTTCGAGGAATCGCGCCGCAACCGCGACCGCTACCTCGTCGCCTACGACCGCCTCAACCGCACCATCGAGACCACCCTCAAGCGCACGCTCCCCGGCGCCGTCTGGTGGCCCTCCAGCCCCGTCCCCGGCCCGATGTCCTTCGGCGACACCTGGCACGACGACACCTCCGGCGACATGCACTTCTGGTCGGTCTGGCACGAGGGCCGCGACTTCGAGCACTACCGCGACGTCCGCCCGCGCTTCTGCTCCGAGTTCGGCTTCCAGTCCTACACCTCGCTGCCGGTGATCCGCAGCTTCGCCGACGAGGCCGACCTCAACATCGCCTCGCCGGTGATGGAGAGCCACCAGAAGAACGCCGGCGGCAACGCCCGCATCGCCGAGACGATGTTCCGCTACTTCCGCTTCCCGAAGGACTTCCGCGAACTTCGTCTGGCTCTCCCAGGTGCAGCAGGCGCGTCGCGATCAAGACCGCCGTCGATTACTGGCGCAGCCTGAAGCCCCACTGCATGGGCGCCGTCTACTGGCAGCTCAACGACACCTGGCCCGTCGCCTCCTGGTCCTCGCTCGACTATGGCGGCAACTGGAAGCTCCTGCACCACCTCGCCCGCCGCTTCTTCCAGCCGGTGAACGTCGTCGCCATCCCCGAAGGCGAGACCCTCCGCCTCGTCGCGATCAACGACGGCCCCGAGGCCGTGGACCTCGAGGTCGAGGCCTTCGCCGTCACCCTCGACGGCGCGAATACCCGCCCGATCGACACCGCCGCCGCCCGGGTTGGCATTGACGCCGCCGTCCCGCTGACCGAGTTTCCCCTCGAAATGATCGAGCAGGGCGAAATCGTGGCCTTCCGCTGGAAGGCAGCCGACGGCATGGCGGGCGGCGACGTCTTCACCCCGGTCCGCTGGAAGAACCTCGACCTGCGCGACCCCAAACTCGCCGTCTCGACCGGGATGAAGGACGGCCGCCTCGTCGCCCGCGTCTCCGCCGAGACCGCGGTCGCTTTCTTCGCCACCCTCGAGGCCGACCGCCCCGGCCGCTTCTCCACCAATGCCGTCGCGGTCTTTCCGGGCTTCCCGGCCGAGATCAGCTTCACCCCCGATGCCGGCAATGCCGCCGACGCGACCCTCACGGTCCGCGACCTATATTCCAGCTACGCCTGAAGGAGCCCCCGATGCCCGAATTTTCCTACCAGCTCTACTGCTCGCGGAACTTCCCCCCGCTCTCCCGCACCCTGAAGATGGTCGCCGACGCCGGCTACAAGAACGTCGAAGGCTACGGCGCCCTCTACGCCGACAAGGACAAGGTCGCCGAGCTCACCGCCAACCTCGGCGCCGACGGCCTGAAGATGCCCACCGGCCACTTCGGCCTCGACCAGCTCGAGAACGACCCCGACCGCGTGCTTGAGATCGCCGAAGGACGTCGGCATCGAGACGATCTACTGCCCGCACATCCCCCCCGACCAGCGCCCCGACAGCGCCGCGGGCTGGGTCGAGTTCGGCCGGCGGCTGCAGAAGGCCTCGGCCCCCTACCGCGACGCCGGCCTCGGCTTCGGCTGGCACAACCACGACTTCGAGTTCAAGCCGACCGCCGACGGCGGGGTGCCGCTCAACGCGATCTTCGAGGGCGGCCCCGACCTCGAATGGGAGGCCGACATCGCCTGGGTGATCCGCGGCGGCGGCGACCCGCTCGAATGGATCAAGACGATGGGCAAGCGCATCACCGCGGTGCACGTCAAGGACATCGCCCCCGCCGGCGAGAACAAGGACGAGGACGGCTGGGCCGACGTCGGCCACGGCACCGTCGACTGGAAGGGCCTGATGGCCGCGCTCAAGAACACCCGCGCGAAATACTACGTGATGGAGCACGACAACCCCAAGGACGACAAGCGCTTCGCCGAACGCTCGCTCGCCGCCGCCCAGAAGCTCTGAGGACCAGGACCATGGCAGAAACCCTCGGCGTCGGCATCGTCGGCTGCGGCAACATCTCCGCGGCCTATTTCAAGCTCGCCCCGCTCTTCAAGGGCCTGGAGGTGCGCGCCTGCACCGACATCAACATGGCTGCGGCCGAGGCGCGCGCCAAGGAGTTCGGCGTCGAGGCGCAGCCGATCGACCGGCTGCTCGAGAACGACGACGTCGACGTCGTCATCAACCTCACCATCCCCGAGGCGCACTACCCGGTCACCACCCGGGCGCTCGAGGCCGGCAAGCACGTCTACTCCGAAAAGCCCTTCGTGCTCTCCGTCGAGGAGGGCAAGAAGCTCAAGTCCCTCGCCGACGCGAAGAACCTCCGCGTCGGCTCGGCGCCCGACACCTTCCTCGGCGGCGCCCACCAGTACGCGCGCAAGCTCATCGACGACGGCGCCATCGGCACCGTCACCGCCGGCACCGCCTACGTCATGTCGCACGGCATGGAGATGTGGCACCCGAACCCCGGCTTCTTCTTCCAGCCCGGCGCCGGCCCGGTCCTCGACGTCGGCCCCTACTACGTCGCCGACCTCATCAACCTGATCGGCCCGGTGAAGCGCGTCGCCGCCGTCACCAACATGGCGACCCCCACCCGCCTCGTCACCGCCAAGGGCCCGCTCGAGGGCAAGGAGATCCCGGTCGGCACCCCCACCAACGTCCACGCCCTGCTCGAATTCGACAGCGGCGCCAGCATCATGCTCGGCGCGAGCTGGGACGTCTGGGCGCACCGCCACCGCAACATCGAGCTCTACGGCACCGACGGCGCCCTCTTCGTCCCCGACCCCAACTGGTTCGGCGGCACCGTCGAATTGTCGGGCAAGCGACGGCAAGATCGCCGAGGTCACCCAGTGGGACCACCCCTTCGGCGTCCCCAACGACATCCGCCCCAGCGGCTCCTACGCCAACTACCGCACCGCCGGCCTCGCCGACATGGCGATGGCGATCATCGAGGGCCGCGACTCCCGCTGCTCGCTCGAGCGCGCGCTGCACGGCATCGACATCATGACCTCGATCCTGAAATCCGGCGAGCAGGGCGCCTTCGTCGAGCTCACCACCACCTGCACCCGCCCCGCCCCGCTCGACCCCGCCGCCGCCCGCGCCCTCCTGGTGACCGCATGACCTACGCCCCCGCCGAGAACCGCTACGAGACCATGGTCTACCGCACCTGCGGCAGGAGCGGCCTCAAGCTCCCCGCCGTCTCGCTCGGCCTCTGGCACAACTTCGGCCACGACACCCCGCACGAGACCAAGCGCGCGATCTGCCGCACCGCCTTCGACCTCGGCATCACCCACTTCGACCTCGCCAACAACTACGGCCCCCCGCCGGGCTCGGCCGAGGAAGCCTTCGCCGACATCCTCGACACCGACTTCCGCGGCCACCGCGACGAGCTCGTGATCTCGACCAAGGCCGGCTACCGCATGTGGCCCGGCCCCTACGGCGAGTGGGGCAGCCGCAAGTACCTGCTCTCCTCGCTCGACCAGTCGCTGAAGCGGATGCGCCTCGACTACGTCGACATCTTCTACTCGCACCGCTTCGACCCCGACACGCCGCTCGAGGAGACGATGGGCGCCCTCGACGCCGCCGTCCGCGCCGGCAAGGCGCTCTACGTCGGCCTCTCCTCCTACAACTCCGACCGCACCGCCGCCGCCGCGGCGATCCTGAAGGACCTCGGCACCCCCTGCCTGATCCACCAGCCGAGCTACAACATGATCAACCGCTGGGTCGAACGCGACGGCCTGAAGGACACCCTCAAGGAGCTCGGCATCGGCTCGATCGCCTTCACCCCGCTCGCGCAGGGCATGCTGACCGGCAAGTACCTCAAGGGCATCCCCGAGGGCAGCCGCGCCACCCAGGGCAAGTCGCTCGACCCCGCCTTCCTCAACGAGCACGCCATCGAGAACATCCGCGCCCTCAACGCCATCGCCGAGCGCCGCGGCCAGACCCTCGCCCAGATGGCGATCGCCTGGGTGCTGCGCGACAACGGCATCACCACCGCCCTCATCGGCGCCTCCCGCCCCTCCCAGGTCGAGGACTGCGCCGCCGCGGTCGGCAACCTCGACTTCACCGCCGACGAGCTCGCCGAGATCGACACCTACGCCGACGAGGAGAACATCAACCTCTGGGCCCGCTCCTCGGAGGGCCGCTGACGCACCTGCGCGCCGGGTGGGGCGGGTGCGTCGGCGCCGCCAGCCCCGCCCGGCGCCCAGAGCGAATCGGAGGGCCCCGGCCCGAGCGAACTTTGCCGCCCCTCGAGCCTCACCCTGCCATGAAGGCCTTGTAGCCGGTGAGGGCGTACTGAATGCCCATGGCCACCACGATCAGCCCCATGTAGCGGCCGATCATGTCCCGGGCCAGGCCGGGACCCCTGGACTGTCCGGCCTTCGCGTCGCGGGCAACCAGCAGCAGCAATGCCAGCGTCACCGTCAGCACCGTCGCGATCCCGACCAGGGCCGTCGCGGGAAACCCGGTTCTGGTATGCGCCACCGCGATGGTGATGACCCCGGTGATGGTGCCCGGACTCGCCGCGAACAGGATCAGCGACGCGTAGTTCGCGCCCGGGGCCGGGGCGTCGCCACCGGCTGTGCCGGTCGGGTCGCGGCCCCGGACCCTGCCAGCATCCTGAATCCGATGAACGACAGCACGATGCCGCCCGCGACCGAGAAGCTGTCGAGCGAGATGCCGAAGACCCCGAGCAGACGGGATCCGGCAAAGGCCGCGATGACGAGCACCACGGCGACGACCGCCACCACCCGTATCGCATCCGAAACCCGCTGCGCTGCGGTTCGCCCGGCGGCCTGGTCGGCAAACATCAGCGCGCAGACCATCGGATTGACCAGCGAGAACAGCGTCAGGATGGCTTGCAGGTGATCTTTCATTGCGGGCCGGGAGTCTGCGGGTGGCTGTGGTCAATAAACCACCGCCGGAGCGGCAGATGCACGCCCGCGATCCGAGCCACGCCGAACGACGGCGAAGCCGGAACCCCTCGCCGGGGATCGTCGGGTGCGCCGCCGAGACCGACACCTATCCCAACGCGGAGAACCTCAACCCTCCGGGGCGAGTGAGGCGCACCGGACGGAAGCCCGGCTTCCGGCCCCGGAGCCGCCGCCGGCGCCTTGCCCATCAGCGGCACGCAGAGCGCCGCCGCGGCGGTCGCGAGCGCGACCAGCAGCCAGGCGTCGTTGATCGCGCCGGTCAGCGCCGCCTTCTCGACCAGCGGCTGCAGCAGGGCGCGGGTGCTCGCATCGAGCGGCTTGCCCGCCTGCGCCGTGAAGAGCGCGAGCGGAATGCCCACGAAGCGCGCCATCGCGGTGTCCCCGGCCTGCAGCGCCGCGACGATCGCCTCGCCGTGCCGCGGGGCGCGGCCATAGATCACCGTGTCGATCAGCGCGATGCCGATGGCGCCGCCGAGGTTGCGCATCAGGTTGAAGAGGCCGCTGGCGTCGGGCACCCGCTCCGGCGCGAGGTGGCCGAGCGCGAGCCGCGTCGGCGGCAGCAGGCAGAACATGATCGCGAGGCCGCGGATCACCTGCGGCCAGAACATGCCGGCGAAGTCGGTCTGCGGCGTCTGCAGCGCGCTGAGCCCGAGGCCGAGCGCGAAGACGGCGAAGCCGCCGGCGGTCAGCAGCCGCGCGCTCAGCCGCTGCTCCAGCGCCACCGCGACCGGCGCCATCGCGAGCTGCGCCACGCCGGTCACCAGCATCACCGTGCCGATCTGCAGCGCGTCGTGGCCGCGCACGAAGGCGAGAAAGACCGGCATCAGGTAGACCGATCCGAAGAGGCCGATCCCGAGCACGAAGCTGAGCAGGCAGCCGATGGCGAAGCGGCGGTCGGCGAAGCTGCGCAGGCTGACGATCGGCTCGGCCGCGCGCCGCACCCGCGCGACGAACCCGAAGCCGCTGACGACGCTCAAGCGCCATCAGCCCGAGCACGAGGCCCGACCCCCAGCCGCGTTGCGGCGCCTCCTTCAGCCCGATCTCCAGCGCCGCCAGCGCCAGCGCCAGCAGGCCGAGCGCCACCAGGTCGAGCTTGCGCAGCTCGCCGAGCCGCACCGGATCGCGCGGCAGCAGCCAGGCGGCGAGCACCGCGACCACGACACCCGGCGGGACGTTGACCAGGAACAGCCAGTGCCAGGAGTAGGTGGTGGTGATCCAGCCGCCCGCGATCGGCCCCGTGGTCGGCGCCAGCACCGCGAGCACCCCCGCGAGCGTCGTCGCCAGCCCCTGCCGGCGCACCGGGAAGAGCAGGAAGACCGCCGCGAACACCGCCGGGATCAGCGTGCCGCCGGAAAACCCCTGCAGCACCCGCCAGGCGATGAGGGTCGCGAAGCTGTCGCTGCCGGCACAGCCGATCGAGGCGAAGGTGAAGGTGCCGACCGCCGCCACGAACAGCCAGCGCATGCCGAGGAGCCGGGTCAGGAGGCCGGTCAGCGGGATCGCGATCACCTCGGCGATCAGGTAGGCGGTCTGCACCCAGCTCATCTGCTCGGGCGCGATCCCGAGCGCCGACTGGATCGTCGGCAGCGACGTCGCCACGATCTGCACGTCGAGGATCGCCATGAACATGCCGACGCACATCGCGCCGAAGCCGATCCAGGTGGCCGCCGTCAGCGGCCGGGGCATCGCCTCAGCCTGGCGGTCCATCGCGCAGGTCTGCAAGCGCCGCATTCTCGGCCGTGATGCGCACCGAGAGCACGAGCGCGTTGGCCACCGAGAACGCCAGCGCGAACCAGGGCAGGCCCAGCGCGAGCGGCAGCACCGCGATCTCCCCGATCGACCACGAGGTAGTTCGGATGCGCCACCCAGCGGAACGGTCCCCCGCGCACCAGCGGCGCCCCCGGCAGCACCACGATGCGGGTCGTCCAGCGCCGGCCGAGCGTGCCGAGCACCCAGATCCGCATCGCCTGCAGCAGCAGGAACACCGCCAGCCAGCCCGGATCGACCGGCTGCGCCCAGCCGAGCCCCCAGAGCCCCGCGAGCCAGAGCGCGTGCAGCGCCACGATCAGCGGATAGTGCCCCGGCGCGACCTCGAACGCCCCCTGCCGCACCAGCGCCGCCGTGTTGCGCCGCGCGAGCCAGAGCTCGCCCAGCCGCTCCGCCGTCACCAGCCCGAGCAAGAGCGCCGCGAAGGTCACGCCGCCCTTCAACTCTTCGCATGAGAACCCGCCAGGATGCGTATGCTGTCACCGGCTCCGTGAGTTTGGGCGCTGGCCGCCCGCATCACCGCCCTGATCGACCGCTGATTACGCGATGCCCCGATGGCTGTGTAAGGCGATGCAGGCGAGAGGGGGCACGCGGTCCGACGAGGGGAGTGGTTCCATGCGGATTGCATCGGCATCGACGCGGCCAAGGTGACCCATTGGGCGGTGGGCATCGACGAGGGAGGCCGCGTCGTTCTCGACCGCGCGGTCGAGAACGACGCGCAGGCGATCGACACCCTGGTGGCGCAGCTGCGCGGGCTCGGGGGCGAGGTGGTGATCGGCCTCGATGTCGTGGGCTCCTTCGCGCGCTTCCTCGAAGCCATGCTGCTGGCCGAAGGCTTCGAGCTCGTCCACGCGCCCGGGATCGCCGTCAACCGCGCCGGTCAGGGCTTCGCCGGGGGCGAGCGCAAGTCGGACCCGCGGGATGCCCGGACCATCGCCGAGCTGGTGCGAACCCGCGACCTGCGCCGGATCCGCCCGACGACGACACGTCGTCGCCCTCCGGCTCAAGGTCGGACGGCGCCGCGAGTTGGTCCAGGACCAGACCCGCCGCCTCAGCCGATACGGGGGCTTCTCTGCGGCATCCATCCCGGCCTGGAGCGGACGCTCGACGTGACCTGCAAGGCGCCGCTGGCGCTGCTCGCGCGCTAGTCACACCCGCCGAGATCCGGGGCGCCGGCCGGGCGAGGATCGTCGGGCACCTCAGCAGGACGCCGCACCTGCACGGATCGAGGCGCTGGCCGACCGGGCGCTGGAGCCGCCCGCGCGCAGCGGATCGCCATCCCGCGAGGCCGCGACGCCCCCGCGGCCTGCAGCGAGACGCAGCTCGCGGTGAACCCCGGCCCCATCGCGGTGAGCAGCGTCCGCGGCGGCAGGCCCTGCGCGGCGAGCCGCTCCAGCACGAAGAGCGCGGTCGGCGCCGACATGTTGCCGTAGTCCGAAAGCACGCTGCGCTCGTGGTCGAGCGAGCCCTGCTCGAGCGACAGGCCGCGCTCGAGCGCGGTGATGACCTTGGCGCCGCCCGGGTGGCAGGCGAAGCGGTCGACGTCGGCCACGGCCAGCCCGCCGCGCTGCAGGATCCCCGCGACCGCCGGGGCGATGTGCTCCCGCGCGAAGGGCGGGATCGCCCGGTCGAAGACCACGCCCAGCCCCTCCGGATCGACGTCCCACCCCATGATGTCGAGCGTCTCCGGCCAGCGGTGCTGGCCGGCCATCTCGACCGAGGCCATGCCCTCCTCGCCGCAGCGCAGCACGCAGGCCGCGGCGCCGTCGCCGAAGAGCGCGGTCGCCACGATGTTCGCCTTGGTCAGCTTGTCGACCCGGAACGACAGCGTGCAGAGCTCGACCGCCACCAGGAGCACGATGCTGCCCGGCTCGGCCTTCGCCAGCCGCGCCGCCAGCGCCAGCCCGGACACCCCGCCGGCGCAGCCGAGCCCGAAGACCGGCACCCGCTCGACGTCCGGCCGCAGCCCGAGCCGGTCCGCGACGCGGGCGTCGAGGCTCGGCGTCGCGATCCCGGTCGAGGAGATGGTGACGACGGTGTCGACCGCCGCCGCCGCGACCCCGGCCGCCGCGAGCGCGCGCGACGCGGCGTCCTCGAAGAGCTTGCAGGCGCCCTCGAGGAACGCCTCGTTGCGTTCCGGCCAGCCCAACGGCTGCAGATACCACTCGAGCGGCCGCACCGCGTAGCGGCTGCGGATCCCGGCATTCTCGAACACCCGGGACAGCCGCTCGAAATCGTCGTAGCGCGACGAAAAGGCCTGATGGGCGAGCACGGCGGCCTCGCCCTGATCGATACGGTGCGGCGGCACCGCGGACGCGACGGAGACAAGCTTGACGGATGGCGGCACAGGGTACTCCCGGGTTGCGTTCGCATCAGAGGAACTGCCCGGGGTATTCGCCGGAGAAGTCGGCGGGAAACGTGGCGCGGAGGGAATGGTTCCGTCGAAGAATGCCGAGACACCGAAGAACCGGTTGTGGGTGACGCCGGCTCCCTGGCCCTGATCATGCGCCGTCACCAGGTCGGCGGTGTTTAGGCGCGGCGGTCGATCTCGGCGGAATCCTCTGCACGCGCAGGGCGTCGGCTTGCACGCGAATGTTTCTCCCTGCCACCAGATTTGCTGGTATCAGCGACGGACCAGCCTTCTTGGGGGAGATGGCCTTGCCTGAAAATATCACGCTGACGGTCCGATCGACGCTGTCGGTTATCGGTGTCGTGGTGTCCGTGATGGCGGCAACCACCGTCGCGAAAGCCCAGGAGGTCACCGGGACGCCGGGCTCGCCGGAAGCCACCGCCACGCTCGGCGACGCGCCGCTGCCGCCGCCCACCCCCAAGTTCGGCGGCGTGATCAAGGAAAAGGCCTCCGACTCGACGCCCTGGTGGGCGCCGCGGGTGGTGCCCCCGAAAGGCGCGCCCAACGTGCTCCTGATCATGACCGACGACCAGGGCTTCGGCGCCCCGAGCACCTTCGGCGGCGTCATCCCGACCCCGACGATGGACAAGCTCGCCCAGGAGGGCCTCCGCTACACCAACTTCCACTCCACGTCGCTTTGCTCTCCCACCCGAGCGGCGCTGATCACCGGGCGCAACCACCACTCGGTCGGCTTCGGCGTGGTCGGCGAGATCGCCACCGGCTATCCGGGCTACGATTCGATCATCCCGCTCGACAAGGGCACCATCGGCACGACGCTGCGCGACAACGGCTACGCGACCGCCTGGTTCGGCAAGGACCACAACACGCCCTCCTACCAGTCGAGTCAGGCCGGCCCGTTCAACCAGTGGCCGAACGGCATGGGCTTCGACTACTTCTACGGCTTCGTCGGCGGCGACGCGAGCCAGTGGCAGCCGAACCTCTTCCGCAACACCACGGCGATCTATCCCTTCGAGAACAACCCCGGCTGGAACCTCGAGACCGCGATGGCCGACGAGGCGATCGGCTACGTCAAGCAGTTGAAGGAGATCGCGCCCGAGAAGCCGTGGTTCGTCTATTACGTGCCGGGCGCCACCCATGCGCCGCACCATCCGACGCCGGAATGGGTGAAGAAGATCAGCGACATGCACCTGTTCGACGACGGGTGGAACAAGGTGCGCGACACGATCTTCGCCAACCAGAAGCGGCTCGGCATCATGCCGGAGAATGCGAAGCTGACCGACTGGCCGGACACGCTCCCGAAATGGGACAGTCTCGACGAGGTGTCGAAGAAGCTCTTCATCCGCCAGGCCGATGTCTACGGCGCCTATCTCGCCTATGCCGACAACGAGATCGGCCGGGTGATCCAGGCGGTCGACGACCTGGGCGAGCTCGACAACACGCTGATCATCTACATCGGCGGCGACAACGGCGCGAGCGCCGAGGGCATGCTGAACGGCACGCCCAACGAGTTCACCACCTTCAACGGCGTCGAGGTGCCGGTGAAGGACCAGATGCTCTGGTATCCGTTCTGGGGATCGGAACGGACCTTCCCGCACTATGCCGCCGAGTGGGCCTGGGCGATGGACACGCCGTTCAAGTGGGTGAAGCAGGTGCCGTCGCACTTCGGCGGCACCGCACAGGGCGTGGTCATGTCCTGGCCAGGACACATCACCGACCTCGGCGGCATCCGCCGGCAGTTCTCCCACGTCATCGACATCGCGCCCACCATCCTCGACGCCACGGGCGTCAAGGCGCCGCCCGCCATCGACGGCATCCCGCAGGCGCCGATCGAGGGCACCAGCATGGCCTACACCTGGGACAAGGCGAACGCCGACGCCCCGACCCGGCACACCACCCAGTATTTCGAGATGCTCGGCAACCGCGCGATCTACCACGACGGCTGGGTGGCCGCGACGACGCCCGTGACGTTGCCGTGGGAGCTGAGCACCAAGACGCCACCGGACGTGATCACCGGCTACAGCTGGGAGCTCTACAACGTCGGCGACGATCCCACCGAGTCCGACGACCTCGCGGCGAAGATGCCGGACAAGCTCAAGGAGCTGCAGGCCCTCTTCTATGCCCAGGCGGCGAAATACGACGTGCTGCCGCTCGATAACTCGACGCTGGCCCGCTGGAATACGCCGCGGCCGAACCTGTCGGCCGGCCGGAAGGCGTTCGCCTACTCGGGCGAGCTGAGCGGCACGCCGAACAGCGCCGCCCCCAATATCCTGAACAAGTCCTACACCATCACCGCCGAGGTCGAGATTCCCGAAGGCGGTGCCGAAGGCATGATCGTGACCGACGGCGGGCGCTTCGGCGGCTACGGTCTCTTCCTCAGCAAGGGCGAGTTCGGCGTCGGCCGCGGAAAGCCCGTCTTCCTCTACAACCTCCTCGATCTCAAGCGGACGGCCTGGGAAGGCCCCGAGCTCGAGCCGGGCAAACACACCATCGTCTTCGCCTTCAAGTCCGACGGCCCCGGCCTCGGGAAAGGCGGCACCGGCGTCCTCTCCGTCGACGGCGAGGAAGTCGCCCGGAACACGTTGGACCACACCATCCCGGTCACCTTCCCCGAGGACGAGAGCTTCGACGTCGGCCTCGACACCCGCACGCCCCTTGCGCTCGTCGAATACCGCTACGACTCGCCTTTCCGGTTCACCGGCACGATCGACAAGCTGACCTTCGACCTCGGCTCGTCCTGACCCTTGCGCAGCGTCCTCGTCATTGCGGCAATCGCAGAGCTCGCCACGGGCCTTGCGCTTGTCCTCGCTCCGGCCATGGTCGGAGAGCTGCTGCTGGGAGCGGACATATCCGGTCTGGCGGCGACGGTGGCGCGGGTAGCCGGCGTCGCCCTGGTCGGCCTGGGCCTCGCCTGCTGGCCCGGCCCGCCGCGCCTGGGCATGCTGGTCTATGGTGCGGGCATCGGCCTCTATCTCGCGTGGCTCGGAGTGACCGGGGCCGCGAACGGCGTGCTTCTTTGGCCCGCCGTCGCGCTGCATCTGCTCGTGTCGGCGCTCATCGGGATAGGGTGGGCAAGGAGCGCGCAACGAACGGGATGAGCGGGAGAGCCAAGCGCCGCGGCCTGGCCGATGCCATCGCCTGCCGGGGGGCGCGTCCGCGCGGCTTCGCTCGCCGTCTCCGCCCGCATTAACCTCTCGCGCGCCGTGCAAATTCACGTGTATGCTTTGTGCATGCGATGTACATGAGTTGTACATCGAACAAAACGCCATTAACCCTTGAAGCGGCAGCGAAACCCTCGCTCGTGAAACGACCCCCCGGAGGCAGCCGATGATCCGCAACCCGATCCTCAAGGGCTTCAACCCCGACCCCTCGATCGTCCGCGTCGGCCCCGACTACTTCATCGCCACCTCGACCTTCGAGTGGTACCCCGGCGTCCAGATCCACCACTCCCGGGACCTGGTGAACTGGCGCCTCGTCACCCGCCCGCTCGACCGCGCCAGCCAGCTCGACATGCGCGGCGAGCCCGACAGCTGCGGCGTCTGGGCCCCCTGCCTCAGCCACGCCGACGGCCGCTTCTGGCTGATCTACACCGACATGAAGCGCTACGACGGCAACTTCAAGGACGCCCACAACTACCTTGTAACCGCACCGGAAATCACCGGCCCCTGGTCCGATCCCGTCTACCTCAACTCCTCCGGCTTCGACCCCTCGCTCTTCCACGACGACGACGGCCGCAAGTGGTTCGTCAACCAGCAGTGGCGCCACCTGACCGACAGCGTCGGCGGCAAGCCGAAGACCTCGGCCTTCGACGGCATCCTGCTGCAGGAATACGACCCGGTCGCCCGCCGCCTGACCGGCCCGATCACCAACATCTTCCCCGGCTCCCCCCTCGGCCTCGTCGAGGGCCCCCACCTCTTCAAGCGCGGCGGCTTCTACTACCTCACCACCGCCGAAGGCGGCACCGGCTACGCACCACGCCGTCACCATGGCCCGCGCCGAGACCATCCGCGGCCCCTACGAGCTCCACCCCGCAACCCACTTGCTCACCTCGAAAAATTCCCCGGACGCCCCCCTGCAGCGCGCCGGCCACGGCCAGATCGTCGAGACCCCCGACGGCGATTTCTACCACACCCACCTCTGCGGCCGCCCGCTCCCCGGCCTCCGCCGCTGCACCCTCGGCCGCGAGACCGCGATCCAGAAGGTGGTCTGGAAGGACGACGGCTGGCTCTACCTCGCCCAGGGCGGCCTCGTCCCCGACCTCGAGGTCCCGGCCCCCGCCGGCGCCCCGGAGCCCGAGCCCGACCGCCCGGTCGAGTACCGCTTCGACGGCCCGAGCCTGCCGCAGGACTTCCAGTGGCTGCGCACCCCCTACCCGGAGCGCATCTTCACCATGACCGGCGAGGCGCTGCGCCTCATCGGCCGCGAGTCGGTCGGCAGCTGGTTCGAGCAGGCCCTCGTCGCCCGCCGCCAGGAGCATTTCAGCTACCGCGCCGAGACCCGCCTCGCCGCCTTCGCCCCCGACACCTACCAGCAGGCCGCGGGCCTCACGACCTACTACAGCCGCTCGAAGTTCCACTTCCTCGCCGTGAGCTTCGACGCCGCGACTCGGGCGCAACCTCTCGATCATGTCCTGCCCCGGCGACTGGCCCGACGCCCGCCTCAGCTTCCCGCTCGCGCCGCCGATCCCGCTTCCCGACGGCCCGATCGACCTCGCCGTCGAGGTCGACCGGGCCGACCAGCAGTTCTTCTGGCGCTCGGGCGGCGACTGGGTGCCGGCCGGGCCCGCGCTCGACGCCTCGCTCATCTCCGACGAGGCCGGCCGCGGCGAGCACGGCTCCTTCACCGGCGCCTTCGTCGGCCTCCTCGCCTTCGACACCTCGGGGCGCGCCGCCACCGCGGACTTCGCCTCCTTCGCCTATCGCCCGGGGTGATGCCGGACCGACGGCGTTTCCTGACGCTGCTCGCCGCCTCGGCGGGCCTCGCCGGTCTCGGGACGCCGCGCGCGCGCCGCCGACGCGAGCCTCCTCGCGTCGATGACGCTGGACGAGAAGCTGGGCCAGCTCACCATGCTCAGCGCCGATTTCGCGGCGACGGGCCCGGTGGTGCCGCGCGACCTCCAGGCGGAGGTCCGCGCCGGCGCCGTCGGCAGCCTCTTCAACCTCTGGGGTCGCGACGCGGTGCGCGCGGCCCAGACCGCCGCCGTCCGGGAGAGCCGGCTCGGCATTCCGCTCTTCTTCGGGCTCGACGTGCTGCACGGCTTCCGCACGATCTTCCCGATCCCGCTCGCCGAGGCTGGCGCCTTCGATCCGGCGCTATGGCAGGCAACCGCGCGGCACGCCGCCGACGAGAGCGCCGCGAGCGGCATCGACCTCACCTTCGCGCCGATGCTCGACATCGCCCGCGATCCGCGCTGGGGCCGGATCGCCGAGGGACCAGGAGAGGATCCGGTCGTCGGCGCGCGGTTCGCCGAGGCCAAGGTCCGCGGGTTCCAGGGCGCCGATCTCTCCGGTCTCGCGGCGACCGCCAAGCACTTCGTCGCCTATGGCGCCAGCGCCGCCGGGCGCGACTACGCCGCGGTGGACGTCTCCGAACGGCAGCTCGCCGAGATCTACCTGCCGCCGTTCCGAGCGGCGATCGCCGCCGGCGCCGCTGCGGTCATGCCGGCCTTCACCGACATTTCCGGCGTGCCGATGACGGCGAACCGGGCGCTCCTGACCGGGACGCTGCGCGACGCCTGGGGGTTCGACGGACTGGTGATCAGCGACTACGGCGCGATCGGCGAGCTGGTTCGCCACGGCGTGGCCGGCGATGCCGTCGAGGCGGCAGCAATGGCGCTCAACGCCGGGGTCGACGTCGACATGATGTCGCTCGCCTACCGCGAGGGCCTGCCGCGGGCGCTCGACCGGGGCCTCGTGAGCACGGTCGCGATCGACACCGCGGTCGCGCGCGTCCTGGCGCTGAAGCGGCGGCTCGGGCTCTTCGATGACCCCTGGCGCCGGTGTACCGGGCCGGGCCCCGAAACGCAGGCGCGACGGGTGACGCGCAGGGCCGCCGCCGGCGCGGCGGCCGCCCGCACGCTCGTCCTGTTGCAGAACCGCGGCGGCGCGCTGCCGCTGCCCGACCCGCCCGGCCGGATCGCGCTGCTCGGGCCGCTGGCCGAAGCCGGCGGCGAAATGCTCGGTCCCTGGGCCGCGACGGGGCAGGGCAGGGAGGCCGTGAGCGTCCTCGCCGGGCTGCGCGCGGCGCTGCCCGACGGCGTGATCGAGCATGTCGTGGGCGTGCCGATCGAAGGCGGCAGCGACGCCGGCATCGCCGAGGCGGCCGCGGCGGCGGCTCGCGCCGACCACGTGCTCCTCTGCCTCGGCGAGGCGGCCTCGATGAGCGGCGAGGCGGCGAGCCGGGCACGCATCGACCTCCCCGGCCGGCAGGCAGAGCTCGCCCGTGCCGTCCTCGCCTCCGGCCGGCAGGTCGTCGTCCTGCTGTTTTCCGGACGACCGCTGGTGATGCCGGAGGTCTTTGCCGGCGCGGCGGCGGTCGTCGCCTGCTGGTTCCCGGGCAGCGAGGCCGGCCATGCCGTCGCGGCGCTGGTCACCGGGAACGCTGCTCCTTCCGCCGGCCTCCCGGTCACCTGGCCGCGCGACGTCGGGCAGGTGCCGATCGGGTACGCCGCCCGCCCGGGTGGACGCCCGGAAAATCCGCGCGACCACTACACCAGCAAGTACCTCGACCTGCCGAACGCGCCGCAGTTCGCCTTCGGCCACGGCCTGAGCTACACCCGCTTCACCCTCGAAAAGCCCGAGGTGACGGTCGACGGTAACCTCGTGGTGACCAAAACTGTGGTAACCAACGCCGGCGAGCGCGCCGGTGCGACCACGGTCTTTCTCTTCCTGCGCGACCCGGTCGCGAGCGTCGCCCAGCCGACGCTCGAGCTTCGGCGCTTCGAACGGGTCGAACTCGCTCCGGGAGAACGGCGGCCGCTTCGCTTCGAGCTCGGTCGCGACGACTTGGCTTTCCTCGATGCGGCGCTCCGCCCGGTGGTCGAGCCGGGCCGCTTCGAGGTCCACGTGGGGCTCTCCGCCGATCCGGCGGCGCTGCTCGGCAGCAGCTTCACCTTCGGCTGACGCATTAACCAAAGTTCAATTCGAGTTAACGCGGCAGACATTTTTGAAATGAAATCATAGGCTTGATAAGCCTGAACAGCTTGTGCAGCCCGGTGCTCACCGGGTGCCTCTTGACGCCTCCGGCGCCCTCGCCAAAGCTGCCGGGGCCGGGAGGAAATCATGATCGCCGACGCTGCCACCATCGACCGCAACGCCTTCGAGCGCGTCTTTGACGTATGCGTGGTCGGCGCGGGCCCCGCCGGGATCACCATCGCGCGCAAGCTCGCCGCCGCCGGGGCCTCGGTCGCCCTGATGGAAGCGGGCGGCATGGACATCTCCGAGGAGAGCCAGGACGTCTACCGCGGCAGCAACGTCGGGCGGGAGTATTTCGACCTCGACGTCTGCCGGCTGCGCTACTTCGGCGGGACCTCGAACCACTGGGGCGGCTGGAGCCGGGCGCTCGAGGCGGTCGACTTCATGCCCAAGCCCTGGGTGCCGCTGTCGGGCTGGCCGATCGGGCAGATCGCGCTCGACCCCTACCGCGCCGAGACGGACGCGATCCTCGACATCCCCTCGGCCACCGAGGCCCCGGATCTGCCGATGCGGGAGAACGCCTACGACTTCCACCGCTTCCAGTTCCGCTTCAGCCCGCCGACGCGCTTCGGCGAGAAGTACGGTCCCGAGATCGAGGCCTCGGAGGCGATCACGCTGGTCTTGAACGCGAACCTCGTCGACCTGCGACTCGACGATGCGCTGGAGACGGTCACGGGGGCGGTGTTCCGCAGCTACGACCCCGCCGACACCGGGTTCACGGTCAAGGCGAAGGCCTACGCGCTCTGCACCGGCGGGATCGAGAACGCGCGGCTGCTGCTGAACTTCACCAGCCAGGTGCCGGAAGGGATCGGCAACCGCTCGGGCTGGGTCGGCAAGTGCTTCGCCGACCATCCGCATTACCTGATCGCCGAGTGCGTGCTGCGGGTGCTGGTGCGGGAGCGGGAGTTCTATGCGCCGACCGAGCTCTTCATGCAGGAGCAGGGCTGTCTGAATTTCGGGCTGCGGCTCGAGCCGCGCTGGATCTGGCCCTACGAGCTGCCGGCGCTTGCGCGCGAGGACGTGCCGCCGGACACCTTCAACATCCTGCTCGAGCGGCTGGTCCGCGATCCCTTCATCGACCGCACGCTGACCGACCGGCTGGTGCTGCCGCAGCCCACCGGGCAGACCGGGGTGCTGCGCATCGCGCAGGAGGCGGCGCCGAACCCGGACAGCCGGGTGCGGCTGTCGGACGAGCGCGACGCCTTCGGGCTGCGCCGCGTCGCGCTCGACTGGCAGCTCGCCGAGCTCGACGTCGCGACGATGCGCACCGCGGTCACGGCCTTCGGCAAGCACATGGCCGAGCAGAACCTCGGCCGGGCGCAGGTCTCGGACTGGCTGATCCAGGAGCCGCCGGCCTATCCCGCGGTCGGCGACGACGAGGTCGGCGGCAAGCACCACATGGGCACGACCCGGATGTCGGGCGACCCGAGGACGGGCGTGGTCGACGGCGACTGCCGGGTGCATGAGACGAGGAACCTCTTCATCGGAGGCTCGAGCGTCTTCGCGACCACCGGGCATTGCAATCCGACCTATACCCTGACCCAGCTCGCGGCGCGGCTGGGCGCGCATCTGACCGGCTGGCTCGCCGGGTGACCGGCCCGGCGTCGGGGGGCATCGAGCCCCCCTCCGCCGTCGGAGGCTGGCGCCTCCTCAGGGGCGATCCGCTCGCACTGTCCGCGTGCGAGCAGTGCTGCTATGCTCATTTGAAATGACCTGACACAAAGTTTTTTCGATCTTTAAGCGAGGATTTCAGACGGCTTCTGCCGGACAGTCGGCCGTCCGGTCCTACCCGAAGGCCGATCAGGCCGCCGCGACGGCCCGAGCGGTGAGGACGCCGGTGAGGTGGGCGCGGTATTCCGCGGTGCCGTGCAGGTCCGAGATCATCCCCTCGGCGGCGGGCGCAAGCGCCTTCAGCGCCTCGGGGCGGAAGTCGGCGGCGAGCGCCCGCTCGGCCTCGGTCCAGCGGAAGACGCCGCTCTCGGAGGCGCCGGTCACGGCGACCCGCACGGCGTCGGGAAACCTCGCCACGAAGACGCCGACCAGCGCGAAGCGCGACGCCGGCTGGCGGAACTTCTGGTAGTTCGCCTGCTCCGGCACCGGAAAGCGCACCTCGGTGATGATCTCGCCCGGCTCCAGCGCGGTGGTGAACAGCCCCTGGAAGAAGTCGTCCGCCGCGATCTCGCGGGCGTTGGTCACGATCGTCGCCCGCGACGCCAGCGCCGCCGCGGGATAGTCGGCCGAGGGGTCGTTGTTGGCGAGGCTGCCGCCGATCGTCCCGCGGTTGCGCACCGCCGGATCGCCGAGCACCGCCACCAGGGCGGAGAGGGCGGGATAGCTCCGGGCGGTCGCGCGCAGGATCGCCGCATGCGTCGTCCCGCCGCCGATCACCACCACGCCGTCGCGGAGCGCCACGCCCTTGAGGCCGGCGATGCCGGTGAGGCTCACCAGCGTGCCGGGGTTTGCCAGCCGCTGGCGCAGCGTCGGGATCAGCGTCTGGCCGCCGCCGAGCGCCTGCGCCTCGTCGTCGGCGAGCGCCTCGAGCGCCTCCTCGAGCGTGGCGGGGCGGACGAAATCGAAGGCATACATCGCGCTTCTCCTCAGCGGGCCGCAGCGATCGCCGCCCGGACGCGGGCGGGCGGGCGCGGCATGGCGTTGTGCCCCGGGTCGAAGCCGCCGACGGTCGGCGGGTCGGACGCGGGTCTGGCCGCGATCGCCGGCGTGGCGGCCCTTGCCGGTGAGCAAGCGGACGTCCTCGCGGCACTCGAGCGGCGCGGCGATGCCTTGATCCTGGGGATGACCGCTTCCTCTACTCGGCGGCGACGCGGCCGGACGCCAGCGTCCCGGCGGCGGCCTGGATCGATTTCACGATGTTGTGGTAGCCGGTGCAGCGGCAGATGTTGCCTTCGAGATACTCGCGGATCTCGGCCTCGCTCGGGGCGGGGTTCTCCGCGAGGAGCGCCGCGGCGGTCATCACCATGCCGGGGGTGCAGAAGCCGCACTGGAGCCCGTGGTGGGTCTGGAAGGCCGCCTGCAGCACCGAGAGCGAGCCGTCCGGATTGGCCATGCCCTCGATGGTGCGGACCTCCGCGCCCTCGGCGTCGAGGGCGAAGACGCTGCAGGCCTTGACCGACACGCCGTCGAGATGGACGACGCAGGCGCCGCACTGGGCGGTGTCGCAGCCGACGTGGGTGCCGGTGAGGCGCAGGCCCTCGCGCAGGAACTCCACCAGGGTGGTGCGCCCCTCGACCTCGCCGGACACGGCGCGGCCGTTGACGGTCATCGACACTTTCGGCATGCACGTCCTCCCTGCCGGCTCGGGTTCCCTGGTGGCCGCGCAGGATTCCGGGCGGGCCCCGCCGCGCCGAGTGTTGGGCGGAAAGGCGCGGCCTGCCAAGCGGTTTCTGCGGCGACGGCGGCGCTTGCCGTCGCCTGCGAACCGGCCTAGGGCTCGGGGAGGGAGCGCAAGCGGATGATCGGACGCCTCAACCACGTCGCCATCGCGGTGCCGGATCTCGCGGCGGCGGCGGCGCAGTATCGCGACACGCTCGGCGCGCGGGTGGGCGCGGCGCAGGACGAGCCCGAACACGGGGTGACGGTGGTCTTCGTCGAGCTCGCGAACACCAAGATCGAGCTCCTGCATCCGTTGGGCGAGGGCTCGCCGATCACGGGGTTTCTCGCGAAGAACCCGGGCGGCGGGATCCATCACCTCTGCTACGAGGTCGAGGATATCGTCGCGGCGCGCGACCGGCTGCGGGCGCAGGGGGCGCGGGTGCTCGGGGACGGGACGCCGCGGATCGGGGCGCATGGCAAGCGGGTCCTGTTCCTGCATCCGAAGGATTTCGCAGGCACGCTGGTGGAGCTCGAAGAGGCATGACGATCATCTCCTCGCTGGTTCTCTTCGCGATGATCTGGTTCGTGGCGCTCCTCGTGGCGCTGCCGATCGGGCTGACGACGCAAGGCGAGGCGGGCGAGGTGGTGCCGGGGACGCCGTCGTCGGCGCCGGTCGACGCGATGCTCGGACGCAAGCTCGTGTGGGTGACGCTGGCGACGCTCGCGATCTGGCTCGCGATCTGCGCGTTCATCCTGTGGGGCGGTGTGACGATAAGGGACATCGACTTCTTCCACCGAATGTGAACGGCGCGGGGTTTGGTGGACGGGCCCGGGCGTGGTAGCGTGGTCGCTCACGAAGCGGCAGGGAGAATGCCGATGCGGATCCTGGTTGCGATTGCTGCGGTCCTCGCGCTGTCGGGGAGTGCGGCGCTGGCCTGCGGCGGCAAGACCGCCTACCTCAAGTTCCAGCAGGACAAGACGGCGGAACGGACTGCCCCCCCGGCAGCCGACACCGCCAGCTGACGCTGCCGTTCCGGCAGGTGAGGGAGGCGGCTTCGGCCGCCTTTTTCATTGGAAGCGGGCGTCCCGGGCGACGCGGTGGAACTGGTGGGTGAAGACCGCGACCCCGATCACCGGAACGAGGAGGTTGAGCAGCGGCACGCTCATCGGGATCACCATCGCGGTGCCGGCGAGCCAGAGGCGCCAGAACTGCCGGCGGCCGAGGGCGGCGGCGGCTTCGGGGGGCAGGCGGCGGGTGGCGACGAGCGCGAAGTATTCCCGGCCGAGGAGGTAGCCGTTGACCAGCCAGAATACGAAGGGCGCGAGCGGCGGCACCGTCAGGTAGATGACGAGCGCGACGCCGTTGGCGGCGAGGACGAGTGCGAGAAAGCGCAGCGAGTTCGAGGAGCTGCCGGCCGAGGCCCGGGGGGCGTGCGGGCGGGAGAGCCGGATAGTGGGCGGCCTCCACCGCGTCGACGACGCCGTCGAGGAAGAAGCCGACCACGGCGGCGGCGGTCGGGACCATCAGGAAGACCGAGAGGACGATGAGGAGGCCGACGGCGGTCCAGGAGAGCAGGCTGTCGAGTAAGTCGAGCTCGCCGATCCAGGGGAGCGAGAGGTGCTCGGGCAACAGCCGGTCGAGGCCGACCATCGCCGCCCAGAAGAAGACGGCGAGCCCGAGGATCGTCAGGCCGAGGGCGTAGAGCACGGCGCGCAGGAAGCGGGGGTCGCCGAGCTGGGCGAGCGCGCGGGCGAGGTCGACGAGGAGGCTCAAGCCTCGAGCCAGGTGACGAGCGCAGGCACGTCGGGGCGCGGGCGGTCGGACGGCAGTGCGGCGCAGCTGCCGAGGTAGACGAAGCCCACGACCGACTCGTGCTGCCCGAGGCCGAGGACGCCTTCGACGAGCGGGCGGTCGTAGGCGGCCCAGCCGGTCATCCAGGTGGCGCCCCAGCCGGCGGCGAGGGCGGCGTTGACGAGGCTGAGCGCGACGTTGCCGGCGGAGTGGGTCTGCTCGATCACCGGGATCTTCTCGCTCGGCTTGGGCGAGGCGACGACCGCCACCGCCATCGGCGCCTGCTCGAACGCGAGCGCGCCCTTGTCGGGGTCCTCGCCGGCCTCCTCGGCGCGGGCGCGGATCGCGGCGGCGAAGCGGGCGCGGCCGTCGCCCGCGATCACCACGAAGCGCCAGGGCTCGAGCTTGCCGTGATCGGGCACCCGCGCCGCGGCGGTCAGGAGCTTCAGGAGCTCCTCGCGGTCCGGCGCGGGCGCGGAGAGGAGCTTCGCCGGCCGGGAGCGGCGCGACAGCAGGAAGTCGAGGGCCTCGGGCATCGGCAGGTCCTTGCAAAACCGGGTCGGGGGTCGAGATGTCGGTTGCCGGCGCCAGCGTCAAGGGCGGCTACTCGCGGCCGAGCACCCGGTCGACGAGGAAGTCGGCGGCGCCGCCGCCGCGGTATTCGGCCATCAGCGCGTCGCGGTCGTAGACCGTCTCGATCCAGTCGCGGAAGCTCATCGGGGTCTCGGCGGCATCGGCGGCGTAGCGCTCGAAGAGAAAGTGCAGGACGCCCGTGGTCGCGCCGCGGACGTGCAGGAAGCGCCACGAGAGCTGCTGGCGGGCGTCCTCGGCGGAAAGGCCCTTCTCGAGCATGAGGTAGAGCCCGGCGGCGAAGCCGGCGCGGTCGGCGCCCGACTTGCAGTGCATCAGGAACGGCCGCGGCAACCGCTGGAAGATGCGGTCGAGCGCGAGGATCTCGTCGCGCGTCGGCAGCTCGCGCGACGAGAGCTTGAAGTCGACGAGCTCGATCCCGGCGTTGCGGCAGGCCTCGCGCTCGAGCAGGTAGGAGCCCTTCTCCATCTCGCCGCGCAGGTTGAGGATGGCGCGGAAGCCGTCCCTGGCGAGGCGGCGGATCGCGGCCGGGTCGGGCTGGTTGGAGCGCCAGACGCCGGTGTCGATCTCGGCGGAATTGCTCCAGGCCTTGCGCAGCAGGCCGTGGTCGAAGAGCAGCATGTCGATGTTGGCGCTTCGCCGGGCGCCGGGGGCGTCGAGGTCGCCGAGCCAGCCGTCCTTCCAGCGGCGCTGCCATCGGCCGACGACCCCGCGGCGGCGCGTCACTGTGCGGGATCCGATGCGGCGCGGCAGGGAGCGGTCAGCGTGCCGAGCGACTGCCGCTGGCGGCCGTCGGCGTCGAAGTTCCCCGGGTCGAGCCACGCCTGCCAGGCCGGCTTCAGGCGCTGCCAGTCGCCGTCGGTCATCGCGAACCAGGCGGTGTCGCGGTTGCGGCGCTTGACCACCGTGGCCTGGCGGAAGATGCCCTCCCAGGAGAAACCGAAGCGCTGCGCGGCGCGGCGGCTCGGCAGGTTCAGGGCATCGCACTTCCACTCGAAGCGGCGGTAGCCTTCGCGGAAGACCCAGTCGGCGAAGAGAAAGATCATCTCGCTGGCGGCACGGGTCTTCTGCAGCGAGGGGGAGAGGCAGATGTGGCCGACCTCGATCGAGCCGGCCTCGGGGGTGATCCGCATCAGGCTGGCGACGCCGCCGGCGGTGCCGCGGGCGCGGTCGATCAGCGCGAAGAAGAGCGGATCGGGCTTTCCCGCCATCGCGGTCACCCAGGCGCGGTAGTCCGCGAGGCTGGCGAAGGGGCCGTAGGGCAGGTAGTCCCAGATCGCGTCGGAGGCGCGGTTGGCGAGAAAGAGCGGCTCGGCGTGCGCCGGCGTGAGCGGCTCGAGCCGGACATAGCGGCCGGCGAGCGCCATCGGCCCCGGCCACGGCGGCGGCGTCCAGTCCGGCAGCTCGGTTCCCAGTTGGCCCATGCGCGACGCTTCGCATGGCGCGGCGGGGCAGGCAAGCGGCGAGGCGCGCGGGACGGGCCACTGGACCCTGCGGGCGATCGGGGGGAAGAATGGACTGACGGCGAGAGGTGAGCGTGCGGCGGGCATCGCGGATCAGGTGGGTAAGACGGTCGGGCGCGATGGTCGGCTCGGCGCGGCTGTGGCGGCCGCGGCTGGTGTTCTGGGCGGGCGCGCTCGCGATCGGCGTGATCAGCGCGGTCTTCGCCTGGATGGCGGACGCCGCGCAGGGCGCCTTCGCGGCGGTGACGGGCGGCGGCGGTGCGGCCCGGTTCTGGCCGCTGCTGGTCACGCCCGCGGGCTTCGTGCTCTGCGCCTGGATCGCCGGGCGCTATCTGCCGGGATCGGAGGGCAGCGGCATTCCGCAGGCGATCGCGGCGCGGCACCTGCGCGACGACGCCGATCGCCAGCGGTTTCTCTCGCTGCGGATGGTGGCGGGCAAGATCCTCCTGACGGTGATCGGCCTCGGTTGCGGCGCCTCGATCGGGCGCGAGGGGCCGACGGTGCAGGTGGGCGCCTCGCTGATGCTGCAGGCGGCGCGGATCGGCGGCATGGCGCATGCGCGGGGGCTGATCCTCGCGGGGTCGGCCGCCGGGATCGCCGCGGCGTTCAATGCGCCGCTCGCCGGGATCGTCTTCGCGATCGAGGAGATGGGCCGCGGCTACCAGGCGAGGACGAACGGCGTGGTGCTCTCGGCGGTGATCATCGCCGGCCTCGCCTCGCTGACGCTGCTCGGGAGCTACACCTATTTCGGGGTGAGCCACGCGACGGCGACCACGTTCCGCGACTGGATGCTGGTCCCGGCCTGCGGCGTGATCGGCGGCGCGCTCGGCGCCGGGTTCAGCGCGGCGACGCTGTCGATCACCCGGCGCATCCGGCGCTGGCGGACGGGCCGGCCGATGCCGACGCTGCTGCTGGTGGCGGCGGTCGCCGGGATCGTGGTGGCGGTGACCGGAATCGCCGCCGGGGGGCTGACGTTCGGGACCGGCTACGAGCAGGCGCGGGTGGCGATCGAGGGGCAGGCGCTGCCGGCGAGCTTTTTCGCGACGAAGTTCGTGGCGAGCCTCGCCTCGGCGGTCTCGGGGATCCCCGGCGGCCTGTTCGCGCCGGCGCTGGCGATCGGCGCCGGGCTCGGCAGCACGCTCGGCCTGGTGCTCGGGGCGAACGTCGGGCTCGCCGCGGTGCTCGGGATGGCGGGGTACTTCTCCGGGGTGGTGCAGGCGCCGATGACGGCTTTCGTCATCATCCTCGAGATGACCGGCAACCATGACAACGTGATCCCGCTGATGATCTCGGCGATGCTCGGCTACGGGACGGCGCGGCTCCTGACGCCGAAGCCGCTTTATCACGCGCTGTCGCGGCTGATCATCGCCGACGCGCTGCGCCGCCGGCGGGCGGAGCAGGAGGGCGCGGGCGTGCAGGCCGTGCGGGATAGCTCAGAGTATCCGGTCGGGAGGAAGAAGCCGTCGGCCCGGACGAGCGGGGATGGCCTTCTTGCGCTCAGACCGTCATCCAGCGCCGGACGTCGGCCTCGTCGAGCTCGGCGGGGGTGCCGGCGAGGACGACCCGGCCGCGGTCCATCACCGCCATGCGGCTCGCGAGCTCGACGGCGAAGTCGAAGTACTGCTCGACGAGCACGATCGCCATCTTGCCCTGGTCGCGCAGGTAGGCGATCGCGCGGCCGATGTCCTTGATGATCGAGGGCTGAATGCCCTCGGTGGGCTCGTCCATCAGGAGGAGCCGCGGGTTCGTCACCATCGCGCGGCCGATGGCGAGCTGCTGCTGCTGGCCGCCGGAGAGATCGCCGCCGCGGCGGCCCATCATCTCGGCGAGGACCGGGAAGAGCTCGAAGACGGGGTCCGGGATTTTGCGCGCGCCGCCGGGCAGGAGCGCGAAGCCGGTCTCGAGGTTCTCGCGCACGGTGAGGAGGGGAAGATCTCGCGGCCCTGCGGGACGGTGGCGACGCCGAGGCGGGCGCGGGCGTCGGGGCGGAGGCGGGATATGTCCTTGCCCTCCCAGGTGATCGAGCCCGAGCGGATGCCCTGGCGGCCGGAGATCGCGCGCAGCAGCGAGGTCTTGCCGGTGCCGTTGCGGCCGAGGATGCAGGTGACCTGACCGGGCTCGGCGCTGACCGAGACGTCCTTCAGCGCGAGGGCCGCGCCGTAGTAGAGGTCGATGTTCGCGACGTTCAGCATGGCTCAGCGTCCCAGATAGACTTCGATGACCTCGGGGTTCGCCGAGACGTGGTCGAGCGAGCCCTCGGCGAGGACGGCACCGCGGTGGAGCACGGTGACCTTGCAGTCGAGGGCGCGGACGAACTCCATGTCGTGCTCGATCACCACCACCGAATGCTTGCCGGCGATCGAGCGCAGCAGTTCCGCGGTCCGCATGGTCTCGGCGTCGGTCATGCCGGCGGCGGGCTCGTCGACGAGCAGGAGCAGCGGGTCCTGCGCCATCAGCATGCCGATCTCGAGCCACTGCTTCTGGCCGTGGCTGAGGCCGCCGGCGAGGCGCTCGCGGGCGCTGGTCAGGCCGACCAGCTCGAGGAGCTCGTCGATCTGCTTCGACTCGCCCCCGGAGAGCTTGTGAAAGAGCGTGGCGCCGACGCCGCGCTTGCCGGCGAGGGCGAGCATGATGTTGGCCTCGACCGTCAGGGTCTCGAAGACGGTGGGTTTCTGGAACTTGCGGCCGATGCCGAGGCGGGCGCAGGAGGCCTCGTCGAGGCGGGTGAGGTCGGTGTCCTCGCCCCAGACGACGCGGCCCTGGTCGGGGCGGGTCTTGCCGGTGATGATGTCGAGCATCGTGGTCTTGCCGGCACCGTTCGGGCCGACGACGGCGCGGAGCTCGCCCTTTTCGATGGCGATCGAGAGGCCGTCGATCGCCTTGTAGCCGTCGAAGCTGCGGTGGACGTCCTGGAGGTAGAGCTGGGTCTCGGTGGCCATGCCGGCTACTCCGCGGGTTCGGGCTGCGCGGCCGGCGCGCGCCGGCGGCCGGGGGCGATGCCCTCGATCAGGCCGAGGACGCCGTTGGGCAGGAAGATGGTGACGAGGATGAACATCAGGCCGAGCGCGTAGAGCCAGGCATCGGGGAAGGCGGCGGTGAGCCAGCTCTTGGAGGCGGCGACGATCAGCGCGCCGAGGGCGGCGCCGATCAGCGTGCCGCGTCCGCCGAGGGCGACCCAGATGACGATCTCGATCGAGTTCGCCGGGGAGAATTCCGACGGGTTGATGATGCCGACCTGCGGGACGTAGAGGGCACCGGCGAGGCCCGCGAGCATGGCGGAGACGACGAAGACGAAGAGCTTGTAGTGCTCGACGCGGTAGCCGAGGAAACGCGTCCGGCTCTCGGCGTCGCGGACGCCGACCAAGACCTTGCCGGTCTTGGACGAGGTGATCGCGCGGCCGATCAGGATGCCGAGGGCGAGCGCGAGGCCGGAGAGGACGAAGAGGCCGGCGCGGGTGGTGTCGGAGGAGAGGTCGAACCCGAGCACGTCCTTGAAGTCGGTCAGGCCGTTGTTGCCGCCGAAGCCCATCTCGTTGCGGAAGAAGGCGAGCATCAGCGCGTAGGTGAGCGCCTGGGTGATGATCGAGAGATAGACCCCGGTGACCCGGCTGCGGAAGGCGAAGTAGCCGAAGACGAAGGCGAGAAGGCCGGGGACGAACAGCACCATCAGGCAGGCGAACCAGAACATGTCGAAGCCGTGCCAGAACCACGGCAGCTTGGTGTAGCTCAGAAACACCATGAAGTCGGGCAGCTCGGCATTGCCGTAGACGCCGCGCGGGCCGATCTCGCGCATCAGGTGCATGCCCATCGCATAGCCGCCGAGGGCGAAGAAGGCGCCGTGGCCGAGCGAGAGGATGCCGGCGTAGCCCCAGACGAGGTCGAGCGCCACGGCGAGGAGGGCGTACGTGAGGTACTTGCCGAGAAGGGCCACGATGTAGGAGGGCACGTGGCCGGTGGCGCCGGGGGCGACCGCGAGGTTGCCGATGGGCACCAGCACCACGACGAGAAAGAGCAGGGCGAGGAAGATGCCGGTGCGGCGGTCGATCAGGCCTTCGCTCATCTCAGGCGTCCACGGCTCGGCCGCGCTGCGGGAAGAGACCGCGCGGGCGTTTCTGGATGAAGAGGATGATGAAGACGAGGATCAGGATCTTGCCGAGGACGGCCCCCGCCCAGGGTTCGAGCAGCTTGTTGGCGATGCCGAGCGAGAAGGCGGCGGCGAAGGTGCCCCAGAGGTTGCCGGCGCCGCCGAAGACCACGACGAGGAAGCTGTCGATGATGTAGCTCTGGCCGAGATTGGGCGAGACGTTGTCGATCTGGCTGAGGGCGACGCCGGCGAGGCCGGCGATGCCGGCGCCGAGCCCGAAGGTCAGCGCGTCGATACGGGCGGTGCGGATGCCCATCTCGGCGGCCATCGGGCGGTTCTGGGTGACGGCGCGCATCTGCAGGCCGAAGAGCGTGCGCTTGAGCAGCAGCAGCAGCGCCGCGAAGACGACGAGGCCGAAGATGATGATGACGAAGCGGTTCCAGGTGACCTGCATCTCGCCGAACTGGAAGGCGCCCGACATCCAGGAGGGCGTCCCGACCTCGCGGTTGTTCGGTCCGAAGATCGAGCGGACGGCCTGCTGCAGGATCAGGCTGACGCCCCAGGTGGCGAGCAGCGTCTCGAGCGGGCGGCCGTAGAGAAAGCGCACGATGCCGCGCTCGATGGCGACGCCGACGGCGCCGGCGACGAGGAAGGCGGCGGGGACGGCGATGAAGAGCGAGTAGTCGAAGAGACCGGGGGCGTGGGTGCGGATCGTCTCCTGGATCACGTAGGTGGTGTAGGCGCCGAGCATCATCAGCTCGCCGTGCGCCATGTTGATGACGCCCATGACGCCGAAGGTGATCGCGAGGCCGACGGCGGCGAGCAGCAGCACCGAGCCGAGCGAGAGGCCGTACCAGACGTTCTGCACCGCGCCCCACATCGCCTGGTCGCGCTGGATGCTGGCCACGGCCTTGGTGGCGGCGGCGGCGAGCTCCGGCTGGTCGGAGGAGGTGAGGCCGGTGAGAAGCCTGAGCGCGTCGGTGCCGCCGTGGGCGGCGACGAGGCCGATCGCGGCGGTCTTGTCGGCCGGCGGGGCGTCGGAGGCGAGGACGGCGGCAGCGCGCGCCTCGGCGAGGGCGGCGGCGACATGCGCGTCCTTTTCCTTGCCGATCGCGGTGTCGAGGGCGGCGATGCCGTCGGGATCGGGGGTGGAGAAGGCCTGTTCGGCGGCGCCGAGGCGCTTGGCCGGATCGGGGTCGAGCAGCGAGAGGGTGGCGATCGCCGAGCGGATGGCGCGGCGCAGCAGGTTGTTCACCTTGACCGGGGTGGTCGAGCGCGGCTCGACCGCGCCGAGGTCGGCGCCGGTGAGAGCATCCGTCGCCCGGGCGTCCGCGGCGCGGCCCTTCACGATCACCAGAACGCCGTCGCCCTTGCGCTGCTGCAGGTCGCCTTCCTGCAGCGCGCCGAGGAGCGCCGCGGCCCGCGGGTCGCCGGTCGCGCCGATGGCGGCAACCACCGCCGCGCGGTCGGAGTAGTCGCCTGCCGGCAGCTTTGCGGCCAGCTCCTCCAGCGACTGCGCGGCGAGCGGGCCGGCGAGGAAGAGCAGGAGACCCGCGAGGGCGGCAAGGAGGCGCATGGGCATTGTCCCGGTCAGCAGGGCGCGGGGAAGGTTTCCCCGCGCCCCCTTGGTTTCGGTCAGTTTGTGGAGGAGCCGCCGCACTTGCCGGTGGCGACGTTGAAGTTGCCGCAGGACATCGGCGCCCGCCAGTCGGCGATCAGGTCCTTGAACTCGTCGAGGTAGTCCGACCATTCGTCGCCGAGCACGAGGCCATCGGTCTGCGAAACCACGTCGAACTGGCCGTCGTCGCGGATCTCGCCGATGAACACCGGCTTGGTGATGTGGTGGTTGTCGCCCATCGAGGAGATGCCGCCGGTCAGGTTCGGCACCGCGATGCCGACCATGGCGTCGATCACCTTGTCCGGGTCGGTGGTGCCGGCCGCCTCGACCGCCTTCACCCACATGTTGAAGCCGATATAGTGCGCCTCCATCGGGTCGTTGGTGGTGCGCTTGTCGTTCTTGGTGAAGGCGTGCCACTTCTCGATGAAGTCGGCGTTCTCCGGGGTGTCGATCGACTCGAAGTAGTTCCAGGCCGCGAGGTGGCCGACGAGCGGCTTGGTGTCGAGGCCCGCGAGCTCCTCCTCGCCGACCGAGAAGGCGACGACCGGGATGTCCTCGGCCGAGATGCCCTGGCTGCCGAGCTCCTTGTAGAACGGAACGTTGGCGTCGCCGTTGATCGTCGAGACGACGGCGGTCTTCTTGCCGGCGGAGCCGAACTTCTTGATGTCGGACACGATCGTCTGCCAGTCGGACTGGCCGAACGGCGTGTAGTTGATCATGATGTCCTCGTCCGCCACCCCGTGCTGCTTGAGGTAAGCCTCGAGGATCTGGTTGGTGGTGCGCGGGTAGACGTAGTCGGTGCCCGCGAGCACCCAGCGCTCTACGCCCTCGTTCTCCATCAGGTAGTCGACGGCCGGGATCGCCTGCTGGTTCGGGGCGGCGCCGGTGTAGAAGACGTTGCGCTCGCTCTCCTGGCCCTCGTACTGCACCGGGTAGAAGAGGATCGAGTTCAGCTCCTTGAAGACGGGCAGCACCGACTTGCGGCTGACCGAGGTCCAGCAGCCGAAGACGACCGCGACGTGGTCGGCCGAGATCAGCTCGCGCGCCTTTTCGGCGAAGAGCGGCCAGTTGGAGGCCGGGTCGACGACCACCGGCTCGAGCTTCTTGCCGAGCAGGCCGCCCTTGGCGTTCTGCTCGTCGATCAGCATCAGCATCACGTCCTTGAGCGTCGTCTCCGAGATCGCCATCGTGCCCGAAAGCGAGTGCAGGATGCCGACCTTGATCGTGTCGTCCTGGGCCAGTGCCACGTTGGCGAACATGCCTGTCGCCAGCGCGCCGCCAAGGCACAAGTTCCTGAAAGCGTTACGCATTATTCCCTCTTCCTGTCAGGTCTCACTGTCTCTTGTTCTTTGCGCGACCAAGCGCGCGGCCGGCAAAAGCCGCGCGGGCACGCCGCCGCCCTAGACTGCCGCAGCGAGGCACACGGTTCCGCGGGGCCGTGAGACGGTCAAGCGCAATCGCTCATTCTGTGATCTCTGCGCGACTATTGCCTATTTTTGGGGCAAATGGCGCGTCATTGCCTGATCATCGGTGAAGTCTTGGGCATCGCGGAAAAGGCGAACGTCCGGTCGGGGCTGACGCCGCTGATCTCGAGTATCAGCTTGCGCCGCACCGCTTCGGCGAAGGCGAGGTCGCTGTCGGCGGTGACGACGAAGGCGTCGGGGCCGGCGATGAGCTGGTCGGTGAACTGCGCCTCGAGGTCGCCGCGGCCGGGGCGTCCGGAGCAGTCGTGGCAGAGGACGGCGAGGCCGTTGATGGTGACGTCGCGGCCGACGGCGGCGTCGCGGGCTTCGGCGATGGTCGGCGGCCGCGGATTCCAGATGCTGTCGCCGGAGAGGTCGATGACCTTGCGGGTTCCCTCAAAGCCGTTGCTGTCGATGAGCTCGAGCCCTTTCAGGAGTGCGGCGCCGATCGCATTGGTGCCGGTCACCCGCCGCGGCGCGGCGAGGAGGCGCCCGGCAAAGCCGCGGGCGCTCTCCGGGCCGTCGATCAGGGTCCAGTCGACCACCACGTCCTGGGAGCGGAGGCCGGCCCATTCGACGTAGGCGACGGCGATCCGGCCGCGCCCGCCGCCGTTGCGGATCGCCCAGAGCACCTCGGCGTCGGTCATCGCGGCGGCGTAGCCCTCGCGCTGAAGGTGGTTCTCGGTCGGGTCGATCGAGCCGGTGGCGTCGGCGAGCAGCACCAGCTCGAGGTCGACCGGGACGGGTTGCTGCGCCCCGGCCGGCGAGGGGAGCAGGGCGGCGAAGATCAGGGCGGCGAGGAGCGGGGCGCGCAGCATGGAGATCGGCATCGGAAGATCCCTCCTTCGGCGGCGGCGGCGGACGGTCGTCGGAGGGCAATTCTTGCCGAAAGGGAGCGCGGCGGCTAGGCTCGATGCTTTCCAGGGAGGTGCGCGTGAGCCGGGCATTCGTGAAAGAGGACGACGGCTCGCGGCCGGAGATCCTGCCCGAGCTGCCGGTGAGCAGCCTGCCGAACCTCGTGACCCCGCGCGGGCTGCGGCTGATCGCGGCGAAGATCGCGGCGCTCGATGCGGCGCTCGAAGCGAGCCCGGACGAGGAGCATGCCGCGCGGCTGCGCCGCGACCTGCGCTACTGGACGGTCCGCCATGCCACCGCCCGGCTGACCGCGCCCGATCCCAAGGATGGTTCGGTCCAGTTCGGCAGCAGGGTGACCTACCGCAGCGACGGCGGCGAGGCGCGGACGGTGATCCTGACCGGGGAGGACGAGGCGGATCCGGCGACGGGACGCATCGCCTATGCGGCACCGGTGGCGCGGGCGCTGACCGGGGCCGCGGCTGGCGGCTCGGTCACGCTCGACCTGCGCGGCCGGCCGGTCGAGCTCGAGGTGCTGTCGGTCGACCTTCCGCCCGACGAAGGGTGAGCGCGGGGCGCTCAGGGGATCGCGCGGCCGATGAGCAGGTATCCCGCCCAGACGGCCCCGATCGAGACCGCCACGGAAACGGCGACGTAAACGGCGGCGGTGGCGCCCTGGCCGCGCTCGACGAGGAGCATCGTGTCGAGCGAGAAGGCCGAGAAGGTGGTGAAGCCGCCGAGCATGCCGGTGGTGAGAAAGAGCCGGATCACCTGCGGCGCCTGGCCCCTCAGCGCCAGCCAGGCGACGATCAGGCCCATCGCGAACGAGCCGGCGATGTTGACGATCAGCGTTCCGAACGGAAAGCCGAAGCCGAGAAGGCGCGCGGCGAGCAGGTTCACCGCGTGACGCAGCGCCCCGCCGATCCCGGCCCCGAGGAAGACGATCAGATAGGCTTGCAATGGCGGCCTCAAACCCGGCCCGACGGCGGGCCCGACCGGACGCTAGCAGCCGCGCCGCGGGCTGTCACCCCGGGGCAGGCGGCGGCCGCGGGGTCGGCGGTTGGGCCGTTGACAAGCCGGGCGCCCTGCGGGATACGGGCGCGGCCTTTGGCAGGGCCGCTTGCGCGCGGCCCGCGGCACGCGACGCCCCGAGCGCCAGACAGCGCCCCGCGGCGTCCGCGCGAGACGAGCGCAGCACCGGCCGGGGTTGCGCCGGGACGCGGGGCCGAAGGGTTCCGTCGAGGGGAAGAGACGAGGACGAGACGATGCAGGTCACCGAGACGCTCAACCAAGGCCTGAAGCGCGGCTACGCGATCAGGGTCCCCGCGGACGAGCTCGAGGCCAAGGTCAGCGAGAAGCTCGAGGAGGCCCGCAAGGACTTCCAGATGAAGGGCTTCCGCAAGGGCAAGGCGCCCGCGGCGCTGATGAAGAAGATGTTCGGCAAGTCGGTGCTCGGCGAGGCGATGCAGGAAACCATCGACACCGCGATGCGCAAGCATTTCGAGGCGTCGGGCGACCGGCCGGCGCTGCAGCCCGAGGTCAAGATGACCAACGACGACTGGCAGGAAGGCCAGGACGTCGAGGTCTCGATGACCTACGAGGCGCTGCCGAGCGTGCCCGAGGTGGCGCTGGGCGAGGTCAAGCTCGAGAAGCTGGTGGCCGAGATCGACGACGCCGCGGTCGACGAGGCGCTGGCCAGCCTCGCCGCATCCGCGACCGCCTACGAGGACCGCAGGAAGGGCTCCAAGGCCAAGAGCGGCGACCAGGTGGTGATCGATTTCAAGGGCAGCGTCGACGGAGCGCCCTTCGAGGGCGGCGTGGCGGAGGACTTTCCGCTCGTGCTGGGCTCGGGGAGCTTCATTCCCGGCTTCGAGGAGCAGCTCGAAGGGGTGAAGGAGGGCGACGAGAAGGAAGTGGCCGTCACCTTCCCGGAGGGCTACGGGGCGGCGCATCTGGCCGGCAAGCAGGCGAGCTTCGCGGTTACGGTGAAGTCGGTGAAGGCGCCGAAACCCGCCGAGATCGACGACGCCCTCGCCGAGCGCTACGGGGCGGAGAACCTCGCCGCGCTCAAGGAGCAGATCCGCGGCCGGCTCGGCGACGAATACAACCGGGCGGGCCGGCAGGTCTTGAAGCGCCGGCTGATGGATGCGCTCGACGAGAAGGTGAGCTTCGAGGTGCCGCCGACGCTGGTCGACGTCGAGGCCAAGCAGATCGCGCACCAGCTCTGGCACGAGGAGCACCATGACCACGACGGCCACGATCACGACGAGATCGAGGCGACCGAGGAGCACCGCAAGCTCGCCGAGCGGCGCGTGCGGCTGGGTCTGCTGCTGGCCGAGATCGGCAACAAGCACGACATCACCGTTCCGGAGCAGGAGCTGCAGCGCGCACTCTTCGCCCAGGCGCGGCAGTACCGCGGCCAGGAGCGGCAGTTCCTCGAGTTCGTGCAGAAGAACCCGCAGGCGCTGCAGCAGATCCGCGCGCCGCTGTTCGAGGACAAGGTCGTCGACTTCATCCTCGAGCTGGCGCAGGTCACCGACAAGCCGGTGAGCAAGGCCGAGCTGCAGCAGGCGATCGAGGCGCTCGACGAGGACGCCCCGGTCACCGGCGAGGCGCCGGCAGAAGCCTGAGGCCGGTCAGCCCAACGGGGCGGTGATCGCAAGCAGGCCGAAGCCGACCAGGCAGACGGCGCCGGCGCGCTCGATCCAGCGCGTGCCGGCCCCGATCAGCCGGCATGAGCCAACGCCGACAGCGACCGCGCCGAGATAGGCGACCGTGGCCCCGGCGAGAAGCGCGGCGGCGGCGAAAAGGACATTCGCGCCGGTAAGGCTGTCCGCGGGCAGGTAGAGCGGTAACAGCGCCATCAGAAACATCAGGTTGTATGGGCTCGCCAGGCTGACGAGCACTCCGGCGCAGAAGTCGCTGGCGGCGCCCGCGCCCCCCGGCGCGCGGTTTTCGCGAGCTTCCCCCCAGGACGCGGCGAGCATCCGCAGTCCCATGGCGATCGTGATCGCGGCCGCGAGCCATTTCAGCACGGTGACGAACTCGGCGCTGAGTTCCAGAAGGCCGACGAGCATCGCGAGCGCGATGGCGATCATTCCGGCTTCGGCGGCGAGGATGCCGCCGGCGACCGCGAGCCCCGCCGCGGTGCCGCTGCGCGAGGCGCGGGCGACGGTGAGCGCCACGCAGGGGCCGGGGATGGCCGCGTTTATCGCGCTCGCGAGCGCCAGCGCGCCGAGCGTGAGCCAGTCCATCATCGTTGCCTCCCGTCCGGTCGTGCGCCGGTCAGGTGGGGCTGGCAGACGGGGCGTTACGCCAGCGTGAGCGCCGCGTGAAGCGGGGCGTCAGACCTCCGGTCAGGAGCGTGAGCGCGGCGACGTCCTTCGCCACCGGCACGCGGGGCCGGCCAGACATTCCGAGGACTCGGCTTGCGCGAACGCAATGCGCTCCAGAACTCCCTGAGGTAGAATCAGCGCGAGAGCGGCGTCGGGTTCGAGCATGGCGTCGGGACCGACGGCGCGGCGCCGCGAACCCTCAGGTGGCCTCGGGATGCGAGGATCATTGCAAAATACACGAAGAGGTTACCGCAGAGGCCGGGGAGCCTCCCCGCCACCTGTCCCTCTGGCCGGGGGGCCTTGCGGAGGGGGGGAGGGAACACTATTCCTCAGCAGCAACCAGGGCGCGCGATGGCGGGGGCCGGGACAGCGAAAGGCAAGGGCAGATGAGAGATCCGGTCGAGACCTACATGACCCTCGTGCCGATGGTGGTCGAGCAGACCGCGCGGGGCGAGCGGGCCTACGACATCTATTCGCGGCTGCTCAAGGAGCGCATCATCTTCGTCTCCGGGCCGATCCACGACGGCATGTCGACCCTCGTCGTGGCGCAGCTGCTCTTCCTCGAGGCGGAGAACCCGAAGAAGGAAATTTCGATGTATATCAACAGCCCGGGCGGCGTCGTGACCGCCGGGCTCTCGATGTACGACACGATGCAGTACATCCGCCCGCCGGTCTCGACGATCTGCGTCGGCCTCGCGGCCTCGGCGGCGTCGCTGATCCTGATCGCCGGCGAGAAGGGGATGCGCTACTCGCTGCCGAACTCGTCGATCATGGTGCACCAGCCCTCGGGCGGGTACCAGGGGCAGGCGACCGACATCATGATCCACGCCGAGCAGACGCTGAAGATCAAGAAGCGGCTGAACGAGATCTACTCCAAGCACTCCGGCCAGCCGGTCGACGTCGTGGAGAACGCGCTCGAGCGCGACCGCTACATGACGCCGGAGGAGGCGCTGGCGTGGGGCCACATCGACCACATCGTCGAGAAGCGCGAGCTCGAGGCGTTGAAGGCCTCGTGAGGGTGCGCGCAGCCGTTGGCGATGGCCGGCCTTTGGGCTTGTATTTGGCGGCTCAAGCATGTCCAATGGATGACATGCTTCGCCGCCGACGTTGGAAGACGATGTTGATGACGCAGGAAGGATTGGCGAAAGCCGGAGGTCGGGCATGAGCAAGACGAGCGGCGGCGACGCCAAGAACACGCTGTATTGCTCATTCTGCGGCAAGAGCCAGCACGAGGTCCGCAAGCTGATCGCCGGTCCGACGGTGTTCATCTGCGACGAATGCGTCGAGCTCTGCATGGACATCATCCGCGAGGAGACCAAGAGCAATCTGGTCAAGTCGTCGGACGGGGTGCCGACGCCGCATGAGATCTGCAAGGTTCTCGACGACTACGTGATCGGCCAGCAGGTCGCCAAGCGCGTGCTCTCGGTCGCGGTGCACAACCACTACAAGCGGCTGAACCACGCGGCGAAGAACACCGACGTCGAGCTGCAGAAGTCGAACATCATGCTGATCGGCCCGACGGGCTGCGGCAAGACGCTGCTGGCGCAGACGCTGGCGCGGATCCTCGACGTGCCCTTCACCATGGCGGACGCCACGACCCTGACCGAGGCCGGCTACGTCGGCGAGGACGTCGAGAACATCATCCTCAAGCTCCTGCAGTCGGCCGAGTACAACGTCGAGCGGGCGCAGCGCGGTATCGTCTACATCGACGAGGTCGACAAGATCTCGCGCAAGTCGGACAATCCGTCGATCACCCGCGACGTCTCGGGCGAAGGGGTGCAGCAGGCGCTCCTGAAGATCATGGAGGGGACCGTCGCCTCGGTGCCCCCGCAAGGCGGGCGCAAGCATCCGCAACAGGAGTTCCTGCAGGTCGACACGACGAACATCCTCTTCATCTGCGGCGGGGCGTTTGCGGGCCTCGACAAGATCATCGCCCAGCGCGGGCGAGGGTCGGCGATGGGGTTCGGGGCGGAGGTCAAGGATCCGGACGAACGGCGCGTCGGGGAATTGTTCCAGGCGCTGGAGCCGGAGGATTTGTTGAAGTTCGGGTTGATTCCGGAGTTCGTCGGGCGGTTGCCGGTGCTTGCCACGCTGACCGATCTCGACGAGTTGGCGCTGATCACCATCCTTACCGAGCCGAAGAACGCGCTGATCAAGCAGTATCAGCGGCTGTTCGAGATGGAGGACGTGCAGCTCTCCTTCACCGACGACGCGCTGAAGGCGGTGGCCAAGCGCGCCATCGACCGCAAGACCGGCGCGCGCGGACTGCGCTCGATCCTGGAGGAAGTGCTGCTCGACACCATGTTCGAGCTGCCCTCGATGCAGGGGGTCGAGGAGGTGGTGGTCAACGAGGAGTGCATCCTGCGCAAGGGTGACCCGCTCCTGATCTACGCCGACCGCAAGGAAGGCTCGGCGACGGCCTCCTGAGCCGCCGCGGGCGGACGGGCTCAGGCCGTGGGTCGGCCGGGTCGCTCGTGCGTGAAATCTCGGTTTAGCGATAGCCTGACCTGGCGGGCGTGAAGAACCCGTTGGGGCCGGCGTCGCGTCGGTTCGTGGCCGGCCGTCATCGACGGCAGGACGAAGCCAGCTTCCGGTCACAAGACGTCAACCCGCCCCATCCGGTCACGTCGGGCGTTCAGTCCGCCCGGCCGGACACGGGGCCTCACGCCAGCCGCAGGCCGGCGTCAGGCGTGGCCCATGCGGCGCCTCGGTCTGCCGGCCGCCTTCGCGGCGGCGAGGGAGGAGACCAGCGCCAGCACCGACTGGCGCGTCTCGGCATCGGAGATGGAAAGGAAGGCATCGTCGAGCGCTGCCAGCTCGCCGGTCGCCTCCGAGCCGCGAAGCTGCGCGGATTCGACTTCGCTGAGACCTTCGAAGAAGTAGTGGACGGGCACGCCGAGGAAATTGGCCAGCAGGAACAGCCGACCCGCTCCGATGCGGTTCGCGCCCTTCTCGTACTTCTGGACCTGGCTGAAGGTGAGCCCGAGGTGGCGGCCGAGCCGCCCCTGGCTCATTCCCAGCGATTCCCGACGCTGCCTCATCCGCTGGCCGACATATGCGTCGACCTCGGTCGCCGTCGTCGCCATGCTGCTGATTTCACCTCCCAAATCTTTCGACGTCTTTGCCCCAGTGTAAGCCGGCAAATCGGTCGGAACGGAAGCTGTACAATTGTATAGGTCGCGGGGACGCTTTCGTGTTCCGGCATCGTTCGCTCCTCCTGTTGCTCATTGCCGCAACGGATCATTCGGCCGCGATCTGTTGCGCGTGACGCATCGCCGGCATCCGCAGCACGGCGTACTGCAGTCCGTCGCCGGCGCTGCGGTAGGTCTCGCCGAGGCGGCTCGCGTCCCAGCCCATCTGCCGCAGCGGGCGCAGCAGCGAGACGCGCGTCAGCGTCACGAGCTCGGTCCCGCCATGGCTGAGGGTGATGTCCACGAGCCCTTCGACGATGAGCGCGAGGGCGTTCGCCCGGTCCGCCGGGGAGGTCGCGTCATGGTCGACGACGAGCCGGGAGCACTCCCAGACGTCGCCGGTCACGATCTCCTCGGGGATGGCGCTCGACGGGATCGAATGCAGGCTGCCGTGGAGCGCATCGCGCAGCATGTAGGTATGCGTGCCCCACACCGCGGTCGTCGGCATGATCCGGGCGCCGCCCAACACCTTGCCGTGCCGCATGACCAGCGAGTAATGCGCGCAAGGATTGTCGTATTGGTCCATCTCGACGTCGGCATTGTGGGGGATGTCCCAGCCGAGCCCGTCAACGAAAAGTTGCTTACGAAGACGAAGATACTCGTGATACGCCGATCCATGGCGATGCTGCGCGAGAAAGTCGAAGGTGATGTTGTGCATGATTCACTCTCCATAGGTGGAGAGTGAAGCCTAGTCGTTTGCACAATGGCTTGTTAATAGTCTCAATGCGACCGCGTACAAAAGAGCGACTCACCCATGTGGTGAGTTTTTGGTCACAATCAAATCATTCCAAGCATTGTTGCCATCGCAGCCGCCTGAGGGCCGGTCTTGGCATTTAGCTTGAGCCTAGCGTTTTTTAGTCGCTGCTTAATGGCGCTCTCCGAGACGCCGAGTAGGGATGCGATTTCCTTCATGAGAAGACCGTTCTTCACCAATCCGAGCGTCTGCAGTTCGACTGCGGTCAGGTTCTTCGGCCGCGCGTGCGAACGATGCGCCTCGACTACACCACGGTGCAATGTCGCAAGCTCGTCGTCGAGAAACTCACGATCCGATCGGCAGAAGAAGCCGAAGCTGCGCTGGCTGGCGTCTCCGTCGTCGATGCAACTCGAAACTGCACCGTAATTCAACTCGTAGTTGCGCGCGAGCTCGAGCACTCCCTGACTGTCGTCCTCGCCGAGCTCGCTCCAGCGCGCGACGCCCTGGTTCTTGTAGGCCCAGCCCATCGCAGGATCGTGAACGATCAGCCCGCTGGCGCCGTATTCGCGGATCCAGCCGGCCGGCAGACGGTTGTGTTCAACCATAGGGAAAGCGAATCCGACTCGAATCGCGACATAAAAGCCGGCCGGCGCGAGCTGCTCGCAGATGTCGAAATCGAGCAAGCCACTGATGAAACGGTTTTTTTCAGTCACAACAAGAAGCTTCCCCGATCGCGCTCAAGCATTTACTCTCCACTTGCGCGAAGATATGGCGGTTGGTCCGATCACGCAACCTTATCGCGAATGGACGGCGCAGATGACGCAAAAGGCGAGGATCGCCGCCCTCCTGCACGAGCTCGACGAGCGGAGCCCCGCAGGCTTCGCGATTGCGCTGCACGTCCGCTTCACCCGGCCGACCTATCTGTTCCAGACCTACGCCAAGCGATGGATGGATCACTATTCGGCGGCCGGGATGGTGATGAACGACCCGGTCGTCCGCTGGGGGCTGCAGAATACCGGGCATGCGCTCTGGAGCGAGCTTTCCGAGATCGACACGGTCGGGGTGTTCGAGCAGGCGAAGGACTTCGGCATCATGAACGGCGTCGCGATCGGCATCGTCCGCGGCGAGTCGCGCAGCATCGGCGGATTTTCGCGGGCGGACCGGGATTTCGACGCGGACGAGATTGCCGAGCTCGAGGACCTGCTGTCGCGGCTGCATGCGGAGACGATCGGGCTGGGGCAGCTCAGCGAGAGCGATCAGCGGGCGCTGGTCGAGCTGTCGGTCAGGCTGACGCACTGAGGGCGCTTGCGGGCCGAGCGCGCTGGACCGCTGGCGGTGGTTGCGGCATAACGGGCGGCGAGGCAGCGACGAGGTCGGGATGCACTTCCTGCTGAAGGTCTTCACCTGGTGGAACGGCCAGACGTTCGGCACCCAGTTCTTCACCTGGCGCAAGGGCAAGCGCGTGGGCGCGGACGACGAGGGCAACGTCTTCTACCAGAACGCCGACGGCAGCCGCCGCTGGGTGATCTACAACGGCGAGGCGGAGGCGAGCCGCGTCTCGCCCGAGTGGCACGGCTGGCTGCACCACACCTATCAGGAGCCGCCGACGGTGGCGCCGCTGCCGCGGAAGGCCTGGGAGATACCCTACGTGCCGAACCTCACCGGCACGCCGCTGGCCTATCGCCCGCCCGGCAGCATCCTCTCCGGCGGGCCGCAGGCGCAGCCGGATTACGAGGCCTGGGCGCCGGAATAGGAGCGGAGAGCGTGGCGAACAGCGTCGCGGAGGCCGTGATCGGCGCGGTGGTCCTGGTCACGGCCGCAGGCTTCGTCGTCTATGCCGGCCAGAGCCGCGGGATGCGGCTCAGCGCGGGCAGCTATCCCCTGGTCGCAAGCTTTCGCAGCGCCGAGGGGATCAGCGTCGGCACCGACGTGCGGGTGGCGGGGATCAACGTCGGCAGCGTCACCGGGCTCGACCTCGATCCCAAGAGCTTCGAGGCGCATGCGACCTTCTCGGTGCGCGACGACCTGAAGCTTCCCGACGATTCCGACGTGAAGATCGCTTCGGAGAGCCTGCTCGGGGGCAACTATGTCGAGATCAGCCCGGGGGCGTCCGAAACCACGCTTCGCGGCCGGCGACGAGATCGTCAACACGCAGGGCTCGGTGAGCCTCCTGAACCTGCTCATGCGCTTCGGGACTGGCAAGTGAAAGTGCCGAACCGAGGTCTGTCCGCGTGCGAGCGGACTGTCAAGTGACTGATATCGAAAGAAAAGATGTGCGAGCCTTAAGCGCCTGGAAAGGATTGCGGACGGGCGGGCCGCGCCTGAGGGTCGCGCTGGCGGTCACGCTGGCGCTGATCGCGGGGCAGGCGGCCGCGGCGGCCTCGACGGCGGAGATCGTCAACGGCCAGCCGACGGTCGACATGCCGGTGCTGCACCTGCGCGGCCTCGACAACCTCAACGGCACGGCGCAGGACATCGAGATGCGCGTCGGCGAGACCGAGCGCTTCGGCCACCTCGAGATCACCGCCGATGCCTGCCGGGTGCCGCGCGACGATCCCGCGGGCGACGCCTACGCCTTCCTGCAGATCCGCGACATCCGCGAGACGGTGCTGCGCTTTTCCGGCTGGATGTTCGCTTCGTCCCCGGCGCTCTCGGCGCTCGACCATCCGCGCTATGACGTCTGGGTGGTGAGCTGCAGCAGCGACTGACGGCTGGTCGCGTCCGGCAGCGCCAGGAAGCGCGCGGGGCGGGCGAGGGCGGCGGCGAGCTCGTGGTGATAGGCGGCGCGGGAGATCTCGATCGCGCCGAGGCTTCGCAGATGGTCGGTGACGAACTGGGTGTCGAGCAGCGTGAAGCCGCCGACGCGAAGGCGGGCGACGAGCGCGATCAGCGCGAACTTGGAGCTGTCGCGGCGGCGGCTGAACATGCTCTCGCCGAAGAAGGCGCCGCCGAGGACGACCCCGTAGAGGCCGCCGGTGAGGGCACCCTCGTGCCAGATCTCGACCGAGTGGGCGTTGCCGAGCCGGTGCAGCTCGCGGTAGAGGCGGGCGATCTGGCCGTTGATCCAGGTCTCGGACCGCTCGCCGCAGGCGGCAAGGACGGCGGGAAAGTCACGGTCGACGGCGATCTCGAACGGGTCGTGGAGAAAGCTGCGTGCAAGCCGGCGGGAGACGTGCAGGGCGTCGAGCGGCAGGATGCCGCGCCGGCGCGGATCGACCCAGAAGATCTCCTCGGCGTCGGCGGTCTCGGCCATCGGGAAGACCCCCGAGGCGTAGGCCTGCAGGAGAAGGGCAGGGGTGAGCTCGGGCAGCTCGTCCTTCATGCGTGACCCACGGTTCGGTTCGGGAGAGCGAAGCGCATCCCGCACCCGCTGTCCATCCCGACCGGATCGGCGTCGGCCCCGATGCCCATCGTTGCGTTCCCCCGCCACGTCCCTTGCTCGAATGACGATAGGTGATGAGGCGAGGTCCAGCTTCACCCAACCGGGTGAAAAACGGTCGCGGATAGCCGGTCGCCGTGCGGGGGAGCGGGAACCAGCCGGACAGGGGCCGTCCGATCTACTCCCGCGCGAGCCATTCCTCGAGCCAGTGGATGTTGTAGCGGCCGGCCTGGATGTCGGGCTCTTCGAGCAGCGCGTGAAAGAGCGGGGTCGTGGTGTCGATGCCGTCGACGATCAGCTCGGACAGCGCCCGGCGCAGGCGGGCGAGCGCGAGATCGCGGGTGCGGGCGTGCACGATCAGCTTGCCGATCAGGCTGTCGTAGTAGGGCGGGATGGTGTAGCCGTCGAAGATGGCGCTGTCCATGCGCACGCCAAGGCCGCCGGGGGCGTAGTAGGTGCGGATCTTGCCGGGCGAGGGCTGGAATAACGGCAGCTTCTCGGCGTTGATCCGACATTCGATGGCGTGGCCGGCGGGTTCGAGCTCGGCCTGGGTGAAGGACATCGGCAGGCCGGCGGCGACGCGGATCTGCTCCTGCACGAGGTCGACGTCGTAGATCGCCTCGGTGACCGGGTGCTCGACCTGGAGGCGCGTGTTCATCTCGATGAAGTAGAACTCGCCGTCCTCGTAGAGAAACTCGATGGTGCCGGCGCCGGCGTAGTTGATCCGCGCGACGGCGTTGGCGCAGGTGCGGCCGATCCGCGCGCGGGTGCGGGCGTCGATGACCGGGGAGGGCGCCTCCTCGAGCACCTTCTGGTGGCGGCGCTGCAGCGAGCAGTCGCGCTCGCCGAGATGGACCGCGCCGCCCTTGCCGTCGCCGAAGACCTGCACCTCGATGTGGCGCGGGGTGGTGAGGTACTTCTCGAGATAGACCTCGTCGTTGCCGAAGGCGGCCTTGGCCTCGGCGCGGGCGGTCTGGAAGGCCGACTCCATCTCGTCGGCGTGGCGGGCGAGCTTCATGCCGCGGCCGCCGCCGCCGGCGGTCGCCTTGACGATCACCGGATAGCCGAGGGCGGCCCCGACCTTGCGCGCCTCCTCCAGCGTCGGCACCGCGCCGTCGGAGCCGGGAACGCAGGGCACCCCGAGGTTCTTCATCGTCTCCTTGGCGGTGATCTTGTCGCCCATGATGCGGATGTGCTCGGCGGTCGGGCCGATGAAGGTCAGCCCGTGGTCCTCGACGATCTGCACGAAATTGGCGTTCTCGGAGAGAAAGCCGTAGCCGGGGTGGATCGCCTCGGCGCCGGTGATCTCGCAGGCGGCGATGATGTTGGGGATCGAGAGATAGCTCTGGGTCGCGGGCGGCGGGCCGATGCAGACGCTCTCGTCGGCCATGCGCACGTGCATGGCGTTGGAGTCCGCCGTCGAATGGATCGCGACGGTCTGGATGCCCATTTCCTTGCAGGCACGGTGAATCCGGAGCGCGATCTCGCCCCGGTTCGCGATCAGCACCTTCTTGAACATGGGGGGCCTCAAGCCTGGGCCGTCGGGCGGCCGTTCATTCCAGAATGATCAGGGGCGCGCCGAACTCGACCGGCTGGCCGTCCTCGACCAGGATGCGCTTGACCCGGCCGGCCCGCGGCGCCGGGATCTGGTTCATCGTCTTCATCGCCTCGATGATCAGGATTGTCTGTCCCTCGGTCACCGGGTCGCCGACCTTGACGAAGGGCGGCGTTTCCGGCTCGGCCTGCAGGTAGGCGGTGCCGACCATCGGCGAGGCGACGACGCCGGGGTCGTCGGAGGGGTCCGCCGCCGCCGGCGGGGCGCTGGCCGCGAAGCCTGCCTGCGGCGCAGGCAGCGCCATCGGCGAGGGCTGCGGGGCCGGCGCGGCTAGCACGTTGGTCACCTGGCGCGCGACGCGCACGGTCAGCGCGTCGTCGTCGCCGTAGTCGCGGTTGACTTCGATCTCGGTGAGGTCGTTTTCGCGCAGGAGACCCGCGAGCGCCTTGATGAACTCGATGTCCGACTCCTGGGGTCTTTTGCTCATCCCTGCGCCCTGTTCTTTCGAAGCGGGCTCCGCCGCCGGCCCTCGTTGGGGTGAGGGCCTGTATAAGCGGCGGGAACCGGCGAGGAAAGTGCCGAGTTGCGGGGGCGGTCGCGGGCGCGTTCGCCGTTCAGTTCGAGGCCCGCACCTGGCCCACGAGGCTGCGCATCTGGTCGAGCGGCAGATAGCCGCGAACCATCTGGTTGTCGAAGACGAAGGTCGGCGTGCCGGAAATGGCGAGCTTCTGGGCGAGGTCGCGCGTGGCGGAGATGCGACGGTCGACCTCGGGATCGTTCATGGCGACGCGGATCGCGGCGGGGTCGAGGCCGCTGTCGGTCAGCACGGTGTCGAGGCTCGTGTCGGTGATCTGGCCCTTGAGGCGCATCAGCCGGTCGTGCAGCGTGGCGTAGGTCTCGGGGCCCTTGGTGATCATCGTCGCCACCGCCGCGCGCGCGGCGAGGTCGGAGCCGGGACCGAGAATCGGCATCTCCTTCACGATCAGCCGGATGTCGCCGTCGCTGGTGATAAGCTCGCCGATCTCGGGCTGCGCCTTGCGGCAGAAGCCGCACTGGTAGTCGAGGAACTCGACGACGGTGAACTTGCCGTCCGGGTTGCCGCCGACCCAGGAGAAGCCGTCGTCGAAGATCTGCGGGGCGTTCTGCGCGATCAGCCCCTTGTCGCCGTCGGCGGTCGCGGCCTTCTGCTTCTCGTCGAGGAGCTGGATCATCTGCATCAGGATTTCCGGGTTCTCCAGCAGGTAGGACCGGATCTCGGCGTGCAGGGCGTCCTTGTCCATCGCGCTGAGCGGCGAGGACTGCTGCGCCTCCTGCGCGAGGGCGGGCAGCGACATGGCAATTCCCAGGGCGGCCGTCAGGCCGAACAGCAGCGCGCGCATGGAGTCCCTTCGACGGTTCGGGCGGTTGCCGCATCGTAGGCGCAAGCGCCGCTCACCGCCAGCCCCCGCCAGGCGGACCTCACGGCCGAGCGAGCGGCGGGCGCCGCGGTTGCATGCGGGCGGGCTTTCGTGGCTGATGCCGGGCAGGGCGCGAGGAGGAAGCATGCGGACGAGCGCGCGGGGCGAGGTCGATCCCTTCATCGTGATGGACGTGATGGAGGCGGCGCGGCGGCTCGAGGCCAGCGGGCGCTCGGTCGTGCACATGGAGGTGGGCCAGCCGGGCACCCCGGCGCCGGCGGCGGCGCGGCGGGCGCTCGCCGCGGCGATGGAGGCGGGGCCGCTCGGCTATACCGTGGCGCTGGGACTGCCGGAGCTGCGGGGGCGGATCGCGCGGCTTTATCGCGAGCGGTACGGGGTCGATCTCGATCCGGGGCGGGTGGTGGTGACCGCGGGGTCCTCGGCGGCCTTCATCCTGGCGTTCACCAGCCTCTTCGCGGCGGGGGAGCGGGTGGCGCTGGGCGAGCCGGGCTATCCGAGCTACCGGCACATCCTGCGGGCGCTCGATCTGGTGCCGGTGGGGCTGCCGACAGGGCCGGAGGCGCGGTTCCAGCCGGTCGCGGGGCAGCTCGGCGGTGATCTCGCCGGGCTGATCGTGGCGAGCCCGGCCAATCCGACCGGCACGATGCTGGCGCGCCCGGAGCTCGCGGCGCTGATCGGGGCGGCGGCGGAGCGGGGGATCGCGGTGGTGTCGGACGAGATTTACCACGGGATAGACTACGGCGGCCGGGCGGTGACGGCGCTGGAGATCTCGGACGAGGTCTACGTGGTCAACTCGTTCTCGAAGTACTTCTCGATGACCGGCTGGCGGGTCGGCTGGCTGGTTGTGCCGGAGGCGCACGTGCGGCGGATCGAGCGGCTGGTGCAGAACCTCTTCATCTGCGCGCCGCATGCGAGCCAGGTGGCGGCGCTGGCGGCGATGGACGAGGTGGAGGAGCTGGAGCGCAACGTCGGGGTCTACCGGGCGAACCGGGCGCTGATGCTCGAGGGGCTGCCGCGCGCCGGCTTTGCGCGCATCGCGCCGCCGGACGGTGCGTTCTACATCTATGCGGACGTGAGCGGGATGACCGACGACAGCCGGGCGTTGGCGGCGCGAATCCTGCGCGAGGCGGGGGTGGCGGTGACGCCCGGGCTCGACTTCGATCCGCGGCGGGGCGGCGGGACACTGCGGTTTTCCTACGCGGGAGCAACCGCGGAGATGGCCGAAGGGATCGCCCGGCTCGAGGCCTGGGCGGCCGGCGCCGCGGACGGCGCCGGCTCGGCGGTGCTCAGGAGCCGCTGAGGGCGCGCGACCACCAGCCGCGGCGCTTGGGGCCACTGTCCGCGTCGGACGCGGGTTCGGCGGAAGCGGATGCCTCGCTCGTCTCGAGCTCGGGTTCGGAGGGGGCCGGCGCCGGCGGTTCCGCTGCCTCCGGTTCGTCGGCGGGCTCCGGCACCGGAGCGGGTTCCGGGGCCGCGCGTTCCGGGACAGCGGAGTCCGGGGAAGCGGAGTCCGGCGCCGCGGGCTCCGGCGCGGGGGCCGGTTCGGAGACCGTCGGCTCGGCGCGCTCGGCGAGGACCGCCGCGACCGGCTGGCGCACGCGCGGGCGCGAGCGGCGCTGGGGTGCGTCGCTCTCGGGCACCTCGACGATCTGCGAGGCGGGCTCCTCGGCGATGTCGATCACCTCGCCGAAGGGCGAGGCCGCCCTGGCGGGAGCCTCGGCGGAAGCGGGCTCGGTTCCCTCTCCCGGCAGGCTGGCCGCTCCGCGCGCGTGAGCGCCGTCGGGACTTCGGGCGGGCGGCAGGCTCGGCCGGGCTTTCCTCGGCGGCGATGGCGGGCTCGGGGCGCTCGGCCTCGGCGTCGGCCGCGGTTCCGGCGTCCGCTTCGGTCGTTGGCTCCGCCTCGGTCGAAGGCGAGGCGCCGTTCTCCTGGCCGCTGCCCTTGCCGCCGCGGCGGCGGCGACGACGCTTGCGCTTGCCGGCGGCGCCGCGCTCGCCTTCGGCCGCCGTCTCGCGGGCGGGCTCGTCCTCGTGCTCGTCCTCGTCCTCTTCCTCGACATCGTCGGGGTAGGCGACGCTGGGCAGGTTCAGGTTCTCCGGCGACGGGATGATCCGCGAGGCGGTCTTGAACCGCTCGACGCGGTAGTCGGGGCTGATCAGCGACGGGTCGCCCTCGACGCGCACCGACAGGCCGAAGCGCGCCTCGATCATCGCGACATGCTCGCGCTTCTGGTTGAGGAGGTAGTTGGCGATCTCGACGGGGGCGACGATCAGCACTTCCTTGGAGCGCTGCTTCACCCCCTCCTCCTCGACCTCGCGCAGGAGGGCGAGGGCGAGCGAGTCGTCCGAACGGACGCGGCCGGTGCCGTGGCAGTGCGGGCAGGCCCTGGTGGTCGCCTCGATCATGCCGGGGCGCAGGCGCTGGCGCGACATCTCCAGCAGGCCGAAGGCGGAGATGCGGCCGACCTGGATGCGGGCGCGGTCGGTCTTGAGCTTGTCCTTGAGCTTCTTCTCGACGGCGGCGTTGTTGCGCCGGTCCTCCATGTCGATGAAGTCGATGACGATGAGGCCGGCGAGATCGCGCAGGCGCATCTGGCGGGCGGCCTCCTCGGCAGCCTCCATGTTGGTCTTGAGCGCGGTGTCCTCGATCGAGGCCTCGCGGGTGGCGCGGCCGGAGTTGACGTCGATCGCGACCAGCGCCTCGGTGACGTCGATGACGATGTAGCCGCCGGACTTGAGCTGGACCGTGGGGTTGAACATCGCCGAGAGGTAGCTCTCGACCTGGAAGCGCGAGAAGAGCGGCAGCGGCTCGGCGTAGTGCTTCACGTACTTCGCGTGCGAAGGCATGAGCATCTTCATGTAGTCCTTGGCCTCGCGGTAGCCGCGCTCGCCATCGACGAGGATCTCGTCCATCTCGCGGCTGTAGAGGTCGCGGATCACCCGCTTGATCAGGCTGCCTTCCTCGTAGATCGGCGCCGGAGCGATCGACTGCAGCGTGAGGTCGCGGATCATCTCCCACTGGCGCAGCAGGTATTCGTAGTCGCGCTTGATCTCGGTCTTGGTGCGGCTGGCGCCGGCGGTGCGGATGATCAGGCCGGCACCTTCCTGCACCGTGATCGAGGAGGAGATCTCCTTGAGCTTCTTGCGGTCGGCGGCGTTGGTGATCTTGCGGGAGATGCCGCCGCCGCGGGCGGTGTTGGGCATCAGCACGCAGTAGCGGCCGGCGAGCGAGAGGTAGGTGGTGAGGGCGGCGCCCTTGTTGCCGCGCTCTTCCTTGACGACCTGGACCAGCAGGATCTGGCGGACCTTGATCACTTCCTGGATCTTGTAGCGGCGGGCGCGCAGCGGCGGCCGCCGCGGCGCCCGCTCCTCGGCGACGTCGTCGCCACCGACCGCCTCGAATTCGGCGTCGGGCGCGGGCTCGTCCGCCGCCATGTCGTCGCCGGCGGGGTCGTGCTCGGCATGATCGTGGCCGGCATGGTCGTCGTCGTGCTCGCCGGCCTCGGCGGCGGGCTCGTCCGGAACGAAGATCTCGATGTCGCCGGCGGCTGCCGACGGCGGCGGCACGTCGGAGAGGTCTCCCGCTTCGGGGTCCGAGAGGTCGGTCACCGCTGCCGTGATCACGGCGTCTTCCGGCGCGCCTTCGGCGGCGGGCTGGGTCCGGCGACGGCCCCGCGAGCGCCCGGCGCGCTTGGGCTTCTCGCGGGTCGCCTCCTCGTCGGCCTCGCGGGCGAGGGCGGCTTCCTCGGCGATCAGCGCCTCGCGGTCGGCCTTGGGGATCTGGTAGTAGTCGGGATGGATTTCCGAGAAGGCGAGGAACCCGTGGCGGTTGCCGCCGTAGTCGACGAAGGCCGCCTGCAGCGACGGCTCGACGCGCGTGACCTTGGCGAGATAGATGTTGCCGGCGAGCTGCCGCTTGTTAAGCGACTCGAAGTCGAATTCCTCGACCCGGTTCCCGTCCACCACCACGACGCGGGTCTCTTCCGCGTGCGTGGCATCGATCAGCATTTTCTTTGTCATGATTTCTTTCGCGAGCGCGCAAGGCCGCCGGCGCGATCCGGCCGGCGGCATGCAGCGTTCCAAGGGGTGATCGGAAAGCGCGGCGACCAGCAATCGATGCCTGGCTCGCATCGGAGCCCGACTTGGAGATCGCTTCTGGTCCTGCGCGCTTCACCGCGGTTCTTCTCCGGCCCGGCAGTTCCCCGGACCCAGTACGACCGGGCCGCCGGCCCGGCACGATTCATCAGGTGGCGCGAACGCCTGCCGCAGGTGTTGCCGGGATCATCCAAGACGACTTCAGCGGTCTTGCGATGCCGCGAGCTTGCGACGAATACGAGTACGTGATGACGGCAAAGGCCGCCCATCTCCGGACGCCGACCATACGCATGCGCCACCGAAAATGACAAATGGTTTTTCCGCTGCCGGAGTGCAAGCTTCCGGCGGGGCTGGATAAATTGCGGCGGCCGTGGCCCCCGGCGGTGGCGGCACGCGGGCGGCGGGGATTTTGACGTTTCGGACCGGCTTCGGTAGGGTTCGGGACGCGGGTCCGGGAAGCGAATCGTGCTACGCATCATACTGAGATTTTTTGGGTTTCTTTTCAGCTGGCTGACGATCGGCTTCGTGATGGCGCTCGCCGGAATGGCGGCGGTCATCGCGATCTACGGCAAGGATCTGCCGGACTACGCCCAGCTCGAGAACTACGAGCCGGCGACGCTGAGCCGGATCTATTCCGGCCGCGGCCAGTTGATGGACGAATTCGCCCGGGAGCGGAGGATTTTCACGCCCATCGACGAGATTCCCGACCGGGTGAAGCAGGCGTTCATCTCGGCCGAGGACAAGAACTTCTACGAGCACCACGGCTTCGATCCGCGCGGGATCGTCGCGGCGGTCTACAACTCGGCGGTGCACGGCGGGCGGCTGCGCGGCGCCTCGACGATCACCCAACAGGTGATGAAGAACTTCCTCCTGACCGGGGACCGTTCCGGCGAGCGCAAGATCAAGGAAATCATCCTCGCGACCCGGCTCGAGAACACGCTGTCGAAGGACGAGATCCTCCAGCTCTACCTCAACGAGATCTTCCTCGGGCAGAACGCCTACGGCGTCACCGCCGCGGCGCAGACCTATTTCGCCAAGTCGCTCGACCAGCTGACGCTGGCGGAGACGGCGTATCTGGCGGCGCTGCCGCAGGCGCCGAGCATGCTGCATCCGGTGCGCGAGAAGGCGGCCGCGATTTCGCGGCGCAACTACGTGCTCGATCAGATGGCCAAGAACGGCTACGCGACCCGCGCCGATGCCGATGCCGCGATGAAGGAAGACCTGGTGACGGTGCAGAGCGGCGCCATCGTCTCGGCGCGGAGCGAAATCCCGCCGCGCGACTACTTCACCGACGAGATCCGCCGCCAGCTGTCCGAGCGGTTCGGCGACGAGCAGCTGTTCACCGGCGGGCTGACCATCCGCGCCACGGTCGATCCCGACCTGCAGGCGGTCGCGGCGCAGGCGCTGCGCGACGGGCTCGAAGACTACGACCGCGCGCTCAAGGTCTATCGCGGGCCGGTGGCCCGGATCGATCCCGCGAGCTTCGACCCGGCCGACGCGGCGAGCTGGCGTAAGGCGCTCGGCGCGACCCGGGTGCCGCGCGACATCGCCGGCTGGCACCCCGCGGTGGTGCTGTCGCTCGGCGAGTCGGGCGCGCGGATCGGGGTCGAGGGCGTGCCGGCGGCGGCGGACGGGGACGTGCTGGCCTTTGCGGATGCCGCGTGGGCGCGGGTGCGCGCGAGCGACACCGGCCGGCTGCGCGCGCCGAAGGGTCCGCAGGACCTCTGGGCGGTGGGCGATGTGGTCTTCGTCAAGGCGATCGAGAAGGGCGGCGCCTTCGACCACTGGTCGTACCGGCAGATCCCGGCGATCCAGGGCGGGTTCATGGCGATGGACACGCAGACGGGCCGGGTGCTCGCGATGCAGGGCGGATTTTCCTACCAGTCGAGCGTGTTCAACCGGGCGACGCAGGCGCTCAGGCAGCCCGGGTCGTCGTTCAAGCCGTTCGTCTATGCCGCAGCGCTCGACCAGGGCTACAGCCCGGCGACGATCGTGCTCGACGCGCCGATCGAGGTGGCGACCGGGGCGGGGATCTGGAAGCCGGAGAACTCGGGCAACACCTACTACGGGCCGACGCCGATGCGGACCGGCATCGAGCAGTCGCGCAACCTGATGACGGTGCGCATCGCGCAGGACATCGGCATGGACACGGTCGCGCGCTACGGCGAGAAGTTCGGCATCTACGACAACATGCCGCCGCTCCTGAGCTATTCGCTCGGGGCGGGGGAGACGACGCTGTACAAGATGGTGGCGGCCTATGCCGAGCTCGCGAACGGCGGGCTGAAGGTGGAGCCGACGCTGGTCGACCGGGTGCAGGACCGCTACGGCAAGACCATCTACCGCCACGACCAGCGCCAGTGCGAGGAATGTGCGGCGGACGACGTGGCCGATGCCGAGGATCCGATGATCCACTCCAACGCCGAGCGGGTGATGGATGCGATCACCGCCTATCAGGTGACCTCGATGCTGCAGGGGGCGGTGAGCCGCGGCACCAGCGCCGCGACCGTGGGCAAGCTGCACCTCAACCTCGCGGGCAAGACCGGCACGACCAACGAGGCCAAGGACGTCTGGTACATCGGCTACAGCCCGCGCATCGTCGCGGGGTGCTACATGGGCTACGACAACCCGCGGCCGCTCGGCGAGAGCGCCTTCGGCGGCACGCTCTGCGCGCCGATCTTCGTCGAGTTCATCAAGAAGGCGATGGCGGGGCAGGGGCCGGTGACCTGGGCGGTGCCGCCGGGCGGGCACTTCATCAGGATCGACCGCCATACCGGGCAGCGGCTCTCCGACGACGCCACCGGCGACAACGTGCAGGCGGAGTATATCCGCGACGGCCAGGAGCTGATGGTGGGCGCCTACGGCAACACCGTGGACGCGGGCTGGAAGATGGGCGCCGACGTGCCGCTCTACGACGACGTGCGCAACTCGCCGGCGATCGAGCAGGTGCGCGTCCGCGGGCAGACGAGGTCGCTGCCGAAGAATCCCTCGCTCGGGTCGATGTCGAGCGGCGGGCTCTACTGAAGCGGGCGCGGCGGATGCAGCGGAAGGTCTTCGGCATCGGGTTCCACAAGACCGGGACCACGACGCTGCGCGATGCGCTGGAGATCCTCGGCTATCGCGTAACCGGGCCGAACGGCACCAAGGACCCGGAGATCGCGCGCAAGCTCGACGGGATGGTCGAAGCGCTTTCGGCGGAGTTCGACGCGTTCCAGGACAATCCCTGGCCGCTGGTCTATGCGAGAATGGACGCGCTGCATCCCGGCTCGAAGTTCATCCTGACCGTGCGCGATCCCGACCGCTGGCTCGCGAGCACCCTGCGCGATTTCGACGAGCGGGATTCGCCGATGCGCCAGCTCATCTACGGCGTCGGGCATCCCAGGGGACACGAGGCGGTCTATCGTGCCCGGATGCTCGCGCACAACGCCGAGGTCGCCGGGTACTTTCGCGACCGGCCGGACGACCTGATCACGCTCGATTGGTCGAAACGGCCGGGTTGGGAGCCGCTCTGCGCTTTCCTCGGCAAGCCGCTGCCTTCGGTGCCGTTTCCGCACGCCAATACCGCCCGGCAGACCGAGCTGCGCCGGAGATGGGGCGGACTGGGGCGCATCGCCGGCAGGTTCGTCCGGCCGGAGTGAATTGACCGCTGGCGGGACGCTGACTAGATAGCTCCGTTCCGGCCGCTCTGCGCGGCCGGAGGCCTCAGGATCATCCGGGAAAGTCACATGCGGGCCGAAACCGAACGGCTGGTGGAAGAGATCGAGAAGTCGCTGGCGCTGCTCAGGCAGCGGCTGGGCTGGGAGACGGCCGAGCATCGGCTGGAAGAGCTGAACGCGATGACCGAGGCGCCGGATCTGTGGAACGATCCCGCGCGGGCGCGGAAGCTGATGCGCGAGCGCCAGGTGCTGGCGGATGCGATCGACGCCTATCGCGGGCTCGAGCGCGAGCTTTCCGACCAGCGCGAGATGATCGAGCTCGCCGAGGCCGAGGGCGACGCGGCGGTGGTCGAAGATGCCGAGGCGGCGATCGCGGCGCTGCGCGAGCAGGCGGCGCAGCGCGAGATCGAGGCGCTGCTCGACGGCGAGGCGGACGGCAACGACACCTTCCTCGAGATCAACGCCGGCGCCGGCGGCACCGAGAGCTGCGACTGGGCGCAGATGCTGGCGCGCATGTACGTGCGCTGGGCCGAGGCGCACGGGATGAAGGTCGAGATGATCGCCGAGAGCCCGGGCGAGGAGGCGGGGATCCGCTCGGTCGCCTACCGGATCGCCGGGACGAACGCCTACGGCTGGCTGAAGACCGAGTCGGGGGTGCACCGGCTGGTGCGCATCTCGCCGTTCGACTCGGCGGCGCGGCGGCAGACGTCGTTCGCCTCGGTCTGGGTCTATCCGGTCGTCGACGACAATATCGACGTCGACGTGCAGCCGAACGACATCCGCATCGACACCTATCGCTCGTCGGGGGCGGGCGGGCAGCATGTGAACACCACCGACTCGGCGGTGCGGATCACCCACCTGCCGACCAATATCGTGGTGACGAGCTCGGAGAAGTCGCAGCACCAGAACCGGGCGAACGCGATGGCCGCGCTGAAGTCGCGGCTCTACGAGCTCGAGCTTCGCAAGCGCAACGAGGCGATCACCGCGCAGCACGAGGCCAAGGGCGACGCGGGCTGGGGCAACCAGATCCGCTCCTACGTGCTGCAGCCCTACCAGATGGTGAAGGATCTCGAGGACCGAGTACGAGACCTCGGACACGGCGGGCGTGCTCGACGGTGACCTCGACCCGTTCATGGCGGCGACGCTGGCGCAGCAGGTCGCGGGCAAGAGCCGGGCGGAAGCGCAGGCGGCAGACTGAGCGCCTGCGGGGCGGGCAGGGTTAACCGGTTAACGGCGCAGCGCCCCCGAAAACAGGATCGGACAGGTCCGGCCGGCTTGAGAAGCCGGTCTTGCGAGGAGTGGTAAACGCCGCTTCACCGGGGCCGGGCGGCCGCCGCGGCGCAGGCTGCGGCCGCGCCTCCCGGCCGCACGTCTGATCGCGGTTGGCGGCTTCGGCGGCGGCGTAGCCGGTCGGAACCCGCCAGGCGCACGGCGGTGGCCGCTGCGGGGGCCCCGCCGCCAGGCGGGACCGGCCCGGTTGCGGTCGTTATTCGGCGGCGGCGATCGCCGGGGTGCGGCGGGCGAGCTCGCCCTTGCCGCTCGCGGCGCCGAGCGGGTCGTCCTGGCGCTGCACCGAGCCTTCGAAGTGGGCGCCGCTCTCGATTGCGATGGTCTTGTGGACGATGTCGCCCTCGCAGCGCGCCGAGGCGCTGAGCCGCACCTTCAGGCCGCGCAGCCGGCCGATCACCCGACCGTGCACGACGACCTCCTCGGCCAGCACCTCGCCCTTGACCGTCGCGCCTTCGCCGACGATCAGCATCTGGGCGCGCACGTCGCCCTCGACGGTACCCTCGACCTGGATGTCGCCGCTCGAGCGGACGTTGCCGAGGATGGTGAGGTCCGAGGAGAGCACCGAGGGTGCGGGCTTCGGCTTGGGCGCCGTCGGGGCGGGGGCGGCCGAGGCCGGCCTCGGCTCGATCGCGGTCGGGGTGGAAGGGGCAGTCGAAACGGGCGTCGCCGACGGCAGCGGCGGCAGGGTTTCTTCCGGTCTCGGCTTAGAAAACATCCTTTGCGGCCTCCAGATAGGTCATCGGATTCACGGGCTGCCCGTTGACCCGAACCTCGTAGTGGAGATGCGAGCCGGTACTACGCCCGGTTGAACCCATATCACCTATTTGCACGCCACGCGATACCTGTTGTCCGACCTTGACACGAATTCTGCTCTGGTGCGCGTAGACGGTCTCGAAGCCGAAATCGTGCTGGATCCGCACGACGTTGCCGTAGCCGCTCTCGGGCCCGGCATAGACCACGACCCCCTCGGCGGTGGCGTAGATCGGGGTCCCGCGCGGCCCGGCGAGGTCAACCCCCGCGTGCATCCGGGTGCCGCGGCCCTTGGGGTCGTGGCGGTAGCCGAAGGCGCTGGTGAAGCGGAAGTCGTCGTGCAGCGGCAGCGCGAGCGGCAGCTTGTCGGCAGCGATCCGCATCAGGTTCATGCGGTCGAGGTCGCCCATCAACTGGTCGTAGCGGCCGCTGAGCGCGCTGTCGTCGAACGACCGGGTGCTGACCGAGACCGGGCCGAGCGGGCCGCCGACGCCGGAGTAGGAGCCGCGCACCTTCTCGATCAGATTGTCGACGTCGACGTCGGCGTTCTTGAAGATCTTCTCGAGCGGCCCGAAGGACATGACCACCGCCTGCTCGAGCTGATCGACCATCTGGTCCTGGCGCTGGTCGTTGACCTTGACGCTGAGCTCGAGGTCGCCGAGCTGCTGCGCCAGCGCCGCGCGCTCGGTGTTGGCGGCGTCGCGGGCGGCCACGGCATCGCTGAGTGCGCCGGAGACGGTGCGCAGGGTGTCGGCGAGATCGCCGCCATCTTCGCCGTCGAGCGATTTCGCGGCCGCCTGCATCTCGGCCTGCAGCCGGTCGTTCGCGCCGGAGGCGGCGTCGCGCTGCCCGACGGCGTCCTTGAGCCGCTGGCGCATCAGGTCGAGCGCGGTCGAAAGCTCGCGCCGGTCCTCGACCGACTTCAGGATCGCCGACTGCTGCCGGCTGATCTGCTCCATCGCGACCTGGAATCGCTCCTGCGCCGAGCGGGCCTCGACGGCGTGCCGGTCGCGCTCGCTGGCGAGCGCGTTCAGCCGGTCCTGGTAGGCCGCCTCGATCACCACCGAAGGGGTGGGGCCGAGACGGGCGTTGATGAGGTCGGTCGCGACGGTGGCGGTGGCGACCGCCATCCAGCCCATCGCCAGGAGCGCTGCGGTCCCCGACACGAGCTGCGACAGGGGGCTCAGGCGGATGTAGTGGGTCGCGTCACCGGAGTGGATGAACAGCCTCTTTTCCGGGAACAGTGCCGACAGCAAGCCGGTTTTCCCACGACGCTCATCCGCCATGCGGTCACCCCCAGGTTGTTCGTTCTATCTTGCGGGCGACAGCCCCCACACCGCCTCCGTGTCTAGGAAGGCCTGAGAACCAATGCAACGCTGCGGCGAAGGGGCTGGAAAGCCCCCGGACTGATCGGCGGATATTCGCCCAGATGCAACCTCAAGGAGATCCGCGCTGCGGCTGACCCTGGGTCTCAGACGCCGGGCGCAAGCCGTTGGCAGGCGGGGCATTCTGCCGGTCGGTAAACGTCAGAGTGCGTTGGCCGCCTGCAGAACCTCCTCGACGTGGCCGGGGACCTTCACGTTGCGCCAGACGCGGGTCACGCTGCCGACGGCGTCGACAAGGAAGGTCGCGCGCTCGATTCCCATGAATTTTCGTCCGTACATCGACTTCTCGACCCAGACGCCGAAGCGCTCGGTGACGGTGCCGTCCTCGTCGGAGAGCAGGACGACCCGGAGCGAATGCTTGTCGCGGAACCTGCAATGGCTCTTCACGCTGTCGCGGGAGATGCCGAGGACGGCGGTGCCGGCGGCGGCGAAGTCGTCGGCGCGGGCGGTGAACTCGACCGCCTCGAGCGTGCACCCGGAGGTGTCGTCCTTGGGGTAGAAGTAGATCACCAGCTTCTTGCCGCGGAAGTCGGCGGGACCGACGCGGGTGCCGGCGTCGCTCGGCAGCGAGAATTCGGGGACGGGCTGGCCGGCTTCGACGGGCATGGGCGGGACTCCGATTGTGGCCTCTGGCCGGCGAGCATATACGGCGGCCGGAGGGTTCGCATGCGGATTGACGACTTCGACTACGCGCTGCCGGAGGAGCTGATCGCGCTGCGTCCGCTCCGGCCGCGGCGGGCCTCGCGGCTGCTCGTCGCCGCGGGCGACGCAATCGCGGATTCCACGGTGGCGCGGCTCGGCGACTGGCTGGAGCGGGGCGACCTCCTGGTCTTCAACGACACCCGCGTGATACCGGCGCGGCTCACCGGCGTGCGCCGGCGGGCGGGGGGCGCCGGGGCGCGGATCGAGGCGACGCTGGTGGCGCGGAGCGGCGAGGGGCGGTGGCGGGCGCTGGTGCGGCCGGCCAAGCGGCTCGCGACGGGCGACCGGATCGACTTCGGCGGCGGGCTGGTGGCGGAGGTGACCGGGCGGGACGGGGGCGAGGCGGCGCTGGCCTTCGGGCTCGGGGACGCCGCGCTCGAGGCGGCGCTCGAGCGACAGGGAGAGATGCCGTTGCCGCCCTATATCGCCGCGCGCCGGCCGGCGGATGCGGCGGACCGCGAGGACTACCAGACGGTGTTTGCGGCGCGGCCGGGGGCGGTGGCGGCGCCCACGGCGTCGCTGCATTTCGACGACGAACTGATGACGGCGCTGGCGGCGCGCGGGGTCGACCGGACGTTCCTGACGCTGCACGTGGGGGCGGGGACGTTCCTGCCGGTGAAGGTGGACGCGATCGAGGAGCACCGGATGCACGCGGAATGGGGCGAGATCGGCGTCGGGACGGCGCAGGCGATCGCGGCGGCGCGCGCGCGGGGGGGACGGGTGATCCCGGTCGGGACCACGGCGCTGCGGCTGATCGAGACGGCGGCGACCGGGCCCGGGCGGATCGCGCCTTGGTCGGGGGAGACGGACATCTTCATCCGGCCGGGGTACGATTTTCGGATTGCGGACGGGCTGATGACCAACTTCCACCTGCCGCGCTCGACGCTCCTGATGCTGGTCTCGGCGCTGATGGGGATGGAACGGATCCGCGCGGTCTATGCGCACGCGATCGCCGAGCGGTACCGCTTCTTCTCCTACGGCGACGCGTCGCTGCTGCTACCGCGGAGCTAGGGATGCTTTTTGTCCTGCGCACGTCCTGGCCGCTTTTGCTCGGCATCCTGCTGCTGCTGCTCGGGAACGGGCTGCAAGGCACGCTGCTCGGCATCCGTGGCGCGATCGAGGGATACGACGCGGCGACGATGTCGCTGGTGATGAGCGCCTATTACGTGGGCTTCCTGCTCGGATCCTGGCGGGCGACGGCGCTGATCGCGCGGGTCGGTCACGTGCGGGTCTTCGCCGCGCTCGGGTCGATGATCTCGGCGGCCTTCATCCTCTACGCCGCGGCGCCGAACCCGTGGGTCTGGAGCGCGATGCGGCTGATCGTCGGCTTCTCCTTCGCCGGGGTCTACGTCGTCTCCGAGAGCTGGCTCAACAACGCCGCGACCAACGAGACCCGCGGACAGACGCTGTCGCTCTACATGATCGTGCAGATGATGGGGATCATCTCGGCGCAGTTCATCCTCAACCTCGCCGATCCGGGCGGCTATACCCTCTTCGTCGTGATGTCGGTGCTGGTGTCGGTGTCCTTCCTGCCGATCCTGCTCACCGCCGGCACGCCGCCCGCGTTCCAGACCACGCAGCGGATGACGCTGGGCCAGCTCTTCGCGATCTCGCCGCTCGGCTGCGTCGGCACCTTCCTGCTCGGCGGGGTCTATGCGGCGATCTTCGGCATGGGGTCGGTCTTCGGGACCCAGCGCGGGATGTCGGTCGCGGAGATCTCGGCGTTCGTCGCGGTGATCTATGCCGGCGGCCTGGTGTTCCAGTATCCGATCGGCTGGATCTCGGACCGGATGGACCGGCGGGTGCTGATCATGGGGCTGACCGCGGCCGGGGCGGTGCTGACGCTCGCCGGAGCGTTGCTGCCGTCGCCGGTCTTCGTGGTGCTGGCGCTCGGCTTCGTGATCGGCGGCGTGGCGAATCCGCTCTATTCACTGATCATCGCCTATACCAACGACTTCCTGCAACCTTCTGACATGGCTGCGGCTTCCGGTGGCCTGCTCTTCATCAACGGGCTCGGGGCGATGCTCGGGCCGCTCGCGATCGGCGCGCTGATGCAGCGGTTCGGCGCCAACGCCTATTTCGCCTACGTTGGGGTGCTCTTTGGACTGATCGCGGCCTATGCGCTCTGGCGCTCGACGCGGCGGGCGGCGCCGTCGGCGGCGGAGACCTCGTCCTATGCGCCGGTCTTGCCGCAGGCCTCGCCGGTGGCGCTCGAGGTGGCGCAGGAGGTCGCGATCGAGCGCGCCGGCGAGACCCCGGCGCGGCGCGCGTGAGGCGGCTTTCCTTTTCGGGCCGCCTCGTGAAGACTGCGACAACGAAGACTGCGCCCACAACGGACGGGAGGCGCCGATGGACGCGACCGCAGAGGAACTGCTCCACTTCTGGCTGGAGGAGATCGGCCCCGAGGGCTGGTACCGCGTCGACGAAACGATCGATGCCGGAATCCGCGACCGCTGGGGGGCGCTCTGGGACGTCGGCCGCACCGGCGGCCTCGCCGACTGGAGGGTGCAGGCGGAATCGTGCCTCGCCCTCGTCATCCTGCTCGACCAGTTGCCGCGCAACATGTTCCGCGGCGATGCCCGCTCCTTTGCCAGCGACCGGCTGGCGCTCGCCACCGCCAAGCTCGCGGTCCTGCACGGCGGCGACCGGAAGGTGGGGCTGCCGGAGCGGCAGTTCTTTTATCTGCCGCTGATGCATTCGGAGGTCCAGACCGACCAGGACAAGTCGGTGCGCTTGTTTCTGACCAGCTTCGGCCGGGAGGATCCGGGGGATCACCTGCGGCACGCGGTGGCGCACCGGGAGGTGATCCGCCGCTTCGGCCGCTTCCCGTTTCGCAACGCGGCGCTCGGGCGCGAAAGCACGCCGGCGGAGGAGGCCTTTCTTGCGGCGGGCGGCTATCTCGGGCTGTTCAAGCAGATCGCCGCCTAGCCCGGTAGCGGGCGCAACACAAAACAGCACGAGGGAGAACGCAGACATGGCAGCCAGCACCTACGATGTCGCGGTGATCGGGGCGGGGCCGGGCGGTTACGTGGCGGCGATCCGCGCGGCGCAGCTCGGCCTGAAGACGGTGGTGATCGAGCGCGAGCACCTCGGCGGCATCTGTCTCAACTGGGGCTGCATCCCGACCAAGGCGCTGCTGCGCTCATCGGAGATCTTCCACCTGATGCACCGGGCCAAGGAGTTCGGGCTGAAGGCCGAGGGCATCGGCTACGACATCGACGCGGTGGTCAAGCGCTCGCGCGCGGTGGCCAAGCAGCTTTCGGGCGGCGTCGGATTCCTGATGAAGAAGAACAAGATCGCCGTGGTGATGGGCGAGGCGAAGCTCGGGGCCAAGGGCAAGCTCACGGTCAAGACCGAGAAGGGCAGCGAGGAGATCGAGGCGAAGTCGATCATCCTCGCCACCGGGGCGCGGGCGCGCGACCTGCCGGGGCTCGAGGCGGACGGCAAGCGGGTCTGGAGCTACAAGCATGCGCTGGTGCCGCCGCACATGCCCAAGAAGCTCCTGGTGATCGGCTCTGGGCGCGATCGGGATCGAGTTCGCGAGCTTCTACAACACGCTCGGCGCCGAGACGACGGTGGTGGAGGTGCTGCCGCGGATCCTGCCGGTGGAGGACGAGGAGATCTCGGCCTTCGCCAGGAAGGCGTTCCAGAAGCAGAAGATGACGATCCTCGAGGGCGCGACGGTCAAGAAGCTCGAGCGCGGTGCGGACAAGGTGACGGCGACGATCGAGCAGGGCGGCAAGGAGACCAAGGCGGACTTCGACACGGTGATCTCGGCGGTGGGGATCGTCGGCAACGTCGAGAACCTCGGGCTCGAGGAGCTCGGGGTGAAGCTCGACCGGACGCACGTCGTGGTCGACGAATACTGCCGCACCGGGGTCGACGGGCTCTATGCGATCGGCGACGTCGCCGGGGCGCCGTGGCTCGCGCACAAGGCGATGCACGAGGGGGTGATGGTGGCGGAGCTGATCGCCGGGCAGCACCCGCACCCGACGCCGGCGACCTCGATCGCGGGCTGCACCTACTGCTGGCCGCAGGTGGCGAGCGTCGGGCTGACCGAGGCGAAGGCGAAGGAGCAGGGCTACGAGATCAAGGTCGGGCACTTCCCGTTCATCGGCAACGGCAAGGCGATCGCGCTCGGCGAGCCCGAGGGGATGATCAAGACGGTGTTCGACGCCAAGACCGGCGAGATGCTCGGCGCGCACATGGTGGGGGCGGAGGTGACCGAGCTGATCCAGGGCTACGTCGTCGGACGCACGCTCGAGACGACCGAGGTCGAGCTCATCAACACCGTCTTCCCGCACCCGACGCTGAGCGAGATGATGCACGAGGCGGTGCTCGACGCCTACGGGCGGATGCTGCACATGTGAGTGGCGGTGCCAGTTCCCGCGCGCGCTCCCGCGTGCTTGCGGGAGCGGGCCGGGGTTCCTACATCTGCGGCGACGTTGACCTCCGAGGGAGCCTCGATGAACGCCTTTGGCATCTACGGACCGATGAGCGGCCTGCCGGACCCGGATCTCGACCGGCAGTTCTACGACGGGGTTCCGTCGCGGCGCGTCGTGGCCTGGCTGATCGATGCGGTGCTGGTGCTGGCGGCGGGCGTGCCGCTGGCCCTGCTCTTCGGGCTTCTGACGCTGGGCTTCGGCTTCGCGCTCTTTCCGCTGGTGGTGGGGGGCGTGGGCGTCCTCTACCGGATGGCGACGATCGGGGGCGGCTCGGCCACCTGGGGGATGCGCTTTGCCGGGATCGAGTTCCGCCGTGGCGACGGGACCCGGTTCGACGGGCCGACGACCTTGCTGCACACCGGGGTCTATGCGCTCGGCTATGCCTTTCCGTTCCTGCAGCTCCTGAGCTGCGCCACCATCCTCTTCACCCGCTACCGGCAGGGGGTTCCCGACCTGCTGCTCGGGACCACGGCCATCGTCCGTCCGGCCGACTGAGGCGGCCGCGACATTCACCGAGGGCGGAAAATCCTGTTGCCGGCGCCCGAGCGCTGTTGGTACGCTCAACACCCTGAAAGGGGGAAGCCGGCCCTATGCGCCATAGCCTGCCACAGTCGCATCAGTTCTATGTGACAGCGCCGCAGCCGTGTCCGTATCTGTCCGGCAAGGTCGAGCGCAAGCTCTTCACCGCGCTGCAGGGCGACGGTGCGGCGCACCTCAACGACGTGCTGTCGCATCAGGGCTTCCGGCGGTCGCAGAACGTGCTGTACCGGCCGTCCTGCGCCGGTTGCTCGGCGTGCCTTTCGGCGCGGATCGTGGTGGGCGAGTTCGCCCCGACCCGCAGCCAGCGGCGGGTGGTGCGGCGCAACGCCGGGCTGGTTCGCTCGCCGCGCACGCCCAACGCGACCCCGGTGCAGTACCAGCTGTTCCGCCGCTATCTCGATGCGCGGCATGCGAGCGGCGGCATGGCCGACATGGACATGAGCGAGTTCGCGGCGATGATCGAGGAGTCGCCGGTGCGGAGCCTCGTGGTCGAATATCACCGCGACGGCCGGCTGGTGGCGGTCTGCCTGACCGACGTGCTGTCGGACGGTGTGTCGATGGTCTATTCGTTCTTCGACCCGCAACTGGCGCGCGAGAGCCTCGGCAGCTACGTGGTGCTCGATCATATCGCGATGGCTGCGGAGTCGAAGCTGCCTTACGTCTATCTCGGCTACTGGGTGCCGGGCAGCGCCAAGATGGACTACAAGTCGCGCTTCCAGCCGCTCGAGATTTTCGCCGACGGACGCTGGGGGCGGCTCGGGGACGGCGCGGGGCTGGTCACCGACCGGCGGCGGGCCGACCGGCTGGCGATCAGCGAGCAGGTGGCCGCGATCGAGCTGCCGGTCACGAAGTAGGCGGGCACGCGGGCGCGCGCGCCTGACGTTGCGGCGGATTTCGGTACCGCGCCGGTCGTCCCGGCGCGGTAGCTTTGTCAGCCCTTGGTGCGGTTGCGGATCATGAAGGTGTCGTAGCTGTATTCCGCCACCTGCCACCAGAGATAGCCTTCGCCGCGGAACGCCTTGACGCTCTCGTAGACGGTCTTGAAGTCGGCGTTCTGCGCCGAGAGCTCGTCGTAGAGCCCGAGCGAGGCGGTATAGGCGGCGTCGATCACCTCGGGCGGGAAGACCTTGAGCTTGGCCCCGCCGCCGACCAGCGTGCGCAGCGCCTCGGGGTTTCTCGCGTCGTACATCGCCATCATGTCGGTGTTGGCGTAAGCGGCGGCGTTGGTGAGGACCGCCTGGTAGACCGGCGGCAGGGCATTCCACTTGTCGAGGTTGACGAAGAAGTGGACGGTTGGCCCGCCTTCCCAGAAGCCCGGGTAGTAGTAGTTCGGCGCGACCTTGTAGAAGCCGAGCTTGAGGTCGTCGTAGGGGCCGACCCATTCGGCGGCATCGATGGTGCCACGCTCGAGGGCGGGATAGATGTCGCCGCCGGGGATCTGCTGCGGCACCACGCCGAGCTTTTCGACCACCTTGCCGGCGATGCCGGCGATGCGCATCTTGACGCCCTTGAGGTCGTCGAGGGAGTTGATCTCCTTGCGCCACCAGCCCCCCATCTGCACGCCGGTGTTGCCGCCGGGCATGCCGTAGAGGTTCTGCTTGGCGTAGAAGGCGTTCAGGAGCTCGTTGCCGCCGCCCTGGTACAGCCAGGAGTTCATCAGCCGGGCGTTGAGGCTGAAGGGAATTGCGGTTCCGAGCGCGAAGGTCGGATCCTTGCCCCAGTAGTAGTAGGAGCAGGTGTGGGTCATCTCGACGGTGCCCGAGCCGACCGCCTCGGCCGCCTGCGGGGTCGGCACGATCTCGGCGGCGGGGAAGACCTCGATCTCGAAGTTGCCGTCGGTCATCTCCTTCACATGGTTGGCGAAGGTCTCGGCAGCGCCGTAGATGGTGTCGAGCGCACGGGGGAAGCCCGAGGTCAGGCGCCATTGCACCTTGGGCTGCGACTGGGCGATCGCGGGCGCGGCGAGCGTCGCCGCCGCCGCGCCGCCGCCTGCGGCGACGTTGATCAGGAAGTTGCGTCTTTTCATGGGTTCCTCCGATTTGGTTCAGGGATTGGGTGGCTGTGTCAGGTCCGGCGGCGGCGCCAGGTCGAGGTCGGGCAGGCCGAGGTCGCCTCCGGCGTCCGGCACCGGCAGCGCCTCGAACGCCTTGTCGACGTCCTGCTGGTCCAGCATGTGGTGTTCGCCGATCCAGTAGGTCACCGACGCCGGCCAGAAGACAAGCACGCCGACCACGATCAACTGCAGCAGGATCCAGGGGATCGAACCGAGGTAGATGTCGCGGCTCTTCACCTCGGGCGGTGCGATGCCGCGCAGATAGAAGAGCGCGAAACCGAAAGGCGGGTGCATGAACGAGGTCTGGATGTTCACGCAGAGCAGGAGACCGAACCAGACCATGTTGATGTCGAGCGCATGCGCGGCCGGCAAGAGCAGCGGCACGACGATGAAGCAGATCTCGAAGAAGTCGAGGAAGAAGGCGAGAAAGAAGACGAATATCATCACGAAGAACAGGAAGCCGGTGCGCCCACCGGGAAGCGAGCTCAGCATGTGCTCGATCCAGCGGCCGCCGTTGACCCCCTGGAAGACGAGGCTGAACACCGTCGCGCCGATCAGGATGAAGACGACCATCGCGGTGATCCGCGCGGTGGTCTGCATCGCCTGCCAGATCACCGGCGCCGAGAAGCGGCCATGCAGGATCGAGAGCAGGATCGCGCCGACCGCGCCCATCGCACCCGCCTCGGTCGGCGTGGCGAGGCCCATGAAGATGGTTCCGAGCACCAGGAAGATCAGCGCCAGCGACGGCACCATGCCCCAGGCGACCTTGGCGGCGAGCGCCCAGCCGCGCAGCGTGCGCGCCTCGGGCGGGAGCGCTGGGACGCGGTGCGGCTGGAAGATCGCGAGTCCGAGGATGAAGATCAGGAACGCCCCGATCTGCAGCATCGAGGGCCCGATGGCGCCGAGGTACATGTCGCCGACCGAGACGCCGAGCTGGTCGGAAAGGATGATCAGCACCAGCGACGGCGGAATCACCTGGGCGATGGTGCCGGAGGCCGCGATCACCCCGGTGCCGATCTTCATGTCGTAGCCGTACTTGAGCATCACCGGCAGCGAGATCATGCCCATGGCGATCACCGAGGCGGCGACGGTGCCGGTGACTGCACCCAGGATGGCGCCGACGAGCACGACCGCGAAGGCGAGGCCGCCGGGAAAGGAACCGAAGAGCTGGCCGGCGCCCTCGAGCAGATCCTCGGCGAGGCCGCTTCGTTCGAGCACCGCGCCGAGGAAGGTGAAGAAGGGGATGGCGAGCAGGAGCTCGTTCGACATGATGCCGAAGGTGCGATAGGGCAGCGCCTGCAGGAACTCCGGCCCGAAGTAGCCGACGTGGATCGCCAGCAGGCCGAAGAAGAGGCCGAGGGCCGCGAGTGAGAAGGCGGCCGGAAAGCCGTAGAGCAGGAAGATCACCAGCCCCGCGAACATCGTGGGCGCCATGTAGCCGTACTGGAGCATCAGTCCCGCGCCGCCCGGATCACTGCGTCGGTCTTTCGTAGGCGGCGATTTCCTCGTTGATCCCGCGCAGCGCGGCAACCCGCTTGATGAGCTCGGCCAGGCCCTGGAGCAGCATGAGGACGAGGCCGAGCGGCAGCAGGAGCTTGACCGGCCAGAGGATAAGCCCGCCGGCGTTCGAGGAGTGCTCGCCGCTGCGGAAGCTCGTTAGAAAGAATTCCCAAGAGAAGTAGGTCATCGTCAGCATCGCGGGTGCCAGAAAGAAGATGAGCCCGATGATGTCGGTCCAGAGCTTGGCCCGCGGCGGCCGCGGCCCGTAGAGCAGGTCGACGCGGACGTGCTCGTTGCGTCGCAACACGTCGGCGCCGCCGAGCAGGAAGATCCCGGCGAACAGCTGCCACTGGATTTCGAGCCAGGCGTTCGAGCTGATGCTGAAGAGATAGCGCGAGGTGGCGTTGCCGGCGCTGATCAGGCAGCTCGCAAGCACCAGCCACGCCGCGATCCGGCCGAAGAACCGGCTGACCGCGTCGATCATTTCGGCGAGAGCGAGCAGCCCCCTCATTCGTTGCGCATGCCCGTTCTCGGCGTTTTCCCACGGAGGTGGTAGCGGCAGACGCCGGGACAGGCAAGCGCAATGCCGGACGGTCGGCGAAAGAAAAGAACGGAATTGACGGATCTGCGGCAATTAAATGCGCTGAGGTAGTTGACCGGAGCCGGCCGGGAGGATTAGACAGCGGCTTGGGAGGACCGCATGCGGCAGTCAGTATCCATCGGTGCGAGGCGCGGAACCCGGCGACGGCGATAGGCCAGACCGGGATCGGGCGCCGCAACCCCCTCGACGGGGGTTTTTTTGTGGCTCGACATCGCCTTCCGGAGCAGGCATCCGACGGCGGCGGAGGATCGGAGACGGCAAGATGAAGCGAGAGATGACCGGCGCTGAGATGGTTGTTCAGGCCCTGAAGGACCAGGGGGTCGACACCGTGTTCGGCTATCCCGGCGGCGCGGTACTGCCGATCTACGACGCGCTGTTCCAGCAGAACGACATCCGCCACATCCTCGTGCGGCACGAGCAGGGTGCCGCGCATGCCGCGGAGGGCTATGCCCGTTCGACCGGCAAGCCGGGGGTCGTGCTGGTCACCTCGGGGCCGGGGGCGACGAACGCCGTCACCGGCATGACCGACGCGCTGATGGATTCGATCCCGATCGTGGTGCTGACAGGGCAGGTCGCGACCTTCCTGATCGGCAACGACGCCTTCCAGGAGGCCGACACCGTCGGCATCACCCGGCCCTGCACCAAGCACAACTGGCTGGTGAAGGATCCGGCGAAGCTGGCCGAGACCATCCACCAGGCGTTCCACGTCGCGACCCACGGGCGGCCGGGTCCGGTGCTGGTCGACATTCCGAAGGACGTTCAGTTCGCGACCGCGCTCTACAAGGCGCCGGAGGACCTTGAGACGATGCGGTATCAGCCGCGGACCAAGGGCGACCCGGAGGCGATCCTCGTGGCGGTCGAGGCGCTGGAGAGGGCGGAGCGGCCGATCCTCTATTCGGGCGGCGGCGTGATCAACTCCGGGCCGGAGGCGAGCCGGCGGCTGCGCGAGCTGGCGGACAGCACCGGCTTTCCGATCACCTCGACGCTGATGGGGCTCGGAGCGTATCCGGCGAGCGGCAAGGGCTGGATCGGCATGCTCGGCATGCACGGCACCTACGAGGCGAACTGGGCGATGCACGACTGCGACCTGATGCTCTGCATCGGGGCGCGGTTCGACGACCGGATTACCGGGCGGGTCGATGCCTTCAGCCCGAACTCGCTGAAGGTGCACATCGACATCGATGCCTCGTCGATCAACAAGAACATCCACGTGCAGGTGCCCATCGTCGGCGACATCGCCGAGGTTCTGGGCGAGATGCTGGCGGTCTGGAAGGAGCGCGGCTCGAAGACGCGGTCCGAGGGGGTCGCGAAATGGTGGAAGCAGATCGAGCTCTGGCGCGGGCGCGACTGCCTCGCGTTCCGCAACTCCGACACGGTCATCAAGCCGCAGCACGCGTTGCAGCGGCTGGAGGCGCTGACCCGAGGGCGCGATCGCTACATCACTACCGAGGTCGGCCAGCACCAGATGTGGGCGGCGCAGTACCTGCGCTTCGAAGCGCCGAACCGCTGGATGACGAGCGGCGGGCTCGGGACGATGGGCTACGGCTTCCCGGCTTCGATCGGGGTGCAGGTCGCGCACCCGGAGGCGCTGGTGATAAACGTCGCCGGCGAGGCGAGCTGGCTGATGAACATGCAGGAGATGGGCACGGCGGTGCAGTATCGGCTGCCGGTGAAGCAGTTCATCCTCAACAACGAGCGGCTCGGGATGGTGCGGCAGTGGCAGGAGCTGCTGCACGGCGAGCGCTATTCGTCGTCGTGGTCAGAGGCGCTGCCCGATTTCGTCAAGCTCGCCGAGGCGTTCGGGGCGAAGGGGATCCTGGTCACCGATCCGGGAAAGCTCGACGAAGCGATCGTCGAGATGCTGGAGCATCCCGGGCCGGTGATCGTCGACTGCCTGGTCGAGAAGCACGAGAACTGCTTCCCGATGATCCCGTCGGGCAAGGCGCACAACGAGATGATCCTCGGCGAGGACGCGACGCAGGGCGCGATCGACGTCGGCGGCGCGGTCCTGGTCTAGGGAGGGCAAGATGAACGCACTCGTCATCAAGCGCGGATCGAGCGCGCACAGCGTCTACGACCTCAGGAGCCCGTTCGACGACCGGGAGGAGACGCATACCCTCGCGGTGCTGGTCGACAACGAGGCGGGTGTGCTCGCGCGGGTGATCGGGCTCTTCTCCGGGCGCGGCTACAACATCGACAGCCTGACCGTGGCGGAGACCGACCACGAGGGGCACCTTAGCCGGATCACCATCGTCACCACCGGCACGCCGGCGGTGATCGAGCAGATCAAGGCGCAGCTCGGGCGGCTGGTGCCGGTGCACGAGGTGCACGACCTGACGGTCGAGGGCGCGGCGGTGCAGCGCGAGCTCGCGCTGATCAAGGTGAAGGGGACAGGCGAGAAGCGCGTGGAGGCGATGCGGCTCGCCGACGTCTTCCGCGCGCGGGTGGTCGACACCACGCTCGAGAGCTTCGTCTTCGAGATCACCGGGGCGCCGGAGAAGGTCGACGCTTGCATCGGGCTGATGCGGCCGCTCGGGCTGGTCGACGTGGCGCGGACCGGGGTCGCGGCGATCGCGCGGGGGGCTTGAGGAGGCATCCGTGCAAGTTGCGCAGGCGGGTCTAAAGTTTGACCAGGCTCAAGAAAGAGGGTCGTCGTAAACGCGGCCGCAACCTTCCCCAATGCGGCAAGAAGGCTGGGCGTCCGGCCTGACGCGCCCGTCGCGCCTGCGCTACTGCGCAGGAACGGCGGCGGGGGTGATGCGCAGGATCGCGCCCTCGTCGTCGTCGGTCAGCGCAAGGACCGCGCCGTCGGGGGCGACCGCGACGTCGCGGATGCGGCCCCCGTCGGTGAGGAGCCGCTCCTCGCCGATCACCCTATCGCCCTCGATCCGGATCCGGACCAGCGCGCCGGGGGTCAGCGAGCCGATCAGGACATCGCCCTGCCAGTCGGCGAACATCCGGCCGTCGTAGAACGCCATTCCGCTCGGGGCGATCACCGGGTCCCAGTAGTAGCGCGGCTGTTCCATGCCTTCCCTGGCGGTGAGGCCTTCGCCGATCGGCGTGCCGTCGTAGTCCTCGCCGTAGGTGATCACCGGCCAGCCGTAGTTGACGCCCGGCCTGATCAGGTTGAGCTCGTCGCCGCCCTGGGGACCGTGCTCGACGATCCAGAGCCTTCCTTGCGGATCGAGCGCTGCCGCCTGGATGTTGCGATGACCGTAGGAGTAGATGGTCGGGATCGCGTCGGAGCGCCCGGCGAACGGGTTGTCGGCCGGGGGCGTGCCGTCGAGGTTCACCCGCACCACCTTGCCGTAGGTCTTGTCGAGATCCTGGGCGAAGGGGCGCTCCTCGGCGCTGAGGTGCTCGCCGGTCGTGACGAAGGCATGGCCGGCCCCGTCGAGCACGATCCGCGAGCCGTACTGCTTGTCGGTGGGCGAGGGGGGATCCTGGACGAAGATGTCCTGGACGTCGGTGACCTCCGAGCCGTCCTCGGCGAGGCGGCCGCGCGCGGCGGCGGTAGCCGAGCGGTCCCCGATCGGCTTGGCGTAGGTCCAGTAGATCATGCGGTCTTGGGCGAAGGACGGCGAGACCTCGACGTCGAGGAGGCCGCCGTGGCCACTGACGAAGACCGGCGGCAGGCCGGCGACCGGCTCCGACAGGGCGCCGTCCGGCGCGACGATGCGGAGGTTTCCGACCCGCTCGGTGACGAGGTAGCCGCCGTCGGGCATCAGCGCCAGCCCCCATGGTCGTTCCAGACCCTCCACGAAGGGCGCGACGGCGAGTTCGATACCCGAGGACATCGCCGGGGCGCGGGTCTGCCCGGGGAAAGCCGGATGGAACTCCGGCACGTTGGGCTGATCCTGCTGCACCGGGGCGGCGGACTGCGCCAAGGCGGACGTGCCGGCGAGGAGGGCGGCCAGGCTCAGCGGAAGCGCGATTCGGGGCATAGCGTCCAATGCTGCAAGGGACATTCGATTCCGTGGGTGCGACATACCATCACGGGTGGTGAGGGGAAGCAGCAATCGAAAACTTCACGCTCTCGGGCTCGGCCCCGGTCACGCGGGCCGGGTGGCGGCGGATGCAGGGAGGGAATTCGCGTTTGGCCGCTGACTTTGGCCGGGTGCGGCTCTATCATCCACCGCGAAGGCTATGACGAGGACGGCATGACGAGCTCCCGCGACCTGAGCGACCGAGCGCAGCGGCACCCGGAGAAGGCGCATCGCGCCGATGCGCCGATCCTGCGCAAGCCGGACTGGATCCGGGTTAAGGCGCCGAACTCGGAAGGCTACAAGCGCACCCGCGACATCCTGCGTGAGAACCGGCTGGTGACGGTCTGCGAGGAGGCGGGCTGCCCCAACGTCGGCGAGTGCTGGTCGCAGGGCCATGCCACGATGATGATCATGGGCGAGATCTGCACCCGCGGCTGCACCTTCTGCAACGTGGCGACCGGGCGGCCGGACGCGCTCGACGTCTTCGAGCCGGGGCGGGTGGCGGTGGCGGTGGAGAAGCTCGGGCTGAACCACGTGGTGATCACCAGCGTCGACCGCGACGATCTCGAGGACGGCGGTGCCGAGCATATCGCGCAGACGATCCGGGCGGTGCGGCGCAAGAGCCCGGAGACGACGATCGAGGTACTGGTGCCGGACTTCCTGAAGTGTCCGGCCTCGGCGCTGGAGACGGTTGTGGCGGCCAGGCCCGACGTCTTCAACCACAACCTCGAGACGGTGCCGGGGCTCTATCCCGAGGTGCGGCCGGGGGCGCGCTACTTCCATTCGCTGCGGCTGCTGCAGCGGGTGAAGGAGCTCGATCCGGCGATGTTCACCAAGTCCGGGATCATGGTCGGGCTCGGCGAGGACCGGCAGGCGGTCGGCCAGGTGATGGACGACATGCGCGCCGCCGACGTCGACTTCCTGACCATCGGCCAGTATCTGCAGCCGACGCCGAAGCACCACGCAGTGAACCGCTTCGTGACGCCGGAGGAGTTCGCCGGGTACGAGAAGGCGGCGCTCGGCAAGGGCTTCCTGATGGTGTCGGCGACGCCGCTGACCCGGTCGAGCTATCACGCCGGGGCGGATTTCGACCGGCTGCGCGCCGCACGGCTGGCGCGGCTCGGCGGCGCCTGACGCATACGCCGGCGCGATCACGCGTTCCGAAACTGCCCGATCGGGGGTAGGCTCGTCCCAAACGCGCGAGGAAGTGACCTGCGCGACCCGGGGGGCAACCGATGCGCGTTTACCGCAATGCCGATGCCGAGATCACGATTCCGGACGTGTCGATCACCGCGCTGGTGTTCGCCGGCCTCGAGGGACGCGCGCGCGAGCCGGCGCTGATCGAAGGGCGGACCGGCGCCCTGATGACCGGGGCGGAGTTCCGCGACCGGGTCGAGCGGCTGGCCGGCGGCCTCGCCGCGCGCGGCGTCGGGCCGGGCGTCGTGGTGGCGATCCACGCCCCGAACCAGCCCGACTGGTGCGTGGCCTTCCACGCCGTCGCCTGGGCGGGCGGGACCGTGACGACGCTGAACCCGAGCTATACGGCGGAGGAGGTCCGCTATCAGCTGGCGGATTCCGGGGCGGTGCTGCTCGTCACCGCGCCGGCGCTGCTGGAGGCGGCGCGGGCCGGTGCGGAAGGTACCGGCGTGCGGGAGATCGCGGTGATCGGCGGGGCTGAGGGCCTGCCCTCGCTCGAGGCGCTGATGGGGGCGCCGCTGCGCGGGCAGGTGACGGTGGAGCCCGGGACGAGCATCGCGGCCATGCCGTATTCCTCGGGGACGACGGGGCTCCCCAAGGGGGTGCTGCTCACGCATCGGAACCTCGTCGCCAACGTGCTGCAGACGCAGGCGCAGATCGGCATCGGGGCCGGGGACGTGACGCTGGCGTTCCTGCCCTATTTCCACATCTATGGCATGACGGTGCTGATGAACCTGTACCTCGCCGTCGGCGGGGTCCAGGTGACGCTGCCGCGTTTCGAGCTCGAGGCGGCGCTGCGGCTGATCGAGACGCACCGGGCGCGGCAGCTCTACGTGGCGCCGCCGGTGGTGCTGGCGCTGGCGAAGCATCCGCTGGTCGAGGGGTTCGACCTCAGTTCGCTGCGGTTCGTGCTGTCGGGGGCGGCGCCGCTCGGAGCCGAGCTGGCGGCGGCCTGCGCCGCGCGGATCGGCGTCGAGACAATCCAGGGCTACGGCATGACCGAGATGAGCCCGGTCAGCCACTTCACCCCGCCGGGCCGCAACCGGCCGGCGGCGTCCGGAACGGCGGTCGCGGGCACCGAGTCCCGGCTGGTCGATCCGGGTACCGGGGAGGATTGCGCGCCGGGCGCGGCGGGCGAGCTCTGGGTGCGCGGGCCGCAGGTGATGCGAGGCTATCACGCCAACCCGGCTGCCACCGCCGCCGCGCTCGACGCCGAGGGGTGGCTGCACACCGGCGACATCGCGCGGATCGACGCGGACGGCTATCTCTTCATCGTTGACCGGGTGAAGGAGTTGATCAAGGTCAGCGGCTTTCAGGTAGCGCCGGCCGAGCTCGAGGCGCTGATCGTGACGCATCCCGGCGTCGCGGACGTGGCGGTGATCGGGGTACCCGACGCTCGCCTGCGGCGAGGTGCCGAAGGCCTTCGTGGTGGCCGCCGCCGAGGGCGCGCCGGGGCTGGAGGAGCTGCAGCGCTTCCTCGCGCCGCACCTCGCGGCCTACAAGCAGGTCCTTGCGGTCGAGGAGGTGGAGGCGATCCCGAAGTCGCCCTCGGGCAAGATCCTGCGGCGGCTGCTGCGGGAGGGGAAAGTCGTGGCGGCTCCGGCTGCGGCGGGCTGAGCCCCCGGTCAGGCGTCGACGAGGGCGAGGAGGCGCTCGGCTTCGGTCGCGCAGGGCGTCAGGGTCGCCTTGTCCTCGCCGGGATAGAAGCGGCCGCGGAGAGCGGTGGGCATCGGCTGCGGGCGGAAGGTGAGCACGCGCGGGCCGATGCGGGCGCCCTCGGCGGCCCAGGAGCGGATCAGCGCCTCGGCGGCGGCCTTGGTGGCGCCGTAGGCTGCCGAAGAACGGCTGCCCGGCGCGGTCGTCGGCGACGTAGACGAAGCGGCCGGCGGGGGCGGCGACGAGGAGCGGCTGCAGCATCACGACGAGCCGGGCGGTGCCGCGGAAGTTGACGTCGACGCTCATGTCGAAGTCCTTCTCGCCGACGTAGGGCGCGGGCGAGAGCGGGGCGGCGTGGGCGGCGCAGTGGACGGCGAGGTCCAGCCGGCCCCAGCGCTCGTGGATCGCGAGGCCGAGGCGCTGCAGCCCGCCTTCGTCGGTGATCGAGAGCGGCACCAGCGTCGGGGTGGGGCCGCCGTCGGCCTCGATCGCGTCTGCGAGATCCTCGAGCCCACCCACGGTGCGCGCCATCGCGATCACCTGGGCGCCGCGGGCGCCGAGCGCGCGGGCGGTTGCGTAGCCGAGCCCGCGGCTCGCGCCGGTGACGAGCGCCACCTCGGGGGTGTCGTTCACGCGCTGACCTTGAGGCGGAACCCCTGGTCGATGCGGTCGGAGGGCCGCACCGGGTAGTCGCCGGAGAAGCAGGCGTCGCAGAACTGCGGCTGGCGGGGGTTGCGCCGCCGGCTCGCCGCAGGCGCGGTAGAGCCCGTCGAGCGAGACGAACTTGAGGCTGTCGACGCCGACGTAGGCGCGCATCTCCTCCTCGGTCATCGTGGCGGCGAGGAGCTTTTCGCGCTCGGGGGTGTCGACGCCGTAGAAGCAGGGCCACTGCGTCGGCGGCGAAGCGATGCGGAAGTGGACCTCGGCGGCGCCGGCCTCCATCACCATCTCGCGGATCTTGCGGCTGGTGGTGCCGCGTACCACGGAATCGTCGACGAGCACGACCCGCTTGCCCTGGATGACCGCGCGGTTGACGTTGAGCTTGAGCCGCACGCCCATGTTGCGGATCTGCTCGCTGGGCTCGATGAAAGTGCGGCCCATGTACTGGTTGCGGATGATCCCCATCGCGTAGGGGATGCCGGACTGCTGGCTGTAGCCGATTGCGGCGGGGGTGCCGCAGTCGGGCACCGGGCAGACGAGATCGGCCTCGACCGGCGCCTCGATCGCGAGCTCCATCCCGATGCGGCGGCGGGTTTCGTAGACCGACTGGCCGCCGATCACGCTGTCGGGGCGGGAGAAGTAGACCTTCTCGAAGATGCAGAACCGCGGGGCGGCGGGCTGGAACGGGAAGAAGCTCTCGATCCCGTCGGCGGTGGCGATCACCATCTCGCCGGGCTCGATCTCGCGCACGAACTCGGCGCCGATGATGTCGAGGGCGCAGGTCTCGGATGAAAGCACCCATGCCTCGCCGATGCGTCCGAGCATCAGCGGGCGGACACCGAGCGGGTCGCGGACGCCGATGAGCTTGGAGCGGGTCATCGCGACGATCGAGAAGGCGCCCTCGACGCGGCGGAGCGCGTCCTTCATCCGCTCGGGGATGGTCTTCTGGATCGAGCGCGCCATCAGGTGGATGATGCACTCGGTGTCGGAGCCCGACTGGAAGATCGAGCCGCGCTCGATCAGCTCCTCGCGGAGCGAGAGCGCGTTCACGAGGTTGCCGTTGTGGGCGATGGCGGCGCCGCCCATCGCGAATTCGGCGAAGAGCGGCTGCACGTCGCGAATCTGGGTCGAGCCCTTGGAGCCGGCGGTCGAGTAGCGCACATGGCCGATGGCGAGCGAGCCGGGCAGCGTCTCCATCAGCGAGGCCGAGGTGAAGGTGTCGCGGACATAGCCGAAGCGGCGGGCGGAGGAGAAGCCGTTCACCGGCTCGTAGGCGACGATGCCGGCGGCCTCCTGGCCGCGATGCTGCAGCGCATGCAGCCCGAGGGCGACGAAGTTGGCGGCCTCGTGGACGCCGATCACGCCGAAGACGCCGCATTCCTCGCGGAGCTTGTCGTCGTCGAATGGATGACTGAGCAAGGGGATCTCCGGCCGTCGCACGGCCGTCATATAGCGGGTGACGCGCGGGATGTCATGGGCCGGCGACGCCGATTTCGCAGATGCGTCATCAATGTGCCGGCCGGCGGGCGGGAGGGCTCGTTGCGAAACCGGCATTCGACCGCTAAGGACGCCCGCCGGTCACTGGCCGGCCCGCGCCCGGTCAGGTGTCGGAGCCGGGAACGTTGCAGGTAGAGGTGAGGTGGTCGTACTGTCCGGCGAGCCATTGCGGCGCGTCGACCGGCAGCATTGCGGCGATCCGCGTCTCGAGACCGGAGAAGATCGATACGCTGTGGCTGTTGTCGATCATCGCCACTCCGCCTGCGCCACCGAAGACACGGTTGTAGACGATGAGGGCAATGACGACGAGGAGGACACCGCGGACGATGCCGAAGAGAAAGCCCAGGCCCTGGTCGACCGGGCCGATCGCGGAGTTCGACACCAAGCCGGCGACGAGCGGCGTGAAGATCGAGACCAGGATCAGCGCCACCACGAAGACCGCGACGAAACCCGCGAGGATCGAGAGCTCGCAGCTGGTGCTGATGACGTCGCGCAGCACCGGAATCTCGCGCATCAGGGGCGCCACCATCGGGGCGAGGGAGAAGCCGGCGAGCGCCGCGACCAGCCATCCGACGATCGAAAGGCACTCGCGCACCAGGCCGCGGGCGTAGGCGAGAACGGCGGAGACGACGATGACGGCGAGCACGATGCCGTCGACCAGTGTGAAGCCCTGCATATCCTCGCCCTAGCGCCCGATCGTGCCGAAGCACTTGTCCATGAATGACACAAGATCCGCAACCGGGTGAATCGCGGGAGCATTTACGGACGCCGACGGCGGCGCGGGGGCCCAGGCGGCGGCGAAGCCGAGCTTCGCGGCCTCGCGCAGGCGCGCGTCGGCCTGGGGGGCCGGGCGGAGGGCGCCGGAAAGGCTGACCTCTCCGAAGAAGACGGCGTCGCGCGGCAGCGGGATGCCCTCGCGGGCTGAGACGAGCGCGGCGGCGACGGCGAGATCGGCGGCGGGCTCGGAGATGCGCAGGCCGCCGGCGACGTTGAGGTAGACGTCAGAGGAGCCGAAGCCGATGCCGCAGCGCGATTCGAGGACGGCGAGGATCATCGCCAGGCGGCCCGAATCCCAGCCGATGACGGTGCGGCGGGCGGTGCCGAGCGGAGTGGGGGCGACGAGCGCCTGAATTTCGACGAGGAGGGGGCGGGTGCCCTCGACGCCGGCGAAGACGGCGGAGCCGGGAACGGAGGCCTCGCGCTCGGAGAGGAAGAGAGCGGAGGGGTTCGCCACCTCGGCGAGGCCGGCGCCGGTCATCTCGAAGACGCCGATCTCGTCGGCGGGGCCGAAGCGGTTCTTCACCGCGCGCAGGATGCGGAACTGGTGGCCGCGCTCGCCCTCGAAGTAGAGGACGGTGTCGACCATGTGCTCGATGACGCGGGGGCCGGCGATCTGGCCGTCCTTGGTGACGTGACCGACGAGGACGACCGCGACGCCACGGCGCTTGGCGAAGGTGGTGAGCTCGTGCGCGGCGGCGCGGACCTGGGAGACCGAGCCCGGGGCGCTGTCGACGTGGTCGGCCCACATCGTCTGGATCGAGTCGATGATGGCGAGGGACGGGCGCTCGGCTTCGAGCGTGGTCAGGATGTCGCGGAGGTTCGTTTCGGCGGCGAGGCGGACGCGGGGCCTCGCCGAGGCCGAGGCGGGCGGCGCGCAGGCGGATCTGGGCGGTCGCCTCCTCGCCCGAGACGTAGACCGCCGGGGTGCCGCGGGCGGCGAAGGCGGCGGCGGCCTGCAGCAGCAGCGTCGACTTGCCGATGCCGGGGTCGCCGCCGACGAGGGTGGCCGAGCCCGGGACGAGGCCGCCGCCGAGGGCGCGGTCGAGCTCGTCGATGCCGGAGAGCGCGCGCGGCAGCGGCGGCTCGGTCGAGGCGAGATCGCCGAGCGCGACGCGGCGCCCGCGGGCGGCGCCGAGGGTGCGACCGGCGGGGCCTTCGGCGAGGGCGGTCGGCTCCTCGGCGATCGAATTCCAGGCGCCGCAGGTTTCGCAGCGGCCCGACCATTTGGCGTGGACGGCACCGCAGGCGGCGCAGACGAAGGCGGGGCGGCGGGTACTCATGGCACGACCGGCGGCGTTCGGGGCCGCGGCGGCCGGCGGGCGTCCCATTTGCGGCGACAGGGAACGCGCGGTGCGCGCATAGCTTTCTTTGCTCCTCTTCCGGCTGTTGCCGGAAAAGCGACTGCGTTCCAGGTTTCGGGGCCGCATGAAAGCCTGGGGGAGAATGTGGGGGTCGCGAGCATTCTCATGCGGTGTAGCCGGCGGTGGGGGCGGCGTAGGCCTCGGTGCCGGTGAAGACGACATCGACGACGACCGGCGCGTGACGGGCGGCGAGGGCTGAGATGACGCGGCCGCGCAGCGCGTCGGCGGCAGCGAGATCGAGGGCGGTGGCGGGCGGGACGAGGACGTGGACGGTGCAATAGGTGGTGCGGCCGGGCTGGACCGCCCGGACCCAGAGGCGCGCAATCGGCAGCGGGCCGAGGGCGGCGCGGACCGCGGCCTCCATTCCCGCGACGACGGCGGTCTCGGGCGCGCGGTTGAGCAGGGCGCGGATGCCGCGCGTCGCCATGCGGACGGGGATCGCGAGGGAGACGAGGACGACGAGCGCGACCATCGCCGGATCGACTTGGGCGGCGGCGCCGGGCTGGCCGGCGCGCAGCAGCGCCGCTGCGAGGAGAAAGCCGCCGAGGACGCCCGCGGAGATGACCGCGTTGACGGTCCAGTTCTCGACGTCGGCGGCGACGAGGGGGCTCGGCGGGGCACTGCGGAGCGCGACGACGACGAGGATGCAGACGACGGTCGCGACGGCGGCGTAGGCGATGGCCGGGCCGAACTCGACCGGGCGGCCGCCGGTCGCGAGCGCGATGAGCGCGTCGAAGAGGGCGAGGGCGGAGACGCCGAGGATGAGCAGGCCCTTCACGGTGGTGATCAGCGGCTCGAAGAAGATGTAGCCGAAGGGGTAGCGCGCATCGTCGGGTCGGGCGAGGAGCGTCGCGACGCGCAGCGTGAGGAGCGCGGTCGCGAAGAAGCAGAGGTTGAAGGCGCCGTCGAGCAGGATCGCCCGCGAGCCGGTGGCGAGCGCCGCGGCGAGGCCGAGGAGGCCGAGGAGGAGTGCCGCGGCGGCGGAGAGGCGGAGGGCGGCGCGCTCGCTCACCGGACCGTCTCGATCGGCCCCTCGGCATGGCCGTGGATGAACTGCTGCAGGTAGGGATCGGGAGAGGAGTCCATTTCCGCGATCGGTCCCTGCCAGCGGATGACGCCGCCGTAGAGCATCGCGACGCGGTCGGCGACGGTGCGGACGGTGGTCATGTCGTGGGTGATGGTGATGGCGGTGGCGCCGATCTCGGTGACGAGGCCACGGATGAGCTCGTTGATGACGCCGGCGAGGATCGGGTCGAGCCCGGAGGTCGGCTCGTCGAAGAAGATGACCGCAGGGTCGGTGGCGATGGCGCGCGCGAGGCCGACGCGCTTCTGCATGCCGCCGGAGAGCTCGGCCGGGTAGAGGTCGGCGGTCTCGGGGCGCGAGCCCGACGCGGCGGAGCTTTTCGATCGCGAGCGCGCGGGCTTCGGCGCGCGGCATCGGCGTGCGGGCGTTGCGCAGGCGGAAGGCGACGTTCTGCCAGACGGTGAGGCTGTCGAAGAGCGCGCCGCCCTGGAAGAGCATGCCGAAGTGGCGGAGGAAGGCGCGGCGGTCGGTGGCGGCGAGCGGGCGGCCGTCGATCAGGATCGCGCCGGAGTCGGCGGTGAGGATGCCGAGGATGCACTTCAGCGTCACCGACTTGCCGGTGCCGGAGCCGCCGATGATGACGAGGCTCTCGCCGGGCATGACGCGGAAGCTGACGCCGGCGAGGACCCGGTTGGCACCGAAGGCCTTGCGGACGTCGCGGAGCTCGATCCGCGGGGTTTCGGCCATCAGAAGAAGGCCTCGGTGAGCAGGTAGTTGCAGGCGAGGATCAGGATCGAGGCGGTGACGACGGCGTTGGTGGTGGCCTCGCCGACGCCCTGGGCGCCGCGGCCGGAGTTAAAGCCGTTGTAGCAGCCCATCAGCGTCAGCAGGAAGCCGAAGGCCGCGGCCTTGACCAGGCTCGAGGTGACGTCGGCGCCGGTGAGGTAGTCGAGGGTGTTCTGGATGTAGGCAGCGGAGTTGAACCCGAGGCGCGTGGTGCCGACGAGATAGCCGCCGAAGACCCCGATGACGTCGCCGACCGCGACGAGGATCGGCAGCGCGATCAGGCCGGCGAGGATGCGCGGCAGCACGAGGTACTTCATCGGGTCGGTGGAGAGGGTGGTGAGCGCGTCGATCTGCTCGGTGACGCGCATGGTGCCGAGCTCGGCTGCGATCGAGGAGGAGACGCGGCCGGCGACCATCAGGCCGCCGAGGACAGGCCCTAGCTCGCGGACGATGCCGATGGCGACGATCGAGGGGACGACGGTGCCGGCGTTGAAGCGGTCGCCGCCGGACCAGAATCTGCAGCGCGAGGGCGGCACCGGTGAAGAGGGCGGTGAGGCCGACGACGGGAAGCGAGAAGTAGCCGATGGAGAGGAGCTGGCGGCCGAGGATGGCGGGATAGAACGGCGGGCGGACGAGGTGGGAGAGCGCCGTCAATGCGAAGATGGTGAGCCGCCCGGTGGCGCCGAGGAGCGCCAGCGTCGAGCGCCCGATCGAGGCGAGGAAGAGCCGGGGCAGGTGGAGGAGGGTCATGAACGCTCGGGCGGCTGGGCCGAGCCCTTGTAGACGCGTTCGTAGCGGGCGCCAAGGCTGGTGAGGATCTCGTAGCCGATGGTGCCGGCGGCGGCGGCGAGGTCGTCGACGGTCTGGCGCTCGTTGAGGATCACGAGCGCATCGGGGACTTCGGGCACGTCGGTGACGTCGACGGTGAGGAGATCCATCGAGACGCGGCCGACGAGCGGGCAGGGCGTCTCGCCGGCGAAGAGCGTCACTCCGCCGCCTGCCGAGCGCGCGGTGCAGGCCGTCGGCGTAGCCGGCGGCGACGGTGGCGATCCGCGAGCGACGCGAGGTCGTCCAGGCCGCGCCGTAGCCGACGGGCGCGCCGGGGGGCAGGTCGCGGACCTGGATGACCGGGAGCGCGAGCGAAACCACGGGAAGGGCGGCGGGGAAGGGGAGGCCGCCGTAGAGGCCGATGCCGGGACGGACGAGGTCGAAGTGGAAGCGCGGGCCGAGCAGGATGCCGCCGGTGGCCGCGAGGCTGAGACGCGCGCCGGGCAGGGCGGCGGCCAGCGTGGCGAAGCTCTCGGCCTGGCGACGGTTCATCGGGTGTTCGGGCTCGTCGGCGCAGGCGAGGTGGCTCATGGTCAGGACCGGTGCCCGGCCCGGCAGCAGGGTGGCCACCTCCACGAGGTCTGGGGCGTCGAGGCCGAGGCGGTTCATGCCGCTGTTGATCTGGAGCGCGAAGGGCCGGCCCGGGAGGCGCGTTCGCGAAATCGGCGACCTGGCCGCGGCTGTCGAGGCAGGGGACGAGGTCGTGGGCGCGGACGAGCTCGGCGTCGCCGCGCATCATGCCGCCGAAATCGAGGATCGCGGGGCCGGGGCCGAGCGCCTCGCGCAGGGTCGCCCCCTCCTCGGCGGTCGCGACGAAGAAGGTTCGCGCGCCGGCGGCGGCGAGGGCGGCGGCGACCGGCGCGGCGCCGAGGCCGTAGGCGTCGGCCTTGACCACGGCGGCGGTCTCGACCGCCGGGCCGGAGAGGGCGTCGAGCGCGCGCCAGTTGGCGGCGATGGCGTCGAGGTCGATGACGAGGCGGGGACGGGCCATGGCGGGTTGCTCTGGGGCTGGCGTTCGGGGGCGGGACCGCCGATAGCGGGTAGCATCCGTGCCGTCCGGTCAAGGCCTCTCGTTGCGACGGGCGCGCCGGCGGGTGGGGGCGGGCGCTTTCCACCCCTGCGGGAGTGTGTATGGTCGGCGCCGCGCCGGCCGGGCGAGGCGGAGGGATGCCGATGAGCGAAACCGAGGACGAGGCCCCGGCGTCCGCTGCGGAGCCGGTCGACGGGACCCCCGATACCACGGTCGCCGCGGTGCTGGCGGCGGTGGAGGGCGACGACCACGACGCGCTCGTCGCCCTGCTCGAGCCGCTGCATCCGGCCGACGTCGCCGACATCCTCGAGCAGATCAGCCGGGCCGAACGCCGGGCGCTGATCTCGCTCTGGGGACGGCAGCTCGACGGCGCGGTGCTGTCGGAGCTCGAGGAGGGCGTGCGCGACGAGATCGTCGCGGAGCTGCCCGACCATATCCTCGCGCAGGCGGTGCAGGAGCTCGAGACCGACGACGTCGTCTACCTCGCGGAGGACATGGAGGCGCCGCAGCAGGAGCGCATCCTGAGCGCGCTCGATGCCGCCGACCGGGCAGCGGTCGAGCAGTCGCTGCAGTACGACGACTATTCCGCCGGGCGGCTGATGCAGCGCGAGGTGGTGGTGGCGCCCGAGCACTGGACGGTGGGCGATGCCATCGACTTCCTCCGCAAGGAGGAGTGGCTGCCGGAGAGCTTCTACGACCTGATCATCGTCTCGCCGCAGATGCACCCGATCGGGATGGTCCCGCTCGGCCGGCTGATGCGCTCGGCGCGCAAGGCGCCGCTGCGCGACTTGATGAACGAGGACTTCCGCCGCTTCCGGGTCGACCAGAGCCAGGAGGACGTCGCCTATGCCTTCAACAAGTACCACCTGATCTCGGCGCCGGTGGTGGACGGCGACGGGCGGCTGGCCGGGGTCATCACCATCGACGACGCGATGGAGGCGCTCGAGGAGGAGACCGAGGAGGACCTGCGGCTGCTCGCGGGCGTCGGCGACGAGGAGCTGTCGGACGGGGTGGCGGAGATCTGGCGGCGGCGGTTCCTGTGGCTGACGGTGAACCTGATGACGGCGATCCTCGCGGCCGGGGTGATCGGGCTTTTCAGCGACACGATCCGCAGCTTCGTGGCGCTGGCGGCGCTGATGCCGATCGTGGCCTCGATGGGCGGCAACGCCGGGACCCAGACGCTGACGGTGGCGGTGCGGGCGCTGGCGACGCGCAGCCTGAGTGCGGCGAACCTGCCGCGCTTCATCGGCCGCGAGGGGCTGGTCGGGCTGATCAACGGGGTGGGGTTCGCGGCGCTGCTCGGGGTGCTGAGCGGGCTCTACTTCGGCAACGTCAGGCTCGGGGTGGTGATCGCGGCGGCGATCACCGGCAACATGGTGGTGGCGGGGTTCGCCGGGGTGCTGATCCCGCTCGGGCTCGAGAAGCTGAAGGTGGACCCGGCGCTGGCCTCGGGCACCTTCGTGACCACGATCACCGACGTCTTCGGCTTCTTCGCCTTCCTGGGGCTGGCGGGGCTGATGCTGGGGAACTGAGCCGGCGATCCGCTCGCACTGTCCGCGTGCGAGCATATGCTCAAGTGATTGATTTAAAACGATTGTCCAAAAAAATCTTCATCGGATTTTAACGATTGCGCGCACGCCGCGGCAGCTCCGCCCGAGCGGAGCCGCCAGGTTTCAGGGGGCGGGCGGGGCGATGGCGGCGGTGTGCTCGCGGTAGATGACATAGAGGCCGGCGGCGACGGTGACGGCGATGCCGAGTGCGGCGAGACCGTTCGGCAGCGCGCCGAAGACCAGGTAGCCGACGAGGGTGGCGAACGCGATCTCGAGGTACTGCATCGGGGCGAGGGTGGCCGAAGGGGCGAAACGCAGCGACCAGGTCATGAAGAGGTGCGCCGCGGTGCCGAGGACGCCGAGCAGGAGTAGCAGGCGCAGCTCGCGGCCGGAGATCGCGACCGGGTCGAGCTCGGGCCAGCCGCGGCCGGCGGCGAAAAGGACGAGCGGCGCGAGGATGGCGGTGGCGACGAGGCCGCTCGCCGCCTGCAGCACCACCGGCTCGGCGTCGCGGGCGACCTGGCGGGTCACCAGCATGAAGAGCGCGAAGAGGAGCGCCACGGCCAGCGGCAGGAGCGCCGGCGCGCCGACCGCGGCGAAGCTCGGCTGCACGACGAGGAGCGTGCCGAGAAAGCCGACGGCGCAGGCGGCGAGGCGGCGGGGGCCGACCGCCTCGCCGAGGGTCAGCCAGCCGAGGAGCAGCAGGATGAACGGCATGACGAAGGCGATCGCGACCGCGTCGGCCATCGGCAGGAAGCGCAGCGCCGCGAAGAAGGTCCCGAGGGCGAGGATGTGCAGGATCGTGCGCAGCACGGTCAGCCGCCAGATGCGCCTGCCGAGGCGCAGGTCGCGCCCGCTCCCCCAGACCAGCGGCAGGAGCAGGAGCGCCTGCACGGCGTAGCGGGCGAGCAGCACCTGGCCGAGCGGCAGGGCGCCGAGGAGCTTGGCGGTGGCGTCGCCGAGCGGCGCCAGCATGCAGAAGGCGAGCATCAGGAGGACGCCGAGCGCCGGGCGGTCGGCGACCGCCGGGATGCCGCGCGGCGCGCGCGTGGTGGTCATCGCACCGGCTTCGCGGTCAGGCGCGCTCGACGTATTCCATCGTCTCGGTGGAGACGATCACCGCCTCGCCCTCGCCGACGAAGGGCGGGACCATGATGCGCACGCCGTTGTCGAGGACGGCGGGCTTGAAGCTGTTGGCGGCGGTCTGGCCCTTCACCGCGGGCTCGGTCTCGACGATGGTGCAGGTGACCTTGTCGGGGAGCTCGGCGGAGAGCGCCTCCTGCTCGTAGTAGTCGACCTTGATGGTCATGCCGTCCTGCAGGAACGGGCGGCGCTCGCCGAGGATGTCGGCGGGGAGCTCGATCTGCTCGTAGGTCTCGGAATCCATGAAGACGAGCATGCCGTTCTGCTCGTAGAGGAACTGCTGGTCCTTCTGGTCGAGGCGCACGCGCTCGACCTTGTCGGCGGAGCGGAAGCGCTCGTTGAGCTTGGAGCCGTTGCGCAGGTTCTTCATCTCGACCTGGGCGAAGGCGCCGCCCTTGCCGGGCTTGACGTGTGCGGTCTTCACCGCGACCCAGAGGCCGCCGTCGTGCTCGAGGATGTTGCCCGGGCGGATTTCGTTGCCGTTGATCTTGGGCATCGCGGATTGGGGTCCATTCATGGATCGGAAATTGGCGGCTGCTATAGAGGCTAGTTCGGGTGCTGGCAAGTTGCCGGCGACAGGCCCTGCGGCCGTGCCTCCTGGGCGCCGGCGCGGGGTCGCCCGATCGGGGTTTTGCACCCCCCGCGCCGGGCCGGTCGCCCGCATCAGATACCGGGACACGAGTTGATGCTTACCTGTCAGGGGCGCCTCCCGAAGGCGCTTGCGCGTACCCTTTCCGCCCGCGGCTATCGCCGCCTCACCCCGGTGCAGCGGGCGGTGCTGCGCGTCGCGACGGCCGATGCCGACCTGCTGGTCTCGGCGCGGACCGGCTCCGGCAAGACGCTGGCCTACGGGCTGGCGCTGGCGCGGCGACTGATCGGCAACGGCGCGGCCGCGCGGAGGCCGGGCGGGCCGCGGGCGCTGGTGGTGACGCCGACGCGGGAGCTCGCGGCGCAGGTGAAGGGCGAGCTCGGCTGGCTGTTCGCCGGAACGGGGGTGCGGATCGGCTGCTGCACCGGGGGCATGGACCCGCGGGCGGAGCGGGCGGCGCTGGCGGCGGGGCCCGACGTCGTGGTGGGCACGCCGGGGCGGCTGCGCGATCATCTGCGCCAGGGCGGGCTGGTGGTGGCGGGCGTGGTGAGCGTGGTGCTCGACGAGGCCGACGACATGCTGCTGCCGGACTTCGGCGCGGACCTCGAGGCGCTGGTGGGCGCGCTGCCGACGGGTCGGCAGATGCTGCTCTTCTCGGCGACGATCGGGCCGCGGGCCGAGGCGCTGGCGCGGCGCTTCCAGTCGGGGGCGCTGCGCATCGACGTCGGCGGCGTGGGAGAGGTGTCGCTGCAGGCCGTGGCGGTGGCGCCGCACGACCGGGAGGCGGCGATCGTCAACCTCCTGCGGCTGCACGAGGCGCGGGCGGCGCTGATCTTCTGCAACCGGCGCGAGGAGGTCGGCCGGATGGCGCGGCGGCTGGCGGTGCGCGGCTTCCGGGTGGCGGCGCTGTCGGGCGCGCTCAGCCAGCCGCGGCGGGCGGCGGCGCTCGCCGCGATGCGCGAGGGACGGGCGCGGGTCTGCGTGGCGACCGACGTCGCGGCGCGCGGCATCGACCTGCCGGGGCTCGAGCTGGTGCTGCATGCCGACCTTCCGCACAGCGCCGAGGTGCTGCTGCACCGCTCGGGGCGGACCGGCCGCGCCGGTCGCGGCGGGCTCGCGGTGCTGATCGTGTCCGATCCCGAGCGCCGGCGCGCGCGGCTGCTCGCCCGCCGGGCGGGGTTCGTGATCGAATGGGTGCTGGCGCCGGGTCCGGAGGCGGTCCGGGCGGAGGACTTCGAGCGCCTGCTGGCCGAGCCGGCGCTGGCGGCGCCCCCGGCGGCGGAGGATGCGGCGGCGGCGGCCGCGCTGCTGGCCGCCCGCTCGCCGGAGCGGGTGGCCGCGGCGCTGGTGCGGCTGTGGCGGGCGGGACGGCCGGCGCCGGAGGCGCTGGCGGGGTCGGGGCGGGGCGGCGGGCGGCCGGGTTGAGCCGGCGCCCCCAGCGCGCCCCTGGGGGCTCGCGTTCGAGCCACCCCTTGCGCCCGCCGCCGGGAGCCGCTTTCCTCGCGGCGACCGGGCGGAGGAGGGACGGGCGCTTGCGGTATTCGGCCTGGGCGATCCTGACGAACGCGCTCGGCGGCAACCGTGGCTGGCGGCCGGTCTGGCGCGACCCGGCGCCGAAGCCGGCCTATGACGTCATCATCATCGGCGGCGGCGGGCACGGGCTCGCGACCGCGCATTATCTGGCGAAGAACCACGGGATCACCGACGTGGCGGTGCTGGAGCGGGGATACCTCGGCGGCGGCAACGTCGGGCGCAACACCACGATCGTTCGTGCCAACTACCTGCTGCCCGGCAACTCCGAGTTCTACTCGCATTCGCTGAAGCTCTGGGAGGGGCTGGAGCAGGAACTTAACTACAACGTGATGATGTCGCAGCGGGGGGTGCTGAACCTCTGCCATTCCGACGGGCAGTTCGACGCCTTCGCCCGGCGCGGCAACGCGATGCGGCTGCAGGGCGACGACGCGGAGCTGCTCGGGCGCGAGGAGGTGCGGGCGGGGTGGCCGTTCCTCGCCTTCGACGACGCGCGGTTTCCGATCCGGGGCGGGCTTTTGCACCGGCGCGGCGGCACGGCGCGGCACGACGCGGTGGCCTGGGGCTTTGCCCGGGCGGCGGATGCGCGCGGGGTCGACCTCATCCAGAACTGCGCGGTGACCGGCTTCCGCATCGAGGGCGGGCGGGTGCGCGGGGTGGAGACGACGCGCGGTCCGATCGCGGCCAAGCGCGTGGGGATGGCGGTGGCGGGACGCACGAGCGAGGTGGGCGCGATGGCGGGGCTGCGGCTGCCGATCGAGAGCCAGGTGCTGCAGGCGTTCGTGACCGAGGGGCTGAAGCCGGTGCTGCCGGGGGTGGTGACCTTCGGGATGGGACACTTCTACATCAGCCAGTCGGACAAGGGGGGGCTGGTCTTCGGCGGGGATCTCGACTTCTACAACTCGTATGCGGCGCGGGGGAACCTGCCGACGGTCGAGCACGTGATGGAGGCGGGGATGGCGATGATGCCGATGCTCGGGCGCGCGCGGGTGCTGCGCTCGTGGGGCGGGATCACCGACATGACGATGGACGGCTCGCCGGTCATCGACCGCACGCCGGTCGAGGGGCTCTTTCTCAACGGCGGGTGGTGCTACGGGGGCTTCAAGGCGACGCCGGCGTCGGGCTGGTGCTTTGCGCACCTGATCGCGACCGGGCGGCCGCATCCGGCGGCGGCGCGCTTCCGGCTCGATCGCTTCGCGACCGGGGCGGTGCTCGACGAGGAGGGGACCGGTGCCCAGCCGAACCTGCACTGAGCCGGGGGTGCGGCGGCTAGTTGGCGGTGGCGGCGCCCGCGGTGGCGCCGCCGACGGCGCCGACGGCGGTGCCGATGCCCGGGCCGCCGAGGAAGGTGCCCGCGACCGCGCCGCCGACGCCGCCGGTCGCGGCCCGGGTGGTGGCGCTGTGGCCGCAGGCGGCGAGCGCGAGAAGGGCGGCAAGGCTGGCGGAAAGGGCGAGGTCGCGCATCGGCTTTCTCCGGAGGGGGTACCCATGGGCGAAACGCGCGGGCGGCGGATTGGCTCCCGCCGGCGGAGCGGAAGATGCGGTTGAGCTGCCCGATCTGCGGGGAACGCGACCTGCGGGAGTTCAGCTGCCGCGGCTCGGCGAAGCTCCTCGCGCGGCCGGCAGGCGACGCGGGCGCGGAGGCGTTCCACGACTATCTCAACCTGCGCGAGAACCCGGCCGGGCCGAACGCCGAGCTCTGGCAGCATTCCGGAGGCTGTCGCGCCTGGCTGCGGGTGGTGCGCGATACCCGCGACCACCGGGTGCTCGAGGTGGCGCTGGCGCGGGAGGTCGAGCGATGAGGCGGCTCGCGGGCGGCGGCCGGGTGGATCGGACGCGGCTCATCGAGCTGCGCTTCGACGGGCGGGCGCTCAGGGCGCATCCGGGCGACACGCTGGCCTCGGCGCTGCTCGCGAACGGCATCCGGCTGGTGGGGCGGAGCTTCAAGTATCACCGGCCGCGCGGCATCCTCAGCGCCGGCCCGGAGGAGCCGAGCGCGCTGGTGACGGTGGGCACCGGGGCGCGGGCGACGCCGAACTGCCGGGCGACGACGGTCGAGGCCTTCGACGGGCTGGCGGCGGCGAGCCAGAACCGCTGGCCGTCGCTGCGCTTCGATGTGCTGGCGGTGAACGACCTCGCGGCGCCGCTGATCGGGGCGGGGTTCTACTACAAGACCTTCATGTGGCCGCCGCGGTTCTGGGAGCGGGTCTACGAGCCGGCGATCCGGCGCGCGGCGGGGCTCGGGCGGCTGTCGGGGGAGCCGGACCCGGACGCGAGCGAGAAGGCCTTCGGCTTCTGCGACCTGCTGGTGATCGGGGCGGGCCCGGCCGGGCTGATGGCGGCGCTGACCGCCGGGCGCGCCGGGGCGCGGGTGATCCTCGCCGACGAGGATTTTCTTCTCGGCGGGCGGCTCAATGCCGAGCGGACCGAGGTCGGCGGGGTTTCCGGCGGCGACTGGGCGGCGGCGGCGGTCGCCGAGCTCGCGGCGATGCCGCGGGTGCGGCTGATGCCGCGCACCACGGTGACCGGCGCCTACGACGGCGGGACCTACGGGGCCCTGGAACGGGTCTCCGAGCACCTGGGCGATCGGCCGGCGGACGCTCCGCTGCATTGCTTCTGGCGGATCGCGGCGCGGCGGGCGGTGCTGGCGGCGGGCGCGATCGAGCGGCTGACGGCGTTTCCGGGCAACGACCGGCCGGGGGTGATGCTGGCCGGGGCGGTGCGCGCCTACGCCAACCGCTGGGCGGTGGCGCCGCGGCGGGCGGCGGTCTTCACCGTCGGCGACGACGGCTGGCGCACGGCGGCGGACCTCGCGGCGGCCGGGGTCGAGGTGACGGCGCTGATCGACGCGCGGCCGGACGTGCGGCTGCCGGAAGGGCCGTGGCGCGGCTTCACCGGCGGCACGGTGGTCGGGACGCGCGGGCGGACCGGCCTCAGCGCGGTCGAGGTGCGGCACGCCGGCCGGGTCGAGACGGTCGCGGCCGACTGGCTGGCGGTCGCGGGCGGCTGGAACCCGGCGCTGGGGATCAGCTGCCACCTCGGCGCGCGGCCGGTGTGGGACGCGGCGATCGCGGCCTTCGTGCCGGCTGCGGGCGCGGTGCCGGGGCTGCATGTGGCGGGTGCGGCGGCGGGGGAGTTCTCGACCCATGCCGCGCTCGCGGGCGGGCGGGCGGCTGCGGTGGCGGCATTGGGCGAGATGGGCATGGACGCGGTTTCGCCGGAGCTGCCGCAGGCCGAGGACGCGCCCGGCGCCGTCGCGGCCTTCTGGCAGGTGAAGGGCCGCGGCGGACGGGCCTGGCTCGACCTGCAGAACGACGTGACGGTGAAGGATGTCGAGCTGGCGGTGCGGGAGAACTACGCCTCGCCCGAGCACATGAAGCGCTACACCACGCTGGGGATGGCGACCGACCAGGGCAAGACCGGCGGGGTGACGGCGGTCGCGGTGCTGGCGGAGCTCGTCGGCCAGCCGATGGAGACGGCGGCGCCGACCACGTTCCGGCCGCCCTGGGTGCCGGTGCCGATCGGCGCACTCGGCGCCGGCGGGCGGGGCGCGGGCTTCGCGCCGGTGCGGCTGCCGCCGGCGCACCCCGGGGCCTTCGCGCGCGGCGCGCCGCTGGTCGAGGCGGGGCTGTGGCTGCGGCCGACGGTGTTTCCGGCGGAGGGCGAGGGCGACTGGCGGCAGTCCTGCGACCGCGAGGTGCGGATGGTGCGCGGCGCGGTCGGCGTCTGCGACGTCTCGACGCTCGGCAAGATCGAGGTCGCGGGGCCCGACGCGGCACGGCTGCTCGACGGGGTCTATGCCAACACCGTCTCGACGATTCCGGCCGGGCGGGTGCGCTACGGGCTGATGCTGCGCGAGGACGGCTTCGCGATGGACGACGGCACGGTGGCGCGGCTCGGGGAGACGCGCTTTCTCGTCACCACCACGACCGCGGCGGCGGGGGAGGTGATGTCGCACCTCGAGTTCGCGCTCGAGTGCCTGTGGCCCGGGCTCGACGCGCGGGCGGTTTCGGTGACCGACCAGTGGGCGCAGGTGGCGGTGACCGGGCCGCGGGCGGGCGATCTCATCGCCCGGTTCCTCGATGCGCCGGGCGTGGCGCTGCCGTTCATGGGCTGGGCGGAGGCGACGATCGGCGGCGTGGCGGCGCGGGTGTTTCGCATCTCGTTCTCGGGCGAGCTCGGCTACGAGGTCGCGGTGCCCGCGCGCTTCGGGGCGGCGCTCTTCGAGGGGCTGGTGGCGGAGGCCGAAGCCCTCGGGGGCGGGCCGTACGGTCTCGAGGCGCTGAACGTGCTGCGGATCGAGAAGGGGTTTCTCACCCACGCCGAGCTGCACGGGCGGACGACGGCCGACGATCTCGGGCTCGGGCGGATGCTCGCGGCGGGCAAGGACTGCATCGGCAAGGCGGCTGCGGCGCGGCCGGCGCTCGCCGACCCGGGGCGCGCGCAGCTCGTGGGGCTCGCGCCGGTCGAGCCGGGGGCGCGGCTCGTCGCCGGGGCGCACGTGCTGGCGCCGGGGGCGGCCTTCGCGGCGGAGAACGACGAGGGCTATCTCAGCTCGGCGTGCTTCTCGCCGACGCTGGGGCACGACATTGCGCTCGGCTTTGTCCGGGGCGGGCGGGGGCGGGTCGGCGAAAGGGTGCGGGCGGTCTGTGCGCTGCGCGGGATCGACACCGCCTGCGTGATCGCGGCGCCCGCCTTCGTCGATCCCGACGGAGGGCGGATGCGTGGCTGAGCTCGTGGCCCGCGACGCCTTCGAGGGGCTCGGCCTGCCGCTGGCGGTGGGCGCGGCGCGGCTCGCGGCGCTGCCCGCGGTGCCGCGGACCGCGGTGGCGCCGTTTTCCGGGCAGGCGGCGGCGGTGGCCGCGGCGCTCGGCGCGGCGCTGCCGCCGGCGGGCGCGAGCGGCGCCTGGAGCGGCGGGCGGATCCTCTGGGCGGGCGACCGGCTGTGGCTGGTGGAGGGCGCGGCGCCGGATCTCGGCGGGTGCGCCGCGGCCAGCGACGCGAGCGACGCCTGGGCGGGGCTGCGCCTCGACGGGCCGGCGGCGCGGGAGGTGCTGGCGCGGCTGGTGCCGCTCGACCTCGACGCGGCGGGCTTTCCGCCGGGGTCGGTGGCGCGCAGCCTGCTCCGGCACGTGCCGCTTCTCGTCGTAGCCGGGGGGCGCCGGGGGGGACGGCTTCGAGCTCCTGGTGCCGCGGTCCTATGCCGGCTCGGCGGTCGAGGAGATCGCGCAGGCGATGCGCGGGGTCGCGGCCCGCGGGGCGATCTGACGGGGCTTTGCCCGATGTCGGCGGCGCTCCGCGGCCCGGGCGACGCCCCGGAGGCCGGCTGCGTGCGCCCGTGGGGCGCGAACGGCGCGCGGGATCGCGCGCATTGACACCGGCGGCGGCGCGGCTATAAGCGCCGCTCGGCCTGCCGTCCGTTTGGGGCGGCGGGGACTATGGCGTTCGTGGACCCCGCAAGGGGAAGCCTGTCGGCCGGGAAACCGGCAGAGGAGACGCCGGATTTTTTGAGAGGACGACGACGTGACCAAGCGCACGAGTGCGAAATACAAGATCGACCGCCGCATGGGCGAGAACATCTGGGGGCGCCCGAAGTCCCCGGTGAACAAGCGCGAGTACGGCCCCGGCCAGCACGGCCAGCGCCGCAAGGGCAAGATGTCGGATTTCGGCACCCAGCTCCGCGCCAAGCAGAAGCTGAAGGGCTATTACGGCGACCTGACCGAGAAGCAGTTCCGCAAGATCTACGACGAGGCCGAGCGGCAGCGCGGCGACACCTCGGAGCTGCTGATCGGGCTGCTCGAGCGGCGGCTCGATGCGCTGGTCTACCGCGCGAAGTTCGTGCCGACGGTGTTCGCGGCACGCCAGTTCGTGAACCACGGCCATGTGGCGGTGAACGGGCGGCGGGTGAACATCGCGTCCTACCGGGTCAAGGAAGGCGACGTCGTGAGCGTGCGCGACAAGTCGCGGCAGCTCGCGCTGGTGCTCGAGGCGATCGGCTCGCCGGAGCGGGACGTGCCGGAGTACCTGGCGGTCGACCATTCCAAGCTCACCGCCGAGTTCGTGCGGGCGCCGGCGCTCGGCGACGTGCCCTACCCGGTGATGATGGAGCCGAACCTCGTCGTCGAGTACTACGCGAAGAACTGATCCCGACGGGGCCCGGCGCGGGGTGAGCCCCGCCGGGCCGCGGTTCTCCTACGCCTGGCCCGGCGCGGCGAGTTCGTCGGCCACGAGGACCGCCTCGGGGTCGTCGGCCTCGGCTTCGGTCTCCTGGTTGAGATGCGCGTGCATCCGGGCCTCGTCGAGGGCGCCCTCCCATTTGGCGACGGCAACCGTGGCGACGCCGTTGCCGATGAGGTTGGTCAGGGCCCGGGCTTCGGACATGAAGCGGTCGACGCCGAGGATGAGGGCGATGCTCGCGATCGGGACGGTGTGCAGCGACGAGAGGGTCGCGGCCAGCACGATGAAGCCCGAGCCGGTGACGCCGGCGGCGCCCTTCGAGGTCAGCAGCAGGATGAAGATCAGCGCGATCTGGTGGCTGAGGGTGAGGTCGGTGTTGGTGGCCTGCGCGAGGAAGACCGCCGCCATCGTGAGATAGATGCAGGTGCCGTCGAGGTTGAACGAATAGCCGGTCGGGATCACCAGCCCGACCACCGACTTGTCGGCGCCGAGGTTCTCCATCTTGGCGATCATCCGCGGCAGCACCGACTCCGAGGAGCTGGTGCCGAGGACGATCAGCAGCTCTTCCTTGATGTAGCGGATGAACTTGAAGATCGAGAAGCCGCACAGCCATCCGACCGTCCCGAGCACTCCGAAGATGAAGATCAGGCAGGCGGCATAGACGCCCAGCATCAGCGAGCCGAGCGAGAGCAGCGTGCCGACGCCGTACTTGCCGATGGTGAAGGCCATCGCGCCGAAGGCGCCGATCGGCGCCACCTTCATCACGATGCCGACGATGCCGAAGAAGACGTGCGCGGACTGGTCGATGATCGAGAGCAGCGGCTTGCCGCGCTCGCCGAGCCAGTGCAGCGCGAAGGCGAAGAGGATGGCGATCAGCAGCACCTGCAGGATCTCGCCTTCGGAGAAGGCGCCGACGAAGGTCGCCGGGATGATGTGCATCAGCGAGTTGACGAGCCCGGTGTGGCTGGCGGTGTCGGTGTAGGTGGCGATCGCGGAGGTATCGAGCGAGGCGGGGTCGATGTTCATGCCCACGCCGGGGCGCCAGATGTTGACGATGACGAGGCCGATGATCAGGGCGAGCGTCGTCATCACCTCGAAGTAGATGAGGGCCTTCAGCCCGACGCGGCCGACCTTCTTCATGTCCTCCATGCTGGCGATGCCGTGCACGACGGTGCAGAAGATGATCGGCGCGATCAGCATCTTGATCAGCTTGATGAAGGCGTCGCCGAGCGGCTTCATCTGCTGCGCGAGCGAGGGGTAGAAGTAGCCGAGCAGGACGCCGAGCAGGATCGCGCAGAGCACCTGGGCATAGAGGTGTCGGTACCAGGGCTTCGCGTGCGGCGGGGTGGCGGCGGGTACGACGGGCGTGGCCATCTGGGCTTCCTCGGTGGTGGGGTCGGTGACCGCCGGCCCTATTTGCGGTTGAGTCGATGCTCTCACACGCACCGGCGCAAATCCACTGTGACGAACGCGCGGGAACGCTTCGCTGCTTCGGCGCTGTCGGGCAGGCGGCGGGTGACCTATGCTCGCCCCCCGTGGGGCCGATGCCGGTCCGATGACCGGGGGAGGAGACCATGGCGCCGACATATCCCAATCACGGACGCATCGACGGCCCGGTCGTGCTGATCGGATTCGGCTCGATCGGCCAGGGCGTCCTGCCGCTGATCGAGCGGCACTTCACCTATGATCCGCACAAGCTCACCGTCATCGAGCCGTCCGACGCGCACCGCACCTTCCTCGAGCAGCGCGGCGTGCACTTCGTGCATCGCGAGGTGACGGGGGAGAATTGCCGGGCGCTGCTGACGCAGCTCTTTCCCGACGGCAAGGGGTTCTGCGTCAACCTGTCGGTCGACACGAGCTCGCTCGATCTGATGCGGCTCTGCCGCTCGCTCGGAGTGCCGTATATCGACACCGTGGTCGAGCCCTGGGCCGGGCACTACTTCGACCTGTCGCTGGCGCCCGCGGACCGCACCAACTACGCGCTGCGCGAAACGGTGCGGGCGGAGAAGCGCGCCAACCCCGGCGGCTCGACGGCGGTGAGCTGCTGCGGCGCCAACCCGGGCATGGTTTCCTGGCTGCTCAAGGAGGCGCTGCTCCGGCTCGCCGCCGACACCGGGCAGTCGGCCGAGCCGCCGCGCGACCGCCTCGGCTGGGCGCGGCTGATGCAGCGGCTCGGGGTGCATGGCGTGCACATCGCCGAGCGTGACACCCAGGCGGGGCGCGACGCGAAGCGGCTGCACACCTTCGTCAACACCTGGTCGGTCGAGGGCTTCGTTTCGGAGAGCTTCCAGCCGGCGGAGCTCGGCTGGGGCACGCGCGAGACCTGGTTTCCGCCGAACGGCCATCGCCACGCGACGGGCTGCAAGGCGGCGATCTACCTCGACACGCCGGGGCTGCTGACCAAGGTGCACACCTGGACGCCCGAGGCCGGGCCGCAGTACGGCTTTCTCGTCACCCACAACGAGGCGATCTCGATCGCCGACTACTTCACGATCGGCGAGGGCGACACGCCGGAGTTTCGCCCGACCTGCCACTATGCCTATCACCCCTGCGGCCAGGCGGTGCTGTCGCTGCACGAGATGCTCGGCATGGGCAAGGTGCAGGAGAAGCAGAAGATCCTCGACGAGAACGAGATCCTCTGGGGCGAGGACGCCCTCGGGGTGCTGCTCTACGGCCACGCGCAGCAACGCGCTCTGGTACGGCTCGCGGCTGTCGATCGAGGAGACGCGCGAGCTCGCGCCGTTCCAGAACGCCACCGGGCTGCAGGTGACGAGCGCGGTGATCGCCGGCATGGCCTGGGCGTTGCGCAACCCGAACGCCGGGATCGTCGAGACCGACGAGATGGACCACGCCTTCTGCCTCGGGGTGCAGCGGCCCTATCTCGGGCGGGTCGAGGCGCACTACACCGACTGGACGCCGATCGCCACGCGCTGGCCGCAGTTCGCCGAGGAGATCGACGAGAGCGATCCTTGGCAGTTTCAGAACGTCCTGGCGACCTGAGGCGATTTCGGCTTGCCATGGGTCCGCCGGCAGGGCTTTCATCCCGGGGCGGGGGCAAAAAGGGCAGGAGAACGCGATGCGCCTTGAGGGAATCGTGCTCGTGCTGGCGCTTGCCGGATGCACGGGCGACCACGTCACCGGCGGCGGATTCCGGCCTCGGGGAAGTGTCGATGCGCAACAATAGCGACGTCGTCGTCCCACCAGGGCGCGGGACGCTGGGGCTGGCGGTGCGCACCTTCGTGCCGGCCGGAGAGGGCTGGAACGAGCTGACCGGGATCACCTGCCGCGTGACCGGCGGCGACTTCTTCGTCGCCGACGTGGTGACGCCGGTGCGGCTGACGGTGCAGGACCTCGGGCCGGACGCGCCGGCGCTGCGGGCGGACTGCACCAGCGGCACGCTCAAGGGCTCGGCCGCGGTGGCGCCGGCCTTCGGCTGGCCGCCGGACACGCGCCCGGGCGCGGTCCACCGCTTCTGGTGGGGGCGCGGCTGGTGGTGGGGCTACGAGCGCACCGGGCCGATGCACTATCCCGACCTCGCGGTCGCGATGCGCTGAGGCGAAGGCCGACGGACGCTTTGCGACGCAGGATCGGCGGCTTTTCGCCGGATCGCATCACGGATCCTTGACAGCGAGTCGCGGGGGGCGGGAAGAAGAACGCGAGCAGGCAGAGAGAAAAACAACATGCCGATGCGTTCCTTGCGTGCCCTGGGGCTGGCGGCCTGCGCGGCGATGGCCGCCTGCAGCGCCGCACCGAAGCCCGAAGCCGTCGCCTCGCGCGCGGCGCTCTATCCGAACGAGACACCCGAGCTCCGGCAGCTTATCGACGGCTACGCCCGCGCCTACGACGTGCCGCCGGATCTGGTGCAGCGCGTGGTGATCCGGGAAAGCTCGCACATTCCGAACGCCCGCAACGGCCCGTACTACGGGCTGATGCAGATCCTGCCGCAGACGGCGCAGACGATGGGATATCGCGGCCGGCCGGCCGGCCTGCTCGATGCCGAGACCAACCTGAAGTACGGGGTGAAGTACCTGCGCGGCGCCTGGCTGGTCGCCGGCGGCGATCGTGACGCGGCGGTCGGCTGGTACGCGCGCGGCTACTACTACGAGGCCAAGCGCAAGGGGCTGCTCGAGGAGACCGGGCTGCGCTAGCGCCCCCGGCTAATCTGCTCCGAGGGCGCTGGCGGCGGCGTCCGCGAGCGCGCGGGCGGGATCGTCGCCGCAGGCCTTGTAGACCTCGTTCGACCATTGCTGCGCCGCGTCGGCGTCCTGGTTGTTGATCTCGCCGCCGAGCGGCTCGATCGCGCTCAGCGCCTCGATGCGGCCGGCGGCGTCCATCCTGGTGAAGTCGCCGCAGCTGACGCCGCCCGGGGCGGGGGCCAGCGGCGATTGGGCGAGGGCGGGCGCGGCCGCCGCGGCGGCGGCGAGGGCGATCGCGACGAGGCGGCGAGGCATGGCGGGCTCCGTCCTGGTCCGGGACCGCCGGTCGGCGGCCGCTGGCACTATGCCCGCCTGCGGCATTGAATTCCACCCGCCCGGCTCCAGATCGAGAGCTGGCCAGAGCCGCGGAGTGCAGAATGAAGAATCCCTGGATGAGTCTGTGGATGAGTGCGGCGAACCGGGCGGCGGGAACCGCGCGCGGGCTGTGGCTCGCCGAGGCGGGGCGCCAGCGGCGCGCGCTGGCGAAGGGGGTCGCGAAGGGGCTCGCCCCGACACCGGCGCAAAAGAAGCGAGGCCCGGCAAGGCGCCGCTCGAAGTGACGGGCGACGGGTCAGGCGAAGGTCGAGCTCGCCGGAGGACGGGCAGCGCGGGTCGGGGCGTGGGTGCGGCGGGATGCCAGCGCGAGGCGTCCGAAGCTGACGCCGAAGACGATCAGGCCGCCGCCGAGGCTGTAGCAAAGAAAGGCGGCGACGATGCCGTATCCGCCGGCCAGTACCACTGCGGCGACGGCCGCGGCGCCGAGCAGGCCGATCAGAAGCGGCCCGAGGACGCCTTGGGATGGATGATCGCCGGTTGCAGGAGCATAGAGCATGTCTCTGCCTCCTTGGTCGCCCGAGCGGCCGCCGGCTTTGCCGGGCGTCCGCGGCGACTTTCGATTGCTCGACTATAATATCTAGTGATTCGATCGTGATTTGCAATCACAATATCACGATCGGATGGGTCGTGTTTTAAATCGTTTTAGGTCAAATGGTTATGGTCGCGTGTTCAGGCCCGGCAGAGCGGGTATGAGCAGCGCGTGATGCGGATGAGGGATTTACGGGCGACATCGCTTGCCCGAAGCGGCTCCGGCGCGAAGGCGGGAGCGGTGGCGCGGCCCCTGACGCGGGCCGCGCCGGGTGCCGATCAGTCGGCCAGCGCGAGGTTCGACGCCGACTCGCGACCGTCGCGGCCGCGCTCGAGGTCGAAGGTGACCTTCTGCCCGTCATCGAGACGGGTGATGCCGGCGCGCTCGAGCGCGGAGATGTGGACGAAGACGTCCTTGGAACCGCCTTCGGGCTGGATGAAGCCGAAGCCCTTGGTGGCGTTGAACCATTTCACGGTGCCCTTGGCCATCGTGAGGTCTCCTCTAGTAATGCCGCCCGCGGGATGCGGCGGCGCGGCGCTGTCAGCGGATGGTCGAAGCTGTAGGCCGGTTAGGGAGACAGCGGGTTCGAACGTCGTAACGTGGCGGGCTCCATATGCCGGATTCGGGGCAATTTTGCAAGATGTAAGCGTCGGGGCGACAAAAAACCGAGGCCAACCGCGGTCCGGTGCGACGAACGCACCATATGGAAAGCGCAGGCATAGCGTATTGCGAGTGAGCGGCGGGAAAAACGCGCCAACGCCGTCGGGAACGGAAGCAAGGGAGGACGCGATGAACGACGAGACCTTCAACATGTCGCTGCGCAAGTATCTCAAGGAGGTGGGCGTGACCTCGCAGCAGGCGATCGAGCGGCATGTGCGCGAGCACGGCGACGTCTCGGGGCGGCTGAAGGTGAAGACCGTGGTCAGCATCGAGGGCCACGCGATGGAGCACGTCGTCGAGGGCGAAATCGACCTCGGCTGAGGCGCCGCCCCAGGCCGGGACGCGGGCTCAGTTCGGATGGCTCAGGCAGAAGATTGCCAGCGCCCAGCAGGGCAGGGCGATCAGGAAGGCCAGGTAGGCGTTGCGGACGTGGCGGTACTTGTCCTGCGCGATGCCGGCCGTGACGTGGCACTGCTCGGCAAGGTCGGCGAGGTAGGTCGGCGCGTCGAGGCCCATCAGCGCCTCGCGGGCTTCGGCGGTCGAGCGGTGCGAGAGTCCGCCGAAGAACAGCAGCGACGGCGAGCGGCCGCCGCGCAGGCGCGGGATGATCGCGATCGCCATCATCGCGTAAGCGAGGATCAGCGGCAGGGTGCTGGCCGCCACCACGAGGGCGGAGTCCCCTGACAGGTGGGCGAGGCGGAGGAGCGCCGCGAGGATGCCGAGCATCGCGGTGGTGGTCGGAACCAGCAGGGTGATCTTGGCGTCCGAGGCGCGGATCGCCTCGATCTGGCGCGCGAGGTTGGCCTCGAGCAGCGAGCGGCGGTCGTTGAAGGAGATCTCCGTGGCGGCCTCGGACGTGGCGGGCTTGGGACGATCGAGGGGCATTGGGGCGGGGCTCTGCTCACGGCTCGGCGGCATCATGCGCGGTAGGGTCGGCGATGCAAGGGCGAGCGATCTTGCGGACATTGCGATCGAAGGATCGCGTCCAGGGCGCGTACCGGACGTCCGGGAGGGTCTTCCCGGGCGTCCGGCGGGCCTGCCGGCGCATGGTGGCCGGGCGCGGCCTGACAGCGGAAGGGGGGCGCGGAGCCCCCCGACCAGGATGTCAGTTCCAGGACTTGATCAGCTCGTCGTAGCTGATGGTCTGCGGCGTCTCCCGCTCGTCGGGCAGCTTCAGCTGCGGCGCGAGCGAGCCGTGCTCCTTGGCGTAGTTGTTCCACCACTCGATGTCGTGCTTGTCGGCCATCTTCGGGCCGATGTCGCCCTGCACGCCGGAACGCTCGATGCGCTCCATGACGCTTTCCTGCGCCTCGCACAGCGAGTCCATCGCCTCCTGCACCGACTTGGAGCCGGATGCCGCGTCGCCGATGTTCTGCCACCAGAGCTGCGCCAGCTTGGGATAGTCGGGAACGTTGGTACCCGTGGGGGTCCACTGCACCCGTGCCGGCGAACGGTAGAACTCGATCAGGCCGCCGAGCTCCGGTGCGCGCTCGGTGAAGCTCTTGTCCTGGATGGTCGACTCGCGGATGAAGGTGAGGCCCACGTGGCTCTTCTTCACGTCGACGGTCTTGGAGTCGACGAACTGGGCGTAGAGCCAGGCTGCCTGGGCGCGGTCGACCGGGGTCGACTTCATCAGCGTCCACGAGCCCACGTCCTGGTAGCCGAGCTTCATGCCCTTCTGCCAGTAGGAGCCGTGCGGCGACGGCGCCATGCGCCACTTCGGCGTGCCGTCCTCGTTGACCACCGGCAGGCCGGGCTTGACCATGTCGGCGGTGAAGGCGGTGTACCAGAAGGCCTGCTGGGCGATCTCGCCCTGTGCCGGGACCGGACCGGCCTCGCCGAAGGTCATCCCCTGCGCCGAGGGCGGCGCGTAGTTCTTCAGCCAGTCGAGGTATTTGGTCACGGCATAGACCGCCGCCGGTCCGTTGGTGTCGCCGCCGCGGTCGACGCAGGATCCCACGGGGCGGTCGTGATCGTCGACGCGGATGCCCCATTCGTCCACGGGCTTGCCGTTCGGCAGACCCTTGTCGCCGTTGCCGGCCATCGAGAGCCAGGCGTCGGTGAAGCGCCAGCCGAGCGAGGGGTCCTTCTTGCCGTAGTCCATGTTGCCGTAGATCTTGCGGCCGTCGATGGTCTTGCCGGTGAAGAATTCGGCGATGTCGGCATAGGCCGACCAGTTGACCGGCACGCCGAGGTCGTAGCCGTACTTCTCCTTGAACTCCTTCATCAGGTCGGGGTCGGTGAACCAGTCCTGCCGGAACCAGTAGAGGTTGGCGAACTGCTGGTCGGGCATCTGGTAGAGCTTGCCGTCGGGCGCCGTGGTGAACGAGAGCCCGATGAAGTCGTCGAGATCGAGCCCCGGGTTGGTGACGTCCTTGCCTTCGCCGGCCATCCAGTCGGTGAGGGGCCGGACCTGGCCGTAGCGCCAGTGCGTGCCGATGAAGTCCGAGTCGTTGATGTAGGCGTCGTAGATGTTCTCGCCGGTCTGCATCTGGGTCTGGATCTTCTCGACGACATCGCCTTCCTGGATGATGTCGTGGATGACCTTGATGCCGGTGATCGCCGAGAACGCGGGGGCGAGGGTCTTGGACTCATAGGCGTGCGTGGTCAGCGATTCCGAGACGACGTGGATCTCCATGCCGGCATAGGGCTTGGCCGCGTCGATGAACCACTGCATCTCCTTTTCCTGATCGGCGCGCGACAGCGTCGACAGGTCGCCGATCTCGGCGTCCAGGAACGCCTTGGCCTCCTCCATGCCGGCGAAGCTCGGCCCGGCCATGGCGCAGAGCGCGAAGGCCAGCGCCGTCGTGGATTTCAGGGGTAGTCGCATCGTCGTCCCTCCCATTTGGACTGCGTTTTCCCGGGTCCGCGTTTTTTCCAGCGCGACGGACACGGGGGGTTTGGTCCCGATCACACCCAGCGGAACACCGCTGCGGCATAGATCAGGCAGACAACCAGCGCGCCCCAGAGGGGCGGGCCGAGGAATCCGAGCCAGGCCAGGTTGATGAAGGCCGAGCCGAGCAGGCTGATGAAGAGCCGGTCGCCACGCGTCGTCTCGAGCCGCAGGACCCCGACGCGCGGGGTCTCGGGGTAGCGGATCGCCAGCACCGTCATGGTCAGCAAGAGCCCGAAGATCACCAGAAAGAAGACCGCAGTCGGCCAGGTCCATGCCATCCATGCCATGCCGCGCGCTCCCTCAGACCCGGCCCAGGGCGAAGCCCTTGGCGATGTAGTTGCGGATGAAGTAGATCACGAGCGCGCCGGGAACGATCGTCAGCACCCCGGCGGCGGCGAGGACGCCCCAGTCCATGCCCGAGGCCGAGACGGTGCGCGTCATCACCGCCGCGATCGGGCGGGAGTCGGTTGCGGTCAGCGTCCGGCTGATCAGCAGTTCGACCCAGGAGAACATGAAGCAGAAGAAGGCGGCGACGCCGATGCCGCTGGCGATCAGCGGCATGAAGATGGTCACGAAGAACCGCGGCCAGGAATAGCCGTCGATGAAGGCGGTCTCGTCGATCTCGCGCGGGACGCCGCGCATGAAGCCTTCGAGGATCCAGATCGCCAGCGGCACGTTGAACAGGCAATGCGCCAGCGCGACGGCGATATGGGTGTCGAAGAGCCCGACCGAGGAATAGAGCTGGAAGAACGGCAGCGCGAACACCGCCGGCGGCGCCATCAGGTTGGTCAGGAGCCAGAAGAAGAGGTGGCGGCTGCCGAGGAAGGTGTAGCGGCTGAACGCGTAGGCCGCCGGCAGCGCCACGGCGAGCGATATCACGACGTTCATCGCCACGTAGATGCTGCTGTTGATGTATCCCCAGTACCAGCTCGGATCGGTGAGGATCACCCGGTAGTTGCCGAGCGTCGGAGTGCGCGGCCAGAGCGAGAAGACGCCGAGGATCTCCTGGTTGGTCTTGAAGCTCATGTTCACCAGCCAGTAGATCGGCAGCATCAGCAAGACGAGATAGACCGTCATCACCACGGCCTTGCCGTTGATGCGGATGCGCGCCGGCGCGGTCGTGGCCGGCAGGGCGAGGGCGTCGGCCATCAGAAGCCTCCCTCCCGGTCGAGGTTGGTCATGACGGTGAAGAACACCCAGCAGATGACGAGGATCACGAGGAAATAGATGATCGAGAAGGCGGCTGCCGGACCCAGGTCGAACTGTCCGATCGCCATCTTGACGAGGTCGATCGAGAGGAAGGTGGTGGAATTTCCCGGGCCGCCGCCGGTGACGACGAAGGGCTCGGTGTAGATCATGAAGCTGCCCATGAAGCGCAGCAGGATCGCGATCAGCAGCACGCCCTTCATCTTGGGCAGCTCGATGTAGCGAAAGACCTTCCAGCGGCTCGCCTGGTCGATCCGGGCGGCCTGGTAGTAGGCCTGCGGGATCGATTGCAGGCCGGCGTAGGCGAGGAGCGCCACCAGCGAGGTCCAGTGCCAGACGTCCATCACGATGACGGTGATCCAGGCGGCGATCGGATCGTTGGTGTAGTTGTAGTTGATGCCGATCGCCTCGAGGCTGTGGCCGAGCAGGCCGATGTCGACGCGGCCGAAGATCTGCCAGATCGTGCCGACGACGTTCCAGGGGATCAGCAGCGGCAGCGCCATCAGCACCAGGCAGACCGAGGCCCACACCCCGCGCTTCGGCATGCAGAGCGCGACGAGGACGCCGAGCGGGATCTCGATCGCGAGGGTTATGCCGGAGAAGAGGATCTGCCGGCCGAGGGCGGCGTGCACGCGGTCGGACGCGAGGATCTGCTCGTACCACTCGAGGCCCGCCCAGAAGAACTGGTTGTTGCCGAAGGTGTCCTGCACCGAGTAGTTCACCACGGTCATCAGCGGGATCACCGCCGAGAACAGCACCACGATCAGCATCGGGATCAGCATGAACCAGGCGCGTTCGTTGTGGGTCTTGTCCACTCAGACGGCCCTCCCTTCCAGCCGCCAGTCATCGGCGTAGACGTTGATGCCGGCGAGGTCGAAGACGACACGGTTCATCTCGGGCGAGACCGGCTGGTCCTCGGGGACGAGGATGTTGATCTCGCTGCCCGCCAGGCCGGCGCGCACGATCTTGTGGCGGCCGACGTCCTCGACGCGGCGTACCTCGACCGGCAGCCCGGCGTCGCCGGCGACGAGCCGGACGTATTCGGGGCGCACGCCGATCTCGACCTTGCCGGCGGGCCGGCCGTAGTCGCGCGCCAGCGCCACCTCGCCGCCGGCGACACGGGCGCTGCGGCCCTCGATGCGGGCGTCGAGCACGTTCATGCCGGGCGAGCCGATGAAATAGCCGACGAAGGTATGCGCGGGTCGTTCGAAGAGCTCGGCCGGGGTGCCCATCTGGACCACCATGCCGTCGAGCATCACCACCACCATGTCGGCGAAGGTCAGCGCCTCGGTCTGGTCGTGGGTGACGTAGATCATCGTGTGGCCGAAGCGTTGGTGCAGCGCCTTGAGCTGGGTGCGGAGCTCCCACTTCATCTGCGGGTCGATCACGGTCAGCGGCTCGTCGAAGAGGATGGCGTTGACGTCGTCGCGCACCATGCCGCGGCCGAGGCTGATCTTCTGCTTGGCGTCGGCGGTGAGGCCGCGCGCCTTGCGATCGAGCACCGCCTCCATGTCGATCATCTGCGCGACCGCCTGGACGCGGCGGCGCACCTCGGCCTCGGGCACGCCGCGGTTGCGCAGCGGAAACGCGAGATTGTCGCGCACGCTCATCGTGTCGTAGACCACCGGAAACTGGAAGACCTGGGCGATGTTGCGCTCGGCGGTCGGCGCGCGGGTGACGTCGCGGTCGCCGAAGAGGATGCGGCCCTCGGACGGCAGCAGCAGGCCCGAGATCAGGTTGAGGAGCGTGGTCTTGCCGCAGCCGGAGGGGCCGAGCAGCGCATAGGCGAGGCCGTCGCGCCAGACGTGGTCGAGGGGCTTCAGCGCGTAGTCGGCGGGGCCCTTCGGGTCGGGCAGGTAGGAGTGCGCCAGTTTGGAGAGGGTGATCCGGGCCATCGTCATGCGGCCTTTGCATAAGCGGCCGGGGCGACCAGGCGGCCGTCCTCGCCGAAGACGTAGACATGCGCCGGATCGAGGTAGGCGAGATGCTCGGATCCGATCGGCAGCTCGCGCGTCCCCGGCTCGAGGCCGACCCAGCGGTCGGACCCGTGCGCCATGTGCACGAAGGTCTCCGAGCCGGTGAACTCCGTCACCACCACCGTCACGGTCAGGGCGATCGGGTGCTCGCCGCGCGGCTCGAGGCCGAGATGGTTGGGGCGGAAGCCGGCCAGATAGCGCCCGTCGGGCAGCTCTGCGAGCGGCCCGCCGGCGGGTGTGGTCTGGTTTTCGCCGAAGGTGAGCCGGCCGGCGGTCTTGCCGATCTGCAGGAAGTTCATCGGCGGGTTGGAGAAGACCCGCGCGGTGGTCGCGTCCACCGGCTCGCGGTAGACCCGCGGCGTCGGGCCGAACTGGGTGACGCGGCCTTCCCAGAGCGTTGCGGTCTGGCCGCCGAGGAGCAGCGCCTCCTCCGGCTCGGTGGTGGCATAGACGAAGATCGCGCCGGACTCCTCGAAGATCCGCGGGATCTCGGCGCGCAGCTCCTCGCGCAGCTTGTAGTCGAGATTGCCGAGCGGCTCGTCGAGAAGCACCAGTCCGGCACCCTTGACCAGCGCCCGCGCCAGCGCGCAGCGCTGCTGCTGCCCGCCGGAAAGCTCCAGCGGCTGGCGCGACAGCATCGGCGTCAGCTTGAGCAGGTCCGCGGTCTTGCGCACCGCGGCGTCGATCTCGGCCTTCGGCCGGCGAAGCAGGCGCAGCGGGGAGGCGATGTTGTCGTAGACGGTGAACGAGGGGTAGTTGATGAACTGCTGGTAGACCATGGCGATGTCGCGGTCCTGCACCCGCTTTCCGGTCACGTCGACGCCATGCCAGAGGATCCTGCCGGCGGTCGGAACGTCGAGACCGGCCATCAGCCGCATCAGCGATGTCTTGCCCGCGAGCGTCGGCCCGAGCAGCACGTTCATCGTGCCCTTCTCGAGGGTGAGCGTCGTGGGCTGGATGTGGGGACGGCCGGCTACGACCTTGGTCACCCCCTGGAGGCTCAGGGCCATCCGTTCCTCCGCATTCTGTCCGGATCGCCGCCCGCAGCGGGTTCGAGGCGCCGCCCGGCCATCCATTCGTCCAGTGTCGCGACCTGCTCGGGGCCGAGCCGCAACCCGAGCTTCGACCTCCGCCATATCACATCCTCGGCGGTCATCGCGAATTCGTGCGTCCGCAGCCAGTCGACCTCCCGTTCGGTCAGGGTTGCGCCGAAGGCGATGCCGAGGTCCTCGGGCCGCGCGGCGTCGCCGAGCATCGCGCGCGCGTCGGTGCCGTAGGCGCGCACCAGCCGCTGCGCCCAGAAGGCATCGAGAAACGGGTAGGCCGCGCGCAGCCCGGCGATCAGGTCGCCGACGCCGTCGACGGCGAAGTCGCCGCCGGGCAGGGCGACCGCGGCGGTCCAGGCCGGGCCGGCCGCCGGAAAGAACGGCGCGAGCTCGCGCAGCGCGCCCTCGGCCAGCCGGCGATAGGTGGTGATCTTGCCGCCGAAGACGTTGAGGAGCGGTGCCGGCCCGGTTCGGTCGAGCGACAGCACGTAGTCGCGGGTCGCCGCGGTCGCCGAGGTGGCGCCGTCGTCATAGAGCGGCCGCACGCCGGAATAGGACCAGACGATGTCGCTGCGGACGACCGGCCGCTCGAAATACTCCGAGGCGAACTTGCAGAGATAGTCGGCCTCGGCATCGGTGCAGCGGGCATCGGACGGGCTGCCCTCGTGGTCCTGGTCGGTGGTGCCGATGAGGGTGAACTCGCCCTCGTAGGGAATGGCGAAGATGATCCGCCCGTCCGCTCCCTGCAGGAAGTAGCAGCGGTCGTGCTCGAAGAGTCGCCGCGTGACGATGTGACTGCCGCGCACCAGCCGGACCTTTTCGGCGCTGGCGCTGCCGGCGACGTCACGCATCACTTCCGCGACCCAGGGACCGCCGGCGTTGACGAGCGCGCGGGCTGACACCGTCTCCGCGGCACCGTCCCGGCGGCGCAGCGTGATCCGCCAGACGTCGTCCCGACGCTCGGCGTGCTCGACCCGGGTGCGGGTGAGGACGCGGGCGCCGCGCGCGGCGGCGTCGCGGGCGTTCAGCGCGACGAGGCGCGAGTCGTCGACCCAGCAGTCGGAGTATTCGAAGGCCTTGCGATAGCGCGGCTTGAGCGGCGCGCCCGCCGGGTCGCGGTGCAGGTCGAGCCTGCGCGTCGCCGGCAGGATCCTTCGCCCGCCGAGGCTGTCGTAGAGGAGCAGGCCGAGCCGCAGCAGCCAGGCGGGCCGCCGCCCCTCGCCGAGCGGCAGCACGAAACGCATCGGCCAGCTGATGTGCGGCATGGCGCGGAGCAGGGTCTCGCGCTCGGCCAGCGCTTCCCGCACCAGACGGAATTCGTAGTATTCGAGGTATCGCAGCCCGCCGTGAAAGAGCTTGGTCGAGGCCGAGGACGTCGCGGACGCGAGATCTCCCATCTCGGCCAGCGTCACCCCAAGGCCGCGCCCCGCGGCTTCGCGGGCGATGCCACAACCGTTGATGCCCCCGCCGACGACGAAGAGATCGACCGACTCCGATGCTCCCCCCGTCGCTGGCAAACCATGCCTCCCCGGCATCACGCGTGCGTTATTGCTTGCCCGAACCTCGCAAAGGATGTGCGTTGTGTCAACATTGATGTGCTTTTTTGTTCGTTTTGCGGTTTTGTAGCAGGAACAGTGGGTTAGGCCGGCAATCCCGCCGTTGCGCCCGAAGCGTGTATCACGCTTGTTGCTTGATTCCTTTTCGGTGTTGTGGCCAGACTGCGGTCGTTGCGAGGGCCCGGAGCCGGAATGGCGCAGAACTTTCGACAAGCCGAGATCCTCGCGCTCGCCAAGAAGACCGGACGCGTGCTCGTCGAGGATCTGGTGGTCCAGTTCGACGTCACCGCCCAGACCATCCGCCGCGACCTGACCGAGCTCTGCGATGCCGGCAAGCTGGAACGGGTCTATGGCGGGGCGCTGTTGCCCTCCGGCGTCGCCAACATCGGCTACGAGGACCGCCGGGTGCTCCATTCCGACGAGAAGGAGTGCATCGCGCGTCTCTGTGCGGAGCACATTCCGGACGAGGCGTCGGTGTTTCTCAACATCGGCACCAGCACCGAGGCGGTGGCGCGGGCGCTTCTCGGCCACAAGAACCTGATGGTCGTGACGAACAACATGAACGTTGCGAACATCCTGCTCGCCAATGCGACCTGCGAGGTGGTGGTGGCGGGCGGCGTCGTCCGGCGCAGCGACGGCGGCCTCGTCGGCGACATCACCGCCGACATGGTGCGGCAGTTCAAGGTCGACGTCGCGGTGATCGGCGCCTCGGCGCTCGACCGCGACGGCGATCTGCTGGACTTCGACTTTCGCGAGGTCCGGGTCAGCCAGGCGGTGGTGCGCAACGCCCGCAGCACCTACCTCGTCTCGGACCACTCGAAGTTCGGGCGCGGCGCGCCGGTGCGGATCGCTTCGCTGAAGGACATCGACAAGTTCTTCACCGATCGCGCGCCGCCGCAGCCGGTCCCGCGCCTGTGCCGGCTGTGGAAGACCGAGGTCCTGGTCGCGCCACCGCCGCGGCGGCTCGAGGAATTCGAAGCGGGGCGTTGAGAACGGGCCCGCGCGATCGTTTCTGTTCCCTCCACGGCGAACCGCATGATAGACGTGGGCAAAAAGGGAGGGCTCATGGCCGACGTCCAGCTGCGGCACATCGAGAAGAGTTTCGGCGCGCTGAAGGTGATCCAGGGGATCGACCTCGACATCGAGCATGGCGAATTCGTGGTCTTCGTCGGCCCCTCGGGCTGCGGCAAGTCCACGCTCTTGCGGATGATCGCCGGGCTCGAGGACATCAGCGACGGCGAGCTCTTCATCGACGGCCAGCTCTGCAACGACATCGCGCCGCGCGACCGCGGCATCGCGATGGTGTTCCAGAGCTATGCGCTCTATCCGCACATGACGGTCTCCGAGAACATCGGCTTCGCGCTCAGGATGTCGAACCTGCCGCGGGCCGAGCGCGAGGCGAAGATCCTCGAGGCGGCGCGGATCCTGCAGATGGAGCCGCTGCTCGAACGCAAGCCGGGGCAGCTGTCGGGCGGGCAGCGGCAGAGGGTGGCGATCGGGCGCGCGATCGTGCGCAATCCCAAGGTGTTCCTTTTCGACGAACCGCTGTCCAATCTCGACGCGGCGCTGCGGGTCGACATGCGGATGGAGATCGCGCGCCTGCACCAGGATCTCGGGGCGACGATGGTCTACGTCACCCACGATCAGGTCGAGGCCATGACGCTCGCGGACAAGATCGTGGTGCTCGACAAGGGCGAGGTGCAGCAGGTCGGCGCGCCGCTCGACCTTTACGAGCACCCGGCCAACCTGTTCGTGGCGGGCTTCATCGGCTCGCCGAAGATGAACCTGCTGCCGGTGGCGCAGTCGCGACGGACCGGCGGGCGGATCGAGGTGAAATCGGCCGATCTGCGGCCGATGACGCTCGAGATCGGGTCGGCGGTCGTCGAGACCCCGGACGAGCTCGTGCTCGGCATCCGGCCGCAGGCGCTGAAGCCGGTCGGGCCCGAGGAGGCGCTCCTGCCGGCCGAGGTGAGCCTCGTCGAGCATCTCGGCGACCAGACGGTGATCAGCGCGCGGCTGACCAGCGGCGCGTCGGTGCTGGTCATCGTTCCCGGGAGCGCGCGGTATGCACCTGGCGAGACGCTCGGTCTCACCTATGACGAGGCGGACGCGCATCTCTTCCTCGGCACGGGGCCGCGGCTGACGCAACGCGAGCTGGCGGATGCCTGAGGACGCGGAATGAAGATCACCTCGATCCGGACCGCTGCCACGGTCGGCCACTGCATGCATGTCTGGATCCGGGTGGAGACCGACGCGGGCGTGACCGGGCTCGGCGAATGCGTGCACGGCGAGCACGAGGCCATCGCCATCATCCGCACCCTCGAGCCGATGCTGGTCGGCCGCGACCCCTTCGCGATCGACGCGATCTTCGAGGACACCCGGCGGCACTTCGTGTTCCAGGGCGGCTTTGCCGGCGCGATGATCACGGCGCTCACCGGCATCGAGATCGCGCTCTGGGATCTCAAGGGCAAGGCGCTCGGGGTTCCGGTCTACGAGCTGATGGGCGGCAAGTTCCGCGACCGGATCCGGGTCTACGCCGATTGCGAGGTTTCGCCCGGGGCTCGACTTCGACGCGACCAAGCGCGTCGTCGACGACGTGCTGGAGCGCGGCTTCACCGCGCTGAAGATCGACCTCGACATCTTCGCCTACGGCCACATCGGCAGCCGAGACCGCGCACTACGTCAAGGACCGCTTCAACATGACCCCGAACCGCTGGGAGCACGACCGCATGGTCCGGCTCGCCGAGATGGTGGTCGAGGCGGCGGGGCCGGAGGTCGAGGTGGCCTGCGATCTGCACACCCGGCTCGACAAGCACTCGGCGATCCGGCTGGCGCGCGATCTCGAGCATCTGAAGCTGATGTGGCTCGAAGAGCCGATCCCGCCCGAGAATGTCGACACCATGCGCGAGATCACCGCGGCGACCTCGACGCCGATCTGCGCCGGCGAGAACCTCTATCTGCGGCACGGCTTCCGCGAGCTGATCGAGAAGCACGCGGTCGACATCATCATGCCGGACATTCCCAAATGCGGCGGGCTGTCGGAATGCCGCAAGATCGCCAACATGGCCGAGATCTATTCGATGCCGTTCGCGCCGCACAACGTGTCCTCGCCGATCGGCACGATGGCCTCGGCGCAGGTCTGCGCCACGATCCCGAACTTCCTGATCCTGGAATTTCACTGGACGCAGCGCGACTACTGGTCGACGCTGATCACCGAGAAGCGCGACATCATCGCGCGACGGCTTCATCGAGATCGGCGATGCGCCGGGCATCGGGGTGGAACTCGACGAAGGCGTCGCGAAGGCGCACCAGTTTCCCGGCACCACCTGGTTCGAGTGACCGGCAAGGTGTCCGCCAGCCACGAGGGAGGAGACGAGCGACAGCAGATGTGACGCGGGGTTGGCAGGCAATCGCCGCCGCGCCGTGACCTGAAGAAGGCGGGCCGAGGAACGGACCGCCGCCAATACTACGGGAGGAAGGCCTTATGACCCAGAAATTCACCCGCCGTCACGTGCTCAGGGCGTCGACGGCGCTTGCGGGGCTGATCGTGTCGGGCGGCATTCCCGCCTTTGCGGCGGACGCCAAGCCCGAGCAGGACCTGCCCGTCGGCGCGGCCGGCAAGCTGACCGTCATCCAGCGCACGAGTATTTCGAGGCCGCGCAGGACGCGTTCCGCGCAGATCAGCCGAGGATTTCGCCAAGGCGAACAACGTCACCCTCGACATCTCCACGACCAACGCCGAGGCCTTCGGCGACTTCCTCGGCAAGATGGCGGCCGCCGTGAAGGCCGGGAACCCGCCGGACATCGCCTATACCTCGAACGTCTCGATCCAGCAGATGCACCTGCTCGATCTGCTCGAGGACGTGACCGACGTCGTCGACGAGGCGATCTCGAAGTACGGCAACATCATGCCCGGGATCAACGCCGAGAAGTTCGGCAAGATCGACGGCAAGTGGTATTGCGGTGCCCTTCATCGCCAGCACCAACGGCTACTTCTTCCGCGGCGACAAGCTGAAGGAAGCCGGCATCGACCCGAAGTCGCTGACGACCTGGGACGCCCGGCGCGAGGCGGCGCTGGCGATCTCGGACCCGGACAACGAATTCTGGGGCTGGGGCCTGACGCCCGAACCAGTCCGGCGACGGCTGGGGCGCCATGACCGGCATCCTCAACGCCTTCGGCGGCCACTTCACCGACGCCTCCGGCACCAAGGTCGAGTTCGACTCGCCCGAGACGGTCGCCGCCTTCGAATGGATCGCCGAGACCTACGACCGCAACGGCAAATACGCCGCAATGCTGCCGCCGGGCATCGAGAGCTGGGGCGACATCTCGAACAACGAGGCCTATCTCGCGGGCAAGATCGGCTACACCCTCAACGCCTTCTCGATCTACGCCCAGGCCAAGCGCGACGGCAATCCGGTCTTCGCCGAGACGGTCGTGCTGAACGCAGCCGACCGCCAACAACGGCGACAGCCGCGACGGCGGCGTAGTCGGCGGCTGGCTGACCATCTTCAAGGGCGCGCCCGAACGTCGATCTGGCCAAGAAGCTGGCGCTCGACCTGCTCGACCCGGCGAACTTCAACAAGATGTCCGTCGGTCGCGGGCGGCCTGTTCATGCCCGGCCTTCGAGAACCTCTGGACGGCCGAACTGCTCGCCGCCGACCCGAACTTCGCGATCATCAAGGAGCAGGTCAGCGTGCCGGAACCGTTCCTCGGCCCGTCCTGGCCGGCCAGCGCCCAATGCCGCGATCGACGCGATCCGGGCGCAGGGCATCTTCGAGCAGGCGATCGGCAACATGCTCGCCGGGCGGATGACGCCTGCCGAAGCGGTCAGCGATGCGCAGAAGAAGATCGTAAACCTCTTCGAAGAAGGCGGGATTCCGCAGAACTGAGGTTCCGGGAGGGCGGCTCCGTCCCGGAGCCGCCCGAGCGGGACCGTCGGCGACGGGCGGGCCGGGGTGCCGGTTCCGGCCGCGCCGCGTCCCCTGAAGCGCAGGAGACCCGCACGCCATGGTCAGCACCACCGATCTCGCGGCGCGGCGCGGCATGGCAACGAGGCGGCGCAGCAAGCGCCTGAAGGCGGTCCTCGGCAAGGACTGGCAGGTCGCCTATCCGTTCGTGCTGCCGATGGTCCTGATCATGATCGGGCTCATCCTCTGGCCGTTCATCGAGGCGATCCGGCTGTCCGGCACCTCGCTCAACTTACCTCACCGGCCAGACCGGCTGGGTGGGGTTGCACAACTTCAAGCTGCTGCTCGGCAACAGCGACTACCACCTCGCGATGAAGAACACCGTGGTCTTCACCTTCTGGTCGCTGGCCGTCAAGATGGTCGTCGGCATGACGATCGCGCTGATCCTCAACAGCCAGCTTGCCCTATCGCAACCTGCTGTCGGGGATGATGCTGCTGCCCTGGATCGTGCCCGAGATCGTGACCGCGCTGACCTGGAAGAGCATCTACGATCCGCTGTTCGGCAGCCTCAACCCGATCCTGCTCGGCGCCGGCGTGATCGCCAAGCCGCAGGGCTGGCTGTCCGACCCGCAACTCGCGATGCCCTCGATCATCGTGGTCAACATCTGGAAGGGCATCCCGTTCTACGTGCTGCTGCTGCTCGCCGGGCCTCAAGGCCGTGGACCGCGAGCAGCTCGAGGCGGCCGAGATCGACGGCGCCAGCGTCGTGCAGCGGTTCCGGCACGTGACGCTGCCGTCGATGCGCTACGTCATCATCGTGACGCTGCTCCTGAGCTTCATCTCGACCTTCAACCAGTTCGGCCTGCCGTTCCTGATGACCCAGGGCGGCCCGTCGGGGGCGACCAAGCTCTATTCGATCCTCGCCTACGAGAAGGCGATCGCCTCGCTGCAGTACGGGCCGGGCGCCGCCATCGCGCTTCAGCGTGGCGCCGCTGATGGCGGTGATCATCTGGCTTCTCGCCCGCTTCATGCGCCAGGACGACGAAGGCGGCATCGGTGCGCGCCGAGAAAGGCATCGGCGACCGGATCGCCGGCGCGTTCGGCGCGGGCCTTCTCGCTGGTGCTCGACGCAATCTTCTGGCCGTTCGAGATGGCGCTGCGCGGCTTCACCCTGGCAAGCCGCCGGCTCAACCGGGCGATGGGGAGGAAAGGCGTGCCGATCCTCGGGCGCGAGGGCCAGCGGCGCGCCAGCCTGTCGCTGCGGCTGATGATCCTGCTGCCGTTCATGATCTTCGTGCTCTTCCCGTTCTACTGGGTGCTCATCACCTCGCTGAAGACCACGCCGCAGATCTCCGAGCGGCGGTCGATCTTCTGGCCCGAGCCGTTTACGCTCGACCAGTACCGCTCGCTGATCTTCGACACCGCCGTTCCTGACCTGGCTCGGCAATTCGGTGCTGGTGGCGGTGAGTCGTCGACGCTCCTCTCGGTGACCTTCGCCGCGCTCGCCGCCTACGCGCTGTCGCGGCTGAAGTTCGCAGGCGCGGGGCTGCTGACCACGTTCCTGCTGATCACCTACCTGCTGCCCGCGACGCTGCTCTTCATCCCGCTCTACCAGATCCTGTCGTCGATCGGGCTGATCAACAGCTACGCGGCGCTGATCGCCACCTATCCGACCTTCCTTCTGCCCTTCGCCACCTGGGTGCTGCTCGGCTACTTCCGCTCGATCCCGGTCGAGCTGGAGGAGGCGGCGATGATCGACGGCGCGAGCCGGCTCTACACCTTCTGGAAGATCACCCTGCCGCTCGCCGCCCCGGCGATCCTGGCGGTGACGCTGTTCGCCTTCACCACCGCCTGGAACGAGTTCCTGTTCGCCTTCGTCTTCATCACCAGCGAGTCGCTGCGCACCCTGCCGATCGGCCTGCAGTCGCTGGTGGTGGGCGACATCCTGCCCTGGGGCAAGCTGATGGCGGCCTCGCTGCTGACCGCGGTGCCGGTGGCAGCGCTCTACATCTACGCGCAGCGCTACCTGACCGAGGGGCTGACGGTCGGCGGGGTGAAGGGCTAGAGCTCCACCGCCTCCGGTCTGGTCGCGGCCAGCACCTGGAGGAGCGCGCGGATGTAGCCGAAGCAATAGGCGAAGGCCACCGCGTGGTCGGGGTCGGCGTCGAGCGAGGGGACGTGGTCGGGCATGACCATGTAGCGGTAGCCGGTGTCGGCGAGCACGTTCAGCGCCTCGACCATGTCGACGTCGCCCTCGTCGGGGAAGACCTCCATGAAGGAGAGCTTCCGGCCGGCGATGTTGCGATAGTGGACGTTGAAGATCTTGCCGCGGCTGCCGAACCAGCGCAGCGCCTCGGCCATCTCGGCGGCCGGGTCGTCCATCATCTCGGCCACGGTGCCGATGCAGAAGTTGAGCCCGTGGAAGGGGCTTTCGTGCATCCCGACCAGCCGCTTCAATCCCTCCACCGTGCCGAGCACGCGCGTCACCCCGCGGTAGCCCGGCGGCGTGTAGGGGTCGTGAGGATGGCAGGCGAGGCGGACCTTGCTCGTCTCGGCCACCGGCACCACCCGGGCGAGAAAGTAGTCGATCCGCTCCCAGTTCTCCTCCTCGGAGAGGACTCCGGCGGGGCCCGGCGCGGCGTCCTGGTCCATCCGGTCCCAGCGGAAGGTGGAGTTGCGCGAGCCGCCGCGGCCGCGCTCGTCCTCCGAGCGGGGGATGCCGATGAGGTTGAGGTTGTATTTCGCGGCCGGGATGCCCGCGGCCGCCATCCGCTCGATCAGGCGGCAGATCGAGTCGATCTGCCGGTCGCGATCCGGGCCGGCGGTCAGGATGTCGGGGCTCTGCTGCTCCTCGACCGGGCGCGAGCTCATCGGAAGCTGCACCATGTCGAGGGTCAGCCCGAGACCCGCCAGCCGATCGCGATGCCGCTCGAGCACATCGAGCGTCCAGTCGTGCGGATCGCCGTCGGGATCGGCGCAGAGATGCGTGACCCCGAGCTGCGCGAAGCGGCGATATTCGTCGTCGCTCCGCGCCCGATTCTGCGTGCCGATATACATCTCGCCAGACCATGTGATTGAGCGAGCCGGTCCGCTCGCTTCCGCCTTCCTTGTCGTCGAAACGGTCGGGGCAGTCCACCGGGCGTCGAGGCCGGTCCGGTCGTTTTCAGGACGCGCGACCGCTGCGTGCGGGCCGCTGCTAGGCGCGTCGCGGGGATCGGGCTACCATCCGCAGGAGCCCGCCACTGATCCGGGCCGGTGCCGACGTCGCGCGAACGACCTCTTCCGGCTTCGGTCTCGCGGTCGGGCTCGATGACGCGGGGGGTGGAGTATGGACGTTCTGGTCGTAGATGTCGGCGGCAGCCACGTTAAGGCGCTTGCGACGAAACAGACGGAGAAGCGGGAGTTTGCGTCCGGACCTGCTCTTACCGCGGAGCAGATGGTCTCCGGTGTGAAGAAGCTTACGGCCGACTGGGCCTACGACGTGGTGTCGGTCGGATACCCGGGGCCGGTGCTGCACGACCGGCCGGTGGCGGACCCGCACAACCTCGGGCCTGGCTGGGAGGGCTTCGACTTCGGAAAGGCGTTCGGTCGGCCTGCGAGGGTGATGAACGACGCGGCGATGCAGGCGCTCGGCAGCTACCGGGGCGGAAAGCTGCTTTTCCTCGGGCTGGGGACCGGGCTTGGCACGACCATGGTGGTGGACGGCGTCGTCGAGCCGATGGAGATCGGTCATCTGCCGTATCGCAAGCGCACCTACGAAGCCTACGTCGGGGCTCGCGGGCTGGAGCGGCTGGGCAAGAAGAAATGGCGCAAGCGCGTCGCCGACGTCGTGGAGCGACTGGTGCGGGCGCTCGAGCCTGACGATGTCGTGCTCGGGGGCGGCAACGCGGAACTCCTCAAGGAGCTTCCGCCGTTGTGCAGGTTGGGCGACAACGCCAATGCCTTCATCGGCGGGTTCCGCATGTGGGAGGGCGCGGTGGTCGCGAGGGACAGGCGCCAGGACGCGCGAACCGGGACAAGGAAGACTGGCAGGATGCAGATCGGGATGGTTGGCCTCGGGCGGATGGGCGCGAGCATGGCGCGGAGGCTGCTCGCGGCCGGCGAGGAGTGCGTCGTCTTCGACCGCGCGCCGGCGCCGGTTCAGGCGCTCGCCAAGGAGGGCGCGGTCGGGTGCGCGTCGCTGGGCGAGCTGGTGAAGAAGCTCGCGAAGCCGCGGGCCGTCTGGCTGATGTTGCCGGCCGCCGTGGTGGACGAGGCGCTCGCCGAGCTCGCGCCATTGCTCGAGCCGGGTGATATCCTGATCGACGGCGGCAACTCCTACTACGTCGACGATATCCGGCGCTCGGGAACGCTGGCGCCGGCGGGCATTCGCTACGTCGACGTCGGCACCAGCGGCGGGGTCTGGGGCCGGGAGCGCGGCTACTGCATGATGATCGGCGGGCCTCAGGACGCGGTGGAGCACCTCGCCCCGGTCTTCCGCGCGCTCGCCCCCGGCGCCGGCGACATCCCGCGGACGCCGGGGCGGGAGAAGACGGGCGGCACGGCGGAGCAGGGCTACCTGCACTGCGGTTCCTGCGGCGCCGGCCACTTCGTCAAGATGGTGCACAACGGCATCGAATATGGCCTGATGGCCGCCTACGCCGAGGGGATAGGCATCCTGCGCGCTGCCAACATCGGCAAGGTCTCGCACGATGCCGACGCGGAAACGGCGCCGCTGCGCAACCCCGAGCACTACCAGTACGATCTCGACCTGCCCGACATTGCCGAGGTCTGGCGGCGCGGGAGCGTGATCACCTCTTGGCTGCTCGACCTGACGGCGACGGCGCTGACCGAGGATCCGGCGCTCGCGCGGTTCGAAGGCCGGGTGTCGGACTCGGGCGAGGGGCGCTGGACGATCGCGGCCGCCATCGACGAGGCGGTGCCAGCGCCGGTGCTCACCGCGGCGCTCTATGAGAGGTTCAGTTCGCGCGGCGATGCCGATTTCCAGAACAAGCTGCTTTCCGCGATGCGGTTCGGGTTTGGCGGGCACCTGGAAAAACCCGGCGACGCCCCGGCCGGGGAGAAGCGGTCGTGAGGGAGCGGCAATCCGACGCCCTCGTCTTTTTCGGGGCGACCGGCGATCTCGCGAGCAAGAAGATCTTTCCCGCCCTCCAGGCCATGGTGAGGCATGGCCACCTCGACGTGCCGGTCATCGGGGTCGCCCGCTCGGACTGGACCGACGAGCAGCTGCGCGCCCGGGCGCACGAAAGCATCGAGGCGCACGGATCGCTCGATCCTGCCGCCTTCGACAAGCTTGCTAGCCTCCTGCGCTACGTCGGCGGCGACTACGCCGACGCGAGCACGTTCGCGGGCCTCCGCAAGGCGCTCGGGAGCGCCGAGCGGCCGCTGCACTATCTCGCCATACCTCCGGCGCTGTTCGGCACCGTGGTCAAGCAGCTCCACGCAGCCGGGTGCAGCAATGGCGCCCGGGTCGTGGTCGAAAAGCCGTTCGGGCACGATCTCGCCTCGGCGCGCAAGCTCAACGCGACCCTGCTTGGTGCGGTGGACGAGGCGCACATCTTCCGCATCGACCACTACCTCGGCAAGCGGCCGGTCCAGAACATGGTGTTCTTCCGCTTCGCCAATGCGTTTCTCGAAGCGTTCTGGAACCGCACCTTCGTCGAGAGCGTGCAGATCACCATGGCGGAGGACTTCGGCATCCAGGGCCGCGGCGGCTTCTATGACGAGACCGGCGCCATTCGCGACGTGATCCAGAACCATCTCTTCCAGCTGATGACGAACCTCGCGATGGAGCCGCCGGCCCGCAACGACAGCGAAAGCCTCCGCGACGAGAAGGTGCGGGTGCTGAAGTCGATCCCGCCGATACGCCCCGGCGATCTGGTTCGCGGCCAATTCCGCGGCTACCGCGACGAAGCGGGCGTCGCGGCGGACTCGAAGGTCGAGACCTTCGCCGCGCTCCGGTTGGAGATCAACTCCTGGCGCTGGCAGGGGGTGCCGTTCTTCATTCGCGCAGGCAAGTCGCTGCCCGTGACCTGCACCGAGGCGCTGGTTCGCCTGCGCCGCCCGCCGCAGGTCTTTCCGTCCTGCCCCGCCGCGCCGAACCACTTTCGCTTCCGGATCGGTCCCGACATGACCCTGGCCCTCGGGGCCACGGTCATGGACGACGACGACCGGGAGATCGGCCAGCAGACCGAACTCACCGCCAGCACCCGGGCCGGCGCCGACGCGGCCGGCGCCTACGAGCGTCTGCTCACCGACGCCATGGCCGGCGACCGCAGCCTTTTCGCGCGACAGGACTACGTGGAGGAAGCCTGGCGCATCGTCGATCCGGTTCTGAGCATGGACACGCCGGTGCATCCGTACGAGCCCGGAACCTGGGGACCGAAGGAGGCGGATCGAAGCATCGTTCCTCCCGGAGGCTGGCAGAACCCGACGATGGCCCCTTAGCGGCGCCGGTACGCGGCACGGACGCCGGTCCGCATGCCGCGGCCCGGCGTTTTGGTTGCGCCGTCAGGCGGTGATCGTCGCCGCCACCGCCTTCCTGGCTGCGTTCACGATCGTGTCGGCCTCGTCGCGGCTGAGGCAGAGCGGAGGGGCGAAGCCGATGATGTCGCCTTGCGGCATGGCGCGGGCGATCACGCCCTCGGCAAGGAGCGCGGCCACGACGCGGGGGCCGACCTTTTCGGAGGCGTCGAAGAAGCTGCGGGTGTCGCGGTCCTTCACGAACTCGACGGCGCAGAGCAGTCCCTCGCCGCGGATGTCGCCGACGTTCGGATGGTCGCCGAGCGCGTCGCGCAGGGCGTCCTTGAAGTAGGCGCCGGTCTCGCCGGCGTTCTTCACCAGGCCGAGGCTGTCGACGAGCTTGAGGTTGGCGATTCCGGCCGCCGCGCCGATCGGGTGGGCGGAATAGGTCCAGCCGTGGCCGATCGGCCCGAACTCGTCGGTGCCCTGCTCCAGCACCTTCCAGACCCGGTCGCCGACGATGGAGCCCGAGAGCGGGGCGTAGGCGGAGGTCAGTCCCTTGGCGATGGTGATGATGTCGGGGCGGATGCCGTAGTGGTCCGAGCCGAACATCGAGCCGAGGCGCCCGAAGCCGGTGACGACCTCGTCGGCGATCAGCAGGATGTCGTGCCTGGCGAGCACCGCCTGGATCGCCTCCCAGTAGCCGGCAGGCGGCGGCACGAGGCCGCCGGTGCCGAGCGCGGGCTCGCCGATGAAGGCGGCGATGGTGTCCGCACCCTCTCGGGCGATCAGCGCTTCGAGCTCGGCAGCGCAATGGGCGACGAACTGCGGCCTCGGACTGGCCGAGGTCGGCGCGGCGGAAGTAGTAGGGCGCCTCGGTGTGGACCACCTGGGACAGCGGCAGATCGAACTTCTTGTGGAAGGCTTCGAGCCCGGTCAGCGAGCCGGTGACCAGGCCCGAGCCGTGGTAGCCGCGCCAGCGGGAGATGATCTTCTTCTTCTCCGGGCGGCCGAGGACGTTGTTGTAGTACCAGACGAGCTTGACGTTGGTCTCGTTGGCGTCGGAGCCGCCGAGGCCGAAATAGACCTTGGACATGCCCTTCGGCGCGCGGTCGAGGATCATCTTCGCCAGCGTGATCGAGGCCTCGGTGCCGTGGCCGACATAGGCGTGGTAGTAGGCGAGCTCGCGGGCCTGGGCGGCGATCGCCTCGGCGATCTCCTGGCGGCCGTAGCCGACGTTCACGCAGTAGAGGCCGGCGAAGGCGTCGAGCAGCGTCCTGCCGTCACGGTCCTCGATATAGACGCCCTTGCCGCCGGTGATGATGCGGGACGGGGTCTCGCCGCGGGCGTGCTGGGCGAGGTGGGTCGAGGGGTGGAAGAAGGTCTCGCGGTCCCAGAGGGCGAGCTGGTCGTTGGTGAGCATGGGAGCGTCCTTTCGGAGGGATTGCGCGGCATTTCCGCGCGGAATGCGGGTCAGATCGTCATGCCCAGTCGCGGCAGACGTACTTGATGTCGGTGAAGGCTTCGAGGCCGTGACGCGCGCCTTCTCGGGCGAGGCCGGACTGCTTCATGCCGCCGAAGGGTACGGGGGCGCCGGTGACCTTGGTGCGGTTGACGGCGACCATGCCGAACTGGAGCGCGCGGCTGAGGCGGTAGATGCGGCGCGGATCGAGCGCATGGACGTAGGCGACGAGGCCGTATTCGGTGGCATTGGCGCGCAGGACGGCTTCCTCCTCGGTGTCGAAGGCGGCGATGGCGGCGACCGGGCCGAACGTCTCCTCGTGGAAGATCAGCGCGTCGGGGGGCACGTCGGCGAGAACGGTGGGCTCGAAGAACAGCGGGCCGAGAGGCGAGCGCTTGCCGCCGGCGAGAAGTCTCGCGCCGCGGGCGAGGGCGTCGGCGACATGCTCCTCCTGTTTGGCCACGGCAGCCGCGTTCATCAACGGGCCGAGGTCGCAGTCGTCGATGCCGGCGCCGAGGCTCAGCTTTCTGACCCGCGCGGCGAAGCTTTCGCAGAAGGCGTCGTAGACCGACCGCTCCACGAGGAAGCGGTTGGCGCCGAGGCAATCCTGGCCGGTGGTGGCGAACTTGGCCTTGATCGCCTCGTCCACCGCCTGCGCCTGATCTGCCTCGGCGAAGAGCAGGAAGGGAGCATGGCCGCCGAGTTCCAGCACCAGCCGCTTCACGGTGTCGGCGGACTGGCGGTAGAGCAGCTTGCCGATCTCGGTCGAGCCGGTGAAGGAGAGGGCGCGGACGCGGGTGTCCTCGACCCATGGCTTCACGACGACGGGCGCCTTGCCGGTGACGACGTTGAAGACGCCTCCGGGGAAGCCGGCACGCTCGGCGAGTTCCGCCAGCGCGAGCGCCGAGAACGGCGTTTCGGCGGAAGGGTGCGCGACCACGGTGCAGCCGGCGGCGAGTGCGGCGGCGGCCTTGCGCGTCAGCATGGCGGCGGGAAAATTCCACGGGGTGATGAGCGCGGCGACCCCGACGGGCTCGCGCCACAGCTCCATCTCGGCGTCGGCGAGGTGCGAGGTCACGCTCTCGATGTTCGGGCGCTTGGCTTCCTCGGCGTAGAATTCGATGAAGGCGGCGGCGTAGTCGATCTCGCCGCGCGCCTCGCCGAGCGGCTTGCCCTGCTCGAAGGTCATGATGCGGGCGAGATCCTCGCGGTGCGCCAGCATCAGCTCGAACCAGCGGCGCAGCAGCGCGCTGCGGGCTTGCGGCAGCAGAGCGGCCCAGCCGGGGAAGGCGGCGTCGGCGGCGTCGACGGCGGTGGCGCTTTCCGCGGCTGAGAGGTCAGCGACATGGCCGACGGTCTCGCCGGTGGCGGGATCGGTGACGGCGAAGGTAGCGCCGCGGGCGGCGGCGGTCCAGCGGCCGCCGATGTAGGAGAAGGTGCGCAGCAGGCTGCGGTCGGCGAGGCCGGAGATCAGGTCATCGGACAGGGTGTCGGCGAGGGGCATCGGTCATCTCCCGGCATGGCGTGTGGTGGCTTGCCGAGGAGGATACCCGTCCAGGTGCGGAGGATTTCTCCGTAGTCGACGCGGGGAGGAGAGGAATCCTCTGTGATCCGACCGTGCGCCGGTCGTTTTTCCTGGCCGTAGCCGGCCTCTCCAGTTGACCAGGCCGTCCCGGCCGCGCGTTGTCGCCCGACGTGATCGTCCGGCTCCCGTTGTCGGCCCATCGGCTCGGAGACGGGCAGGATCTCAGTCGTCCGGGGCGCCCGCGAGCCGGTCGAAGGGCGGGGGCTCGGCCTTCACGTCCTTGGTGACGACATAGCTGAAGTAGCGGCGCAGGCCGAGGCGCTGGGCCAAGAGGGCGTCGATCAGGCGCTGGTAGCTGTCGATGTCGCGGGTGACGACCTGCACCAGATAGTCGAAGCCGCCGCCGATCGCCCAGACCGAGGTAATCTCGTCATGGAGCGCCACGGCGCGCTCGAAGGCCTGGAAGGTCTCGGGCCGGTGGCTTTCGAGTTCGATCATCACGAATACCGCGACATGCGGCGAGATCTGCGCCAGCGCCACGTCGGCGTGATAGCCGCGGATCAGCCCCGACTGCTCCAGCCGCTTCATCCGCTCCCAGGCCGGGGTGGCCGAGAGGTGGACGCGGCGGGCGAGGTCGGTTTTGGTGATGCGGCCTTCGCGGGAGAGGACGGAGAGGATGCGGAGGTCGCGGGAGTCGAGGGGGAGGCGGGGCATGAGGGGCTCGGGGTTGGGGTGGATTGTCTTGTATGTGATGGCGTGATCTTGCACAATGAAATCATGACAAGATGGCTACCGGATCCCGCGTCGCTGAAGCGGCCGGCGTACAGGTCGCTGGCGGTCGCGATGAGCCATGCGATCGAGACCGGCGTGTTTGCGCCGGGGGATCGGCTGCCGACGCATCGGGAGCTGGCGTATGACCTGGGTCTGAGCGTGCAGACGGTGAGCCGGGCCTACGAGGAGCTGACGCGCACCGGCGCGATCAGCGGCGAGGTCGGGCGCGGGTCGTTCGTGCTGCGCGGCGGCCAATCGGGCGAGACGCGGCCGCCCTGGCACCGGATCGACTCGGGCGAGACGGTGGTCGACTGCTCGATGCTGACGCCGGTGGCGGGCGAAATCCACGCCGAGCGGTTCCGCGCCGCGCTGGCGGAGCTGGCCGAGGACGTGCCGCCGGACGTGCTTTTCTCGTTCCGGCCGCGGGCGGCGCTCCGGCGGCATGTCGAGGTCGGGGTGCGCTGGCTGAAGCGCTGCGGGGTCGTCACCGACCGCGACAACGTGCTGCCGACCAACGGCAGCACCTCGGCGATGACCATCGCGCTGATGACGGCCGCCAGCGCCGGCGACCTGGTGCTGACCGAGGAGCTCGGGCACCACACCCTGCCGATGCTGACCCGCTCTCTCGGGCTGCGCCTCGCCGGCCTGCCGGTCGATGACGACGGCATCCTGCCGGACGCCTTCGAGGCGGCGTGCCGTGCAAGCGAGGTGCGGCTGCTGTTCACGGTGCCGAACGGGCTGAATCCGATGGCGCGAATGGTGAGCGAGCCGCGGCGACGGGCGATCTGCGCCATCGCCGAGCGCCACGACGTGACCATCGTCGAGAACGACGCCGGCGGGCCGATGGCGCCCGACCGGCCGCCGCCGCTGGCCGCGATCGCGCCGCAGCGGGTGCTGTACTTCACCGGCTTCAGCAAGTGCCTGCTGCCCGGGCTGCGCTACGGCCTGCTGGTGGTGCCGGAGCGGCTGGCCTCGGCGGCGATGAACCGGCACCTGGTGACCAACTGGATGGCGACGGCGCTGATGGCGGAGATCGCCACCCGCTGGGTCGAGGACGGCACGGCGCGCATCCTGATCGACTGGCAGCGCCGGGCGCTGGTGGCGCGCAACCGGGTCGCGGCGGAGGCGCTCCGCGGCGTGCCGCATTCGCGGACTTCGCACGGGCTGCACGTCTGGATGCCGCTGCCGTCCGCCTGGAGCGAAGCCTCCTTCGTCGATCATGCCCGGCACCAGGGCGTCGCCGTCGCGCCAGGCTCGGCCTTCGCGATCGGCGATTCGGTCAGGGAGCGCGGCGTGCGGGTCTGTCTCGGCGCCGGATCGGAACGCGATATCGCACATGGATTGAGCATCCTTGCTCGTCTTGCGCGAAATGAACCGGAACCTGCGCTTCTGACGGGCTGAGGCCGCGCGATTTGACAGCATAATGTCATGGTTCAATCTAACAATTGACTTGATTTTGTCATTGTTTAGAATTTGCAGGCAAGCGAACGATCGGGGTGTTCGAGGCCCTTCCGGGGTACGTACGGCGCATGTACATCGCAGGTACAACGCACGTACATCATATGCACCAAACCACGGGCTGATCCGGTTCTGACCGGCGGTCGGGTCCAGTCGTTCGCGCCGTGAATTTGACGCAACGGACGGGAGACGACGATGACAGCCCACAAGCTCAGACTGCTCGCCACCGGGGCCGCGATCGCGATGATCGCCGGCACCGCCGCGCAGGCCGACACCTGGCGCTACGCGCTCGAGGAGTCCCTGACCGAGGTGCAGGGGGTCTATGCCACCAAGTTCAAGGAAGAGATCGAGAAGAACACCGGCCACGAGGTGCAGCTGTTCCCGTTCGGCACGCTCGGCGAGAGCACCGACATCATGGAGCAGACCCAGTCGGGAATCCTGCAGTTCGTCGACCAGTCGCCGGGCTTCACCGGCGCGCTGATCCCCGAGGCGCAGGTCTTCTTCGTGCCCTACCTGCTGCCGCAGGACCAGGACCAGCTGTTCGACTTCTTCCGCACCTCGAAGGCGGTGAACGAGGACTTCAAGCCGCTCTACGCCCAGCAGGGGCTGGAGCTGCTGAAGATGTTCCCCGAGGGCGAGGTGGCGATGACCACCGAGAAGCCGGTGCATTCGCCGGCCGACCTCAACGAGGTGAAGTTCCGGGTGATGACCAACCCGCTGCTGGTCGACAGCTACAAGGCCTTCGGCGCGACGCCGACGCCGCTGCCCTGGGGCGAGGTCTACGGCGCGCTGCAGACCGGGATCATCCAGGGACAGGAGAATCCGACCTTCTTCATCGAACTCGACGAAGATGTACGAGGTGACCAACGTCATCACCTACGCCGGGCACAACAACTTCACCACCGCGCTGATGGCGAACAAGGACTTCTTCGACGGGCTGTCCGACGAGGACAAGGCGGCGGTGCAGGCGGCGGCCGACACGGCCTTCGAGTACATCCTGACCTACCAGCAGGATCTCGGCGAGAAGTCGCTGGAGGAGATCAAGAAGGCCAAGCCGAGCATGGAGGTCAACGTGCTGACCGAGGAGGAGCGCGCGCCGTTCAAGGCCGCCGCCGCCGAGGTGGAGGCCAAGTACATCGAGATGACCGGCGACAGCGGCAAGGCGATCCTCGACCAGATGAAGCAAGACCTCGAGGCGGTGGAGACCCCGACCAACTGAACGCCGATTCCCGAAGCCGTCCGGGGCGCATCGGGTGCCCCGGACCCCCGTGCGAGGGCCTGTAAGTGAGCGAACAGAGCATACCCAGCCAGACCGGAGAAGAAATCCGGGCGCGTCGGGCGCGCGCGGTCGAATCCGACCTGCCGGGCGTGCTCGGCCTCGTCGATACCGGCGTCGCGAGGATCGAGGCCGCGGTGCTCGGGGCCGGCGTGCTCCTGATGGCGGCGAACACCATCGCCAACGTCATCGGCCGCTTCGTCCTGCACAGCAGCATCTATTTCACCGAGGAGCTGAACAGCATCCTGATCGTGCTGATCACCTTTGCCGGGATCAGCTACGCGGCGCGGCACGGGCGACACATCCGCATGTCGGCCTTCTTCGACATGCTGCCGGTCGAGGGCCGGCGCTGGCTGATGGTGCTGATCTGCGTGGTCACCGCGGTCTTCATGCTGGGGCTCGCGTGGTTCGCGCTGGAGTATCTGCTGACCCAGGCCAAGCAGGGGCGGCTCTTGCCGGCGCTCGGGGTGCCGGTCTGGTGGATGTACGTCTGGGTGCCGGTGGGCTTCCTGATGACCGGCATCCAGTACGCGCTGACCGCGGTCAAGAACATCATCGACAAGGACGTCTGGCTCTCGACCCTCGTGCTCGAGGGCTACGAGGAAGACGACATCTCGATCTGAAGGGACGCACGCCGTGGCACTGACCATCTTTCTCATCATGATCGTGCTGCTGCTTGCCGGCTTTCCGATGATGATCCCGCTGATCGTCGCCGCCTTCGTAGGCTTCTTCACGCTGTTCGGCGGGTTCGGCCAGCTCGAGACCATGGTGCAGCAGATACTCGCCGGCATCCGGCCCGCTTCGCTGATCGCGGTGCCGATGTTCATCTTCGCCGCCGACATCATGACGCGGGGGCGATCGGCCGGGCGGCTGATCGACATGGTGATGGCCTTCGTGCGGCACGTGAAGGGCGGGCTCGCGGTTTCCACCGCGGCGGCCTGCACGATGTTCGGCGCGGTGTCGGGTTCGACGCAGGCGACGGTGGTTGCGGTCGGCACGCCGCTCCGGCCGCGGATGCTGCAGGCGGGCTACAACGACAGCTTCGTGCTGGCGCTGATCGTCAACTCCAGCGACATCGCCTTCCTGATCCCGCCGTCGATCGGGATGATCATCTATGGCGTGGTGTCGAACACCTCGATCGCCGAGCTGTTCATCGCCGGCATCGGGCCGGGGCTGCTGATCCTGGTGCTGTTCTCGATCTACAGCGTGATCTACGCGATCCGCAACGACGTGCCGACCGAGCCCAAGGCGAGCTGGGGCGAGCGGGCGCGGGCGGTGCAGGGCGCGCTCTGGCCGCTGGGCTTTCCGGTCATCATCATCGGCGGGATCTACGGCGGCATCTTCAGCCCGACCGAGGCGGCGGCGGCCTGCGTCTTCTACGCGCTGATCCTGGAGCTTGCGGTCTTCCGCTCGATGAGCCTCGCGGACGTCTATGCCACCGCGAAGTCGACCGGGCTGATCACCGCGGTGGTGTTCATCCTCGTCGGCGCCGGGGCGGCGTTTTCCTGGGTGATCTCGTTCGCGCAGATCCCGCAGCACGTGCTGGCCGGCGTCGGGATCGACGACATGGGCCCGATCGGGGTGCTGTTCGTGATCTCGATCGCGTTCTTCATCGGCTGCATGTTCGTCGATCCGATCGTGGTGATCCTGGTGCTGGTGCCGATCTTCGCGCCGGTGGTGAAGACGGTGGGGCTCGACCCGGTGCTGGTCGGCACGATCATCACGCTGCAGGTGGCGATCGGGTCGGCGACGCCACCGTTCGGCTGCGACATCTTCACCGCGATCGCGGTGTTCAAGCGGCCGTATATCGAGGTGATCCGCGGCACGCCGCCGTTCATCGTGATGCTGCTCGGGGTGTCGGTGGCGCTGATCTTCTTCCCGCCGATCGCGCTGTTCCTGCGCGACCTCGCCTTCGCGAAGTAGCCGATGCCGCCGCGGCTGGGACTGATCCTGCTGGCGACCGACCTCACGTCCGAGGGCGACGTGGCGCGGCTGATCCCGCCGCGCGAGGCGGCGGTGCACGTGACGCGGGTGGCCTATGCCAATCCCACGACGCCGGCCAACCTGCGCGGCATGGGGCCGCGGCTGGCCGAGGCCGCGGGGCTGCTGGTGCCGGGCGTGCCGCTGGCGGCAATTGCCTTCGGCTGCACCACGGCGAGCGTGGTGACCGGCGAGGCGGCGGTGGCCGAGGCGGTGGGCGCCGCGCGGCCGGGGGTGCCGGTGGTGACGCCGATCGCGGCGGCGGCGCGCGGGCTCCGGGCGCTCGGGGCGCGGCGGATCGCGGTCTTGACGCCCTACACCGAGGAGACGACGGCGCCGGTGGTGGCGCATCTGCAGGGCGCGGGGTTCGAGGTGGTGCGGGTGCGGTGCCTGGGGCTCGAGGACGACCGGGAGATGGCGCGGGTGCCGGCCGAGGCGATCGTCGCGGCGGCGCGGGAGGCGGACGCCGCGGAGGCGGAGGCGCTCTTCGTGTCGTGCACGGCGCTGCCGGCGATGGCGGTGGTGGCGGAGATCGAGGCGGAGCTGGGCAAGCCGGTGGTGACGTCGAACCAGGCGACGATCTGGGAGCTGCGCGGGCATGCGGGGCTGGCGGCGCCGGTGACGGGGTTCGGGCGGCTGTTCGGATGCGTGCCGGCATGACGGTGGGGCTGGCGGAGATCGAGGCGGCGCGGGAGCGGATCGCGGGGACGGTGCGGGCGACGGGGGTGGACCTGTCGCCGTCGCTGACCGAGCGGGCGGGGGCGCCGGTGTGGCTGAAGTGCGAGCACTGGCAGCATACCGGGAGCTTCAAGCTGCGCGGGGCGGCGAATGCGGTGGCGCTGTTGAGCGCGGCGGAGCGGGAGCGCGGCGTGGTCGCGGCTTCGACGGGCAACCACGGGCGGGCGCTGGCGTATGCGGCGAAGGCGGCGGGGGTGCGGGCGGTGGTCTGCATGTCGCGGCTGGTGCCGGGCAACAAGGTGCGGGCGATCGCGGCGCTGGGGGCGGAGGTGCGGATCGTCGGGCGGAGCCAGGACGAGGCGCAGGAGGAGGTCGACCGGCTGGTGGCCGGCGAGGGGCTGACCATGCTGCCGCCGTTCGACGATCCGCGGATCGTCGCGGGGCAGGGGACGCTGGGGCTCGAGATGCTGGAGGCGGTGCCGGATCTCGCCTGCGTGCTGGTGCCGCTGTCGGGCGGCGGGCTGATCGCGGGGATCGCGGCGGCGGTGAAGGCCAGGCGGCCGGGCGTGCGCGTGGTCGGCGTGTCGATGCGGCGCGGGGCGGCGATGGCGGCGAGCCTCGACGCCGGGCGGCCGGTGGCGGTGGAGGAGCTGCCGACGCTGGCGGATTCGCTGGGCGGGGGGATCGGGCTCGGGAACCGGGTGACGTTCGGCATGGTGCGCGAACTGGTCGACGAGGTGGTGCTGCTGAGCGAGGCGGAGATCGCCGAGGGGGTGCGGCATTGCTACCGGCAGGAGCGGCAGGTGGTCGAGGGCGCCGGCGGCGTCGGGGTCGCGGCGCTGCTGGCGGGCAAGCTGGTCCCGGAGGGGCCGACGATGGTCCTGTTGAGCGGAGCCAACATCGACATGGGCCTGCATTGCCGGATCGTCTCCGGCGAGGATGTCGATCTGATGGCGGGGGCGGCGGCGTGAGCATCCGCATCCTGACCGAGGCGGACCTGCGCGGGCTGGTCGCGCTCGACGTCGACGTGGTGGACGCGGTGGAAAGCGGCTTCCGGGCGCTGGCCGGGGGCAAGGTGGTGATGCCGCCGATCCTGTCGATGGCGATCGCCGAGGCGAACGGCGAGGTGGACGTCAAGACCGCCTATGTGCCGGGAGTGCCGAGCTTTGCCATAAAGGTGTCGCCGGGATTCTTCGACAACCCCAAGCTCGGGCTGCCCTCGACCTCGGGGCTGATGATCCTGTTCTCCGCCAGCACCGGACGGGTCGAGGCGCTGCTGCTCGACAACGGCTAGCTGACCGACGTGCGCACGGCGGCGGCCGGGGCGGTGGCGGCGCGGCATCTGGCGCGCCCGGATGCGGCGCGGGCGGCGATCCTCGGGACGGGCCTGCAGGCGCGGATGCAGCTGCGGGCGCTGATGCTGGTGCGCCCGCTCACCAGCGCGGTCATCTGGGGCCGCGACGGCGGCAAGGCCGAGGCGGCGGCGCGCGAGATGGCCGAGGCGCTCGGTATCGCGGTGACGGCCGAGCGCGACGCCGCCGCGGCGGTGGCCGGGGCGGACATCATCGTGACGACGACCCCGGCGCGGAAGCCGGTGCTGCGCGCGGAGTGGCTGCGGCCCGGCCAGCACGTGACGGCAATGGGGTCGGACCAGTCGGAGAAGAACGAGCTCGACCCGCGGTGCATCCTGCGGGCCGATCTCTACGTTCCCGACCGCTTGACCCAGGCCCGCTCGCTGGGCGAACTCCGGAGTGCCATCGCCGCGCGGCTGGTGGCGGAGGACGCGGTCTTTGCCGAGCTTGGCGAGATCGTCGCCGGCACCGCGCCGGGGCGGTCCGGGCCGGAGGCGATCACGATCGCCGACCTGACCGGCACCGGCGTGCAGGATACCGTCATCGCCACGCTCGCCGGCGCGCGGGCGCAGGCGGCCGGGGCGGGAACGGCGATGGAAAACTGAAAAGACCGAGGGAGGCGCTTGCAGGCATGATCACACCGACGCTGCATTTCAGTCGCGACGAGTACGCGGGACGCATCGCGAAGGCGCGCAAGGCGATGGAAGCGCGCGGGATCGAGCTCCTGATCTGCTCGGACCCGTCGAACATGGCCTGGCTGACCGGCTATGACGGCTGGTCGTTCTACGTGCACCAGGCGGTGCTGCTGGCGCTCGACGGCGATCCGGTCTGGTTCGGCCGCGGGCCAGGACGCGCAGGGCGCCAGGCGCACGACGTTCATGGCCGAGGACGACATCATCGGCTATCCCGACACCTATGTGCAGTCCACCGAGCGGCATCCGATGGACTATCTGTCGGCGAGGATCATCGACCGCGGCTGGGACAAGCTGACCGTCGGCGTCGAGATGGACAACTACTGGTTCTCGGCGGCGGCCTACGGGGCGCTGCAGAAGGGCCTGCCGAACGCCCGCTTCAAGGACGCGACCGGGCTGGTGAACTGGCAGCGCGCGGTGAAGTCGCTGCAGGAGCTCGAGTACATGCGCACGGCGGCGCGGTTCGTCGAGCGGATGCACAAGCGCATCGTCGAGGTGATCGAGCCCGGGATGCGCAAGTGCGATCTGGTGGCCGAGATCTACGACGCCAGCCTGCGCTACGACGACGTGATCGGCGCCGGCGGCGATTATGCCGCGATCGTGCCGCTGCTGCCCTCGGGCGCGGACGCCGCAGCGCCGCACCTGACCTGGGACGACGCGCCGATGAAGACGGGCGAGGGCACCTTCTTCGAGATCGCCGGGGCGCACCACCGTTATCACTGTCCGATCTCGCGCACGGTCTTTCTCGGCAAGCCGACGCAGACCTTCCTCGACGCCGAGGTCGCGGTGCTCGAAGGCATGGAGGCGGGCCTCGAGGCGGCCAAGGCCGGCAACCTCGTCGAGGACATCGCCAAGGCGTTCTTCGGGGTGCTGAAGCGGCACGGCATCGAGAAGGACAACCGCGCCGGCTATCCGATCGGGCTGAGCTATCCGCCGGACTGGGGCGAGCGGACCATGTCGATCCGGCCCGGCGACAAGACGGTGCTCGAATGCGGCATGACCTTCCACTTCATGACCGGCCTCTGGATGTCGGACTGGGGTTTCGAGATCACCGAGAGCATCGTGATCGGCGAGACCGGACCGGAATGCCTCGCCAACGTTCCGCGCCAACTGTTCGTGAAGGACTGAACGCCGATGCTCGCGAGCTCCGTTGCGGCGGGCGCTCCCGCCACCCCGATCGTCTGCACCGTGCCCCTCGACGAGGACGGCAAGCACCACGGCTTCCTGCGACTGCCCTACAGCCGCGACGACAGCGCCTGGGGGTCGGTGATGATCCCGATCACCGTGGTGCGCCATGGCGACGGCCCGACGGCGCTCCTGACCGGCGGCAACCATGGCGACGAGTACGAGGGGCCGGTGGCGCTGCAGGCGCTGACGCGCGAGCTGGAGCCGGCGGACGTCAGCGGCCGGGTGGTGATCGTGCCGTTCATGAACACGCCCGCCTTCCGGGCGGGAACGCGGACCTCTCCGCTCGACCGCGGCAACCTCAACCGCAGCTTTCCCGGCGCCCCCGACGGCACCCCGACCCAGAAGATCGCCGACTACTTCAACCGCATCCTCGCGCCGATGGCGGACTTCGTGCTCGACTTCCATTCCGGCGGGCGGACGCTCGACTTCGTGCCCTTCGCGGCGGCGCACCGGCTGGGATCGTCGGTGCAGGAGGAGGCCTGCATCGCGGCGATGCAGGCGTTCAACGCGCCCTATTCGATGGTGATGCTGGAGATCGACAACGTCGGCATGTTCGACACCGCGGTCGAGGCACTGGGCAAGACCTTCGTCACCACCGAGCTCGGCGGCGGCGGCACCGCCACCGCGCGCACGATCGGCATCGCCCGGCGCGGCACGCGCAACTTCCTGATCCACGCCGGCATCCTCGCGGGCGAGATCGCACCGCAGCCGACGGTCAACCTCGATATGCCCGACGGCGACTGCTACGTCTTCGCCGAGCACGACGGGCTGATCGAGCCGCTCGCCGACCTCGGCGAGCCGGTGGAGAAGGGGCAGGTGATCGCGCGGATCTGGGGCGTCGCGCGCACCGGCGCCGACGCGCTGGAGCATCGGGCGAAGCGCGGCGGGATGCTGGCGGCGCGGCACTTCCCGGGGCTGGTGAAATCCGGCGACTGCCTGGCCGTGGTGGCGGTGGTGGAATAGCCGGTCCTTCTGGGACGGGAACGACGCTTGCCGGGATGGCGGTCGCGCCGTGCGCCGCGGCGTCGCGTCCGTGGCGGGATAGCGCTTGACGATCCGTGTCCGCGTGGTGCATCCGGGCCGGCACTTCCCTGCCCGCTGCTCTGGGGCCAGGGTTCGCCGCGGATGCGGCGTTGGCATGGGAACGATGCCGTGACTCAGGAAGCCGTGCGCCCGGCCCATCGCCTGTCGGTGGCGCCGATGATGGACTGGACCGACCGGCACTGCCGCTATTTCCACCGGCGCTTCACGCGCCGGACGCTGCTCTACACCGAGATGGTGACCGCGGCGGCGGTGCGGCGTGGCGACCGCGAGCGGCTGCTCGGCTTTCATCCCGAGGAACACCCGCTTGCGCTGCAGCTCGGCGGCTCCGAGCCGGCGGCGCTCGCCGAGGCGGCGGCGATCGGGCGCGGCTTGGGATACGACGAGATCAACCTCAACGTCGGCTGCCCGTCGGACCGGGTGCAGTCGGGCTGCTTCGGCGCGGCGCTGATGCGGACCCCGGAGCTCGTCGCCGACTGCGTGGCGGCGATGATCGCGGCGGCCGGGCCGGTGCCGGTGACGGTGAAATGCCGCATCGGGGTGGACGCGCAGGACCCCGAGGTGGTGCTGCCGGCGTTTCTCGACACCATGGCCGCGGCGGGGGTGCGCCGGATCGCGGTGCACGCGCGCAAGGCCTGGCTCGAGGGGCTGAGCCCGAAGCAGAACCGCGAGATCCCGCCGCTCGACCATGCGCTGGTGGTGCGGATGAAGGCGGCGCGGCCGGGGCTCGCGATCCTGGTCAACGGCGGGATCGACGGGCTCGACGCCGCCGAGGGCTTTCTCGCGCAGGGGCTCGACGGGGTCATGGTCGGGCGCGCCGCCTACCACGCGCCGGCGCTGCTCGGCCGGGCCGACCGCCGGATCTTCGGCGCGCCGGGGCCGGACGTGAGCGCGGAGGCGGCGGTCGAGGCGATGCTGCCCTACATCGAGGACGAGCGCCGGCGCGGTACGCCGCTCAATTCGATCACCCGGCACATGCTCGGCGCCTTCCAGGGGCGGCCGGGGGCGCGCGCCTGGCGGCGCCGGCTCTCGGAGGAGGCGCATCGCCCGGGCGCGGGGCCGGAGCTGGTGCGCCGCGCGCTGGCCGAAGTGGCGCCGGAGCCGGTCGAATCCCTTTGAACCGGCGCGGGCGGCGGGTTACGGCAGGGGCGACGCCTCCAGCCGGGAGCCCTGCCGTCCCGTGACCCATCTGCCCGACCTTGCCGAGCTCGCCATGATGGCGGGGCTCCTCGTCCTGATCGGCGCCTTTGCCGGGGTGATCGCGGGGCTCCTCGGCGTCGGCGGCGGCATCGTCCTGGTGCCGGCGTTTCTCTACGCCTTCACCGCGCTCGGCTACGACGGGCCGCAGATCATGCAGGTCTGCCTCGCGACCTCGCTCGCGACCATCGTCTTCACCTCGGTGCGCTCGATGCGCGGCCATGCCGCCAAGGGGGCGGTCGACTTCTCCATCCTGCGCAGCTGGGGGCCCGGTATTGCGATCGGCGCGATCATCGGCGTGCTGGTGGCCGGCGGGGTGAAGTCGACGCCGCTGATGCTGCTCTTCGGGGTGCTGGGGACGATCGTCGGGCTCTATCTCGCCTTCGGCCACGACGACTGGCGGCTGGGCGACCGCATGCCTCAGGGTATCGGACGTGCGGTCACCTCGACGCTGATCGGGTTCTTCTCGGCGCTGATGGGCATCGGCGGCGGCAGCTTCGGGGTGCCGCTGATGCGGCTGCACGGGATGTCGATTCACCGCGCCGTCGGCACCGCCTCGGGCTTCGGGCTGTTGATCGCGGTGCCTTCGGTGATCGGCTTTCTGCTGCAGGGGTGGAACTCGCCCGGCCGGCCGCCGCTGACGCTGGGGTTCGTCAACCTGCCGGCGTTCCTGATCGTGATCGGCGTCACCATGGTCACCACCACCTGGGGCGTCCGGCTGGCGCACGCGATGGATCCCAAGCCCCTGAAGCGCGTCTTCGCCGCCTTCATCATGCTGACCGCGCTCAACATGCTGCGCAAGGCGCTCGGGGCCTGAGACCGCTGGTTTGCGTCGCCGCGGTGGCGCAGGCGCGGTCAGAGATCCGCGAGGTGCTTTTTGAGGTAGGCGATGATCTTGTCGATTTCTTCCTGAACGATGGAATCGACCGGACTGAACGGGCTGCCGTCGAAATATCTCGGGGGCGTTCCCGGTCCGTCCGGACTCCCGTGGCCGGTGTCGATCGACTTTCTCCACCTTTCGGCGTGATCCTTCCACTCCTGCTGGTCGACAAGCTGCGGGCCGGTGACCCACACATTCCAGGTGAGGATGTTGCCGGGCTGAAGCAGGTTGCCGCTGGCAAGGTTGAACGCGTCCATCACCAGCTGGTTGAAGTCGTCGACGACTTCGTTTCCGACTTTCCGGATCGGGCCGATCCTGACTTCAACGTTGGTGACGGCAAAGGCCTCGTCCTCGTGCCGGGCGAATTCGGGGCTTCGAACCCGTTTGGATTCCCCCATCCGGACCGGCAGGGCCTGCCTCAGCGGGTTGTCCGCATTGTAGAGATCGACCTTGATGGCATTCGCCTTGGTCGAGGGAAACGGCAGCCCGTTGTCGGCAAACAGGCGCCACATCATCTTGACGAAGAAATTCTCATGCGCGCTCGGGCTGAACCAGATGTTGCCTTCAACGGAGATATCGGCGGCAAGCGTCCGGCTCGGCTCATCGACCCAGCCCCGGTTGCCGGTGACCGTGACCTCGATGTTCAGGCAGCCGAATGAAGGCGAGCAGGACCCTTGCTGCGGGCAGATCACCGAGTAGACCCGACCGCGGTCCGTATAGCCGATCCGGGAGATATCGGGCGCGAACATCTGGAAACATCTCGAACTGTCATCGCCCGGGACCGTCAGCCAGGTGAACTGCGGCCAGATCGCCGCCTGTTGCCGCGTCAGTAAGTCGATGTTGGCCATGTTGCAGAGCATCGGCAGCGAGGACAGGTCTGGCTCGGGATAGGCGAACGCCGGATTGGAATCCTTGAATCCGCCAATCCATCCTTTCGGAATTTTGAACGTTTTTGCTTTGGCCATCAGAAAGATGTCCTCCGTGACTCGGCGTCCACCAAGTGAAACCCCAGTCGTCGCAAGTTGCCGATGAAACGCTATCCGATCAAGCCGTTTTCGGGAACGTCTCGGCAGGCCGGACTTCGCCTGACGCGCTATTCGCCTTTGAGCCGCGCCCCGCGTCCGCCGCGCCGCGGCGGCTTCGCGCGCTCGGCGCGGGCGGGGAGCTCGGCCATGATCGCGCGGCGCGCCTCGGGCGTGAGGGTGGACCAGGCGGCGATCTCCTCGATGGTGCGGTGGCAGCCGACGCAGAGCCCGGTCGCCGGGTGCACGACGCACACCTTGATGCAGGGGCTCTCGATCTCGTCGCGGCGCCAGACCTCGTCGCTCATCACGCCTCCCGGGCCAGGTGGCCGAGCCGGTCGAGCAGCCCCTGCAGGATGTAGCCCGCTGCGACGTGGTCGATCACCTCCGCCCGCCGCCGCCGCGAGGCGTCGGCCTCGAGGAGCGCGCGCTCGGCCGCGACCGTCGACAGCCGCTCGTCCCAGAAGGTGATCGGCAGCTCGGTCAGCGCCGCGAGGTTACGGGCGAAGGCGCGGGTCGACTGCGCCCGCGGGCCCTCGCTGCCGTCCATGTTGCGCGGCAGCCCGAGCACGAAGCCTGCGATCCGACGCGGCCCGGCCAGGGCCAGCAGCGCCGCGGCGTCGGCGCCGAACCTGGTGCGCCGGATGGTCTCGAGCGGCGAGGCGATCCGACGCGCGGTGTCCGAGACCGCGACGCCGATGGTGCGCGTGCCGAGGTCGAGCCCGATCAGCGCCCCTGAGGGCGGCAGCGCCGCGGCGAAGGCCGCCGTCTCGTCGAGGACCGGCGCGGTCACGGGGCGAGCCCCGCGTCGCGGCCCGCCGCCTCGATCAGCGCGAGCCCGGCCGCGTCGCCGGCATTCTTCTGCCGCGCCTCGGCGAGGATCGCCGCCGCCTCGTCGCGCCGGCCGAGCACGCCGAGCGAGCGGATGAGCTGCGCCCAGTCCGCCGGCGGCCCGCCCTGGGTCGCGAGCCGCTCGGAGAGCTGCGTCACCATGCCCTCGATCATTGCCTGGCGCTGCTCCGCGGGCAGCGCCTGCGCCGCATCGACGTCGGCCGCGGTCGGCCCGGCGCCGCCGGCGGGCGGGGCGATCCCGGCCTGCCGCGCCGCCTCGGCGGCGCCGGCCTGCGCGCCCTCCATCCAGGGGGCGTCGGCCGGGCCCTCGTCGACCAGCCCCGACCAGATGCGATAGGCGAGGTCGGGGCGGCCGCCCTGCATCAGCGTCAGAGCCGAGTAGTAGCGTCCGACCTGGTCCCGCGGGTCGAGCACCAGCGCGCGCGAGAGGGCGGCCTCCGCCTCCGGCGAGACGTAGCCGCCCGCCGCGAGGATCGAGAGCTCGGCGAGGTCGACGAGGTCGCGCGCCGTCGCCTTGTCGCCGAGGAGGGTCACCACCTGCGCCTGCGCCGCCCGCGCCGGCGCCCAGTTGCCGAGGCCGGCGAGGCTCTGCGCCAGCAGCCGGTGCCCTTGCAGATCGTCGGGCCGGGTCTTCAGCGCCGCCTGGAGCCGGTCGATCAGCTCGAGATCCTGCGCCCGCGCCGCAACCGGCGGCGGCGCGTCGCCGCGCGCGGCGACCGTGGCCTCGGCCTCGGCCTGACTCGGCCGCGCCGCGCGCTCGGCCGCTGCCTCGGCGAGCCGCGGCGCCAGCGGCGCGTCCGGGCGGCCGTCGCCGCCGAGCCAGCCGTAGAGAGCGAAAGCGGCGAGCGCCAGCGCCGCCGTCGCCGCTGCCGCCACCGTCCGGCTCACCCGGCGCGGCGCCGCGGCGTTGGCCTGCTCGACCTCGGCCGTGTCGGCCGCGGCGAGGAGCCGTCGCGACACCTCGATCCGGGTCGCCGCCGCTTCCTCGGCGCTCAGCGTCCCGCGGGCGAGGTCGGCTTCGACCTCGCGAAGCTGGTCGCGGTGCACCTGCAGGTCGTAGCTCGCCCGCCGCTCCGCCCGGCCGCCGCCACGGAAGAGCGGCGCGAAGATGCCGGCGCCGCAGCCGGCCACGACTGCCGCCGCGATCATCCAGAACAGCAATCCACCCTGCATTCGCGCCTCGCAAATCCGCGCCGGACCCTAGCTTTTCGCCCTGCCCGGCACAATCGCCGCCCGACGGCGGTTCGAGGGCCATCGGTGCGCCCGGGAGGCGAGGCGGGCGCGACGGCGGACTTGACGCGGAACGGGTCGCCGCGCTTACTCGCGGCAGGTCGCAGGGGGAAAAGACGGCATGCGCGGCTTGCTCGGTGTCGGAATCGTGGCGATCGCGACGCTCGCCGGACTGCCGGCGGCGGCGGATCTCGGCATCTGCGTCGAGGGAACCTATCCGCCGTTTTCCGAGACCCTTTCCGACGGCTCGATCGTCGGCTTCGACATCGACATCGCCGACGCGCTCTGTGCCGAGATGGGTGAGACCTGCCACCTGGTGAAGACCACCTGGGACCAGATGATCCCCGCGCTCACGGGCAAGAAATGCGACGCGATCATCGCCTCGATGTCGGATACCGCCGAGCGACGGCGGCTGATCGACTTCAGCGATATTTACTACCGGGCGCCGGTGCGCTTCGTCGCCCGATCCGACTCCGGGCTCGACGACACGCCGGACGGGATGAAAGGCAAGACCGTCGGGGTGCAGCGCGGCACGGTGAACCAGATTTTCATGAACGCGCACTACCCGGCGACGCCGCTCAAGGTCTACGGCAACCAGGAGCACGTGCTGCTCGACCTCAGCCTCGGCCGCCTCGACGCGGTGCTGGGCGAGGCGCCGCAGCTCGAGGTGGGCTTCCTGCGCACGCCGGCCGGGCAGGGGTTCACCTTCGTCGGCACCGACCACTTCGATCCGGCGATCCAGGGCGACGGCGCCGCGATCGGCCTGCGCAAGGAGGACACCGAACTGCGCGACCGCTTTTCGGCCGCGATCGGCGCCATCCGCGACGACGGCACCTATGACGCGATCGCGGGCAAGTATTTCGACTTCGACATCTACGGCGGGTGAGCGCCCGGCACCGGCGCGCGCGAAGCATGGCGCCGGGGCGTGGTCGGAACGGCGGCGCATTTATCGCCGCCGCCCGGGGCTCGCGTCGCTGCGGATCCCGCATGGATCGTGCTGCCGGCGACCCGCTCCGCGCCCGTCTCGCCGCCCGGTCCGGTGCCGCCTGCCCTTGACGCAAGCGGCCCGCCGCATAAGGGTCGGGCAAAGACAACAGGGAGCCTACAGATCATGCAGCGCCTTTTCAGCGCCTCCGCCGTCCTTCTCTGCCTCGGTGCCGCGGCGCCGGCCTCGGCCCTCGGGCTGTGCGTCGAGGGCGCCTACCCGCCGTTTTCGCAGGTGGCGCCCGACGGTTCGATCACCGGCTTCGACATCGACATCGGCCAGGCGCTCTGCAAGCAGATGGGCGAGACCTGCACGCTGGTGAAGGTGGACTGGGACGGCATCATCCCGGCGCTGCTGGAAAAGAAGTGCGACGCGATCATGGCCTCGATGTCGGCGACCCCCGAACGGGCGCAGGTCATCGACTTCAGCGCCAAGTACTACCAGGTCCCGAACCGCTTCGTCGCCAAGGCGGGCACCGACATGGTCGACACGCCCGAGGGGATGGCCGGCAAGACCGTGGGCGTGCAGCGCGGCACCATCCACCAGGCCTACATGGAAGCGCATTACCCCGACACCAAGCTCGCGCTCTACGGCACCCAGGACGAGGCCGACCTCGACCTCGCCGCCGGCCGGGTCGACGCGCTGATGGCCGACATGATCTCGCTCGACGACGGCTTCCTCAAGACGCCGGCCGGGCAGGGCTTTGCCTTCTTCGGTGAGCCGAACCACTTCGACCCGGCGATCCACGGGACCGGCGCCTCGATCGGCGTGCGCAAGGATGACACGACGCTGCGCGACCAGTTCAGCGCCGCGATCCTCGCGATCCGCGCCGACGGGACCTACCAGGAGATCTCGGACAAGTACTTCGGCACCGACATCTACGGCGACTGACCGCGCCGGCGTCGGGCCGACCGACGGCATGGGAACGCTGCTCCTCTACGTCCCGGTCCTCGCGACCGGGGCGCTCGTCACCGTAGCGCTGGCGCTCTGCTCGCTGGCGCTGGCGACGCTGCTCGGCGCGCTCGGCGCCGTCGGCCGGCTCGGCGGCGGCGGGGTCGCGCGCGCGGCGGTCTGGGGCTACACCACCGCGGCGCGCGGGGTGCCCGATCTCGTGATGCTGCTCCTCGTCTACTTCGGCGGCCAGCGGCTGGTAAACCTCACCGCGGGGGCGCTCGGCTTCGGGCCGGTCGACCTCTCGCCCTTCCTCGCCGGGGTGCTGTCGATCGGGTTTCTCTACGGCGCCTATCTTACCGAGACGTTTCGCGGCGCCTACCTGACGATCCCGCGGGCGCAGACCGAGGCGGGGCTCGCGCTCGGCCTGCACCGCTCGACGGTGCTCTGGACCGTGGTGATCCCGCAGCTCGTCCGCTTCGCGCTGCCCGGCTATGCCAACGTCTGGCAGGTGCTGGTGAAGTCGACCGCGGTGGTCTCGGTGATCGGGCTGCAGGATCTGGTCGGCCGCGCCAACGACGCCGGCAAGTCCGCGCACCAGCCCTTCGTCTTCCTGACCGCGGTGCTGCTCGTCTACCTCGTCTTCACCTGGGTCTCGACCCAGGTCTTCGCCCGGCTCGAACGCCGTTACGCACGGGGGACGAGCCGTGCGCGTTGACCTCGTGCTCGCCAACTGGCCGCTCTTCGCGCGCGGCGTCTGGATCACGCTGGAGCTGACCGCGGTCGCGCTCGCGCTCGGCTTCGCGATCGCCCTCCCCGCGGCGCTCGCCCGTGCCCGGCGGGTGCGCTGGGTGTCGCCGCTGATCAACGGCTACGTCTATCTCTTCCGCGGCACGCCGCTCCTGGTGCAGACCTTTCTGATCTACTACGGCCTCGCCCAGTTCGAATGGGTGCGCGACAGCTGGGCCTGGATCTTCCTGCGCGACCCCTGGTGGTGCGCGGTCATCGCCTTTTCTCTCAACTCCGGCGCCTATGCCACGGAGATCATTCGCGGCGCCATCGAGACCACGCCGGCGGGCGAGATCGAGGCGGCCAAGGCGCTCGGTCTCTCCCCGCGCCAGATCGACGGCCTCGTCCTGATCCCCTCTGCGCTGCGGCGCGCCCTGCCGCAGTACGGCAACGAGGCGGTCTTCATGCTGCACGGCTCGGCGGTGGCGAGCACCATCACGCTGCAGGACATCCTCGGCGCCGGGCGGACGCTCAACGCCAAGTTCTACCTCGCCTACGAGGGCTTCCTGACCGCCGCGGTGCTCTACATGGCGATCACGCTCTGTGTCGTCCTCGCCTTCCGCGCCCTCGAGCGCCGCTACCTCCGCCACCTTGGCCTGCGCTGATCGCAAGGCGCGTCGCAGGCGAGCCGGCCGATGCGCTTGGGAGAGTTCCTTGCGTCGCCGGGGGGCGATGCTAGGCTTGCGCCCCATCCCGAAAGCCGGAGGAGCCGCAGGTGGCCTATCAGACGATCCTGCTCGAGGTGGAGGACCAGGTCGGGACGATCCGCCTGAACCGGCCCGACGCGCTCAATGCCCTCAACGCGCAGCTCCTCGACGAGCTCGCCGAGGCGGTGAGCGAGATGGACGCCTCGGGCCGGGTGCGGGCGATCGTGATCACCGGCTCCGAGAAGGCCTTCGCGGCCGGCGCCGACGTCAAGGAGATGGCGGCCAAGGGCTTTGCCGACATGTTCATGGACGACCTCTTCACCGGCCCCACCGAGACGTTGCTGCGGTGTCGCAAGCCGCTCGTCGCCGCGGTGGCGGGCTATTGCCTCGGCGGCGGCTGCGAGCTCGCGATGATGTGCGACTTCATCATCGCCGCCGATACCGCGCGCTTCGGTCAACCGGAGGTGAACCTCGGCGTGCTGCCCGGGCTCGGCGGAACGCAGCGGCTGACGCGGGTCGTCGGCAAGTCGAAGGCGATGGAGATGTGCCTGACCGGGCGGATGATGGACGCCGCCGAGGCCGAGCGCTGCGGCCTGGTCAGCCGGGTGGTGCCGGCGCGCGATCTGATCCGCGACGCGCGCGAGACCGCGGGCAAGATCGCGGAAAAGTCGCCCCTCGCGGTGCGGGCGATCAAGGAATCGGTGAACCGCGCCTACGAGACCACGCTGCGCGAGGGCATCCTCTTCGAGCGGCGCCTGTTCAACGCCCTCTTCGCGACCGAGGATCAGGCCGAAGGCATGGCCGCCTTTGCCGAGAAGCGCAGCCCGCGGTTCCAGGGCAGGTGATCCGCGAAACCGCGGTTGACTCGGGGTGACCGCGCCGCTAAGGAACCGGCTCCTGAATCAAGCCCGATCGAGACCAAGAACCTCATGGCCAACTCGCCGTCATCCAAGAAGCGCGCACTGCAGGCGGAACGCCGCGCGGACATGAACAAGGCGCGCCGCTCGCGGATGCGCACCTTCATTCGCAAGGTGGAGGAGGCGATCGCCTCCGGCGACGCTACCGCCGCCGCCGCCGCCATGCGCGACGCGCAGCCCGAGATCATGCGCGGCGTCAGCAAGGGCGTCCTGCACAAGAACACCGCCAGCCGGAAGGTCTCGCGGCTTTCCAGCCGGGTGAACGCGCTCGGCGCCTGACCCCTTTCGGGGGCGGACTTCCGCGGAATTGCAAGGGACCGGGCGGCCGCCGTCCGGTCCCTTTCGCATGTCCGGGATCCGGTTCCGTCACGCGCCGAGACGGCCGTATCGCAGAACCGTCATGTTCCATCTTCGGTCCCGTTGTCCGGCTTCCGACGCTTCGGTATTGTCGGCGGACAGGAACGATTCCCGCTCACCGAGTTTCCAGTAACATACCGCAATAGTGCGCAGCACTCGGCTACCGACTGTAACTTATCGTTGCAGACCGGTGTTCGTATGGTTGTGGCGCGAGATCTTCTTGCAGAACGACAAAAACATCCAATGGGAAGGTGAGTTTCAAATTGGATCCGAAGCCTGGCGGACAGCGTGATCCTGTGCCGGCCGATCGTGCAATTCGACCGGTTCTCTCGACGGCCCGATGCAGACCGACACCGAGGGTGCATCGAGCGACCGCCCCGGGCTCCAGTCGAGGGCCCGCCCAGGCCGAGATCCGGGGCGGGCAGACGAGGGCGCGGCGCCGTCCCAGCGACCCTTGACCGCGAGCCGAGATGAGAGCCGATATGTCCACCGGAAGCATAGTATCTCCAACCGAGGTGTGGGAGCGCGTGCGGGACGCACTTCTCGCCCAGCTCGGCCAGGACGCCTTTCAGAACTGGATCGACCCCTTGGTCTTCGTCGGCGTCGAGCAGGGGGTGGTGCGCCTCACGGCGCCCACCAGCTTCATCGGCACCTGGGTGTCGCGCAATTATGGCGACGCCATCCGCAAGCTGCTCTGCATCGACGGCGTGCAGGTGAGCCGGCTCGATTTCGGCGTGGCGCAATGCGCGGCGGCGTCGCGTAGGCGCCCCGCCGCGGCCCGCGACCGCCCCCGCGGCCGCCGCGGCTCCGTCGGCTGCGGTGCCGGACGTCGACCTGCCGGCCTCGCCGCTCGACGGGCGCTGCACCTTCGACAACTTCGTCGTCGGCAAGCCGAACGAGCTCGCGCATGCGGCGGCGCGGCGCGTGGCCGACGGCGGCTCGGTGACCTTCAACCCGCTGTTCCTCTACGGCGGGGTCGGGCTCGGCAAGACCCACCTGATGCACGCGATCGCCTGGGAGGTGAAGCAGCGGAACCCGGAGGCGCGCGTCCTCTACCTCTCGGCCGAGCAGTTCATGTACCGATTCGTCTCGGCGCTGCGGTTCAAGGACATGCACGGCTTCAAGGAGATGTTCCGCTCGGTCGACATGCTGATGGTCGACGACGTCCAGTTCATCTCCGGCAAGGACTCGACCCAGGAGGAGTTCTTCCACACCTTCAACGCCCTGATCGAGCAGCAGAAGCAGATCGTCATCTCGGCCGATCGCGCCCCGGGCGAGATCGACGGGCTGGAGGAGCGGATCAAGTCGCGGCTGCAGTGGGGCCTCGTGGTCGACCTGCATCCGACCGACTACGAGCTCAGGCTCGGCATCCTGCAGGCCAAGGCCGAGGCGCAGTTCGCGCAGAACCCGGGCGTGACGATCGGCACCGGGGTGATCGAGTTCCTCGCCCACCGCATCAGCTCGAACGTGCGGGTGCTGGAGGGGGCGCTGACGCGGCTCTTCGCCTACGCGAGCCTCGTCGGCCGCGAGATCGACCTCGACATGGTGCAGGAATGTCTCGCCGACATCCTGCGGGCGTCCGAACGCAAGGTGACGATCGACGAGATCATCCGCAAGGTGGCCGACCACTACACGCTGCGGATGTCGGACATGCTGTCGGCCCGGCGGGCGCGTCAGGTCGCCCGGCCGCGGCAGGTGGCGATGTACCTGGCGAAGATGCTGACCTCGCGCTCGCTGCCGGACATCGGCCGCCGGTTCGGCGGGCGCGACCACACCACGGTGATCCACGCGGTGCGCAAGATCGAGGAGCTGCGCGGCACCGACAGCCAGATCGCCGAGGACGTCGAGCTGCTGCGACGGATGCTCGAGGCGTGAAGCTCTCCGGCCCGCTCGCGCCGCGAGCGGACGCGGCAATGCAGGCGCCGGGCCTCGCGCGGCTGGCGCTGCTCGGGTGGGTGCGGCGGCGAGCAGGCGCGGCGGCCCGGATGGCGGTGAAGGGGCCGGCGATGAGCCTCATGGGGGCGCTCCGGGATTGCGCCCGTTTGCCAGAGGTTTACGCGGATTCGTGGTGGCTGGAAACGGTATGGAACGCGTATGGAAACCGTATTGCAGGTAAAACGGTCAGGATTGAGTCGTTAACGGCAGCGGGTGCCGCCGGCGGGTGGTGCCGTCGTTGCAATCGCGTCCCGCGGTCGGGTGGCAGGCTTGCCGGGATGGCCGGATCGGAGATGATCCGAGATGAATGCCGGAAGACCGATATGCCGAACGCCCACCGGACGCCGCAGATGCAGGAGTTTGCCGAGCAGGAGATCGCGACCGGGCCTTCGCCAACCTGAGCGAGGTGGTGCGGGCGGGGATGCGCAAGCTGATGGAGGAGCGCGGGTCCAGCACGCCCGAGGGAATTGGGTAGAGGACGATCGCACCTCCCAGTCCCGCCAAAGATCGCAGCCTCGATTTCAAAGTTGGTCTTTCGACCTACGATACCGCCAGCCGCTATTCCGACAATGACTGAGGCGACAAGGGCGGGGAGATCTGTGATCGCGAATAAGAAACCGTGGGCGAAACCTCTGCCAGCCACGCGCTCGAAACCGCCAGCGGCGGCAGCGCCGACAAGGCGGACCGGCACGTTACCCTTCTCGCGGCGTCAGGAGCTGCAATGTGGCTCAGTGTCTCGCTGCGATGGCCTGGCACATCTGGAGGAACTGCGCCTCGGTCATTCGGCTTTTCGCCCGGTTTACCATCCAGAGTACCCAGCGCACGTTCCCCGGCACGTAGCCACGGGATGGAACGATCCGATCCGGGCTCGGTGCGAAATGGCTGGCGCCGGCTCCCTCACCCACCTCATCGAGATCGAACGGGATGCCGGTCGCGGCGCATCGGAAATCCTGCCTTCTGATCTCATCCGCGGCGGACGCGACGAAGGCTTCGTCGAACGGAACGCCATCGTTATAAGCCCGCCCGCGGCACGCTCGCGCACGTTCCATCGCGCGTGCAGTGATGCGCGCTTCACGGGTGGGATCGTGACCGGCGCGCGGCGCCGTGGCGAACTCGGGTTCGGGCAGCTCGGTGTCGAGGCCGGCGAGTTCGGACAAGAGGCCGTCCGATTGACGGGGAAAGGATGCCACTCATGACCAGATCCGCCATTGCCCAGGCAATGGCGTTCCGTCGGACCGTGCATCCGCCCTTTTGGATTCGGTTGAGTTCTTCAGGCCAGCGGCGGTCGCCGATGAACAGGTGCTCCACCCGGGCGTGCATCTGCTGTTTGTCCATCTGTCCACCGGACTCAAGCAGCAGGGCGGGGATAGTGTCCCGGGCGAAGTCGCGAAGGTCCGAAAACGCAGTCATTGTGAGCGGCGCCTGTTGAGGCCGAGCTTAAACGGATGCTACCGCTCGCGGGCCGGGCCCTACAAGGCAATCTTGGGCAAAGTCCGTTTCAGCCGTCCATCTTCAGCGCCGAGATGAACGCCTCCTGCGGGATGCCTACCCGCCCGAACTGGCGCATCTTGTTCTTGCCGGCCTGCTGCTTGTCGAGGAGCTTGCGCTTGCGGGTGATGTCGCTGCCGTAGCGCTTGGCGGTGACGTCCTTGCGCAGGGTGGAGATGGTCTCGCGGGCGATGATGCGGCCGCCGGTCATGCGACCTTCAGCTCGCCCTTCTCGCCATTGAGCTGGTTCACGAACAGGAGCTTGCCGTCGTCCCCGGCGACCAGTTGCTCGTTGGCGTTCAGGAGTTCGATGCCGCAGACCGCGCCGGTCGCGTCGATGTCGACGAGGAAGTCGGAGGTCACCTCGATGGTCTCGACCTCGCCCTCGCGCTCGCGGAGGCGGATGTAGGCGACGTTGGCCTTGGGGTCGTAGGAGAGCTTCATGGCGGGCCTTCAGAAGAACTTGACGATGGCGGTGATGACGAGCCAGTCACCATCCTCTTGGACAGCATAGACTTCCAGTTGTTTCGTGTCGAATGTCCTGTTCCGCCGGGTCCAGGGGCCGCGGAAGTTCCGGCGGAAGGCGGTGCGGGCGTGTTTGGCGGGGTAGGTCTCGCCAGTCTCGACGGTGGCGATGGCCTCGGCCTCGCTGGCGCCGCGTTCGGCTGAGGCGGGCGGCGGCGTGGGGGTGGAGGCGGACCGGCAGGTCAGCCGTCCATCTTCAGCGCCGAGATGAACGCCTCCTGCGGGATGTCCACCCGCCCGAACTGGCGCATCTTCTTCTTGCCGGCTTTCTGCTTGTCGAGGAGCTTGCGCTTGCGGGTCATGTCGCCGCCGTAGCATTTGGCGGTGACGTCCTTGCGCAGCGCGGAGATGGTCTCGCGGGCGATGATGCGGCCGCCGATCGCGGCCTGGATCGGGATCTTGAAGAGGTGCTGGGGGATCAGCTCCTTGAGCTTCTCGACCATGGCGCGGCCGCGGGCGTCGGCGCGGGCGCGGTGGACCATGGTGGAGAGGGCGTCGACCGGCTCGTCGTTGACGAGGATTTGCATCTTGACGAGGTCGTCCTCCTGGTAGCCGGTCACGGCGTAGTCGAAGGAGGCGTAGCCCTTGGTGACGGATTTCAGGCGGTCGTAGAAGTCGAAGACCACCTCGTTGAGGGGGAGGTCGTAGACCACCATGGCGCGGGAGCCGGCGTAGGTGAGGTCGAGCTGGACGCCGCGGCGGTCCTGGCAGAGCTTCAGGACGTCGCCGAGGTATTCGTCGGGGACGAGGATGGTCGCCTTGATGCGCGGCTCCTCGATGTGGTCGATGCGGACCGGATCCGGCATGTCGGCGGGGTTGTGCAGCTCGACGACGCGTGCCGTCGGTCTTGTGCACCTTGTAGATCACCGAAGGGGCGGTGGTGATGAGGTCGAGGTCGTACTCGCGCTCGAGGCGGTCGCGGATCACCTCGAGGTGGAGGAGGCCGAGAAAGCCGCAGCGGAAGCCGAAGCCGAGGGCGGCGGAGGTCTCCATCTCGGAGGAGAAGGAGGCGTCGTTGAGCTGGAGTTTCTCGATGGCGTCGCGGAGGGCGATGAAGTCGGCGGCGTCGACCGGGAAGAGGCCGCAGAAGACGACCGGCTGGGCGGGCTTGAAGCCGGGGAGGGCTTCGGGGGTGCCGCGGCGCTCGGTGGTGATGGTGTCGCCGACGCGGGTGTCGCGGACCTGCTTGATGCTGGCGGTGAGAAAGCCGATCTCGCCGGGGCCGAGGCTGTCGGCGGGGAGCATGCCGGGGCGGAAGGTGCCGATGCGCTCGACCGGGTAGAGGGCGCCGGTCTGCATCATGCGGATGCGGTCGCCCTTGCGCAGGGTGCCGTCGAAGATGCGGACGAGGACGACGACGCCGAGGTAGGCGTCGTACCAGCTGTCGACGAGCATGGCCTTGAGCGGGGCGCTGGGGTCGCCGGTGGGGGCGGGGAGGCGGGTGACGATGGCCTCGAGCACGTCGGGGATGCCGAGGCCGGTTTTGGCGGAGATCTCGACGGCGTCGGAGGCGTCGATGCCGATGACGTCCTCGATCTGCTCGCGGACGCGGGGCGCGTCGGCGGCGGGGAGGTCGATCTTGTTGAGGACGGGGACGATCTCGTGGCCGGCGTCGATCGCCTGGTAGACGTTGGCGAGGGTCTGGGCCTCGACGCCCTGGGAGGCGTCGACGACGAGGAGCGAGCCTTCGACGGCGCGCATCGAGCGGGAGACCTCGTAGGCGAAGTCGACGTGGCCGGGGGTGTCGATGAGGTTGAGGATGTAGAGCTGGCCGTCCTTGGCGGTGTATTCGAGGCGGACGGTCTGGGCCTTGATGGTGATGCCGCGCTCGCGCTCGATGTCCATCGAGTCGAGGAGCTGCTCCTTCATCTCGCGGGCGGTGACGGTGCCGGTCGACTGGATCAGCCGGTCGGCGAGCGTCGACTTGCCGTGGTCGATGTGGGCGACGATGGAGAAGTTGCGGATGTGGGCGGTGTCGGTCATGGCCCGGGGGTATGGGGCCGGCGCGGAGAGCCGTCAAGCGACGGCCGGGCCATCCCGCGCCGAGGGGCAGGGAATCGGCAGCGAACCCGCCTCGGGATGGGATCCGCCGGAAGGCAAGCCGGCCGCCGGCGTCGGGCCGGATCGGCTCAGTTGCCGGACTCGCCGCGGATCCGCTCGATCAGGATGCGCTCGACCGCCTCGGCCTGCGACTGTGCCGGGTCCTCGGGCGCGTAAAGCCGCGGCGCGATTGCCGGTTCCGTGCCGCTGCGGGCGGCGTGGCGCGCGCTGCGGCCCGAGGCCGGGGCGGCGCCGGACGGCTCCCCGGCGAGCCAGATCTCGACGCGGCCCGGGACGGTCGGCGTGGCGTAGGAGGTGAAGTCGCGCGCCTCCGGCGCCTGGCCGTCCGGCAGCGCCGGGCCGATCAGGTTGCCGAGCGCGATCGCGGGATCGCGGTCGCTGGCGTGGTAGAAGCGGATGTTGCTGCGGCCGATGGCGAAGTGGACCGGAAGGGTCTCGACGGTGACGCCGCCCGCCGCCTCGAGCGCGGCGCGGAGCCGCTCGGCGGTGGGCTCGGCCGATGCCGGGAAGTGGACGATCACCGACGACGGCAGCGGCGGCTGCACCACGGCCGGGGCCGGGGGGGCGACGGTCTCGGCCGCCGGAGGGGCGGGCTGGACGACCGGCGCCGGCGGGGCGGGAGCGGGAAGCGCCGCCAGCGGGGAAGCCGCCGCCGGCACCGCCTCGGTCGCGGGAACCGCGAGGCCGGCGGGCGCGGGGAAGGCGAAGGCGGTGAGGCGGGTGGGAGAGGCCGGCTCCTCGCCCGGCACGGCGGCGGCGACCGGCGTGGTGGCGGGCGGGTCGGACGCAACCGAGGGCGGCACCGGCGAAAGGACGGGGGCGGGCGGCACCGCCGGAGCGGGGTCCGCGACCGGTGCGGGGACCGGATCCGCGGCCGTTGCCGGGACGGGGGCAGGCGCGGGCGCGGGCGCCGGCAGGGGGGCAGGCGCGGGCGCGACCGCCGCGAGCCGCTCGGGCAGCGAGCGGAGCGCCATCAGCGCGACCGCCGCGCCGCCGATGCCGAGGCCGGCGAGAAAGATCAGCGCCACCAGCAGGACGGGGCGCGACCAGAACGCGCCGGTGGTGGCGGCGACCGGGGCGGCGACGGGGGCTGGCGCCGGGACCGCAGCGGCGGCGGGCTCGGGCGGCGGGACCGGGGCCGGGGCGCGGGAGGGGGCGGGAAACACGCTGACCTGCGGCGAGGAGCCGATGCCGCCGGGCGGGGTCGCGGCATTGCGGCGCGCCATCGCCTCGACGCGGCGGGCGCGCGCTTCGCGCAGGCGCTCTTCGAGCGCTACCGGATCGAGTAGCTCGGCGAGCGTCGGCTCGGCGTTGGCCGGCCTTGCGATCACGCGGGAACTTTGCCCGTCCTCGGCCATCTCCTCCACTTTCCCGGTCAGCGAAACCGGTCTGCTCCTCGAGCCTCGTCGGCCCGGATCGACTTCGTCCGGTCCGTTATACGGCAAGTGTAGCGGATGAGTTTCATTCCTACCAGCACGCCGAGTCGCAGCGCGGCGGGGAATCGGGACCAGGGCGCGGCGAGGGCGCTCTTTTGCCGACCGGAGCGTGGGCGCGCGCCGGAGACGGGGCGCTCGGGCGCGGAGGAATACGCGTCGATACAGGCGCTTACCGGCGTGCGCGGCAGGCTGGCGGCCGCACCGCAGCCGGCCCGCCCGAGTCGGCGCATGGGTGGTACCGACCTGCGAATCGATCGCGGAGCGAGCGAGAGGGAAGCGCTGCCGTCACGAGGGTGTGTGCCCTTTCTGCAACTGCCGGCGCGGGGTCAGCGCTCGGGCGGGCGGGGGTAGCGCTGCGAGGTCTCGAGCTCGTTGAGATCCATGTGGTTGCGCATGAAGCGCTCGGAGGCGCGCTGCAGCGGCTGCCAGTCCCAGGGGAAGTAGCCGCCGGCGCGCAGCGCCTCGGCGACCAGCCGCCGGCGCGCCTGGCTCGCGCGCACCGCGCGGTCGAAGGCCGCGAGATCCCAGCGCGCGGCGACCTCCGCCTCGAGCCGGGCGCGCACGTCGGCGCAGGCCGGGTCGTCGGCGCGGTCGACGAGCTCGTGCGGATCGGCCGCGAGGTCGTGCAGCATCGGCGGATCGGCCGGGCAGACGGTGAGCTTCCAGCGGCCGTCGCGGAGCGCCACCATCGGCGCCACCGACCCTTCGGCGGCGTACTCCATCGGCACCGGTCCGCGCCCGCCCTCGCCGCGGGCGAGCGGCAGCAGGCTCTCGCCGTCGGTCCAGGGCGCGACCTCCGCGCGGTCGATCCCCGCGAGATCGGCGAGCGTCGGGACCACGTCGAGGGTGGAGACGGGGGTGTCGACCCGGCCGGGCGGCAGGCCCGGGGCGGCGAGCATCAGCGGCACCCGCGCCGAGCCTTCGCGGAAGCTCATCTTGAACCACAGGCCGCGCTCGCCGAGCATGTCGCCGTGGTCGGAGAGAAACAGCACCGCGGTCTCGCCGGCCATGCCGCCGCGCTCGAGGGCATCGAGGATCGTGCCGATCGCGGCGTCGACGTAGCTGATGCTGGCGAAATAGCCGCGGCGGGCGCGGCGGACGTCCTCGGCGCCGATCTCGAAGGCGGCGTGGTCGGCGGCCTGCATCAGCCGCCGCGAATGCGGATCCTGCGCGGCGAAGGGCAGCGCGGGGCTCGCGGGGTCGAGCGCGGGGCAGTCGGCGTAGAGGTCCCAGAACGGCTTCCGGGCAACGTAGGGGTCGTGCGGGTGGGTGAAGCTGACCGTCAGGCACCAGGGCCGCGGGTCGCGGCGCCGGGCGAGGTCGTTGAGCCTGGCCGTGGCGTGGTAGGCGACCTCGTCGTCGTATTCGAGCTGGTTGGTGATCGCGGCGGTGCCGGCGCCGGTCACCGAGCCGAGGTTGTGGTACCACCAGTCGATCCGCTCGCCGGGCCGGGTCCAGTCGGGGGTCCAGCCGAAGTCGGCGGGGTAGATGTCGGTGGTCAGCCGCTCCTCGAAGCCGTGCAGCTGATCGGGACCGACGAAGTGCATCTTGCCGCAGAGCGTGGTCGCATAGCCCGCCCGCCGCAGGTGATGCGCGAAGGTCGGGATGTCGGCGGGGAATTCGGCGGCGTTGTCGTAGACCCCGGTCCGGCTCGGGAGCTGGCCGGACATGAAGGCGGCGCGCGCCGGGGCGCAGAGCGGGCTCGCGGTGTAGGCCTGCGCGAAGCGGGTCGAGCGGGCGGCGAGCGCGCGCAGGTGCGGGGTGTGCAGGAAGTCGGCCGGGCCGTCGGGGAAGAAGGTCCCCGCGAGCTGGTCGACCATCAGGATCAGGATGTTGGGGCGCAAGTCGGGAGCCTCCGGCGGGTTGCGCGCGGAACGAGTATACCAAAGGCCGGGGATGGGAACGGGGGGCCGGCGCGCTTCCGCGCCCGGCCGGGGGAGCGCCGGCCTCGGGGGGCCTGAAGCCCCCGCTCGGCCGGCGCTTGGCGGTCGGCTGCCTTTGCAGCCTCCCTCCGACGGCAGCGGGCTTCGCCCGCGAGTCTTCTTTTCTCCCCGCCTGTTGGCGGGGCCCCGCGACTGCCCGATAGGGTTTCAAGCCAGTATCGAAATCCTCGAAAGGGCAGGGCGGTCGGCGCGGTCCGTCGAACGAAAAAGGGGCCGCCCGGAGGCAGCCCCTGAGATCGGCGTCCGCTCGCAGCGCGGGCGCCAGTCCGAGCGCTTGCGCTGCGCTACATCTGGATGCAGGTGTCGGCGGTGTCCTTGGTGCACTCGTCGAGGCCGGTGAAGACCGGGTCTTCGACCTTCTCGCCGTTGATCAGGCTCATCATCACGGTCGGCGCCTTGTAGCCCATCTCGAACGGCCGCTGGCCGACGAGCGCGGTGACGAGGCCCTCCTTGGCGATCGCGACCTCGTCGCCGATGGTGTCGGCGGCGCCGACCACGAAGTCGCCCGACGCGATCCGGTCGGCGAGCGGCTTCATCAGGTCGCGGTAGGGCTGCGGTGCGCCGAAGAGCGGCCAGCCGCCCATGATGCCGAAGGCGTCGAGGTCGGGGTTGGCGGCGAGGATGTCGGTCATCGCCTGCACGCCCTTGGCGCCGTCGTCGTTGGTGAAGACCGGGCAGCCCGCGACCTCGGTCCAGCCGCCCTCGCCGGCGAGCGCCGCGAGATCCTTCTGGCCGGTCAGCGCGTCACGCATGCCCTGCGCGCGGCGCAGGATGTTGTCGGCGGCCGGGTTGCCCTCGATGGTGCAGATCGTGCCGCCGTCGGGCTTCTTTTCCTTGATGTACTCGCCGATCTTGTAGCCCATCAGGTAGTTGTCGGTGCCGAGGTAGGTCTTGCGCAGCGACGCGTCCTCGGCGGCGAGGTCGGCGTCGACGGTCATGATCGGGATCGACGGGTTGGCGCTGCGGATGGTCTGCGCGATCAGCGGCGCGTTCGACGGCGAGATCGCGACCGCGGCGGTCGTCGACTTCGAGAGCACGTCCTGCAGGATCTGCGCCTCGCCGGCCTCGTCCGAGGTCGAGGCGGGGCCGGTGTAGAAGCACTCGTACTCGGCGTCCGCGTTCTCCTTGTTCCACTTTTCGCAGCCCTGGTGGATCGCTTCGAAGAAGGGGTTGTCGAGCCCCTTCACCACGATCACGAGCTGCTTCTTGTCGGCGGCGAGCGCCGGGCCGGCAAGGGCCATCGCGGCGGCAGCCGCCAAAAGCGTCAGTCTGGTCATATCCGTCCTCCCACTACGGAGAGACACCCGATCTCCCGCCGTCGCCGGTCTGCGCCGGGCCGCCGGTGGCGTCCTCCCTGCGCTCAGATAATATTAGCTGGCGCCGGCCGTCAACGTTTCTTATGGAGGAGGTGGCAGCGGTGCGAGCCGGCGGTGCGGCGCGGGCGGGGGAACCCGCCACCGGCGTTGACGCGCCGGCGGGGGTTCGGCTAAGCACCGTCGCTGCCGGTCGAAAAGAGCCGGGGTCGCAAGTCGCCGCGGTGGCTAAGGGAGGTCTGACGGTGGCGGTTCTCGAGCTCGCCAACATTTCGAAGAATTTCGGCGCCATCCAGGCCGTCAACGACGTGTCCTTCTCGGTGGAGCCGGGCGAGGTGGTCGGGCTGATGGGCGACAACGGCGCCGGCAAGTCGACGCTGGTGAAGATGATCGCCGGGAACTTCCTGCCGTCGCACGGCACGTTGAAGATGGACGGACGCGAGGTGGTGCTGCACCAGCCGGTCGAGGCGCGGCAGCACGGCATCGAGATCGTCCACCAGGATCTCGCGCTCTGCAACAACCTGACCGCGGCGGCGAACGTGTTTCTCGGCCGCGAGATGCGGCGGAAGGTCGGGCCGGTCCCGATCCTCGACTACGCCGGCATGTACCGGCGGGCGGGCGAGCTCTTCCGCGACCTGAAGTCGGAGACGCGGCCGCGGGATCTCATCCGGATGATGTCGGGCGGGCAGCGGCAGGCGGTGGCGATCGCGCGCACCATGCTCGCCGACGCCAAGATCGTGCTGATGGACGAGCCGACCGCGGCGATCAGCGTGCGGCAGGTGGCCGAGGTGATGCACCACATCCGCCACCTCAAGGCGCAGGGGATCGCGGTGGTGCTGATCAGCCACCGCATGCCCGACGTCTTCGAGGTCGCCGACCGGATCATCGTGCTGCGCCGCGGCCGCAAGGTGGCCGACAAGCTTACCGAGACGAGCTCGCCCGAGGAGATCACCGGGCTGATCACCGGCGCGATCGAAAAGGTCTGAGGAGTTCCCCGAGATGGCCGTTACACTCGACGAGGCGATCGCCCGCAAGCAGCACAACTGGTTCTCGTTGCTGCTCGGAAGCCAGGCCTTCTGGGTGCTGCTCGCGATCGTCGTCGCCTGCGTGGCGCTGAGCCACATGTCCGAGGCCTTCTGGACCGGGAAGAACCTCTACAACATCACCCGCAACTTCACCTTCACCGCCATCGTCGCGCTCGGCATGACGATGGTGATCATCACCGGCGGGATCGACCTCTCGGTCGGCTCGGTGCTCTGCCTGTGCTCGATGGTGCTCGCGGTGACGATGCATGCGGGTTTCAGCATCTACATCGGCATCGGGGCGGCGGTGCTGACCGCGCTCGTCGTCGGCGGCTTCAACGGGGTGATGGTCGCCTACTTCAACTTTCCGCCGTTCGTCATCACCCTCGGGATGCTGTCGATCGCGCGCAGCCTCGCGATGGTGGCCTCGAACAACACCGTGGTCTACCAGTTCGGGCCGGACCACCAGAAGCTCCTGGCGCTCGGCGGCGGGTCGACCTTCGGGATCGCGAACCCGGTGCTCTACATGATCGTGCTGGCGCTGATCACCGGCTTCGTGCTGCGCTGGACGAGGTTCGGGCGCTACCTCTACGCCATCGGCGGCAACGAGCAGGCGGCGACGCTGACCGGCGTGCCGGTGCGGCGGATCAAGGTCGCCGTCTACATGATCTCCGCACTTTCGGCCTGCATCGCCGGCATCATCCAGACCGGCTGGCTCGGGGCGGTGACCACCAACATCGGCACCGGCATGGAGCTGCAGGTGATCGCGGCGGCGGTCATCGGCGGGGCGAATCTCGCCGGCGGCATCGGCACCGCCTTCGGGGCGCTCGTCGGCTCGGCGCTGATCGAGGTGATCCGCAACAGCCTCGGGCTGCTCGGGATCAACGCCTTCTGGCAGGGCACGTTCATCGGCGCCTGCATCATCATCGCCGTCGCCTTCGACCGGCTGCGCCGCACCCGCTGAGGGGTAGTTGCCGCCCGCCGCGCGGATCCGGCCAGACTCAGTCCTGGCCCGGCAGGGGGGTCGGAGCGACCTGCATCGGGGAAGGCGGCTCCGCTCCCGCCGTCGCCTCGGTTAACGCCGGCGTCGCCGATGCGGCGGTGAAGGCAGGCGCCCCGGCTGCCGCCGAGGAAGCGTCCGTCCCGACCGGCGCCGGCGAGATCGAACCGTCCGCGTTCGCGACGCGCCAGACGGTGTTGCCGGCGTCGTCGGCGACCAGGAGCGCCCCGGTGCCATCGATCGCGACCCCGACCGGTCGCCCGTGCACCTGGTCGTGCTCGGCATCGATGAAGCCGGTGACGACGTCCTGTGCCTTGCCGGAGGGCTTGCCGTCCTGGAAGGGGACGTAGACCACCCTGTAGCCGTTGTAGTGGTCGCGGTTCCAGCTGCCGTGCTCGCCGATGAAGGCGCCGTGCGCAAAGGCGTCGGGCAGCGCCGAGCCTTCGGAGAAGGTCATCCCGAGCGGCGCGACGTGGCTCGACAGCGCATAGTCCGGCGGGATCGCCTTCGCCACCATGTCCGGCCGGGGCGGCTGCACCCGCACGTCGACGTGGTTGCCGTAGTAGCTCCACGGCCAGCCGTAAAAGGCACCGTCCCTGACCGAGGTCATGTAGTCCGGCACCAGGTTCGGCCCGAGCTCGTCCCGCTCGTTCACCACCGCATAGAGGGTCTCGGTCCCCGGCGCAAAACTCAGGCCGTTCGGGTTGCGCAAGCCCGAAGCGAAGACCCGGGCGGCGCCGGTCGCACGGTCGATCTGCCAGATCGCGGCACGCCCGTGCTCGGCTTCCAGCCCGTTCTCGGTGATGTTGGAGTTCGATCCGACGCCCGCGTAGAGGTAGCGCCCGTCCGGAGACAACGCCAGGTCCTTGGTCCAGTGATGGTCGATCGGTCCGCCGGGGAGCGGGGTCAGCACCCGCGGCTCGCTTTTGATCTCGGTCTGGCCGAGCTCGTAGGGATAGGCCAGCACCGCATCGGTTGCGCCGACATAGAGCGTTCCGTTGGCCCAGGCGATCCCGAAGGGCGACTTCAGTCCGGTGATGAGGTCGTGTCGCTCGTCGACCGTCCCGTCGCGGTTGGTGTCGCGGAGCAGCGTCACCATGTTGCTCGGCTTTGCATCGCCGGAGCTGAAGCCGTGGGCGTAGGACATGATCCAGCCCTGGACCAGATCCTTCGGCCGCGCCGGCGCCGGCGCCTCCGGCCCGCGCGACTGCACGACGAGCACGTCGCCGTTCGGAAGCGTGTGCACGTTGCGCGGATTGCCGAGGTCGGTGGCATAGGCCGTGATCTTCAGGCCGTCCGCCACCGCCGGGGTCTGGCCGTCCGGCCAGCCGACGACCTTCGCGACCTTGATCGCCGCCACCAGCGCGTTCGTCGGCTCCGGCAGCACCGGGTTCGGCCCGATCTGCTGCGAGGTGTCGAAATCCTGTGCCCACGCGCCGGCAGCGGCGAGGCAGGCGAGGGTGAGGGTGAAAAAGGCGGGGGCGCGGTCAGTCATGGACGCTCACTCCGATCGCCTCGCGGAACACCATTGCCCGGCCGAGCCAGACCGTGACGATCAGGACGAGGACCGTGACGGCGGAGAGGACCAGCCCATACGGGACGACCGCGGTCCAGCCGTCGGCGGAATGGACGAGGTTGTTGAAAAAGGCGAGGACGAGGACGACGAGGTTGCCGATGCCGTGCACCCAGGCGCGCGCCCGACGGCGCAGGGACCCGCGGGAGAGAAGGTCGATGAGGCCGAAGAGGGCGGCGACGCAGCCGACGACGAGGCCGGCGAAGAGCAGCCAGGCCGAGAAATTCTGCCACATCATGTTGGCTGTCCGCCAGTAAAGGACGTCCGTGACCAGGGCCAGCGTGAAGCAGACGATCGGAAAGGGGACAAGCGTCGCGTGCAGCGGGTGTCCCGCCACGGCAGCGGTCGATGGAGCATTCATGGGTCGGGTCCGTCCGGATAGGTGTCTCACCAACTAAGTGCCGTCGTGCCCTCAAGGTTCCCGGCTCCCGGGAACCTGATCTCGCCTCCGCCGCTCGGGCAGGCGGTGGAGACCGGCATGGTCGGGCATCTCGACCAGTGCGAGGCTTCGGCGGCCGACCTGGTGCTCGTCTTTGAACCACGCCGGCGCCGCAACCCGCGGCGGCCTTCCACCCTGACGATCGCGTTTCGCGAAAGCGAGCGACCGCTCCTTGCGCTTGCTGGGCGGACGGTGCCGGGGGTAGGGTGCGGGCGTGCCGGCGGTGGAGGGATTGGTGTCGCGGTCGCTCCTTCTCGCTCTGGCAATGGCGCTCGCCCTCGGCGGCGGGGCGCGGGCGGCGCAGATGCCGGCGGCGCAGGCTCAGCCGCGCTATGTCGGCTCGACGGGCTGCGTCGGCTGCCACGGCGCGGAGGCGGAGCTCTGGAAGGGATCGGACCACCAGCTCGCCTGGACGCTGCCGGGGCCGGAGAGCGTGCTCGGCGACTTCGCCGATGCGAGCTTCACCAGCCGCGGCGTGACGTCGCGGTTCACCCGCGAGGGGGAGGGGTATTTCGTCGAGACCGACGACGGCGCGGGGCTGCGGCGCAAGTTCGAGGTGGTCGGCGTCGCCGGGATCAGGCCGTTGCAGCAGTACCTGCTGTCGCCGGAGCCGGGGCGGACGCAGGCCTTCGACATCGCCTGGGACACGGTGCGGCACCAGTGGTACGACCTCTATCCCGACCAGGTGCTGCTGCCGCACGACGGGCTGCACTGGACCGGCCCCTACAAGAGCTGGGAGGCGCGCTGTGCCGAGTGCCACGCGACCGGCTACACCCGCAACTACCAGCCGGCCGCCAACCGCTACGATCCGCACGCGGCCGAGATCGGCGTGGGCTGCGAGGCCTGCCACGGGCCGGGCGAGGCGCACGACGCCTGGGCGAAGGATTCCGGCCGGATACGATCCCGCGCGCTGGCCGGGGCTGACGCCGCACGGGCTGACCGCGGATTCTCGCGGCCTCGGCCGAGGCGCAGATCGAGCAATGCGCCGGCTGCCATTCGCGGCGGGAGGATCTGCGCGACGGCAACCCGCTGCCGGGGACGCCGTATCACGACAGCTACACGCTGGCGCTGCTGCGGCAGGGGACCTACGAGGCCGACGGGACGATCCTGGCCGAGGACTACGAGTTCGGCTCGTTCCTGCAGGCGAAGATGTACGCCCGCGGGGTCCGCTGCAGCGACTGCCACGACCCGCATTCGCTCGAGCTCAAGGCCGAGGGCAACGCGGTCTGCACCCAGTGCCACTCGCCGGCGGGCAACCCGCGCTTCCCGACGCTCCGAAAGGCGCTCTACGACGATCCGGCGCACACCTTCCACGCCGCGGGGACGCCGGGGGCGGAGTGCAAGAGCTGCCACATGCCCGAGCGGGTCTACATGGGGATCGACTGGCGGCGCGACCACGGGTTCCGGGTGCCGCGGCCGGACGTCTCGGTCGAGACCGGGGGGCCGAACGCCTGCACCGACTGCCACAAGGACAAGGACGCGGCCTGGGCGGCGGCGGCGATCGCCGAGCGGTTTCCGCAGAGCACGCATCGCGGCGCGAGCTTTGCCACCACGATCGCGGCGGCGCGCTGGGATCCGGCGGCGCGGACGGACGAGCTGGTGGCGCTGGCGGGGCAGGCGGGAACCGCCGGGATCGTGCGGGCGACCGCGCTCGACCTGCTGACCCCGTTGCCCGATCCCACGATCGCCGACCGGGTGGCGCCGCTGCTCGCCGACCCCGATCCGCTGGTCAGGGCCGCGGCGGCGGGGACGCAGCGGACGGTGGCGCCGGACGCGCGGCTGGAGCGGCTGGCGCCGGTCCTCGCCGATCCGCTGGCGGCGGTGCGGGTCGCGGCGGCGAGGGCGATGCTCGGCGCCGACCCGGCCGCCGGACCGGAAGCGGCGCGCCAGGCGCTGGCGCGGGCGAACGGCGAGTGGCAGGCGAGCCTCCTCGCGCGGCAGGACTTTCCCGAGACGCACATGCAGATGGCCGGCGCCGCGCTGCAGGGGCGCAACCTGCCGGCCGCGGAGGCGGCGTTCCGCTCGGCGGTGGCCATGGACCCGCAGCTGGTCGACGGCTGGGCGATGATCGCGCAGATCCGCGCGGCGAGCGGCGATGCGGCCGGGGCGCGGCAGGCGGTGGCCGCGGGGCTCGCCGCCAATCCCGAGCAGCCGGACCTGACCGCGATGCAGCAGCAGCTCGGTCCCTGAGCCGCGAAGATACTTGACTGAGTCAACCAATTGCCGCCTGCTTGCCGCAGCAGCGGGAGGCGGCAATGGAGAGCGATGCGGAGGAGGTGGCGGAGGTCAGGGCGTTCAACCGCTTCTACACCGGGCGGCTTGGGCTGCTCGACGAGCGGCAGCTCGAGAGCCCGTTCACGCTGACCGAGATGCGGCTGCTCTACGAGATCGCCCACGACCCCGGCACCACCGCGGCGCGGCTCTGCCGCGCGCTCAACCTCGATCCGGGCTATTGCAGCCGGCTGGTCGGCCGCTTCGTCCGGCGCCAGCAGGTCGCGCGTGCCGCCGATCCGCGCGACGGCCGGCGGAACGCGCTCCGGCTGACCGATGCGGGGCGGGAAGCGTTCGCCGGGCTCGACCGGGCATCGAGCCTGCAGGTGGCGGCGCTGATCGGCGGGCTCGCCGCGGACGAACGGCGGCGGCTGGTCGGCGCGATGCGGAGCATTCGCGGGATCCTCGGCGGCGCGGAGGCCGGTGACTGGAGGCTGCGGGAGCTGCGTCCCGGCGACCTCGGCTGGATCGTGCACCGGCACGCGGTGCTCTACGCCGGGGAGTACGGGTTCGACGCGCGCTTCGAGGCGCTGGTGGCGGAGGTCGCCGCCGGCTTCGCCCGCGACCCGGACCCGGGGCGCCAGTTCGCCCGGGTCGGCGATCGCGGCGGCGCGGTCGAAGGCGCGGTGTTCGTCACCGCGCCGGAGCGAGGCGGTGGCGCAGCTCCGGCTGCTCTACGTCGAGCCGGCGATGCGCGGGCGCGGGCTCGGGGCGGCGCTGGTGGATGCGGCGGTGGGTTTCGCGCGCGAGGCCGGCTACGCGACGCTGACGCTCTGGACCAACGACGTGTTGTCGGCGGCGCGGCGGCTCTACGAGCGGGCGGGCTTCCGGCTGGTCGCGAGCGAGCCGCATGCCCGCTTCGGTCCCCCGATGGTGGGCGAGACCTGGACCCTGGAGCTGCGCCCGGCGCCGCAGGGCGACGGCGTCAGTCGGCGTCGAGCGCCCGGCGGACGTCGGCGCGGGTGACGCCCATGTCGCGGAAGTGCTCGTCGCCGAGGAGCAGCAGGCGCCGGGTCTGGTGACGCGACCGCATGCGGTCGAGGATGCCGCCGACCGCGGCGGCGGCGCGCGCCGCCAGGGTCCGGGTGATCGGGGTGGCGACGGTCGCGGTGGCGACGGTCGGGGTGTCGGCGGTGATGGTCATGGCGGTGGTCCTTTGCCCGGTCGGCGGCGTCGTTGCCGGCCGACGATGGACGATCCGGACCGCCGGGCGCTGTGACCGAGGTCACAGCGGAAACGCCCGCCGAACGCTCAGCCCCGCGCGGCGTAGGCGGCCATGAAGGTTGCGACGGCCGATTCGGCGTAGGCGGCGATGCGCTCGGGCGAGGGCGCGGGCTGGCCGGCGAGCACCACGTGCACCGTCACCGGGTGGCAGCACATGCCGGCAAGCTGCCAGGCGGCGAGCTCCGAATCGGCGGCCCGGAGGCGGCCGCGCGCCTGCTGCGCCTCGATGTAGGCGCTCATCCGGCGGCGGCCGAAGGCGGGGCCGGCCTCGTAGAACGCTTCGGCGATGGCGGGGAACTTTTCCGCCGCGCCGATCACCATCCGCACCATCGCCACGTGCTCGGGCGCCGCGAGCTTTTCGATGAGGCCGGTGCAATGCGCCACCAGCGTCCCGCGCACGTCGGGATTGTCGGGATCGAGCGCGACCATGCGTTCGGCGGCGGCGCGCTTGGTCTCCTCGATCAGCGCGGCGAAAAGCGCCTCCTTGCTGTCGAAATAGACGTAGAGCGTGCCCTTGGAGACCTTCGCCTCGCGGGCGATCTCGCCCATGCTGGCGGCGTCGAAGCCCTCGGCGAGGAAGATGCGGCGGGCGCCGTCGAGGATTTGCCGGCGCTTCGCGTTCTCGGGAACCGCATCCGCGGTGTCCGCGTCGGGAAGGGTGCCTGCGTCCATCGTCTCCTCCTGCCGGCCCTCACGAGCCATTTTTGACCGAACGGTTCGGTCATCTTGATCTGGCGGTTCCGTTGCGTTATGTCAACGCCCTGACCGAACGGTTCGGTCATTGACGGGTGGGGAGGGCGCGCAGCATGCCGAAGGATTTGGCCGAAGATCGCCGGGATCGCGCCGAGGACCGGCGCCGGCCGAGCGCCGTCCCCGACCTCGCGCCCGAGGCCCCCGAGGCCGAACCGCAGCAGCCCCAGGCGCCGCAAGCCGAGGCCCCGGCGGAAGACGCCGCCAAGGCCGGCGGCGGCCGCAGGCGCATCGTGCTCGGCGTCATCGCCCTCGTCGTGCTCGCCGGCCTCGGCTGGTTCGGCTACCACTACTGGACGGTCGGACGCTTCACCGTGTCGACCGACGACGCCTACGTGCAGGCCGACTTCACAGTCATCGCGCCCAAGCTCTCGGGCTATGTCGCGACGGTGCCGGCGGTCGAGAACCATCCGGTGAAGGCGGGCGACGCGCTCGTCACCCTCGAGGACGGCGACTACCGCGACGCGCTGGCGCTGGCGGAGGCGCAGCTCGCCGGGCAGCAGGCGGCGGTCGCGCGCATCGACGCGCAGGCGATGGCCGCCGACGCCGGCATCTCCCAGGCCGAGGCGCAGGTCGAGGCGGCGAAGGCGCAGGCGCAGGCGAGCGCGGCCGACCTCGCCCGCTACCAGCGGCTCGCCAGCAACGACGTCGCGAGCGCCCAGCGCCTCGAGAGCGTGCAGGCGGCCGACGCCGCGGCGCAGGCCGCCGTGCGCGAGGCCGAGGCCGGCGTCGCCACGGCGCAGGCGAACCGCGCGGTGATCACCGCGCAGCGCGCGGAGACGCAGGCGACGATCTCGGGCCTCACCGCGTCGCGCAACAAGGCGCAGCGCGACCTCGACGCGACGGTGCTGCGCGCGCCCTTCGACGGCACGGTGGGCAACCTCTCGGTGGCGGTGGGCGATCTCGTCGCGCCCGGCAAGCGGCTGCTCGCGGTGGTGCCGCTGCGCGAGGTCTACATCGAGGCGAACTTCAAGGAGACCCAGATCGCCGATCTCGCGCCCGGCACCAAGGTGCACCTCGACTTCGACGCCTTCCCCGGCCGCGAGCTGACCGGCACCGTGCAGGGCATCGCTCCCGCTTCGGGGTCGCAGTTCAGCCTGCTGCCGCCGGAGAACGCGACCGGCAACTTCACCAAGATCGTGCAGCGGGTGCCGGTGCGCATCGCGGTGCCGGCGGATGCCGCCGCCGAAGGCTGGCTGCGCCCCGGGCTTTCGGTGCAGGTCTCGGCCGACACGCGAACGACCCCCGCGGCCGCCGCGGGCCGCTGAGGCGGGCACCCCATGGCGCAGCCCGGGCAGCCGCCGGAACCGGAGATCAACGCGAGACGGCTGATCGCCTTCTTCGCGCTCGTCCTCGGCATGTTCATGGCGATCCTGGACATCCAGATCGTCTCGTCGTCGCTCAGCGAGATCCAGGCCGGCCTGTCGGCGGCGCCGGAGGAGATCTCCTGGGTGCAGACGAGCTACCTGATCGCCGAGGTGATCATGATCCCGCTCTCGGGGTTTCTGTCGCGCGCGCTGTCGACGCGGGTGCTCTTCACCGCTTCGGCGGTGGGCTTCACCTGCGCGAGCGTGCTCTGTGCGACCGCGACCTCGATCAACCAGATGATCGTCTACCGCGCCATCCAGGGCTTCATCGGCGGCGGCATGATCCCGACCGCCTTCGCCGCGGCCTACACCGTTTTCCCCAAGCGCGCGCAGGGGATGGTGATGGCGCTGGTCGGTCTGACCGTGACGCTGGCGCCGACGATCGGGCCGACCGTCGGCGGATACCTCACCCAGCTCTTCTCCTGGCACTGGCTCTTTCTCGTCAACGTCATCCCCGGCACGTTCGCGGCGGTCGTCGCCTGGCTCTTCGTCGACTTCGACGAGCCCGACTTCGCGCTGCTTCGCCGCTTCGATTTCTTCGGGCTGGCCAGCATGGCGGTGTTTCTCGGCAGCATGGAGTTCGTGCTCGAGGAAGGGCAGCGCAACGACTGGTTCGCGGACAGGGCGATCTCGCTCTTCGCCGTCGCGTCGCTCGTCGCCGGGGTGGCCTTCTTCGCCCGGGTGCTGACGGCAGGGACGCCGATCGTCGATCTGCGCGCCTTCCGCGACCGCAATTTCGCGGTGGGCTCGGCGCTGACCTTCGTGCTCGGGATCGGGCTCTACGGGCTCACCTACCTCTATCCGCTCTATCTCGCGCGGGTGCGGGGCCTCAACGCGCTGCAGATCGGCGAGACCGTCTTCGTCACCGGCGCCTTCATGTTCGTGGCGGCGCCGATCGTGGGCACGCTGGTGCGCAAGACCGACCCGCGCCGGATCATCGTCGTCGGGCCTGATCGGCTTTGCGGCGTCGAGCTTCGTGCTGACCGGGCTGACCGCGGACTGGTCGTTCTGGGAGCTGTTCTCGCCGCAGGCGCTGCGCGGGGTGGCGCTGATGTGCTGCATGATCCCGATCAACCTCTTGGCGCTCGGCACCCTGTCGCCCGACCGGATCAAGAATGCCTCGGGGCTGTTCAACCTGACGCGCAACCTCGGCGGCGCCTTCGGCCTTGCCAGCATCAACATGCTGCTGCAGAGCCGCACCGACCTGCACGTGGAACGGCTCGGCGAGCACATCTCCTGGGGCGCGGCCGTCGCCGAGGAGCGCCTCGCCGGGATGATCGCCTCGCTGCAGCCGGTGCTCGGCGCCGATGCCGAGACGGCAGCGCTGAAGCGGCTGGCGGGCATGGTCCAGCAGCAGGGAATGGTGATGGCCTTCGCCGACATCTTCCTGATCGTCGGCGTGCTCTTCGCGGCGATGGTGCTCCTCGTGCCGATGCTGCGGCGTCCCGCCGGCCCCGGGCCGGGCGGCGGCGGTCACTGAGCGCTCGAGGCCGCCGCTAGCCGCGCGCGCCGCCGTTGCCGGCGATGGCGTGCTGATCGATCAGGTAGCGGTCGAAGAGCGGCAGGCTCGCGCCGCCGAGGGCGCGGGCGATCGGGCCGATCCGGCCGGGGCGGAGCTGCGGCACGGTGATGCCCGAAAGGTCGAGCCGGTGGAGCTCGGCGCCGGTGGCGCGGATCAGCCGCTCGTGCACCGGCGCGGGCAGGGCGCCGTCGATCACCGCCGCCTGGAAGTCGATGATCGCGGCGGCGGCGGCGATCGCATGGGCGATGCCGCGGGCGGCGCTCGTCAGCCAGGCGTCGAGCAGGTCGCCGAAGCGGCTCCAGTCCGCGGCGGGGTCGTAGATCGCGTCGACCGGCAGGCCGGCGTCGCGCAGCCGCCGCTCGAGCAGCACCAGCGAGGCGACGTCGATCAGCTGCGCCGATCCGCCGGCGCCGTCCGGCACCGGCATCGAGCCGAGGGCCGCGGCGTTGCCGGTGCGGCCGGTGAAGAGGCTGCCGTTCAGCACCAGCCCGCCGCCGATGAAGGCGCCGACATAGATGTAGACGAAGTCGACCAGCCCGGGGTGGTCGCCGAAGGCGAGCTCCGCCCCGCAGGCGGCGGTGGCGTCGTTCTGCACGTAGACCGGGAACGGCAGCACCGCCGCGAGCTCGGCGCGCAGATCGACGCTGCGCCAGGTCGCGAGCGCGGTCTCGGGCGCGCCCATCTCCTCGCCCCAGGACCAGAGCTCGAACGGCATGGCGATCCCGAGACCGGCGATGCGGCCGGCCTGCTCGCCGAGCTCGGCCGCGCAGGCGGCGACCTCGGCGCGGATCCGGCGGATGGTTTCCTCGGGCGTGGGGAAGGGGTAGCTGGCCGCGACGCGGTGGCGGATGCCGCCGACGAAATCGACCAGCACGAAGTCGAGGCTGCGCCGCCCGACCTTCGCCCCGAGAAAGAACGCGCCGTCGGGATCGAGCGACAGCGGCACCGACGGCTGCCCGACCCGACCGCGCTGCGGCGCGCCGCGGCGCAGCAGGTGGTCCGCCTCGAGATGGCGCATGATCACCGAGACCGTCTGCGCCGACAGCCCGGTCATCCGCGCGATCTCGGACTTCGCGAGCTGCCCGTGGCGCCGCACCAGGCTCAGCACCAGCCGCTCGTTGTGCGCGCGCATGCCGGCCTGGTTCGTTCCCCGCTGCAACGGGGCCGGCACGGCCTCCATTGGTGTATGCTCCGATTCGAACTGCATCGCGGGCCGCTTCTCCCCGAGGCGAGGCTATCCTGGGATATTAAATCACAGTGATTTAATTATTGACAGCGGGCACGATTCGGCGTTTGCTCCTGCCACGGCTGGCGCCCGGCGCCGGACCGAAACAACGTGGGAGGACTATCGGAATGACTTCACGATCGCTCAAGGGCGGGCTGCTGGCGGCTGCCGCGGCGCTGGCGCTTTCGACCGGCACGGCTTTCGCGGCGGACGTTTCCGCCTGCCTGATCACCAAGACCGACACCAACCCCTTCTTCGTCAAGATGAAGGAAGGCGCGCAGGCCAAGGCCGACGAGCTCGGCGTGAAGCTGACCGCGCTCGCCGGTCGCGAGGACGGCGACAACGAGGGCCAGGTCGCCGCGATCGAGTCCTGCATCGCCGACGGCGTGAAGGGCATCCTGCTGGTGCCGTCCGACAGCGCCGCCATCGTCGACACCGTCAAGGAAGCCCGCGACAACGGCATCCTGGTGATCGCGCTCGACACCCCGCTCGATCCGCTCGACGCGGCCGACGCGACCTTCGCCACCGACAACTTCAAGGCGGGCGAGCTGATCGGCGCCTGGGCCAAGGCGACGCTCGGCGACAAGGCCGCGGACGCGCACATCGCCTATCTCGACCTCTCCCCGGCGCAGCCCACCGTCGACGTGCTGCGCGACCAGGGCTTCATGCAGGGCTTCGGCATCGACCTCGGCGATCCCAAGAAGATCGGCGACGAGACCGACGCGCGCAACGTCTGCCATGACGTCACCACCGGCAACCCCGAGGGCGGCCGCAAGGCGATGGAGAACTGCCTGCAGAAGGACCCCGACATCAACGTCGTCTACACCATCAACGAGCCGGCGGCCGCGGGTGGCTACGAGGCGCTGAAGGCGGTCGGCAAGGAAAAGGACGTGCTCGTCGTCTCGGTCGACGGCGGCTGCCCGGGCGTGAAGAACGTCCAGGAGGGCGTGATCGGCGCGACCTCGCAGCAGTACCCGCTGCTGATGGCGTCGATGGGCATCGAGGCGATCAAGAAGTTCGCCGACACCGGCGAGAAGCCGGAGGTGCCGGCCGACCCGGGCTTCGTCGACACCGGCGCGGTGCTCGTCACCGACAAGCCGGTCGACGGCGTCCCGTCGATCGACACCAAGACCGGCCTGGAGAAGTGCTGGGGCTGAGGCCCTAGCCGGCCTATGCCTCGAGGGCGCCCCTGACGGGCGCCCTCGTCCCCGAAAAGAACGCACGGCGCTTCGGGCGTCGGCCAGAGGAGGAGGACGCCGTGGCGGAGACCAAGACCCCGCAGAGCATGCAGGACTTCGAGAAGGCCCTCACCGGCAGCGCGACCGAGGTCGCGAGCTTCGAGCGTGAGCACCGGTCGCCGATCGAGCGCATCCAGCACCTGCTGCACTCCAATCCGGCGCTGGTGCCGCTGATCGTGCTGGTGCTGTCGCTGGCGATCTTCGGGGCGCTCCTCGGCCACAAGTTCTTCTCGCTCTTCTCGCTCGGGCTGATCCTGCAGCAGGTGGCGATCACCGGCATCGTCGGCGCCGCCCAGACGCTGGTGATCCTGACCGCCGGCATCGACCTCTCGGTCGGCGCGATCATGGTGCTGTGCTCGGTGGTGATGGGCCAGTTCACCTTCCGCTACGGCATCCCGGCGCCGCTCTCGATCCTCTGCGGCTTCGCGGTGGGCGCGCTGATCGGCTACATCAACGGCGTGCTCGTCGCCAAGGTGAAGCTGCCGCCGTTCATCGTGACGCTCGGCATGTGGCAGATCGTGCTGGCGGCGAACTTCCTCTATTCCGGCAACGAGACCATCCGCAGCCAGGACATCCAGGCGCAGGCCCCGATCCTGCAGATGTTCGCCTGGAAGCCGGTCGGGTCGCTGACCCTCGGCGTCATCATCATGGTGCTGCTGGTGCTGGTGCTGAACTACATCCTGAACCACACCGCCTGGGGCCGGCACGTCTATGCGATCGGCGACGACCCCGATGCGGCGGAGCTCTCCGGCGTGCAGGTGACCAAGACGCTGATCTCGGTCTACATGATCTCGGGGATCATCTGCGCGCTGGCCGGCTGGGTGCTGATCGGACGCATCGGCTCGGTGTCGCCGACCTCGGGGCAGTTCGCCAACATCGAGAGCATCACGGCCGTGGTGATCGGCGGCATCTCCCTCTTCGGTGGCCGGGGCTCGATCCTCGGCATGCTCTTCGGCGCGCTGATCGTCGGCGTCTTCGGCCTCGGCCTGCGCCTCGCCGGCACCGATCCCGCAGTGGACGTATCTCCTTATCGGTGTGCTCATCATCGCCGCGGTCGCGATCGACCAGTGGATCAGAAAGGTGGCAGGGTAATATCATGGCCGAACCCATTCTGACGGCACGCAACCTGGTGAAGCGGTACGGCCGCGTCACCGCCCTCGACAACGCCAACTTCGACCTGATGCCCGGCGAGATCCTGGCGGTCATCGGCGACAACGGCGCGGGAAAATCGAGCCTGATCAAGGCGATCTCGGGGGCCGTCACCCCCGACGAAGGCGAGATCACGCTCGAGGGCAAGGCGATCCACTTCACCTCGCCGATGCAGGCGCGGGAGGCGGGGATCGAGACGGTCTACCAGAACCTCGCGCTGTCGCCGGCGCTGTCGATCGCCGACAACATGTTCATGGGGCGCGAGCTGCGCGTCCCGGGGTTCTGGGGCGAGTGGCTGCGCAAGCTCGACCGGCCGAAGATGGAGAAGTTCGCCCGCGACAAGCTGACCGAGCTCGGCCTGCTGACCATCCAGAACATCCACCAGGCGGTGGAGACGCTGTCGGGCGGCCAGCGGCAGGGCGTGGCGGTGGCGCGGGCGGCGGCCTTCGGCTCGAAGGTCGTCATCCTCGACGAGCCGACGGCGGCGCTCGGCGTGAAGGAGAGCCGCAAGGTGCTCGACCTCATCCAGGAGGTGCGCTCGCGCGGCATGCCGGTGGTGCTGATCAGCCACAACATGCCGCACGTCTTCGAGGTCAGCGACCGCATCCACATCCACCGGCTCGGCAAGCGGCTCTGCGTGGTGAACCCGCAGGACTACACGATGTCGGACGCGGTGGCCTTCATGACCGGCGCCAAGGAGCCGCCGCAGGAGGCCATGGCGGCCTGAGGCGAGCTTCGGATCGCGCGTGGGGGCCTCCCGGCAAAACGCGCGATCCGTGTATTATCCCTGTATTTTCGCGCTTAAGTTGCTGCCCGCGAATATGCCTGCGAAATAAGCTTCTTGTTGCGGTTTGTTGAGAATAGTGCCAATCGGCACTGCGGCATCGTTGCGACACCTCCCGGGGAATTCGCCGGGCCAGCGGGGGATTTTCCCAGTTTGTTGTTGCTTTTCCGGAGAAAAGCCCGAAGGAAGGCTATCGACGTTGAAGAAAAGTCGATGTCAGCGGCCGCAGGAAGAACACTGTCCAACCGGTTGGCCGCACTCCAGGACGCCCAAGCGCGCGTCACCGGAGGAGTGTAACTTCGGGGGAAGCTCCCGGAGATTGCCGAGTAGGGTAGGCGGGCGTTCGCTAAAATACGAACACCCGCCCGATTTGAACCGTGACGACTTGGGTTTTGAGGGGTGGGTGTGTCGTCAGGGCCCCGTGATCTTGTGTGGTAGTTGGGATCACGCGGTCATTAACGGCAAAGCGCGCCAGTGGCGCAACCCGCTAAGTTTCGTCCCTTCGGGCCTTGCCCGTCTCCAGGACGCTTGAGTACCTGATCGCTGCACCCCGCACCGCCGTCGGCGGCCGGGGTGCAGCGTTGACGGCTGAAAATTCATCTCTCCGTATCAAGGGCTTAGCCGCGCTTGCCATAAAGCCGGGGGCCGGCCGAACGCGAGTCGGCGGGAATCCGCCGTATCCGTTTCCCGATTATGTGAGTTCCGAAAACCACACCCCGGCGCGGCCGACGGTGGCGGTGAGCCCGGCAGCCATACGCCTGCGACGTCATGTCCGGGGAGTCCGCCCGAATCTTGCTGCAGCGCAGCGGCAGTCCGCCCCCCGAGGCGGCTATTCCATTGCCAGGATCATGTTGCGGACCGCCGGGTAGATCTCCTTCTCCCAGCGCCGTCCGCTGAAGACGCCATAGTGGCCGACGTTCGCCTGCAGGTGATGCCGGCGCAGGTGCGGGCGCAGCGAGCTGCAGAGCTCGTGCGCGACGGCGGTCTGCCCGAGCGCGCAGATGTCGTCGCGCCCGCCCTCGACGGTAAGCAGCGCGGTGTGCCGGATCGCCGCCGGATCGACCCGGCGCCCGCGGTAGGTGAAGGTGCCGGCGGCGAGTTCGGCGCGCTGGAAGATCCGGTCGATCGTCTCGATGTAGAATTCCTCGGTCAGGTCGAGCACGGCGAAGTACTCGTCGTAGAAGCTCTTGATCTTCGCGGCCTCGGCAGCCTCGCCCCTGGCGAGGTGGCGGTAGAGCTTGCGGTGCGCCGCGCGGTGGCGGCCCATGTTCATCGTCAGGAAGGCCGAAAGCTGCACGAAGCCGGGATAGACCCGCCGTCCGTGGCCCGGATAGCGGCCGGGCACCGAGGTGATCAGCGTGCGCTCGAACCACGAGAGCGGCTTCGACGTCGCGAGGTCGTTGACCGCGGTCGGGCTCTCGCGCACGTCGATCGGCCCGGCCATCAGCGTCATCGAGCGCGGCGTGGCGGGGTTGCGGTCCTCCGACATCACCGCCACCGCGGCGAGCGTCTGCACGCAGGGCTGGCAGACCGCGAGCACATGCGCTCCCGGACCGAGCGCCTCGAGAAATTCGATCAGATAGCCGACATGGTCCTCGACCCCGAAGCGTCCGGCCTCCGTCGGCACGTCGCGCGCGTTCTTCCAGTCGGTGATGTAGACGTCGTGGTCGCGCAGCAGCGTCGCCACCGTCGCGCGCAGCAGGGTCGCGAAGTGACCCGACAGCGGTGCCACGACCAGGATCCGCGGCTGTGGCGTGTCGACGTCCTTGGCGAAGTGCAGCATCTGCCCGAACGGCAGGTCGAGCACGACCTCCTCGGTGATCGGCACGTCGCGGTTGCCGACCCGGACGGTCGCGATCTCGAACTCCGGCCGGTGGTGCGAAAGCTCGAAGCGCGAGACCATCTCCAGCGCAGCGTCGATCGCCTGCCGGGCCGGCGTCGCGAGCGGGCCGGCCAGGCTGCGCGCCCAGAGCGCCGCCCAGCGGACGGGAGCCAGCGCGTCGTCGTTCATCTGATAGCTCTGGTAGAGCATCGCTGTGTCCCTTCCGGATGCAAAAAAGGCTAGTGCAATTCTTTTTGCAGTGCGAGAGAATTGTCGCACTGCAACGCGAGGAGGGGGTGTACCGGCGGATGGAACGGGCGACGCTGACGGTTTCCTCGAAGAATTACTCCTCGTGGTCGCTGCGCGGCTGGCTGCTCTGCCGCATGGCCGGGCTCGATTTCGAGGAAGTGCCGGTGGATACCAGCGGCCCGGACGCCCGCCAGGAGCTGCTGCTGCTCACGCCCTCGGTGCTGGTGCCGCGGCTGACGCACGGCAAGGTCTCGGTCTGGGACACGCTCGCGATCGCGGAATACCTCAACGAGATGGCGCCCGAGGCGCAGCTCTGGCCGAAGCGACCAGATCGTGCGGGCGCACTGCCGGGCGATCTCGGGCGAGATCCACTCGGGCTTTTACAACCTGCGCTCGGCGCTGCCGATGAACCTGCGCGCGCGGCATCCGGCGTTCCGGATCTTCTCCGGCGCCCGTCCCGACGTCGAGCGGATCCGGCGCATCTGGACCGAGTGCCTCGAAGACTTCGGCGGGCCGTTCCTGTTCGGCGCGCCCACGGTGGCGGACGCGATGTACGCGCCGGTCTGCACCCGGTTCCGCACCTATTCGGTGGAACTCGACCCGCTGCTTGAGCGCTACTGCGAGACGATCTTCGACTGGCCGATCATGCAGGAATGGACCGAGGGCGCGCTCGCCGAGGAAGACGAGATCATCGAGCTCGAGGTCGAGTTCTGAGCCACGGGGCCCGCTGTCCCGGGGTAACTCGCCGGTTAACCCTGACCGGAGAGGCTGCGGCGGTTTCCCGTGGCGGAGGCGGCGATGGCAGGCGGCGAGGACGGACCGCCGGGTTTCTCGGAGGAAGCGCTGCGCGGGCTGCACGATCTGGAACTGCGTCTTCCGCCGCCAGCCGCCGACCGCGACCCGCGCACGCCGAACGATCCGTGCCCGGCAGATCCGGGTCCTGTCTCGCAGGTGCGCCCGCACTACTGGGGACACCGCGAGCGGCTGCGCCGGCGCTTCCTCGAAGGCGGCCACGCCGCGATGCCCGAATACGAGCTGCTCGAGCTGCTGCTCTTCAACGCCATCGACCGCATCGACGTGAAGCCGCTCGCCAAGGCGCTGCTCGCCACGTTCGGTGACCTCAACGGCGTGGTCGCGGCCTCCGAGCACCGGCTGCTCGAGGTGGCGGGGACCACGCCCAAGGTCTGGCTGCAGCTGCGGATCGCCGAAGCCTTCGCGCATCGCATGGCGCGCGCCCGGGTGCTGCAGCGCTCGGTGATATCGTCGTGGGACGAGCTTCTCGCCTATTGCCGCACGGTGATGGCGCACCGCGAGACCGAGCAGTTCCGCCTGCTGTTTCTCGACCGCAAGAACGTGCTGATCGCCGACGAGGCGCAGGCGCAGGGCACGGTCGACCACGTGCCGGTCTATCCGCGCGAGGTGGCGCGGCGGGCGCTCGAACTCAACGCTTCCGCGCTGGTTCTGGTGCACAATCACCCCTCGGGTGATCCGACGCCGAGCCAGGCGGACGTGGCGATGACCGAGCAGATCGAGCTCGCCTGCCACGCGATCGGCGTCGTGCTTCACGACCATGTCGTGATCGGCAAGGGTGCCGAGGCCTCGTTCCGGGGCCTCGGCCTGATCTAGCCTGAGAACCGTCTCCGCCCGGCCGGTGTCGCTTTGCCGAGCGGAAGCAACGGATCAGGCGAAGGCGCTGCCAAAGACGTCGTCGGCCTGCGCGATGCCGAGGATGGCGGGGGTGTCCTGATCCCAGAGCTGGCTGTCGGCCCCGGTCAGGCCGTCGGTCGATCCGTATAGCACGGTCGTCGTGCCGACGTTCGCCACCGAGCCGATGTCCTCGCCGGGAGACCCGATTGCCAGATCGTCGAACCCGTCGTTGTTGAAGTCGCCGATGATGAGCGTGTCGCCGAACGCGTCGTTGATCTCGGCCACCCCGGGGACGCCGGCGCTGTTCTGGTCCCAGACCTGGCTTCCGGTGGAGGAAAGGCCGCTCCCCGAGCCGTAGAGAACCGTGACCGCCCCGGCGTTCTCGAGCGTGCCGATATCCTCGCCACGGACCCCGATCGCGAGGTCGGCGAAGCCGTCGCCGTTGAAATCGCCGCTGGCAAGCGCGTTGCCGAACCGGTCGTCGCTCTCGGCGACGCCCGCCACGCCGGCGCTGTTCTGATGCCACAACTGGTTGCCCGTGGCGGTGAGGCCGGCGTTGGATCCCTGAAGAACATTGACGGCGCCGGCGTTGACGGCCGAGCCGATGTCCTCGCCCCTGACCCCGACCGCCACGTCGTCGAAGCCGTCGTTGTTGAAGTCACCCACGGCGAGCGCCCCGCCGAAGACGTCGTCGCCTTCCGCGCTCCCGAGGACGCCGGCGCTGTCCTGGTCGAAGGCCTGGCTGCCGGTGCCGGTCAGCCCCGCCGCCGACCCGTGCAGCACGTTTATCACGCCGGCGTCGGAAACGCGGCCGACGTCCTCGCCGCTCGCCCCGACCACGAGGTCGTCGAAACCGTCGTTGTTGAAGTCGCCGACCGCAACGGCGTCACCGAAGGTGTCGCCGCTCTCCGCGACGCCCTGCACGCCTGCCGAGTTCTGATGCCAGACCTGGTTGCCGACCGACGTGAGGCCGGTGACCGAGCCCAGCAGCACGCTGACCGCGCCGGCGTTCGTGATCGAGCCGATGTCCTCGCCGCGAACCCCGATCGCGAGATCGGCGAAGCCGTCGTTGTTGAAGTCCCCGGTGGCCAGGGCGTTGCCGAAGGCGTCGTCATCCTCGGCGGCGCCCAAGACGCCGTTGAAACCCTGGTACCAGAGCTGGCTGTCGGTGGCGGTCAGCCCGCCCGACGATCCGGCGAGCACGTTGACCGCGCCGTCGTTCCCCGTCCCGCCGATGCCTTCCCCGAAGACGCCCACCGCGAGTTCGTCGAAGCCGTCGTTGTTGAAGTCGCCGCTGGCGAGCGCGCTGCCGAACACGTCGCCGGTTTCGGCCGAGCCCGGGACGTTGGCGACGTCCTGGTGCCAGAGCTGGTTGTCCGCGGCCGCGAGACCGGGCAGCCCGCCGTAGAGCACGTTGGCAGCGCCTGCCCGCTCCCGGTCGCTGACCTCCTCGCCCGGGACGCCGATCGCGAGGTCGTCGAAGCCGTCGCCATCAAAGTCGCTCATCGTGATTCCTCCATATTCGGCCATTTGCCCTTGAGTCGGGCCGGACCCGCTGGCCGGGGTGCGACCGCTCGCGGGCCTGACCGCAGAGAACCGCTGACGCTTCCGTGTGGTTCCGTCCTGGCGGCTGCGCGCACCGGATGCGCGGCGACCCGCCTGCGGGCGCACGCAGTAACCCCCCGGCAGCCTCGGGAAATCCCCGCTCGCGGGAAACGCGGACCCCTTCGTTGCAGGGCCCCGAACGAGGGATGGCGGAAATCCGCCATTTGGCGTCGCCAGCTTCAAAAAAAGTTGTTAGGATTCGAGATCAAAGGTGCAATTCGGGGGAGGAAACCGATGCGACTTGAGAGACTGCCGCTCGCCAGGGCGGCCGTCGCGGCTGCCGTCGCCACGCTCTGGGCGACGTCCGCATTCGCGGTAAACGTCAACTTCGTCTCCGGCGCCACCGGCCACGACATCGACGTGATGCGCGAGCTGGTGAAGCCCTGGGAGGCGGAGACCGGCAACACCGTCACCATCGTGCCGATGCCGTCCTCGACCACCGACCAGTTCGCGCAGTACCGGCTCTGGCTCGCGGCCGGCAACGCCGACGTCGACGTCTACCAGACCGACGTCATCTGGGCGCCGCAGCTCGCCGACAGCTTCGTCGACCTGACCGAGGCTGCCGCGGACGTGGTCAAGGACCACTTCCCGTCGATCATCGAGTCGCAGACCGTCGACGGCAAGCTCGTCGCGCTGCCGATCTTCACCGACGCCCCGGCGCTCTATTACCGCAAGGATTTCCTCGACAAGTACGGCGAGAAGGTTCCCACCACCTGGGACGAGATGGCGGCCACCGCCAAGAAGATCCAGGACGGTGAGCGGGCGGCCGGGTCGAACGACCTCTGGGGCTACGTCTTCCAGGGCGCCGCCTACGAGGGCCTCACCTGCAACGCGCTCGAGTGGCTGAAGTCGGACGGCGGCGGCACGATCATCGACACCGACGGCAACATCACCGTCAACAACCCCGAGGCGGTGAAGGCGGTCGAGATGGCGGCCAGCTGGGTCAACACCATCTCGCCCCCGGGCGTCCTCTCCTACATGGAAGAGGAGAGCCGCGGCGTCTGGCAGACCGGCAACGCGGTCTTCATGCGCAACTGGCCCTATGCCTACGCGCTCGGCAACGGCGACGAAAGCCCGATCAAGGGCAAGTTCGACGTGGCGCCGCTCCCATCGGGCGGCGGCGACAACAAGTCGGCGGCGACCCTCGGCGGCTGGAACGTCGCGGTGTCGAAGTTCTCGCCGAACCAGGACGCGGCGATCTCGCTCGCCAAGTTCATGGCGTCGAAGGACGTGCAGAAGCAGCGCGCGCTGCAGAGCTCGCAGCTGCCGACGATCATCTCGCTCTACGACGATCCCGACATCGCTGCCAAGCAGCCGCTGATCCCGCGCTGGAAGGACATCTTCCTGAACGCGGTCCCGCGGCCGTCGGCGGCGACCAAGATCGCCTACAACGAGGTGTCGAACAAGTTCTGGTCGGCGGTGCACGAGTCGCTCGCCGGTACCACGCCGCCCGCCGACAGCCTCGAGGTGCTGGAGGCCGACCTGCAGGACCTCAAGGGCGGCGGCTGGTGAGTCCGCGGCCGCGGGCCATGCGCCCGCGGCTCGCCGACGGCGACCGGGGGCGGACAGCCGGCCCCGGCAACAACACTCATCGGGAGGGTGCGACGTGACCAGCACCACGATCAGCGAGCGTCCGACGCAGGGAGCCGGGGTCTCGGCGCGTCCCGCGCGACGGTCGGAGCTCCAGGCCGAGCGGATCCGTGCAGCGCGCCTGTTCCTGCTGCCGATGCTCACCGCGCTCTTCCTCGTCGCCGCCTGGCCGCTGCTCCGCACCATCTGGTTCAGCCTGACCGACACCACGCTCAGCAACCTGCACGGCGGCAAGTTCATCGGTCTCGACAACTACCTGAGCATGCGCACGCTCTCCTCGGGCAAGGTGCTCTGGCGCGGCACGCTGGTCGACCCGGCCTGGTGGAACGCGGTCTACAACACCTTCCGCTTCGCGCTCATCTCGGTGTCGATCGAGACCGTGCTCGGGCTGATGGTGGCGCTGGTCCTGAACGCCGAGTTCGTCGGCCGCTCGATCGTCCGCGCCGCGATCCTGATCCCCTGGGCGATCCCGACGATCGTCTCGGCCAAGCTCTGGGCCTGGATGTTCAACGACCAGTTCGGCATGATCAACGACATCCTGATGCGGCTCGGAATGATCGACCACAAGATCGCCTGGACCGCCAACTCCGACACCGCGATGTGGGCGGTGCTGATCGTCGACATCTGGAAGACGACGCCGTTCATGGCGCTCCTGTGCCTCGCGGGGCTGCAGATGATCCCGCGCGACATGTACGAGGCGGCGAAGATCGACGGCATCAACCCGGTCAAGGTGTTCTTCCGGGTGACGCTGCCGCTGGTGAAGCCGGCGCTGATGGTGGCGGTGATCTTCCGCCTGCTCGACGCGCTGCGGATCTTCGACCTCATCTACGTGCTGACGCCGAACTCCAAGGCGACCAAGACGATGTCGATCATCAGCCGCGAGAACCTGATCGACTTCAACAAGTTCGCCTATGGCTCGGCGCAGTCGACGCTTCTGTTCCTGATCATCGCGCTGTCGGTGATCCTCTACATCTGGCTCGGAAAGGTCGATCTCGGGGGACAGAAGCAATGAACGCCGTCAAGTCCACGGCCTTCTACTTTGCCGTGGTGGTGATCGTGGTGGTGGCGGTCTTTCCGTTCTACTATGCGATCATCACCAGCTTCAAGACCGGCACCTCGCTCTTCGAGGTCAACTACTGGCCGACCGAGATCAACTTCGGCAACTACATCGACGTGATGCGGCAGGGCGAGTTCCCGCGCAACATCCTGAACTCGGTCTTCGTCGCCGGGATGACCGTGGCCTTCGCGCTGCTGCTCGGGGTCACCGCCTCCTACGCGCTCGCGCGGGTGCATTTCCGCGGCCGGACGCTGCTGCTCCTGACCATCCTCGCGGTGTCGATGTTCCCGCAGATCGCGGTGCTCGCCGGCCTCTTCGAGCTCATCCGCTTCATCGGCATCTTCAACACGCCGTACGCGCTGATCCTGAGCTACACCATCTTCACCCTGCCGTTCACGGTCTGGGTGCTGACCACCTTCATGCGCGATCTGCCGATCGAGATCGAGGAGGCGGCGATCGTCGACGGCGCCACCCCCTGGGTCATCATCACCAAGGTGTTCATGCCGCTGATGTGGCCGGCGCTGGTGACGACCGGGCTTCTCGCCTTCATCGGCGCCTGGAACGAGTTCCTCTTCGCGCTGACCTTCACCTCGTCGAACTCGACGCGGACGGTGCCGGTGGCGATCGCGCTCCTCTCCGGCGCCAGCCAGTACGAGACGCCGTGGGGGATCATCATGGCGGCCTCGGTCATCGTGACCATCCCGCTCATCATCCTCGTCCTCATCTTCCAGCGTAAAATCGTCGCGGGCCTCACGGCCGGCGGTGTCAAGGGCTAGGCCCGGGGGGAACATCCGAATGGCGCAGATCGAGCTCAAGGATATCCGCAAGTCCTTCGGGGCGGTGCATGTCATCAAGGGTGTCGACCTCGACATCGTCGACGGCGAGTTCATGGTCTTCGTGGGGCCGTCGGGCTGCGGCAAGTCGACGCTGCTGCGGCTGATCGCCGGGCTCGAGGACATCTCGGGCGGCGACATGCTCTTCGACGGCGAGCGGGTCAACGACCTCGCGCCGTCGCGGCGCGGCATCGCGATGGTGTTCCAGTCCTACGCGCTCTACCCGCACATGACGGTCTACGACAACATGGCCTTCGGCATGAAGCTCGCCAAGGCCGGGGCCGAGGAGATCAGGCCGCGGGTCGAGCGGGCGGCGAAGATGCTGCACATGGAGCACCTGCTCGACCGGCTGCCGAAGCAGCTCTCGGGCGGCCAGCGCCAGCGCGTCGCGATCGGCCGCGCCATCGTGCGCGACCCGCGGGTGTTTCTCTTCGACGAGCCGCTTTCCAACCTCGACGCCGCGCTGCGCGTCGCGACCCGGCTCGAGATCGCCAAGCTGCACCACGAGATGAACAACGTCACCATGGTCTACGTGACGCACGACCAGGTCGAGGCGATGACGCTCGCCGACCGCATCTGCGTGCTGCGCGACGGGGTGGTGATGCAGGTGGGCACGCCGACCGAGCTCTACGACACCCCGAACTCGATCTTCGTCGCCGGCTTCATCGGCAGTCCGCAGATGAACTTCATCAACGGCGAAATCGCCAAGGGCTTCAACGCCCACACCATCGGCATCCGCTCCGAGCACATCGTCGTCGACAACGACAACCCGGTCTGGAAGGGCAAGGTGGTGCACGCCGAGAACCTCGGCTCGGACAACTACCTCTTCATCGAGATGCCGGGCACCGAGGAGCCGGTGCTGGTGCGCCAGGAAGGCAAGACCTCGATCCCCTGGGGCGCCACCATCGGCATCCGCCCGATCGACGAGAACATCCACCGCTTCGACGACAACGGCACCCCGATGCGGTGACGCACCGCGCGGCCCGCAAGGCCGCGCGCCCGGTCCGGCCCGGGCCGAGCCGACCGCGTCTTCGATGGCATCGATCGTTCCCGGAAGCGGCATTTCGCCGCATGGGCTTTGTCGCGTAACGATCGCGATTCGGGCGCATACTTCGCACCGCTGCATTGTCATCAACGACTTTATTTCGGGACGAAAGAAATGAGTTCCAAAAACTATGTCGAGATCCCTGGAAGCGGGCGCCCGGTACCCCAGGGGGCGGCGACGCCCGCGGGCGCCATCGCTGCGCGCTCCGTACAGCCGGCGGAGCCGATCGAAGTCAGCGTCTATCTCAAGCCGGCAGATGCCGCCGGCGACGACCCCGCCGATGTCGACAGCGACCCGCTGCTGGAGCTGAAGCCGGTCGCGGCCGGCGAGGCGATCCCGCAGACCCCGGTGACGGCGCGGGGGGCGATGCGCGACCAGCGGCTCGGATCGCTGGACGGCGCGATCGCCAAGGTCACCGACTTCGCCAGCGCCGCCGGGCTGACCGTGGTCAAGGTGGTTCCGGAGCGCCGGCTGGTGAAGCTCTCCGGTCCCGCCGACAAGTTCGAGGCCGCCTTCCGCACCAAGCTCAACTACTACAGCGACGGAAAGGGCACTTACCGCGGCCGGTCGGGCGGCCTCTCGGTGCCGGAGGACGTGGCGAGCGTGATCGAGTCGGTGCTCGGCCTCGACACCCGCCCCCAGGCGCAGCCGCGCCTCACGCGCCACCCCGAGCCGCACGCGGTCGGCGGCCACCTCCCCAACGAGGTCGCCCGCTTCTACGACTTCCCGGTGACCGCGGGCCGGGGCAAAGGCCAGTGCATCGCGATCATCGAGCTCGGCGGCGGCTACCGCAACAGCGACAACGCCAAGGCCTTCAAGGCGATGGGAGTGCCGCTCCCGACCATCGTCCCGATCGGGGTCACGGGCGGAGCGAACAGCCCCGGCGTCGACGTCAACGCCGACGGCGAAGTGGCGCTCGACATCCAGGTGGCCGGCGGCGCGGCGCCCGGCGCCACCATCGTCGTCTACTTTGCCCCGAACACCGACCAGGGCTTCGTCGACGCCATCACCCGGGCGGTGCACGACGAGGTGCACAAGCCCTCGGTGATCTCGATCAGCTGGGGCGCGGCGGAGCGGGCCTGGACCGGTCAGGCGCTGCGCACGTTGACCGCCGCCCTGCGCGACGCCGCGCACCTGGGGGTGACGGTCTTCGCAGCCTCGGGCGACAACCTCGCGACCGACGGCCAGAACGACGGCAAGCCGCACGTCGACTTCCCGGCCTCGAGCCCCTACGTGGTGGGCTGCGGCGGGACGGTGATCGACGGCAAGAACCGGATCGCCAGCGAGGAGGTCTGGAACACCGGCGACGCGGGAACGGGCGGCGGGGTCAGCGCCAGCTTCCCCGCGCCGGCCTACCAGGCGAACGTAAAGCTCCCCAAGGCGCCCGGCGGCCGGCGCCGCGGCGTGCCGGACGTCGCCGGCGACGCCGACCCGCACAGCGGCTACCGGCTGGTGCTTGCGGGCGGCAGCGCCGTCATCGGCGGCACCAGCGCGGTGGCACCCCTCTGGGCCGGGCTGATGGCGCTGATCAACGAGGCCTCCGGAAAGGCCGCCGGCTTCATCCATCCGGTCCTCTACGGCAACCAGGGTGCGTTCCGCGACATCGTCAAGGGCAACAACAAGGCGGGAGGCGTCGGCTACGTCGCCGGCCCCGGCTGGGACCCCTGCACCGGCCTCGGTTCGCCGAACGGCGGCGCGCTGCTCGAGGTCTTCCGCAAGCTCAACGCCGAGCTCGTGGCCGACAAGGGCCCGGGCGGCGCCCCCGCGGCGGCGGCCAAGGCCTCGGTTCCGGCCTGAGCCCGCGTGAAACGGCGGCAGGGGTTCCCCCTGCCGTCACGCCTTCGCGGCCGGGATGCCCGCGCTCGCGAAGCCGGCTCCGCGGCGAGGTCGCTGACCGTCGCGCCGGCCTCGGCCTCCATGATCGCAAAGCCGTTCGGGTGCAGCAACATCGTCCCGTCCTCCGGATGATGCTCCGCCCCCTGGCCGACCGCGAGCGCGCCGCCGCCGGCGAGCCGGACGCGATGCATCTCGGGCGAGAGGTTGAAGAGGCAGAGGACCGTCCCCCCGCGGGTGAAGGCGAGGACCGGCGGCGCGACGTCGAAGAAGACCGTGCGCCCCGAGCGCAGCTCCGGGGTGTCGCGGCGGAGGTGCAGCATGGTGCGGTAGAGCTCGAGCACCGAATCCGGCTGTCCGGCCTGCGATGCCACCGCGACCGCCGCCTGCGCCTCCTTGACCGGCAGCCAGGGGCGCCCGTCGCTGAAGCCGGCATTGGGCAGGCTTGCGTCCCAGACCATCGGCGTGCGGCAGCCGTCGCGGCCGATCGGCGCCGGCCAGAAGCGGATGCCCTGCGGGTCGGTCAGCTCGTAGAGCTCGAGCTCGGTGTCGGTCTGGCCGAGCTCCTCGCCCTGGTAGAGGCAGATCGAGCCCTCGAACGACAGGAGCAGCGCGCCCGCGAGCTTGGCAAGCGGCTCGCGCCCGATGCCGTGCCTGGCCCAGCGGGTGACGTGGCGCCGCACGTCGTGGTTGGAAAAGGCCCAGCTCGGCCAGCCTTCCGGGGCGCCGGCAAAGAAGTCCTCGATCTGGCCGCGGAAGTGCGCGGGATCGAAGTGGTCGCCGAGCATCTCGAACGAATAGGCCTTATGCAGCCGGCCGCCGGTGGTGTACTCGCCCATCATCCGGATCGCATGGTGGCTCTCGCCCATCTCGCCGATCAGCGCGCGGGCCTCGAATTCGTCGAGCAGCCGCCGCATCCGGGCGAGAAACACCAGGTTCTCCGGCTGGTTCTTCGAAAACAGGTGGTACTGCATCGCGTAAGGGTTTGATTCCGGCTCGGTCTTGACGCGAAAGTCGGCCGGGTCGTCGCGCAGCAGCCTGTCGTGGAAGTAGAAGTTCACCGTGTCGAGCCGGAAGCCGTCGACGCCGCGCTCGAGCCAGAAGCGCATCGTCCCGAGCAGCCAGTCCTGCACCTCGGGGTTGTGGAAATTGAAGTCCGGCTGCTCGGCAAGGAAGTTGTGCAGATAGTACTGCCGCCGCCGCGCGTCCCAGGCCCACGCCGGCCCGCCGAAGACCGAGAGCCAGTTGTTCGGCGGCGTGCCGTCGTGCCGGGGGTCGGCCCAGACGTACCAGTCGGCCTTGGGATTGTCGCGGCTCGAGCGGCTCTCCTTGAAGAACGGGTGCTGGTCGGAGGAATGCGAGAGCACCTGGTCGATGATGACCTTGAGCCCCAGCTCGTGCGCCCGCGCCAGCAGCGCGTCGAAGTCGGCGAGCGAGCCGAAGATCGGGTCGATGTCGGTATAGTCCGAGACGTCGTAGCCCATGTCGGCCATCGGCGAGGTGAAGATCGGCGACAGCCACACCGCGTCGACGCCGAGGTCGGCGACATAGGGCAGCCGCGCGGTGATCCCCTGAAGGTCGCCGATCCCGTCGCCGTTCGAATCCTGGAACGAGCGGGGATAGACCTGATAGATCACCGCCCCGCGCCACCAATCGCCCATCTGCGCCTCCCTTTTGCCGCGGCCCCGAGGTTAGCGGACCGGCGACGGGGATTCCAAGCGCCCGCGCCCACGAATTCGCCGCGGGTGACGCCTTGCGTGAACCGACTACCCCAGCTCGAGCGTGACCTCGCCGAAATCGGCGGCAAAGTCCTGCTCGGGCGCCGGTCCGCGGTACATCCGCGCCGTCGCGAACACCGGCACGAAACCCAGCTCGCGGACGAGGGCGCCCGCGGCATAGTTGGGCTCGGGCACGTCGAGCGAGATCCCGCCCTCCGGCGGCGCGAAGACCGCCAGCGCGCGCAGCAGGCGTACGGCGTCGGCGGGATCGGCGGCGTGCAGCGGTCCGACCTTGGCGCCCTCGCGGCAGACGCGGACCGTGCCGTAGGCGAGGATCTCGCCTTCGTCCTCCAGCACCATGGTCTGCCGCGTCGGCGCCTCGGCGAACCAGCTGCGCAGGTAGGCCTCGCGCTCGACCCCGCTCGATCGCCGGTCGAGCGCGAACAGTCCCGGCAGGTGCTCGGCGCGGCAGGGCACGAGCCGCGGCCATGGTTCGGGCACGACCGGCCCGCGGTGGCGGAGCGTGCGGTGCGAGAGCGCAAAGCCCAGGCGCGCGTAGTTGGCTTCCTGCTCCTCCACGCCGTCGAGGCCGATGGTGCGCTCGCCGAGCAGCGCGAGGCCGGCGTCCCAGATCGCCCGCCCGTATCCCTTGCCGCGCGACGCCGGCGGGCAGAGAAAGAGACCGAGAAAGCCGAAGCTCTCGCTGTGGCGGACCACCGAGATCGCCGCCACCGGCTCGTCGCCCTCCCAGCCCATCAGGAAGCCGCCGGGATCGGCGGCGAGAAAGGCCGCCGCGTCGTCGAGCCCGGGGTTCCAGCCTTCCTCCGCCGCCCAGTCCAGCGCCCGCTCGAGATCCTCGACCTGCATGGTGGCGATGCGCATCACGGCCGTCCGGTCAGCGCCTGGCGCAGGGTTCCCGGCGCCGCCGGCCGCTCGTGCAGGTCGAGCCCGGAGATCAGGTCGACCAGGTGGCTCTGCATCAGTTCGGCCGCGCGTCGCCCGTCGCCGGCCTCGAAGGCCGCGAGCAGCGCGTCGTGCGCGTGCCGCTCGCAGAGCGTGTCGCGCCGCCGCCAGTAGAGCGCGATGATCAGCGCCGACCGCGCCACCAGCCGCTCGATGAAGTCGGCGATCGTCGCCTGATCGGCGATGCGCGCGATGCGGTTGTGGAAATCCCCCGACAGCGACACCGCCCGGCCGATGTCGCCGGCCGCGACCGCGCGGCCTTCCTCGGCGAGATGCGCGCGCAGCGCCCGCAGATCGGCGGGCCGCATCCGCCGCGCCGCCGAGTCCGCGGTCCGCGGCTCGAGCAGCGCCCGGGCCTCGAAGACCTCGCGCGCCTCGCGCAGGCTGGGCCGCGCGACATAGGCGCCGCGATTGCGCCGGAGGGTGACGAGCTCGCGATGCGCCAGCGCCTGCAGCGCGCCGCGCACCACGGTGCGTCCGACCCCGAAGACCTCGCCGACCTCGTCCTCCGGCAGTCGGGCGCCGGGAACCAGCCGATGCTCGATGATCGCGCGCGCCAGGCTCTCCGCCAGCGCGTCGCTGCGCGGCGGGGCAGGGGGGGAGACGATATCGAGTTCATGCCTCATGCGGCGGGCGTCCTGGCGGCAAACGGCGCTCCGATTCGGCGCGATCTGCGTCGCTCATTCAAGCTTGCATGCAGGCACGGCGCAAATCGTATGCGATCCGTGCCTGTTAAGTAGACCGATCTGCGCAAGCATTGCGCACTAATCCGCCGTTTCGCCGCAATTCCGCTCACCGCGCGCTGCCTTGAATTGCCGCCGCGCTGCCCAGCGTCGAAATTCCCTCAAACAGAAGGGCAGCCATGCGGACACCGCTCGATCTCGAACTCGCGTCGCTGAGCAAGCACTACGGCGAGACCGTCGCCGTCGACGGGATCAGCCACCTGTTCGGCGCCGGGAGCTACACCTGCCTGCTCGGGCCTTCCGGCTGCGGCAAGACCTCGACGCTGCGGATGATCGCCGGCCACGAGAGCGTCACCTCGGGCGCGATCGTGCTCGGCGGCGGCGAGATCGGCCACCTGCCGCCGGCCAAGCGCGGCACCGCGATGATGTTCCAGAGCTACGCGCTCTTTCCGCACCTCAGCGTCGAGGACAACGTCGCCTTCAGCCTCAAGATGAAGCGCGTCGAGCGCGGCGAGCGGTTGAAGAAGGCGCACGAGGTGCTCGCGCTCGTCGACATGACCCCCTACGCCACCCGCCTGCCGGCGCAGCTCTCCGGCGGCCAGCAGCAGCGCGTGGCGCTCGCCCGCGCGCTCATCACCGAGCCGCAGGTGCTGCTCCTCGACGAGCCGCTCTCCGCCCTCGATCCCTTCCTGCGCGTCCGGGTCCGGGGCGAGCTGAAGCGGCTGCAGCGCGAGCTCGGCATCAGCTTCATCCACGTCACCCACGGCCAGGACGAGGCGCTGGCGATCGCCGACGAGATCGTGCTGATGAACCGCGCCCGCATCGAGCAGGCCGGCCCGCCGCGCGAGGTGTTCAACGCGCCGCGCACCGAATTCGTCGCCCGCTTCATGGGCGGCCACAACATCATGACGCTGCCGGACGGCGCCTACAGCCTCCGCACCGACCTCACCCGCGTCGCGCGCGCCGACAGCGGCGGCAGCCTGCCCGCCACCGTCACCGGCATCGAGTACCAGGGCACCCAGGTGGCACTCGCGGTGCGCGCGACCGGCCACCCCGACCTGACCGCGGTGCTGCACGACGGCGCCTATTTCCGCGATCCGGTGCAGCCGGGCGAGGCGGTGCACCTGACCTGGGATACCGCCGACCTCAACCGGCTCGCCAGCTGAACGCCTGCCCGTGTCACCCCCTCCCGGGTGACCCCAACAAGGAGGAATGAGCATGACGGACACCAAGGGGACCAGCCGCCGCGCGGTCCTGAAGGGCGGCGCCGCCCTCGCCACCACCGCCGCGGCCTCGACGCTCGGCGCGCCGATGATCTGGGCACAGAACATCAAGGACGTGACGCTGCGCCAGTTCGGCACCGGCGTCTCGAACCTCAACGACGTCGCGGTCAAGGTGAAGGAGGACCTCGGCTTCACCCTCGAGATGACCGCGCTCGACTCCGACGCCGTCACCCAGCGCGCGGCGACGCAGCCCAAGAGCTTCGACATCGCCGACATCGAGTACTGGATCTGCAAGAAGGTCTGGCCGACCGGCAACCTTCAGGCGATGGACACCACCAGGATCAAGCTTTTCGACCAGATCTCGCCGATCTTCATTACCGGCAAGCTGCATCCCGACAGCGTCGTCGCCCAGGGCACCGCGCCGTCCAAGGTCGGCTTCGTTCCCGAGCAGGGCAGCAAGGAGTTCGCCCCCGAGCCGACGCAGTGGATGACGCTGATCCCGACGATCTACAATGCCGACACCCTCGGCATCCGGCCGGACCTCATCAAGCGGCCGATCGAGCACTGGTCGGAGCTGCTGAACCCCGAGTTCAAGGGCAAGGCCTCGATCCTCGACATCTCGTCGATCGGCATCATGGACATGGCGATGACCTGCGAGTCGATGGGTGAGATCACCTACGGCGACAAGGGCAACATGACCAAGGACGAGATCGACAAGACCATCGCGATCTTCACCGAGGCCAAGAAGAACGGCCAGTTCCGCGCCTTCTGGAAATCCTTCGACGAGAGCGTCAACCTGATGGCCTCGGGCGAGGTGGTGATCCAGTCGATGTGGTCGCCGGCCGTCACCGCGGTCAAGAGCCGCGGCATCGACTGCGTGTTCCAGCCGCTCAAGGAAGGCTATCGCTCGTGGGGCGGCGGCCTCGGTCTCTCCACGGCGCTGAGCGGCATCGAGCTCGACGCGGCCTACGACTACATCAACTGGTATCTCTCCGGCTGGGTCGGCGGCTACCTGATGCGCCAGGGCTACTATTCGGCGGTGCCCTCGACCTCGGAGAAGTTCATGTCCGAGAACGAATGGGGCTACTGGTACCTCGGCAAGCCCGCCACCGGCGACATCGTCAGCCCGACGGGCGACAAGCTCGCCACCGCCGGCGACGTCCGCGACGGCGGCTCCTACGACGAGCGCATGGGGGCGGTCGCCTGCTGGAACTCGGTGATGGACGAGAACCAGTACATGGTCCGCAAGTGGAACGAGTTCATCGCCGCCTGACGATGCTCCGGCCGCCCCGCCACGGGGGCGGCCGCCTCACCCTCGAAGCGGCGGGACGCGCATGCAAGCTCAGATCCAGAGATCGCCGACGCTGACCGGCTGGCTCCTCGCCCTGCCGCTGACCCTGGTGCTGGGCTTCTTCCTGATCCTGCCGATCGTCGTGATCCTCGTCGTCAGCTTCTGGGGCGCCACCGAGTTCTCGATCTACCCGGCGTTCCAGCTCGACAACTACCAGTTCCTGTTCGGCTCCGCCGTCACCTACCAGGTCTTTCTCAAGACCTTCATCTTCGCCGGCGTCACCTGGGCGCTCACGCTGCTCATCGGCTTCACCGTCGCCTATTTCCTCGCGTTCCACGTCAGGTCCCTGACCTGGCAGATCGCGCTCTTCATGCTCTGCACGATCCCGTTCTGGACCTCCAACATCATCCGGATGATCTCCTGGATCCCCTTCCTCGGCCGCAACGGCATCGCGAATTCCGTGCTGATGGAGTTCCACCTGATCGACGCGCCGCTCGAATGGCTGCTCTATTCCGACTTCGCGGTGGTGCTGGCCTTCGTGCACCTCTACACGCTCTTCATGGTGGTTCCGATCTTCAACACCATGATGCGCATCGACAAATCGCTGATCGAGGCCGCCCGCGACGGCGGCGCCACCAGCTGGCAGATCCTCACCAACGTCATCATCCCGCTGACCAAGCCCGGGATCATGATCGGCTCGATCTTCGTGGTGACGCTGGTGATGGGCGACTTCGTCACCGTGCGGATCATGTCGGGCTCGCAGTCGGCCAACGTCGGCCGGCTGATCTCGAACGACATCGGCCTCTTGCAATACCCCTCGGCCTCGGCCACCGCCGTGGTGCTGCTCGCGACGGTGCTCATCACCATCGGGATCATGCTGCGCTTCGTCGACATCCGGAAGGAGCTCTGAGATGAGCGACCGGCGCGGCCTCGGCTACTACCTGCTTGCCGGGTTCTTCTGCCTCTTCATCCTCTTTCTCTACTTCCCGACGATCACCATCGGCATCCTGTCGTTCCAGGGACCGAACGGCGGGCTCACCTTCCCGATGCGCGGCGTCTCGCTGCACTGGTTCGACGAGCTCTTCAAGCAACAGGCGGTCGGCGACATCTGGGGCGCCTTCCGCCGCTCGTTCGCCCTCGGCCTCATGGTCATGGTCGCGACCGTGGTGCTGTCGGTGATGGGCGGCCTCGCCTTCCGCCACCGCTTCAAGGGCGCGACCTTCCTCTTCTACCTCGTGATCACCAGCCTGATCATCCCGTCGATCCTGATCTCGCTCGGGGTCGGGCTCATCTTCAACATCCTCGGCTGGGAGGTGAACTGGACGACCTCGGGCTTCGGCGCCCAGCTCACCTGGACGCTGCCCTTCGGCCTCCTGATCATGTTCGCGGTCTTCAACCGCTTCGACCGCTCCTACGAGGAGGCCGCGCGCGACCAGGGCGCCACCGCCTGGCAGACGCTCCGCCACGTCGTCCTGCCGATCATCGCCCCGTCGCTGATCGGCGTCGCGCTCTTCGGCTTCACCCTCTCCTACGACGAGTTCGCCCGGACGCTCCTGACCGCCGGGTCGCACAACACCCTGCCGCTCGAGATCTACGGCATCACCACCAACGTCACCACGCCGGTCATCTTCGCCCTCGGCACCCTCACCACGCTTTTTTCCTTCCTCGTCATCGGCCTCTGCCTCGGCGGTGTGGTCCTGCTCGAACGTCGGCGCACCCGGCTCGCGAAGGCCTGAGCGCGTGCGCCTGCTCTTCGTCAATCCCAACAGCACCGCGTCGATGACCGACACCATCGCCGCCGCCGCCCGCGCGGTCGCCGCCCCCGACGTCGAAATCCTCGCCCGCACCTCGCGCAGCGGCCCGCCGTCGATCCAGGGCCCCGCCGACGGCGAGGCGGCGATCCCGGGCCTTCTCGCCGAGATCGCCGCCGCCGGCCCGGTCGACGCCGCGATCATCGCCTGCTTCGACGACACCGGCCTCGCCCGGGCCCGCGCCGCCGCCGCTTTCCCGGTCATCGGCATCGGCGAGGCCGCCTACCATGCCGCGATGCTCATGGGCGCGCGCTTCTCGGTGGTGACCACGCTCGCGGTCTCGGTCCCGATCCTCGAGGCCAACCTCGCCGCCTACGGCCTCGCCGGCGCCTGCGTCCGCGTCCGCGCCAGCGGCGTGCCCGTCCTCGAGGTCGAGACCCCCGCCGGCGCCGAGCGCATCTCGCAGGAGATCGCCCGCGCCAGGGCCGAGGACGGCGTCGGCGCCATCGTCCTCGGCTGCGCCGGCATGGCGGAGCTCGCCGCCACGATGCAGGCGCGCCACCGCCTGCCGGTCATCGACGGCGTCGCCGCCGCCTGCGGCCTCGCCCGCTCGGTCGCCGTCCTCGCCCGCGGCCTCAGCGCGACCGCTTAAGCAACTGTTAGCCTTCACCGCTTCAGATCGGCGGGTTCTCCGTTGGTTTCCGAAGTGAAGGAGTGCCTGGTCGATGAATGTCCCCACCCCCGAGATCGAGCACCGCGCCGCGCCGAGCCTGCGCCGCCAGTGCCTGTTCGCCGTCACCATCCTCCTCGTCGAGGACAGCCGCAGCGCCTCCGAGGCGATCCGCCTCTACGCCGCCGAGAGCGGCGCCCGGGTCCGTCGCGCCGACAGTCTGCACGCCGCGAGCCGTCATCTCGCGATCTACCGCCCCAATCTCGTGATGGTCGACCTCGGCCTGCCCGATGGCAGCGGCATCGCGCTGATCGACCAGCTCGCCTCCGCCTCGACCCCCCTCACCGCGATCGTGGCGCTCAGCGGCCACGAGCGCGGCAGCTGGCAGGACGCGGCGCTCGCCGCCGGCGCCGCCGCCTGCCTCGAGAAGCCGATCGCGAGCCTGCGCGCCTTCCAGGAATGCGTCCTCTCGGTCTTGCCCGACGCCGAGAGCCGGCGCGGCCCCGATGTGCGCGACCTGGCGCTGACCGGGCGCGCCTCGCTCGACAGCGCGCTCGCCGAGGACCTGCGCCGGGCGCGCGCGCTCCTCGCCGAGGCGATCCCCGCCGGCGACGACGAGACGGTCGCCTATTGCGCGCAGTTCCTCGGCTCGGTCGGCGAGATGCTCGGCGACCGCGACCTCTTCGCCGCCGCCCGCGCCGCGCGGGCGCCCGCCGGCGCGCCGGCGCTCGCGACGCTGCTCGACCGCCGCCTCGGGGTGCGGGCGCAGGGCGGGCGGCAGGTGGCCTGAGCCTCAGCTCCGCTCGATCGCCAGCGCGGTTGCCTCGCCGCCGCCGATGCAGATCGCGGCGACCCCGCGCCCGAGCCCGCGCCGCTCGAGCGCGTGCAGGAGCGTGACCAGGATGCGCGCGCCCGACGCGCCGATCGGATGCCCGAGCGCGCAGGCGCCGCCCATCACGTTCAGCCGGTCGTGCGCCACCCCGGTCTCGGCCATGAACGCCATCGGCACCACCGCGAAGGCCTCGTTGACCTCCCAGAGGTCGACGTCGCCCACCGCCCACCCGAGCCGCGCCAGCAGCTTGCCCGCCGCCGGCGCCGGGGCGGTCGCAAACCGCGCCGGTGCCTGCGCATGGCTCGCGTGCCCGGCGATCCGCGCCCGCACCGGCAGCCCGCGCGCCCGCGCCGCGCTCTCGCGCATCAGGACCAGCGCCGCCGCCCCATCCGAGATCGACGAGGAATTCGCCGCGGTCACCGTCCCGTCCGGCCGGAACGCCGGCTTCAGCGTCGGGATGCGCTCCGGTCGCGCCCGGCGCGGCTGCTCGTCGGCCGAGACCGTCACCGCGCCGTGGCGCCCCGCCACCTCGACCGGCGCGATCTCGGCGGCGAACCCGCCGTCGGCCTGCGCCGCCCGCGCCCGCGCCAGCGATTCGAGCGCATAGCCGTCCTGCGCCGCGCGGCCGAACTGGAAGGCCCGCGCACAGTCCTCGGCGAAGCTTCCCATCAGCCGCCCGCGCTCGTAGGCGTCCTCGAGCCCGTCGAGGAACATGTGATCCTCGGCCCGCGCATGTCCGAGCCGCGCCCCCGCCCGGAGCTTCGGCAGGAGGTAGGGCGCGTTCGTCATGCTCTCCATGCCGCCCGCGACCGCCAGGCCGGCGCTGCCGGCGACGAGCGCGTCGTGCGCCAGCATCACCGCCTTCATCCCCGAGCCGCACATCTTGTTGACCGTGGTCGCCGGCACCGCCTCCGGCAGCCCCGCCGCGAACCCCGCCTGCCGCGCCGGCGCCTGCCCCTGGCCCGCCGGCAGCACGCAGCCCATCACGAGCTCGTCCACCTCCCCGGCCGCGATCCGCGCCTGCGCCAGCGCCGCGGCGATCGCCACCCCGCCGAGCCCCGCCGCGGTCACCGCGCCGAGCTCGCCCTGGAACCCGCCGATCGGCGTCCGCGCCGCCCCGACGATCACCACGGCGTCGGTCACGCCGCGCCGTCGCGGGTGCCGTGCTCGTGGTAGGGCGTGGTCTGGTAGAGCGCCCGGTAGCACTTGGAGAAATGCGAGGACGAGGTGAAGCCGCAGGCGAGGGCGACGTTGATCACGCTGAGGTCGGTCTGCATCAGCAGGTTGCGCGCGCGCCCCAGCCGCAGGTCCATGTAGTAGCGCTTGGGCGTGCGGTCGAGGTAGCGGCGGAACAGCCGCTCGAGCTGCCGCGTCGACATGCCGGCCTGCCTCGCCAGCACCGTCGGCGAGATCGGCTCCTCGATGTTGGCCTCCATCCGCGCGATCACCTCCGAGAGCTTCGGATGCCGCACCCCGATCCGGGTCGGGATCGACAGCCGCTGCGCGTCGCGGTCCGAGCGGATCGAGGTATGGATCATCTGGTCGGCGACGAGGTTCGCGAGATCCGCCCCGTGCCGCCGCGCGATCAGGCTCAGCATCAGGTCGGTCGAGGCCGCACCCCCCGCCGCGGTATAACGGTCGCGGTCGATGACGTAGACCTTGCCGGTCAGCTCGATGTCGGGGAAGTCCTCCTCGAAGCTGTCGCGGTTCTCCCAGTGGATGGTGCAGCGCCGCCCGTCGAGCAGCCCCGCCGCCGCGAGCACCTGCGCCCCGGTGCAGACCGCGCCGATCGCGAGCCCGCGCCGCGCCTCGCGCCGGAGCCAGGTCAGCACCGGCCGGGTGATCGCGCGCTTCACGTCGATCCCGCCCACGACGATGATCGTGTTTCCGCTGCCGAGCTCGGTGAGCCCGCCGTCGCAGGCCACCGGAACCCCGTTCGAAGCCGTCACCGGCTCGCCCCGGGCGCTCACCACCCGCCATTCGTAGAGCGTCCGGCCCGCCGCCCGGTTGGCGATCCGGAGCGGCTCGATCGCGCCGGCGAAGGCGATCATCGTGAAGCTGTCGAGCAGCAGGAAGACGAAGCCCTCCGGGCGCGGTTCCGAGCTGGATACGTGCGCAGCGCTGCGTGCGGGGCTCATGCGGCAAACTAAGGCGATTCGCCCGGCCCGCGGTCAAGATGCAATTCGCAAGGCGAGGGACTGGCCAAGCCGCGACGCCTCGCCTATAGAACGGCGCCAGAAAAGCCTGCCCTTGGGGGAGCCCGGCCATGCGCGCCGATTGGAGCAAGTCCGCCTGGAGAAGCCGTCCGCGGGTGCAGATGCCCGACTGGCCGGACGCCGCCGCCCTGGCCGGGGTCGAGCGCAAGCTCGCCTCCTACCCGCCGCTGGTCTTCGCCGGCGAGACCCGCAAGCTCAAGGCCCAGCTCGCCGAGGCCGCCGAGGGCCGTGCCTTCCTGCTGCAGGGCGGCGACTGCGCCGAGAGCTTCGCCGACTTCTCCGCCGACAACATCCGCGACACCTTCAAGGTGATGCTGCAGATGGCGGTGGTGCTCACCTTCGGCGCCAAGGTGCCGGTGGTGAAGATCGGCCGCATGGCCGGCCAGTTCGCCAAGCCGCGCTCCGCCCCGACCGAGAGCGTGGACGGCGTCGAGCTGCCGTCCTACCGCGGCGACATCGTCAACGGCATCGAGTTCGACGCCGCTGCGCGCGTGCCCGACCCGAACCGGATGCTGCAGGGCTACCTGCAGTCGGCCGCGACGCTCAACCTGCTGCGCGCCTTCAGCCAGGGCGGCTACGCCGACATCACCCGCATCCACTCCTGGACGCTCGACTTCACCGCCGGCCAGCCCGGCTACGAGCAGTACCACAAGCTCGCCAACCGCATCTCCGAGGCGCTCGAGTTCGTCGGCGCCGCCGGCGTCAGCCCGGAGACCGCCGACGCGCTGCACCGGGTCGACTTCTACACCAGCCACGAGGCGCTGCTGCTCGAGTACGAGGAGGCGCTCGCCCGCGTCGATTCGACCACCGGCGTGCCGGTGGCGGGCTCGGGCCACATGATCTGGATCGGCGACCGCACCCGCCAGGTCGACGGCGCCCACGTCGAGTTCGCCCGCGGGGTGCAGAACCCGATCGGGCTGAAGTGCGGCCCCTCGATCAGCGACACCGACCTTTTGAAGCTGATCGACCGGCTGAACCCGAAGAACGAGGCCGGCCGGCTGACGCTGATCTGCCGCTTCGGCGCCGGGCAGGTCGGCGAGCACCTGCCCAGGCTCATCCGCGCCGTCACCCGCGAGGGCCGCAAGGTGGTCTGGTGCTGCGATCCGATGCACGGCAACACCATCAAGTCGGCCTCGGGCTACAAGACCCGGCCGTTCGACCGGGTGCTGCGCGAGGTGCGCGAGTTCTTCGCCCTGCACGCGGCGGAGGGCACCATCCCCGGCGGCGTGCACTTCGAGATGACCGGCAGCGACGTCACCGAATGCACCGGCGGCCTGCGCGCGGTCACCGACGAGGATCTCAGCAGCCGCTACCACACCTTCTGCGACCCGCGGCTCAACGCGGCGCAGGCGCTCGAGCTCGCCTTCCTCGTCGCCGAGATGCTGCATCAGCGGCTGCAGGCGCGCCGGGCCGCCGTCTAGATGGCCATCTGAGATGGCCGCCTGAAATGACCGATCACCCCGCGGCGGTCCTCGTCCTGACCGCCGCCGCCGGCGTCTCGGACGCGACCGCCGAGACCGCCGCGCGCGCCCTCGGCGCGGTGCCGGTCCGCCTCGCGCCGACCGCGGTCGAGTTCGGGCTCGAAGGCGGCACCCTCCCCGCCGGCTTCGCCGCCCTCGGCTGCGACGTCAACGTCGTGCCCGCCGAGGGCCGGCGCAAGCGGCTGCTGATCGCCGACATGGATTCGACGATCATCAACGTCGAATGCATCGACGAGCTCGCCGACTTCGCCGGCTTCAGGGCCGAGGTCGCCGCGATCACCGATTCCGCGATGCGCGGCGAGATCGACTTCGAGGGCGCGCTCGTCGCCCGCGTCGCGCTGCTTAAGGGCCTGCCCGAGGCGGACCTCGCGCGCTGCTACGCCGAGCGCGTCCGCCTCAACCCCGGCGCCCGCGTCCTCGTCCGCACCATGGCCGAAGCGGGCGCGCTCACCGCGCTCGTCTCCGGCGGCTTCAGCTACTTCACCGAGCGCGTCGCCCGCGCCGCCGGCTTCGACCGCCAGCAGGCCAACACCCTGCTCGCCCGCGACGGCAGGCTCACCGGCGAGGTCGCCCGCCCGATCCTCGGGCGCGAGGCGAAGTTCGCCGCGCTGCAGCGGTTCGCGGCGGAGGCCGGCATCACCGCGGCCGAGGCGATCGCCGTCGGCGACGGCGCCAACGACCTCGAGATGGTCCGCGCCGCCGGCCTCGGCGTCGCCTACCATGCCAGGCCGGCGCTCGCCGCCGCCGCGAACGTCCGCCTCGAGCACTCCGATCTCACCGCGCTCCTGGCGCTGCAAGGCATCCCCGCCGCGGAATGGCGCGACTGAGACCGCGCCCCGAAGCCCGGGCCGACACTAAAGCCAGGATGAACCGATGGCCGGCCCGACCGGCCCCCCGAGGACCGCGCTTGCGCTATCCTATCGGGCAGGTTCCCCTCGCCCCTGGGGGCGAGGGGGAAGGGGGAGTGGGGGAGACGCGCGCCAACAGGCGCGCAGGGCCCCCGGCGAAGCCGGGGAGAACGACTCCCGGAGCGCAACGGCGCTCCGCCCGCACGCATCCGCCCGCTGCATCTCTCCGACCTCAGGCCGGCTCGCGCGCCCGCTCCTGCACGATCTTCTCGGCGGCCTTGCCGTGCAGTTCGTCGTAATGGTCGAACTCCGCCGCGAACCAGCCGACCCCCTGGGTGGCGGCGCGGACGTCGTTGGCGAGCCCGCCGAGCGCGCTCTCCGGTACCACCGCCTGGAAGATCTCCCAGCCCTTCGCCGCGGGGTCGGCGTCGAAGCCGAGCACCTGGCCGAGGTGCGACGCGACGATCGGCCCGAGGCTGCCGGTGAAGACCGCCGGGGCGTGGATGCCGATGCGGAAGATCGGCTGCAAGAGCACCGGCCCCGCCGCCTTCAGCGCCTCGCGCGTTCCCTGCCGGCCGGCGATGCGGAACGCCATGTCCGAGCTGTCGACCGCGTGGTGCAGCCCGTCGACCAGCGTCACCGCCACGTCCACCACCGGAAAGCCCAGCGGCCCGCGCTCGGTGGCGTCGCGCGCCCCGGTCTCGACCGCCGGGATGTAGTTGCGCGGCACCGCCCCGCCCTTGACCACCTCGGCGAAGACAAAGCCGCTGCCGCGCTCGCCGGGGGCGACGGTCAGCTTCACGTCGGCGAACTGGCCGGCGCCGCCGGTCTGCTTCTTGTGGCGATAGGCCTGCTCCTGCGGCTTGGAGATCGTCTCGCGGTAGGCGGCGGAGGTGGGCACCTCCTCGACCTCCATGCCGAAGACCTCCTTCAGCCGCTGGCGCAGCAGCCGCAGGTGCAGCGGACCCTGGGCGCCGACGAGCGCGCCGCCGGTCGCGGGATCCTGGCTCACCGTCAGCGCGGCGTCGCCCTCGGCGATCGCGGCGAGCGCGCCCGACAGCTTCACGCCGTCGCGCTCGGAGGTGGGCGCGAGGATCCGGTGCATGACCGCCGGCTGCGGCGCGTGCCACGCCGGCGCGTCGTAGAGCTCGCCCGCGGTCGCGAGCTTGCCGGCGGCGAGGTGCTCGGACTTGACCGCGCTCGCGATCACCCCCTCGGGCACCGCGTCGAGATGGTGGCTGTCGCGCGGATCGGCCGGGGTGAGCTGCCCCGCGGCGCGGCCACCGATCGGGTCGTTGCCGCCGAGCGGCGTGAGCGCGCGCAGGAGCAGCGTCTTGCCGACGTGCTTGCGATAGGCGCTGGCGAAGACCACCGCCACCGGCTCCTCGCCCAGCCCCGCCTGCGCCTGCAGCCGCGCCCTGAGCGCCTCGGCCGCCGGCGCCTCGTGGCGCAGCGCCTTCATCACCCGCACGATGCCGTTGCCGTGCAGCCCCGAGCCGATCAGCGCCTCGATCACCCGGTTCTCGGTCAGCACGCGGCGGCAGATCGCGTAGACCTCCTCGCTCGGCGGCTCCTTGTCCTCGATCAGCTCCTCGAGCAGGGTGTCGTCGAACTCCGACAGGTGCTCGAGCATCGCCGCCCGCGCCTCGTGCTCGCGCTCGAGCATGCCCCCCGGCAGCTCGATCAGCGTCGACGGCTTGCCCTCGTTGTAGGCCCAGGCGCGCTCGGAGACGAGATCGACCGCCCCCACCACCTGCCCGCCCTCGCGCATCGGCACCTGGCGCAGCACGATCGGCCGCGCCGCGTATTCCTGCAGCGCCGCGACGATGTCGGCCACCCGTCCGGCGGCCTCGTCGATGCGGTTGATGAAAATGACCGCCGGGATGCCGGCGGCCTCGGCGACGTGCAGGTAGGGCGAGGCGAGGACCGCCGCCGCGGGGTCGGCGCCGACGCAGATCACCGCGGCGTCGGCGGCGAGCAGCGCGTCGTGCGCGACGTGCAGCAGCTCGATCGACCCCGGGGTGTCGATCGCCTGCCAGTCGTCGCCGAGATGGGTGAAGCTCACGACCCGAAGCTCGCCCGCTCCCGCGGCCGGCTGCGGCTGGCCCTCGAGCCCGCACATCCGGTCGACCAGCGTCGACTTGCCGGTGTTGGATGCGCCGATCACCGCGATGGCTCGCGTCATGTTGCTTCCCCCAGGTTTTTGTTCTGCCGGCGATCATAGGACCGACCGCCCGCCGAATTCCAGCGCTTCCCGGCCGCGGCCGGCGGCGCGGCGAGGGCACGCCGAAAGCCGGGCTGCCGACTGGACCACCGCCGGCGTCTGGTCCATGTACGGGCCAACGCAATCGGGGAGATCGAGAATGCCAGCACGCAAGCGGATCCTATTCACCGGCGGCTCGGGCAAGGCGGGACGGCACGTGGTGCCCTGGCTCGCCGACAAGGGCTACCGGGTCGTCAACCTCGACCTCGTGCCGCTCGACCACCCCGGCGTCGACAACCTCAGCGCCGACATCACCGACGCCGGCCAGGTCTTCGACGTCCTGACGAGCTACGCCGACTTCGACGAGCTAGAGCCCGGCACCGGGGTGCCGAAGTTCGACGCCGTGGTGCACTTCGCGGCGATCCCGCGCATCCTGCTGAAGCCCGACAACGAGACCTTCCGGGTCAACACCATGGGCACCTACAACGTCATCGCCACGGCGGTGAAGCTCGGCATCGACAAGATCGTCGTCGCCTCGTCGGAGACGACCTACGGCGTCTGCTTCTCCGACGGCACCACCGACCCGCACTCGCTGCCGCTCGAGGAGGACTACGACGTCGACCCGATGGACAGCTACGGGCTCTCGAAGGTGCTCAACGAGGTGACCGCCCGCAGCTTCGCCCGCCGCTCGGGCGCCGACATCTACGCCCTCAGGATCGGCAACGTCATCGAGCCGCACGAATATACCGCCCTCTTCCCGGGCTACTTCCGGGACCCCGGGGTGCGGCGGCGCAACACCTTCTCCTACATCGACGCCCGCGACCTCGGGCAGATCGTCCACCTCTGCCTGGAAAAGGACGGCCTCGGCTTTCAGGTGTTCAACGCCGGCAACGACAGCGTCGGCATGAACCTCCCGACCAAGGAGATCATCGAGCGCTTCTACCCCGGCGTGCCGGTCAGCCGCGAGCTCGGCGAATACGAGGCGCTCTTCTCCAACCGCAAGATCCGCGAGGTGCTCGGCTTCCGCGAGGAGCACGACTGGCGGCAGTACGTGCCGGCCTAGCGCGGCAGCCGCAGCGTCGCGCGCAGCCCGCCGAGCTCGGCGCTCTGGCCGAGCTCGAGGCTGCCGCCGTGGCTGCGGGCGATGTCGAGCGCGATCGACAGCCCCAGCCCGACGCTGGCGGCACCGGCCTCGTGGGTCCGCGCCGCCTCGAGCCGGGTGAAGGGCTGGATCGCCCGGGCGCGATCGGCCTCGGGGATGCCGGGGCCGTCGTCCTCGACGACGAAGGTCAGCCACTTCTGCGTCAGCCGCACCGAGAGCAGGACGTGGCTGCCGTGGCGGGCGGCGTTGCCCACGAGGTTCTGCACCGCCCGCGCGACGGCACCCCGGCGCATCGGCACGGCGGGGTCGGCCGGGGTCTCGTTCGTGAGCTGCAGCCTCACCTCGGCGCCGCCGCGGCGGGCGTCGTCCGCGGTGCCCTCGGCGAGCTCGAAGGGATCGGCCGGCTCGGTCGCCTCGGTGCCGTCGCCCCGGGCGAAGGCGAGGAACTCGCCGAGCATCCGCTCCATCTGGTCGGCATCGGCGCGGATGTCGCGCGTCTCCTCGCTCTCCTCCATCAGCGCCAGCGTGAGCTTGATCCGGGTCAGCGGCGTGCGCAGGTCGTGGCTCACCCCCGAGAGCATCTGCGTGCGCTGCTCGATCTGCCGCTCCAGCCGCGAGCGCATCGACAGGAACGCCGCGCCCGCCCGCCGCACCTCCTCCGCCCCGGCCGGCCGGAACGGCAGCGACCGCCCCTTGCCGAAGGCCTCGGCGGCCTCGGCGAGCGCACGGATCGGCCGCACCTGGTTGCGCAGGAAGACGACCGCGACCGTGGTCAGCACCATCGCCGCGAGGATCATCAGCACCAGGAGCTGGTGCGCGTTCGAGACCGACAGCCGGTCACGCGGCACCTCGGCGTCGATCACGCCGCGCGCGGTGTCGATCGAGAGCAGGGCGACGCGCGGGTTCGACCGGAGGTCGATCGAGATCGGCCGCCGGATCTCGGACTCGAGCGTCGCGATCACCGTGCCGCCGGTGAAGTCGAGAAACTCCCGCGCCGCCCCCGGCCTCACCGGCCCCTCGCCGTCGAGCCAGAGCTGCAGGTCGAGCGGCGGCCCGAGCTCGGCGATGCGCCGCGCCGCCTCCTCGGGCGAGGCGGCGGCCTCGACCTGCTCGACGCCGTAGTTGAGCTCGTAGGCGACGTTGCGGGTCATCTGTTCGGTGACGCGCTGGTAGTGGCGCTGGAAGAACACCAGCCCGACCACGAGTTGCAGCACCACGATCGGCACGAGTAGGATCGCCAGCGCCCGCCCGAACAGGCTGCGCGGCAGGAACGATCGGAGCGTCGGCGGGCGCATGGCCGAGAGAGTTAAGCACGGCGAAGTCCCGGCGCAAGGAACCAGCGCCGCCGGCCCGCTGTCGCTCGCGCACGCCCCGCCGATCGGTCGCCCCGAGCGGCTGGCGCCGGGCATCCGCGCGGTGACGGCGCCGAACGCCGGGCCGATGACCTTCACCGGCACCCGCAGCTACGTCGTCGGCGACGGCGAGGTGGCGGTGATCGATCCCGGCCCCGACGATCCGCGCCACCTCGACGCCCTCGCGGCGGCGGTCGCCGGCGAGCGGGTCGCGGCGGTGCTGGTGACCCATGCCCACGTCGACCACAGCGCCGGCGCGCGCCGCTTCGCCGCGCGGGTCGGCGCGCCTCTCCTCGCGCACGGCGATCCCTTCGGCGCGCGGCGGCCGGCGATGGCCCGGCTCGCGGCCGCGGGCGGCCTCGGCGGCGGCGAGGGGATCGACGCCGCCTTCCGTCCCGACCGTGCGCTCGGCGACGGCGAGGTGATCGCCGGCCCGGGCTGGGCGCTGACCGCGCTGGCCACCCCGGGGCACACCGCCGACCACCTGAGCTTCGCCTGGCCCGAAGCCGGCGCGCTCTTCTCCGGCGATCTGGTGATGGGCTGGGCGACGCCGGTGATCTCGCCGCCCGACGGCGACCTCGCGGCCTTTCGCGCCAGCCTGGCGCGGCTCGCGGCGCGCGGGGAGGGGGTGTACTACCCCGGCCACGGCGCACCGGTCGCCGACCCGGCCGGGCTGATCCGCTGGGTGCTCGCCCACCGCGAGGGCCGCGAGGCCGAGATCGTCGCCACCCTCGCGCGCGGGCCGATGACGGCGGCGCAGCTCGCGGCCGCGATCTACGGCGGGCTCGACCCCCGGCTCCTGCCGGTCGCGGCGCGCAACGTGCTCGCGCATCTCGTCGACCTCGCCGAGCGCGGCCGGGTCGCGGCCGACGGTCCGCGACCGGCCGAGGCCGCCTGGCGGCTGCGCTGACGGCTGCGCTGGCGCTGCGCTGACGGCGGCTCACTCGCGCGGGCGCGCGTGGCGGCGGAGCCAGTTCACGAAGGCCTTCAGCGGCGGGCGCAGCACGCCGGGGCGGGTGACGATCCAGTAGGCGACCTCGACCGAGGTATCCTCGAACAGCACCTTCAGCCGACCCGACGCCAGCTCGCGCTCGATCACCACCGCGGCGGTCAGCGAGACGCCGTCGCCGTTGCGCAGGCCCTCGAGCACCAGGTGGCCCGGCAGGTGGATGATGTTGAGCTTCTTCGGCAGCGCCACGCCGCGGCCGTGCAGCCAGGCGGTCATCTCGCTGGTGCCGAACTCCTGCAGCCAGGGCAGGTCGAGGATGTCCGCCGGCTCGGAGATCGTGCGAGCCCCGATCAGCGACGGTGCGCCGACCAGCACGTAGCTCGTCGGCAGCAGCAGCTCGACGTCGAGTCCGCGCCATTTGCCGCGGCCGTAGCGGATCGCGACGTCGATCCCGCCCGGGGTCAGCTCGGCGAGCTCGGTCGTCGGGTTGAGCATGAGCTGGATCTCGGGATGCTCGTGGCGGAACTCGGAGAGCCGCGGCATCAGCCAGCTGGTGGAGAAGGCCGGGGTGGCGGTCACCTGCAGCGGACGGCTCGCGTCGGCGCCGGTCAGCTCGTCCACCGCGCGGCGGATGTCGCCGAAGGCGCCGTCGAGCGCGGCGGCAAGCTTCACCCCGTCGGCGGTGAGCAGCGAGCGGCGGCCCTCGCGGGCGAGGAGGGTGACGCCGAGCGTCGCCTCGAGCGCGCGGACCCGCTGGCTGACGGCGGCGTGGCTGACGTTGAGCGCGGCCCCGGCCCGGGCGAAGCTGCCGGTCTCCGCCAGCGCCGCGAAGGCGCGCAGCGCGCCGAGCGACGGCATCGAGCGCCAGTCCATTTGTAAGCCTGCCTTACGGATTCGAATTTTTCCTGAGTCGCCCGGAACCGGGATTCGGTCAATATCCATGGCGAGGGACGACACTCGAAAGGAGGTCTGTCATGTGGAAGGTCTACGGCGATAGCTTCATGATCGCGACCCGGCTGGACCAGCCGGCGCCGTCGCAGGATCGGCAGCGCGCGACGCGCGTGCGGCATCCGGGCTGGTTCGCCCGCGCGTGGCGGAGGCTGCTATGACGAGCACATCCGCGCAGGCGCACGGCCTCTCGGCGATGATCGGCCGCCTCCGGCGGCGGCACGACGCTCGCCGCGCCGCGCTTCAACTCATGAGCATGGACACCCACCTGCTGAGCGACATCGGCGTGACCCGCGCCGACGTGCTCGAGATGCTGCGGCACCCCGGGCGCTGAGCAACAAGGCGGGGGCGGCGAGCCGCCCCCGCCGCTTTTCGCCGGCACGCTTGTCAGCGACGGCCCGCATCGTCATTCATCTACCATCGATGCGAGGACGCTGGACACGGGTGATGGTCGAGAAGGAAACCGGGACCTGCGCGGTCTGTCGCCAGCGTGTGCCGGTCGGCGAGCTGAAGCCCGTGGGAAGCCTGATGGCGGGGACGGCCGAGTTCCTCGGCGGTGCCGCCGGGCCGCTGTCGCCCGACGCGCTGGTCTGCCGCGAGGATCGGGCGCGGGCGCGCCGGGCGCACGTCGAGGCGCTGCTCGAGCGCGAGCGCGGCGTGCTCGGGGCGCTCGACCGCGAGGTGCTCGAAAGCCTCGACAGCGGGTTGCCGGTGGCCGAGGACGTGCAGGCGGTCTTCGAGGAACGCCGCGGCTTCGGCGAGCGGGCATCGGACGCGGTCGCCTCCTTCGGGGGCTCCTGGCCCTTCATCATCGTCTTCTGCCTGCTGCTCGTGGTCTGGATCGTGTTGAACGCGGTACGCGGCCAGGGCGCGGCCTTCGACCCCTATCCCTTCATCCTGCTCAACCTGCTCCTCTCCTGCGTCGCCGCGCTGCAGGCGCCGGTCATCATGATGAGCCAGCGCCGGCAGGAGGCCCGCGACCGGCTGCAGGCCGACAACGACTACAAGGTCAACCTCAAGGCCGAGCTCGAGATCCGCCACCTGCACGAGAAGCTCGACCACCAGCTCGCCCGCCAGTGGGAACGGCTCGCCGAGATCCAGCGGGTGCAGATCGAACTGCTCGAGGAACTGGCCGCCGATCCGCGTCGATAATCCCATGGCCGGACCGCACGAAACGGTGTGGGCGGAGTTAAAATGCAGTTAAAGTGAAAAAAGTTTTTCAATAAATATCAAATACTTGCCGATGTGCTCGCACGCGAACAGTGCGAGCAGATGCACCCGCTCAAAGCGGCCGCCTGCTCCGGCGGCGCTGCAGCTCGAGGTGCCCCAGCGGGGTCCATCCGGCGACGGTGGTGTCGATGCCGTCGGTGCGCAGCGCCGCGGCGAGCGCGCGTTCGACCCGCGGCCGTTCGGCGTGCGCGAGCGGCGCGAAGTCGATCGCGACCTGGCCGCCGAGCCCGCGCAGCCGCAGCTGCCGCGGCAGCTCCGCCGCGGCGGCGAGGTTCACCTTGAGCGCCGCCGCCGGCGAGGTGTCGCCGCCGGTGTTGACGTCGACCGCCACCAGCGCCCGGGTCGGCTCGACCGCCATCGATCCCTGGCCGAGCGGCACCAGCGGCCGGCGCAGCACCTCGACCTCCTCCCAGACGCCGGCCTCGGCCAAGGCGTCCGCGGCCTCGCGGACCGCGTCGCCGCCGACCCGCCAGTCGCGCAGCGCCTCCGCGGCGGCGCCCGGCGCCGGGCGCAGCAGCGCCGGCGCGCCCACCGCCGCGATCGCCTGCCACGCGCCGCGCAGCTCCGCGATCTCGGCCGCGACCTCGGCGTCGCTGGCATCGGCGGCGGCGGTCCGCACGATCAGCCCGAGCCCGCCGGCGGCGCCTTCGAGCGCAGCGGCGGCCACGGCGGCAAGCGCCTCCCGCCGCGGGGAAGGCAGGCCGCGGGCAAGGTTGGCGCCGGGAGCGCCGGGCGTGAGGATGGCGGTGCGGCCCTTCAGGAGCAGCCGGCTCGTCACCGGCGGCGCCTTGCCCGCCTCGGCCCAGCCGGTGACCTGCACCAGGAGCGGCTGGCCGGGCGCGGGCAACGGTCCGCCGCGGAGAAAGCCGCGCGCGCCCCCGCCGAGGTCGACGAAGCTTCCGCCCTGGCCCTTGATCGGCCGCGCGGCGAGGGCAGCGTAGATCGCCTCCGGCCGCGGCGTGGGATCGTCGGCCGGCGGATCGATCAGCAGATCCTGCAACCGCCCGTCGACGAGAAGCGCGGCGGCATGCCCGCCACCCGCAAGCGGCTCGATCAGGATCTGGCGGCCCTTCACCGGTATCCGGCGGTGGCGAGCAGGGCGAGCGTCTCTGCGAGCGGCAGCCCGACGACGTTCGAATAGGAGCCGTTGATCCAGGGCACGAAGCCGCCGGCGCGCCCCTGGATCGCGTAGCCCCCGGCCTTGCCCTCCCACTCCCCGGACGCGAGATAGCCGTCGATCGAAGCGGCATCGAGCGGCCGGAACCGCACGGCCGTTACCACCGCGCGGGTCCAGCGCCGGTCGACGCGACGAACGGCGAGGCCGGTGACCACGCGGTGCCGCCGCCCGGAGAGCAGGCGCAGAAACCCGGCGGCCTCCGCGACATCCGTAGGCTTGCCGATCACCCGCCGGCCGACGGCAACCACGGTGTCGGCGGCGAGCACGATCTCGCCGGGACCGGCGGCGACCGCCTCGGCCTTGGCACAGGCGAGGCGCAGCGCAAGCGCCTGCGGCAGCTCGTGGGGGAGGGGGGTCTCGTCGACCCCGGAGTCGACGATGGCGTCGGGAACGATTCCGACCTGCGCGAGCAGCTCGCGGCGACGGGGGCTGGCCGACGCCAGAATCAGCCGCGGCCGCAGCAGCCGCGCGTCACTTGAAGCGATAGTTGATGCGCCCCTTGGTCAGGTCGTAGGGGGTCATCTCGACCTGCACCTTGTCGCCGGCGAGCACGCGGATGCGGTTCTTGCGCATCTTGCCGGCGGTATGTGCGATGATCATGTGGCCGTTCTCGAGCTCCACCCGGAAGGTCGCGTTGGGCAGAAGCTCGGTCACGACCCCGGGAAATTCAAGAAGCTCTTCCTTGGCCATTGGCTGTCCGATGCTGTTTCGCAAGTGCGAATGGGCGCCTGCCGATCCGCGCGCGGAAAATGGGCGCAAAGATCGGGAAATTCAAGAGGAGTCGGCGAGGCTGCCACCTTGCAGCGCAAACAACGCTCCCCTGCCTGTGGCCGATCGGCAACGGCGGTGACTTGGTACGATGCACCGTCGAGGCCGCCGCCGAGCCCGGACGGGCACATCGGGCGGTGCTCGTGGCTATGGATTGTCCGGCGGGCCGAAGCGGGCGCGGATCCGCCCCTCGATCTGGTCGCGGGCCTGGCGATAGGCGGCCAGCTTCGCGTCCCGGCCCTCCCCGAGCCCGGTGGGATCGAAGATGGGCCAGTATTCCACGTCGATGGAGTGATAGCGGGTGTACTCCTGCGCCTGCCGCATCGCCGCCGGCGACAGCGCGACGATGAGGTCGTAGGCGTCGATCCGGTCGCCCCAGGCCTCCATCTCCTGGAAGCTGCGGGTGCGATGGCGCTCGAGCTCGACATCGATCTCGGAGCAGACCGCGACCGAGAAGCCGTCCACCTCGAGCTCGTTGCGCACGCCGGCCGACTGCACGTAGATCCGCGTGCCGTAGTATTTCTTCATGATGCCTTCCGCCATCGGCGAGCGCACGGCGTTGTAGTCGCAGCAGAAGAGCACCGAATGCGGTTCGGAGGCCAACCGGCTTCAACCCTTGAAGTGCAGAACGCAGATCAGGGTGAAGAGCCGCCGCGCCGTTGCCATGTCGGTGTCGACCTTGCCCGCGAGCCGCTCGAGCAGGATGCGCGAGCCCTCGTTGTGAATGCCGCGGCGTCCCATGTCGATCACCTCGATCTGCGACGCCGGCAGCCGCTTCACCGCGTCGAAGTAGCTCTCGCAGATCTGGAAGTAGTCCTTCACCACCTGGTTGAACGGCGTCAGCGACAGATGGAAGGACGCGACCTCCGCCGCATCCCCGGTGCCGACGGTGAAGACCAGCCGGCGGTCGCGAATCGCGAGGTTCAGCCGAAAGGGACCGGGCGAGGCCGGGCGGTCGTCGCGCGAAGGAAGCGCGAAGCGGTTCTCCTCGAGCAGGTCGAAGATCGCGACGCGACGCTCCTGCTCGATCTCCGGGGTCGGCGGCGCGAGGCCGCTGTCGTCGAGTGTCACCTCGATCAGGCGGTCGGGACCGGCGGCCTCGGGCATGGCGTCACCCCTCGCTCAGGCGGCGGGCCGCGCCGGCCCCCGCCGCGAGGCATATCCGCTCGGCCCGGCCGTCTCAAGCGCGAGGGCAGACGGGGCGGGCGTTGCTCAGTGCTCGGCGTCGGTGTCGTGTGAAGGGGCGCCGGCCGAGACCGCTTCGTAGGGGCGGGTCACATCGGTGAGGCTGAGGTCGAGGCATTCCACCTCGAGTTCGATCTCGCCGTCGCCTGCGAGCACGATCCGCAAGGTGCCGGCTCCATCCGCCCCCGGCTCGAAGACGAGCGCGAGGACGTCGAGCACGAGGTCGCGGTCGCGCGGGTCCAGCCCGCCCCCCCGCGCGCGCAGGACGCTCTCGACGCTCAGCACCGCCTGAACGCGTTCGAACGGCCGCCGCTGGCGGGTCGCAGCCGGCGCGTCCTCCCAGCGAAAGCGGTTGAGGAGCAGCGCAAAGCGCCGCTGCCGCGGCGCCCACGAGATCTCGGAGGTCTGCGCCACGGCATCCTGCACCAGCGCCGAGATCACCTCGAGATCCTCGGCCGCCTCGGCGCGCAGCCGCAGCGGCCGCTCGGCCCCGTCGCTGAAACGGGCGTCCTCGAAGCCGGCGTCGTCGGGAGGCGGCGCGTCGGTCATGCCGCCTGCTCGTGCAGCCGTTCGATCGAGGCGCCGCAGGCGGAGAGCTTCTCCTCGACGCGCTCGTAGCCGCGGTCGAGATGATAGACGCGCGCCACGCGGGTCTCGCCCTCGGCGGCGAGTCCGGCGAGGATCAGGCTGACACTGGCGCGCAGGTCGGTCGCCATCACCGGTGCGCCGCGCAGCCGCTCGACGCCGGTGACGGTGGCGGTGCCACCATGCACCTCGATCCGCGCGCCCATGCGCGCCAGCTCGGGCGCATGCATGAAGCGGTTCTCGAAGATGTGCTCCTCGAGATGGCTGACCCCGTCGGCAAGGGTGAGCAGCGCCATCATCTGCGCCTGCAGGTCGGTGGGGAAGCCGGGAAACGGCGCGGTCGACACGTCGACCGGCCGCACACTGCCGTTCTCGCGATGCACCTTCAGCCCGCTGTTGGTCGGGGTGACGGCGATGCCGGCCTCCTCGAGCTTGTCGGCGAAGGCGCCGACAAGGTCCCGCCGCCCGCCGAGGAGCTCGACCTCGCCGCCGGCGAGCGCCGGTGCCAGCATGTAGGTGCCGAGCTCGATCCGATCGGCGACCACCGGATGGGTGGCGCCGTGCAGCCGGTCGACGCCGCGGATCTCGATGGTCGAGGTGCCCTCGCCCTGGATCTGCGCGCCCATCCGCCGCAGGCATTGCGCGAGATCGACGATCTCGGGCTCGCGGGCCACGTTCTTCAGCACCGTTGTGCCGCGCGCGAGGGTGGCGGCCATCAGCACGTTCTCGGTCGCGCCGACCGACACCACCGGGAACTCGAAGATGGCGCCCCGCAGCCCCGAGGGAGCCCGCGCATGCACGTAGCCGTCACGCAGGTCGAGTTCTGCCCCGAGCGCTTCGAGCCCCTTGAGGTGGAGGTCCACCGGGCGGGCGCCGATCGCGCAACCGCCGGGCAGCGAGACGACCGCCTGGCCGTCCCGCGCGAGCATCGGCCCGAGCACCAGGATCGAGGCGCGCATCTTGCGCACGATCTCGTAGTCGGCGCGGTGGCTGGCGATCGCCTCGGTGCCGATGACGATGACGCGCCCCTGCTGCAGGCTCGCGACTTCGCAGCCGAGGCTCTCGAGCAGCTCGGTCATGGTCCGGATGTCGGAAAGCCGCGGCGCGTTCGTGAGCGTGACCGGCTCGTCGGTGAGCAGCGCCGCCGGCATCAGCGTCAGGCAGGCGTTCTTTGCCCCCGAGATGGGAATGACGCCGCTGAGCCGCCGGCCGCCGCGCACGAGAATGCTGTCCATGTTCCTGCCTGCCTTATCGTTGCTCTTTGCTGCCCTGCCCGGGGTCGCGCGCCCGCTTCTGCGCCTTGCGGCGGGCGAGGTTCGCCCGGAGCGCCTCGCTCAGCCGCACGGATTTCGCGCCCTTCTCCCGGGCCTTGGCCGGCGCTGGCGGGACGTTCTTGTCGCGCATGCCGCTCGTAGTAGCGCAAGCCCGCGGGCGGGTCCAGAACGCCGCGCGCGATCGGCTCTCGCGCGGAATTGCCATTGAATGTGTCTCATCCCGACGCTAATGACCGCCCCACTGCGCCCGAGGTCCCACCCGGAGGCGCCTCGCTGCCGTAGCTCAGGGGTAGAGCACTCCCTTGGTAAGGGAGAGGTCCAGAGTTCAAATCTCTGCGGCAGCACCACAAAATCGATTCCCGACCGAACCGCGCTGCCCGCGGGGTGTCGGTTGTCGGCGCACCGACGGCCCCGGTCAGGACCACCGCCAGCCAGACGCTGACGCCGCGCCGGCACCGACGACCGGAGCCGGGCGACGGAACCGGCCGAAGCTACGGCGCCTTCAGCGCCGTCCGGATCGCGATGGCCGCGTCGTTGAGCTTGTTTTCGTCGTCGTCGGGCTGGCTGTTGGTCTGGACGGTCACCAGCAGGTCGTCGTTCTCGAACCAGACGTAGAGCGTGCGGTAGCCCAGCGTCATCCCCTGATAGAACCACACCTTGTCGAGCGGCCCCATCAACCCTTGGGCGATCCCCAGGGCGTAACCCTGCGGGTCGTCCGGCGTGAGTTCGGTGATCGGCTCGCCGGTCTTCAGCGAGACCATCGACATCCACTCGGCCTGCTGCTTCGGCGGCACTACCCGGCCCTCGAACACCGCCCGCATCCAGCGGCTCACGTCGCGGGCATTCGAGATCGCCCCCCCGGCCGCCTGCGCCCAGGAGGTGCTGTCCTCGCGCACGTCCTGACCGATCAGCGGCTGGTTCCAGGTCTCCTTGCAGTCGGGCGGCTGGTATTCCGCGCAGGCGGTGTTCTCGAAATAGCCATGCGCCAGCCGTGCGATCACCTCGGGCGGGTAGGTCTCCGGCGTGTAGAAGGTCGAGTGCAGGCCCTGTGGTTCGAGGATCATCTCCCGCACCAACTCGGCGTAGGGCTTGCCTGCCGCCTTGGCCGCGATCATCCCCGCCAGGATGTAGTTGGTGTTGGAGTAGTGATAGCCCTTCGTCACCGGCAGTTGATGGGTCGCCGACGGATATGCCGCCTCGATCAGTTCCTCCGCGGTCAGGTTGCGCTTCGGCTCCTCCACCCAGGCGTGCGAGATGAACTCGGTCTCGGAATAGTTCGGGATGCCGCTGGTCATGTCGAGCAGATGCCGGATGCTCACCTCGCCCCAGGCGGGGTACTGCGGCAGCCACTTGCCGACGGTGTCGTCGATCGAGAGCACCCCCTTGGCTTCGAGCAGCAGGATCACTGCCGCCGCGAAGGACTTCGAGGTGCTGCCCATCGCGAAGAGCGTGTTCTGGTCGACCGGCGGATCGTCGGCGCCATGCCCGGTCTTGCCGGCGAAGGCCTCGATGTTCGGTCCCGGCGTGGCGAAGCTCACATAGGCCGAGATCCCCGTCACGCCCTCGGGCGCCGCTCGCGCGGCCAGCCAGCCGTCCAGCGCCGCCTGCACGCGCTCGGCCTGGGTCGGCGCCGCGTCGCCCAGGGCGGCCCCGGCCACCAGCAGAGCCACGCCGGCGGCGAGGCCCCGGCAAACCATCAAGCGCATCCTCACCTCTCCCCCTGACCCCGGAGGGAGCTTCGCATCGGAAATGGCGGCTTGGGAAGGATTCGTTGGACCTGGTCGGGATGCACCGGCCCGGAGCGGGCCGGTGCATCCTTGCCGGCGTCGGCAGGTTCGCCGTCAGTCGTGGTGTTCGGGCAGCGCCTTGACCTGGTCCTTGGTGAGGGCGGTGGTGGCATGGACGTCCCCGTCCTCGTCGCGCATGAACTCGAGCTGGCTCACCGCCAGGGCCACCGGCTTCGCGCCGATGCCGAGAAAGCCGCCGACGTCGACGATCGCTTTCGCCGCGGCCCCGGTGCCGTGCAGATGCGAGATGGTGCCGATCGTCTCGTCGTCGGGGCCATAGATCGTCGCGTCGACCAGGGTGTCAGGGGTCAGTTCGTTCGCGGCGAGCCGCTGGTGTGTCGTGTGATCCATGTTGGCCGTTTCCTTCGTTGCTGTGGTTCTGTGTTGGCAATGAACGCGGCGCCGCTTCGCCCGTTCCGCCGGCCGCGTCGGTGGTTGCCACCGTTCGGAGCCGCGGGGCAGGGGTCCAGGCCGCGGTCCTTCGACAGCCGCACCGTGCAACCGGCGGCGACAGCGACAAATCGCTGCGGCCCGCGTTGCGCCGCAACCCTTGATGCCGACGGCGGGGGCGGGTTAAACACGATCAAGGGCCGGACGTGCAGGATCCTGCCAACCGGGGCTGTCAGGAGAGAAGACCATGGCCGACGCCGCCGCGCACGCGCATGCCGATCATCACGATCAACCGGGCTTCTTCACCCGCTGGTTCATGTCGACGAACCACAAGGACATCGGCATCCTCTACATCGTGACGGCGGCGACGCTCGGGCTCGTCTCGGTCGCCTTCACCATGTACATGCGCCTCGAGCTGATGCACCCGGGCGTCCAGTACATGCTGGTCGACGGCGAACCGAACGGGCACCTCTGGAACGTGCTCGTCACCGGCCACGGCATCCTGATGATGTTCTTCGTGGTGATCCCGGCGCTTTTCGGCGGATTTGGCAATTATTTCATGCCGTTGATGATCGGCGCCCCCGACATGGCCTTTCCGCGGCTGAACAACCTGAGCTACTGGCTCTATGTCGCGGGCTCGACGATGGCGGTGCTGTCGATGCTCGTTCCCGGCGGCGACGGACTGCACGGAACCGGTGTCGGCTGGGTGCTCTATGCGCCGCTTTCGACCACGGAGTCCGGCATGTCGATGGACTTCGCGATCTTCGCGGTGCACCTCTCCGGCGCCTCGTCGATCCTTGGCGCCATCAACATGATCACCACCTTCATGAACATGCGCGCCCCGGGCATGACGCTGCACAAGGTGCCGCTCTTCCCCTGGTCGATCATGGTCACCGCCTTCATGATCCTCCTCGCGCTGCCGGTGCTCGCGGGCGCCATCACCATGCTCCTGACCGACCGCAACTTCGGCACCACCTTCTTCGATCCCTCGGGCGGCGGCGACCCGATCCTCTACCAGCACATCCTGTGGTTCTTCGGCCATCCCGAGGTCTACATCATCATCGTGCCGGGCTTCGGCATCGTCTCCCACGTGATCTCCACCTTCAGCCGCAAGCCGATCTTCGGCTACCTGCCGATGGTCTACGCGATGATCGCGATCGCGGCGCTCGGCTTCGTCGTCTGGGCGCACCACATGTACACGGTCGGCATGTCGGTGACGCAGCAGAGCTACTTCATGCTGGCGACGATGGTGATCGCGGTGCCGACGGGCATCAAGGTCTTCTCCTGGATCGCGACGATGTGGGGGGGCTCGGTCGAGTTCAAGACGCCGATGCTCTTCGCGATGGGCTTTCTCTTCCTCTTCACCGTCGGCGGCGTGACCGGGGTGGTGCTCAGCCAGGCGGCGATCGACCGGGCGTACCAGGACACCTACTACGTCGTGGCGCACTTCCACTACGTGATGAGCCTCGGGGCGGTCTTCTGCCTCTTCGCCGGCTGCTACTACTGGATGGGCAAGATGACCGGGCGGCAGTATCCGGAGTGGGCCGGCAAGATCCACTTCTGGATGATGTTCATCGGCGCGAACGTGACCTTCTTCCCGCAGCACTTCCTCGGGCGACAGGGTATGCCGCGGCGGTACATGGACTATCCGGACGCCTTCGCGCTCTGGAACTACGTCTCGTCGATGGGCGCCTTCCTGTCCGGTCTGTCGTTCCTCTTCTTCTTCTGGATCGTCTTCTACACGCTGCGCTACGGCCAGCGGGTCACTGACTTCGCCTACTGGGGGCCGCAGCCCGACGCGACGCTCGAGTGGACGCTGCCCAACCCGCCACCAGCGCACACCTTCGAGACGCTGCCCACGCCGGACATGTGGGACCACCGGGCATCGCACTGAAGGCGATGGATGCGCAATGGATGGCGGCGCGAGCGGTGGCACGACGGCGGGCACCCTCGGCGATCCCTTCGCCCGGACCGACCCGCCGATCCTCGCGCTGACGCTCTGGCCGAACCGTTCGCTCACCCGTAACGGTTCGTCCTGGCTGCTCGGCCTCGTCGCGTTTGGCCTCGCGCTGCCGCTCTTCGGGCTCGCCGGCACCCGCGTCGCCTGGGGCATGCTGCCGTTTCTTCTCGTGGCGTTCGTGGCGCTCTGGCTCGCGATCCGGCGCAGCTATGCCGACGGCCATCTCCGGGAGGAACTGCGGCTCTGGCCGGATCTGATCACCGTCGAGCGCCGCGATCCGCGCGGACGAGTTCGCCGCTGGCACGCCAACCCATTCTGGGTTCGCATCCGGCTACGTGAGGACGCGCCGATCGAGAAGTACCTCACGCTGCAAGGCAACGGCCGCGAGATCGAGCTCGGCGCCTTCCTGAGCCCCTGGGAGCGCGAGAAGCTCTACGCCGACCTCGGCGCTGCGCTGCGTCGGCTTCGCGCCGGCCACTGACCGCGCGGACGGCATTTCGACGCAGCGAAGCTCGGTTCTGGACCCGGAACCCGTCGGCCGGGTAGACTGCGCGCGGACCGGCGCCGATGGTCCGGAACCCACGAGGTCGAGAATGCTGCGATTTCTGCCTGCCGCCGTGGCCTTGGCGCTTGCCGGTCTGCCCGCGCTGGCCGACGAATTCTCCGACACGCTCGAGAGCGCGCTCAAGGCCTATAATTCCGGTGACGTTTCCGGCGCGCGCGAGGACCTCGACTATGCCGGCAAGCTCCTCAACGCGATGAAGGCCGAGACGCTGGGCAAATTCCTGCCCGAGGCCCCGGAGGGCTGGACCCGGGAGGCGGCGACCGACGACGACGCGGCGGCCGGCGGTTTGATGGGGATGCTCGGCGGCGGAACCACGGCCGGCGCCACCTACCGCAATGGCAGCGACACGTTCACCATCCGCCTGGTTGCCGACTCACCTGTGGTCAACGGGCTCGGCTCGATGATCGCAGGGATGGCCGGGCTCGGGAGCGGCAAGCCGATCCGGATCCAGCGCGTCGAATTCACCCAGAACGACGACGGCCTGCAGGGGGTCGTAAACAAGCGGGTGATGGTCAGCGTGACCGGCAGCGCCCCGATCGAAGCGAAGACCGCCGCGCTTGAAAAGATGGACTTCAAGGCGCTCGGCAACTTCTAGACGCGCGCGCGGTCCAATCCTGGCGGCCGTTCACTGGACCCCGCCCAACAGCGCGAGCCAAGCCGAAATCGTCAGGACCGAGACGCCGGTCGCGAGCAGCACCGCGCTCGCGGCCTGCGCCTGGCCACGGCCATAGAGGCTGGCGAAGACGTAGGAATTGACCCCCGGCGCCATCGCCGCGGTCATCACCGCCGAACGCACGAAGCCCACGGGCAGGTGGAAGACCCACTGGGTGAACACGTAGGCAATCCCCGGGTGGACGATCAGCGACAGGGCGGTGATCATGCCCGCCTCGGCCAGCGAGGCGCGGATCGCGTAGCGGGTGAAGACGCCGCCCAGCCCGAAGAGTGCTGCAGGCAGCGCCGCGTCCGCCATCATGTCGACGCCGCCGCGCACCGGCGCCGGCAGCGGTATATGCGCGAGATTGACTATGAAGCCGAGCGCCAGCGCGATCATCAGCGAGTTGCGAAACATCGACCGCACCACCGCCCGCGCGGTCTCCCCGACTCCGCGGCCGTCGGCGCGGGCGAACTCCATCGCGGTGGTCCCGAGCAGGTAGCAGAAGGGGGCGTGGATCGAGATGATGGCGAAGTTCGGCGCCAGCGCGGCCCGCCCGTAGGCGTGCTCCATGATCGGCAACCCCAGCAGCACCGAGTTCGAGAACAGCGCCCCGAAGCCGATTGCCACCGACTCGCCCGGCCGCCGGTGGAAGACGCGTCGCGCCCCGAAGATGCCGAGCCCGAAGGCGATCACCGCGCCAAGATAAAACGAGAAGAGCAGCCTGGGGTCGAAATAGGCGCCGAAGTCGAGGTCGACCAGCCCGCGGAACAGCAGGCAGGGCACGGCGAAGCCCTGGGTGAAGACCATCAGACCGTCGACCGCGCTCGAGGAGAAGAGCCCGGTCCGCGTCGCGGCATAACCGGCGCCGATCACCAGGAAGACCGGAAGCACGACCAGCAGGATGTCGATGATCACCCGTCGAGCTCCAGGGTCAGCCCGTCGTAGGCGGGTATGATTCCGGGCGGCAGCTCGCCGAGCAGCGTCGCGTAGTCGAGGTCGTTGTGCATGTTGGTCAGTACCGCCTGGCGCGGCGCGGCGCGGGCGATCCAGGCGAGGCTCTGCTCGAGATGGGCGTGGGTCGGGTGCGGCTTGCGGCGCAACGCATCGAGGATCCAGAGGTCGAGTCCCTCGAAGGACGGCCAGGAATCCTCGGGAATATGCGACACGTCAGGCAGATAGGCGATTCCGTTCACTCGGAACCCGAGCGCCTGGATGCGCCCGTGGACGACGGGGATCGGCTCGAAGGTCAAGCGTCCGCCGGGCCCCTCGATCGCGACCGGCCCGTCGAGCGGACGAAGGTCGAGGATCGGGGGATAGAGGCTGCCCTGCGGCTGGACGAAGACGTAGGCAAAGCGCGCGAGCAGCACCTCCGAGGTTTCGGCATCGGCCCAAACCGGCAGCCGCGAGCCGCGGTTCTGCGCCACGGTCCGGAGGTCGTCGAGACCGTGCAGGTGGTCGGCGTGCGGATGGGTGAAGAGCGCTCCGTCGAGGACACCGACACCGACGTCGAGGAGTTGCGCGCGCAGGTCGGGGCTGGTGTCCACGAGCACGCGGGTGGTGCCGCCATCTCCGACGCGCTCGACCAGCAGCGAGCAGCGCCGCCGCGCGTTCCGCGGGTTCTGCGGGTCGCAGGCGCCCCAGTCGCCGCCGATGCGCGGCACGCCGGACGATGATCCGCAGCCGAGGATCGTGGCGCGCAGTCGGACGCTCATGCCGCCCCCGCGGCTGCCGCAGGGCGACCCGCGCGAGCGTCTGCCCCAGGGAAGCTCCCGAGGCCGGCCAGCCAGTCGGGATGCCTCATGCGGCGGCCCGCGCGAACAGCCGGTCGAAGTTGCGCGAGGTCAGCGCCGCCAGCTCCTCCGGCTCCATGCCGAGGTGCCCGGCCATGAGACGCGCCGTGTCGGCGACGTAGGCGGGCTCGTTGCGCCGTCCCCGGTGCGGTTGCGGCGCGAGATAGGGGCTGTCGGTCTCCACCAGCAGACGCTCGGGCGGCGCGGCGCCGAAGATGTCCCGCAGCGCCTCGGCGTTGCGGAAGGTGGCGATCCCCGACATCGACAGGTAGAAGCCGAGGCCGAGCGCCGTCTCGGCAAGCGCCGGGCCGGCGGTGAAGCAATGCATGACGCAGCCGAAAGGGCCCGCGGCGTGCTCGTCGGCGAGAATCCGGCCGACGTCCTCGTCCGCATCACGGGCATGTACCACGAGCGGCAGTCCGGTGCGCCGCGCCGCCTCTATGTGCAGCCGGAAGCTCTCCTGCTGCACCGCGGCACTCTCGGCGGAATAGTGGTAGTCGAGGCCGGTCTCCCCGATCGCCACGAACTTCGGCTGCGCCGCCAGCGCCGTCAGCTCGTCGATCTGCGCCATCGGCTCCTCGGCGGCATGCATCGGGTGGGTGCCCGCGGCCCAGAACACGCCCGCGTGCGCCTCCGCGATCCGGCGCACCTCCGGCGCCTGCCGCAGCCGGGTGCAGATGGTGACCATCCGGGTGACCCCCGCCCTTGCCGCGCGCGCGACGATCGCGTCGACCTCGCCCGCGAAGTCGGGGAAGTCGAGATGGCAATGGCTGTCGACCAGGGCGGGCAGGGGCATGGCGGCATCTTACGGCGAGGGCTCAGGCAGCGTGGGCCCGCGCCTCCGCGGCCGCCGCGTCGATCTGCAGCAAGGTATCGAGGATCACCTCGGTCGGGTCAAGGTTGACCGCGCGCGCATGCGTGGTCCGGGCCGCAAGCCGCGCCGCGGTCTCGGCCCAGAGCCGCCCCTGCGCCGGCGTCGCCGCGAGCCGCGCCATCGCCTCGCCCTCGGCTGCGGAGAGCGGCGGCATCGCGCGACCGGCGCCGGCGAGCGCGAGGCGCGCCAGGGCGACCGAGAGCAATTCAACCAGGAGGTCGTAGCGCGCGGCGTCGCGGCCGCCGGCGCCCTGTGCCATCGCCACCGCCGCGCGACGGTCGAGCGGCGCGCCGCGGCGGAGGAGTTCACTGATCTCGCCGTACCGCGCGAGGCCGTCGCCCGCAGCGATGCGCCACGCCGCGCCGACCGAGCCGCCCGCCAGCGCCGCAAGCGCCACGGAACTGTCTGCCGCCGGGCCCGCCGGCGGCGGCGAGCGCCGCCGCGAGGTCCGCCGCCGCGAGCGGGCCGCAGCGCAGTTCCCGGCAGCGCGAGCGGATCGTCGGCAGCAGCGCCGCCGGGCGGTGGCTGACCAGCAGCAGCACGGTCCGCAGCGGCGGCTCCTCGAGCAGCTTGAGCAGGGCGTTCGCCGCCGAGCCGGTCAGCTCGTCGGCGCTGTCGACGATCGCCACCCGCCAGCCGGCGTCGGCAGCCGATAGCTGCAGGAAGCTCTTCAGCGCCCGCACCTCGTCGACCGAGATCGCCGTCCGCAGCCGCTCGCCCTTGTCGTCCCAGGGCCTCCTGCAGAGGAACACCTGCGGCGAGGCGAGCGTCGCAAGCCGACGGAAGATCGGATGCTCGGGCGCCATCTGCAGGCTGGCCGCCTCGCCTCCGGCGACCAGATAGCGCGCGATGCGCCAGGCGAGCGTCGCCTTGCCCACGCCGCGCGGCCCGCTGATGAGCCAGGCGTGATGTAGCCGCCCGGAGGCCGCCGCATCAAGAAACCGCGCCTCTGCCGCCGCCTGCCCAAGCAGCACCGCGGTCTCGCGCGGATGCGGCGCGCCCGGCACGCGGTCCGGTTCCTCGGCGTCGCTCATCGCCGCCACCTCCGCCGCGATCCGTGCGGCCACCTCTCCGGCGCTGCCCGTGGCCGGAACGATGCGGCAGCGACCGGGAAATTCCGCCGCCAGCGCGAGGAAGCCGGCGCGCAGCCGCTCCTGGAAACCGGTGCCCAAGCGCTCGAAGCGCTCCTCAGGACCGCCGCGGGCGAGGCTGCGGCCGAGCGCCATCGCCGGATCGAGGTCGAGGATCAGCGTAAGGTCGGGTTCGACCGCAATCGTCAGCGCATGCAGCGCGTCGACGGTCGCGCGCAGATCGGCACGGGCCACGCCCTGGTAGACACGGGTCGAGTCGGCGAAACGGTCGCTGATCACCGTTGCGCCGCGCGCGAGCGCCGGCCGGATGGTGCGTTCGAGGTGGTCGCGGCGTGCGGCGGTGAAGAGCAGGATCTCGCTCTCGGCCGACCAGCGGCCCGGGTCGCCCTCGACCAGGAGACTCCGGATCGCCTCGGCGCCGGGTGCGCCGCCCGGCTCGCGGGTCTCGACGACTTCGCCGCCGCGGGCGCGCAGCGTAGCCGCGAGCAGGCGCACCTGCGTCGACTTGCCCGAGCCGTCGATGCCCTCGAAGCTGATGAAGCCGCCCCCCGGCATGGTCCTCAACGGCCGGGAAGGAGCGCGCGCGCCTTGTCGCGGGTGAGCCGCGCCGCAGCGTTGATCCGCGTCATCAGCCCACCGCGCGCCACATCGTCGTCAGCGATCAGGTCGAAGGACACCGGCTCGTGCCCCGGCAAGGTGACCTCGAGCGCGCCGAGCTTCTGCCCCTTGGAGATCGGCGCCTCGATCGGCGAGGCATAGACGACGCGCGCCTGCATCGCCGCGCGCTCCTCGCGCGGGACCAGCATCTGCAGCGTCGACGGAGCGACCAGCGCCACCTGCGGTTGCACCCCGAGCCAAACGTCGGCCTGCGCCACCTCGGCACCCGCGTCGTAGAACTTGACAGTGTCGAAGGCGCCGAAGGCCCACTTGACCAGCGCCTGGGTCTCGCTCGCGCGCTCGCCGTCGTTGGCGAGGCCGCCCACCATGAACAGCACCCGCTGGCCATTCTGCACCGCCGAGCCGACAAGCCCGAAGCCGGCCTCCGAGGTATGCCCGGTCTTCAGCCCGTCCACGCCCAGTCCCAGTTCGAGCAGCGGGTTGCGGTTGTGCTGCCGGATGCCGTTCCAGGTGTATTCGGTCTCGCTGAAGTGGTGATACTCGTCGGGAAAATCGTCAATGATGTGGCGGGCCAGCGTCACCAGATCGCGCGGCGACATCACCTGGCCGGGATCGGGTAGCCCCGAGGCATTGGCGAAATGCGATTGGGTCATGCCGAGGTCCCTTGCCCTGGCGGTCATCTGCTGTGCAAACGTCGCCTCGCTGCCGGCCAGCCCCTCGGCCACCACGACGCAGGCGTCATTGCCCGACTGGACGATGATTCCGGGGATGAGGTCGCGAATCTTCACTTTGCTCCCGGCTTCGACGAACATCCGCGAGCCTTCCATCGACTGGGCGTGCGGGGTCACGAGAAACTCGGTATCCAGCGTGACGCGTCCGTCGCGAAGCGCCTCGAACAGCATGTAGAGCGTCATCAGCTTCGACATCGAAGCGGGTGGGATCGGCTTCTCGGCATCCTTGTCGAACATCACCATGCCGGTGCCGTCATCGATGACCAGCGCCTCGCGCGCCTTGGTCTCGAACGCCCCGCCAGGCAGCGGAACGAGCAGCGCGGCGGCGCAAAGGGTGGCGGCGAAAAGGCTGGCGGCGAGAGAATTCCTTGGCATGCCCGACTCCCGGACGACGGCCTGCCGGAGCCGCCCGACCAAGGGATAGTGGAGCCGGCCCGGCAAGTCAAAATCTACCCCTGGTTGTATCAAGCCGCGGCTCGCGGCGCAACGCGGTTATCCGCACCTCCGTAGGCCGGTCGCCGATCCCCACCACATCGGCCGCGTCGTTCGAGAGCCGAACCGGAGAGGCCGCGTCGGGCGGCGCCGAAAAGAGGGCGACGACGACCTTGTTGCCGGTCGCTGTGTTGACCACAAGGCCACGCTCCGGCCGCGGCAGCCCCTTGACGGCTGCCCAAAGCCCCGCCGCGCCATCCTTGCGGTCGCGGACTGCCGACGCCTCCAGCGCGAAGACACTGGGCTCGGCCTTGTCCTCGAAGCGGATGCGCATGCCCCCCTCCGGCGGATGCGCCGCGCCGCCGAACCTGCCGCAGGCCGCGAGCTCGGCGAGCAGCGCCAGCCAGATCATGCTGCGACGGAGCTTTCGTCCCGAGACCACCCGCACCGCCTCCCGCCGGTCTCTGGCGATGTAACCGCAGGGACGGCGCGGGGAAAGGGGCGGCTGGACGGTCGGCGAAGGCGGGGTTATCAGATCGGCGGCTCGGAGGAGTGGCAGAGTGGTCGATTGCACCGGTCTTGAAAACCGGCGAAGGCGAAAGTCTTCCGTGGGTTCAAATCCCACCTCCTCCGCCATACCCTCAGAGTTTGACTCAAAAGTCCCTGTATCGTGCGATCCTGCGGAGCATGAGCTTGATCATGGCGATCTGGAAGAAGGCGCGGGCGGTTGTTGCGGCGCCCTCGAAGTCCCGGGAGAGGCGTCGGTTGATGCAGGCCCAGGCGAAGGTGCGCTCGACGACCCAGCGCTTTGGCCGGACGGCGAAGCCGGCATCGGTGCGCTTGATGATCTCGACTGGCCGCGGCGCCGTCGCCGCGACCCGCGGGCCCTGGTAGCCGGCGTCCGCGAAGATGCGCTCGAGGAACGGGAAGCGGCGGGTGATCCGGTCGAGGCCGACCGTATCGCGGGCGTCCGCACCGGTTTTCACGCTCTGGCTGCCGATGATCGCCGCGGTCGGGCTCTCTTCGCGGCCCTCGAGTTCCCGGGTCCGGCGGTAGCGAACGTCATGGACGTGCGCCCAGACCCCGGCCACGATCCGGGCCCGGAAGTAGCCGTGGACCGTGCTGCGTGGCGGGAAGTCCAGCGGGAGCATCCGCCATTGGCACCCCGCCTGCAGCAGGTAGAAGATCGCGTTCACCACTCGCCGCAGGCAGGTCGACCGCGGCCCTCCGCCCTCTCTTGGAGCCGGAAGCAACGGTGCGATCAGCGCCCACTCCCGATCCGTCACGTCGCTCGCATAACTCCGGCCCGCGCGCAAATAGTCGCCCCGAGTGGCCGCCGTCCACGCCATCCCATCCCCCGTCGTCTCTTTCCAGGAACAACGGTGAATCAGGCCGACGGCGGCCGCTCAACCTCGCCACAGGACCTTCTCAGACAGGCTCTCAGGCCGGTGTTCGCCAACCAACAGGATTCCGATTCGTGCCCGTCCCCCGCTTGCGATTGTAGCTACAGGTCAGAAGCGTGCGTCCAGGCAGTCCGGCGTTTCGAGAATGGCCAAACTAGCCGTGGACTAGCTGTGGAGCCTCAACAGGTTGTCGTCGGTCAGGTCGACTCTGCTGATCGGTGGCTTGGATTTCATGCTGCCATGCGGTCGCCAGTTGTATCGGTGCGGCCAGACCGGCGGCGCGGTGGTCGGAGGTGGGATACGCCTGGGCGTGGGCCCATTCCCGCAGCGCGGTCTGGATGAAGCGCTCGGCCTTGCCGTTGGTCTTCGGGGTGTAGGGTCTGGTGCGGATGTGGCCGAGGTCGCGGCAGACGTCGCGGAAGTGCTTCGAACGGTAGCAGGAGCCGTTGTCGGTCATGACGCGCGCCACCTCGACGCCGAGCCCTCAGTAGTAGGCGACGGCGGCGCGGAGGAAAGCGGTGGTGCTCTGCTTCTTCTCGTCCGGCAGGATGCGGGTGAAGGCGATCCGCGAGGCATCGTCGACGCACACGTGCACGAACTCCCAGCCGGCGCCGCGGCTGGTGGCATGCCCGCTGCGGCCGGTGATCCTGCCCCGTTTGAGTGGACACCCATGATAGGCTTTTGAGCCAAGCGAGGAGTGTCCGATGGAGATGAAGAAGCGCCGGTATTTCCCGGATGAGTTCAAGCGCGAGGCTGTTGAGCGAGCGAAGACGAGCGGGCTGTCGGTGATGAGCGTCGCTGCCGAGCTCGGTATTGCACGAGACGCAGTTGCGCCGCTGGATGCGGCAGTTTGGCGGATTGGGGACGGGCTTTGCGGCGGCGCCCCGTCCCGCAGGCGCGGGCCCGTCCCCGGCCGACCTGGCGGCGGAGAACGCCCGGCTTGCAGACGGGAGTTGCAGAAGGCCCAGATGGAGCGCGACATCCTAAAAAAAGCCGCGCTCATCTTCGGAGCGGCCTCCCGATGAGCGTTCGGGTTCGTCGATGAGCATCGCGATGTCTGGCCGGTTCGGATGATGTGCACCGTGCTCGGCCTCTCGGCCAGCGGCTACTACGCTTGGCGCCAGCGCCCGGAGAGCAGCGCGCGGCGGCCAGAACCGGGCGCTTGCTCAGCGACATCCGCTGATCCATGCCGAGAGCGGCGGGACCTACGGCGCGCCGCGCGTCCATGCCGTGCTGCGCGGCCGCCGGCCGCGGCGTCGGACGCCACCGCATCGCGCGGCTATGCGCCGCGCCGGCCTGCGCGGACTGGCCGCGTTGCCCCGCCGGGTGCGCACCACGGACAGCCGACATGGCTATCCGATCGCGCCCGAACAGGCTCGCGCAGGAACTTCACGGCAGCTGCGCCAAACCAGGTCTGGCTCGCCGATCTGACCTACATTCCAACGGGCGAAGGCTGGTTGTTCCTGGCGGCGATCATCGACATGCACACCCGCAAGGTCGTCGGCTGGAGCATGCGCGAGACGCTGCATGCCGAGATCGCTCTGCGACGCCCTCGACATGGCCGTCAAGCGCCAGCGCCCCGCGCCCGGTCTCATCCATCATTCCGACCGCGGCATCCAATACGCAGCCGACGCCTATCGCCAGGCCCTTGCCGCCGCAGGAATAACCCCTTCCATGAGCCGCAAGGGCAACTGCCTCGACAACGCCCCGATGGAGAGCTTCTTCCACACCCTCAAGGTCGAGCGCGTCCATCACCGGGTCTACGCGACCCGCGACGCAGGCGCGGCGGGACCTGTTCGGGTACATCGAGGGCTTCTACAATTCACGCCGCCTGCATTTGGGAACGGCGGTGCAAAAGTCGACCACGGTAGCGGCGTGATGGTCGCGCTGCGGGCGGCGTAAAAGTCGGCCAGTTTGGCCCTTTCCGACGGTGGGGAGGGCGGGGGCATTTTCACGGTGGACTTTGTATCGGAAGGTTCGCCTGGCCTGTGCTGAAGGCATGAGCCAGCGTGAGGCGGCGAGGCATTACGGGATCTCGCGCGACAGCGTCCGGAAGATGTTGGCGTTCTCGGTTCCGCCGGGGTATCGGCGCCGAGCCGAGGTCAGGCGGCCGAAGCTGGACGGTTTCACCGAGATCATCGAGCAGTGGCTGCGGGAGGATCTCGGCCAGCGCGCCAAGCAGCGCCACACTGCCAAGCGGGTGTACGAGCGGCTTCGGGACGAGCACGGGTTCGCCGGCGGCTACACCATCGTGAAGGACTACGTCCGGGAGCACCGGCGGCGCGGGCGGGAGATGTTCGTGCCGCTGCACCATCCGCCAGGCCATGCCCAGGCCGACTTCGGCGAAGCGACCGTGTTCATCGGCGGCGTCGAGCAAACGGCGCACTTCTTCGCCTTCGACCTGCCGCAGAGCGACGCGTGCTTCGTCCGCGCCTATCCTGCGGCCACCGCCGAGGCCTGGGTGGACGGTCACGTCCACGCCTTCGCCTTCTTCGGGCGGGTGCCGCAGTCGGTGCTCTATGACAACGACCGCTGCCTGGTGGCGCGCATCCTGCCCGACGGGACCCGCAAGCGGGCCACGCTGTTCAGCGGGTTCCTGTCGCACTACCTGATCCGCGACCGCTACGGCCGCCCCGGCAAGGGCAACGACAAGGGGGCGGTCGAAGGGCTGGTCGGCTGGGCGCGGCGAACCTTCATGGTCCCGCTCCCGCGCTTCGCTTCCTGGGAGGACTTCAACGCCTGGCTCGCGGAACAGTGCCGCAGGCGCCAGGCGCAGATCCTGCGCGGCCACGCCGAGACGATCGGCGCGCGGCTGGCGCGCGACCTGGAGGCGATGGCGGACCTGCCGGCCGCGCCGTTCGACGCCTGCGACCAGGCCACGGGGCGGGTCAGCTCGCAGGCGCTGGTGCGCTACAAGACCAACGACTACTCGGTGCCGGTCGCCTACGGCCACCGGGACGTCTGGATCCGGGGCTACGTCGACGCGGTGGTGATCGGCTGCGGCGGCGAGATCGTCGCCTGCCATCCCCGCTGCTACGACCGCGAGGACATGATCTTCGATCCGGTCCACTACCTGCCGCTCATCGAGAAGAAGATCGGCGCGCTGGATCAGGCGGCGCCTCTGGCCGAATGGGACCTGCCGCCCGAGTTCGCCACCCTGCGCCGCTTGATGGAGGCGCGGATGATCAAGGCGGGGCGCCGGGAATACGTGCAGGTGCTGCGGCTGCTGGAGACCTTCGAGCTCGCCGACCTGCATGCCGCGGTGAAGGCGGCGTTGCGCATGGGCGCCGTCGGCTTCGACGCCGTCAAGCATCTCGTCCTCTGCCGGGTCGAGAAGCGCCCGCCGAAGCTCGATCTCGACGTCTACCCGTACCTGCCGCGCGCCACCGTCGCCCGGACCTCGGCGGCCAGCTACATGTGCCTGGTCGCGGGGGATGCGGCGTGACGGAGGCTCCCGGGATCCTGCTCGCCCATCATCTCAAGACGCTGAAGCTGCCGACCTTCTTGCGGGAGTACGAGAAGCTCGCCCGCCAGTGCGCCGCCGAAGGCCTCGACCACGTCCGCTTCCTCGCCCGCCTGGTGGAACTGGAGCTCATCGACCGCGAGCGGCGGATGATCGAGCGCCGCATCAAGTCGGCGCGGTTCCCCGCGGTCAAGAGCCTCGACAGCTTCGACTTCAAGGCGATCCCCAGCCTGAACAAGATGCAGGTGCTCGAGCTGGCCCGTTGCGAATGGATCGAGCGCCGCGAGAACGTCATCGCCCTCGGCCCCAGCGGCACAGGAAAGACCCATGCAGCCCTGGGGCTCGGTCTGGCCGCCTGCCAGAAGGGTCTCTCCGTCGGCTTCACCACCGCCGCGGCGCTGGTCCATGAACTGATGGAGGCTCGCGACGAACGCCGGCTGCTGCGCCTGCAGAAGCAGATGGCCGGACACAAGCTGCTGATCATCGACGAGCTCGGCTTCGTGCCGCTCAGCAAGACCGGCGCCGAGCTGCTGTTCGAGCTGATCAGCCAGCGCTACGAGCGCGGCTCGACCCTGATCACCAGCAATCTGCCCTTCGACGAATGGACCGAGACCTTCGGCTCCGAGCGCCTCACCGGGGCGCTGCTCGACCGGCTCACCCACCACGTCACCATCCTCGAGATGAACGGCGACAGCTACCGGCTCGCACAGAGCCGAACCAGAAAAACCTCAGCCACACCCTGACGCCGGGCAACCTGGTTGGCCTTGCAGGCCAACGCGCCTTGGCACACGCCAGCTACCCGGAAAGCGCGCTTGCCAAAGGCGCGATCCCGAGCATCGTCCAGGATCCCGAGTGGTAGACTATTGCCCCGCCCCGTGGCTGGGTTTTCCGCCGCCGTTGACAGCATTCCGCGATAGGCTACCGATCACCGGCCAACATGGAGCGAATGGCGGCCTAACCTGTCCACCCAAACGGGGCAGGATCACTCACCAACCTCTACAACCAGCGCCCCGCCTGGCTCGACCACCTGCACCGGACCCTCGACGCCGCGGTGGCCGAGGCCTACGGCTGGGGCGACGACTGGCGGGCTGGCATACTCAGCGACAACGAGACCCTCGCGCGCCTCTTCGCCCTTAACCAAGCTCGCGGTGCCAAAGAGCCTTAACAATGCCGCCTGATCTGACGGCTGGCTTTTAGATCGACGCGCGTAGCGGAAAAGGCAATTCTTAGCCGACTGAAGCTAGATGCCTTTCGTAGGGCATTACAAAGCCTTGATAAGGCTATGGCCCCAAAAAATAGGACGCGCGATGCCCGGACCAGACCCGAAGGGGCTCGACATAAGACGAAAGGACCCGATGGTTCGTTCACCATCACGGCGGAAGTCTGGCGCTACGGGAACCGCAGGCACCGCTTGGCGCGCATGTTAGCGGTTTCGCGCCGCATCAAAGTCGATGGCTGGCGGTGCCCCTGGTGCGGGGAGTTAGTGCCGCTCTACCGCCGGGCCGACGCGCGATACTGCGGCGAGGGCTGCCGTAGTCGTGCGGCGCGTGCTCGAAAGGCGCTGCCGTCATCACCGGCCGATTAGCACATCTGGCATGATTAGCACGCTCCCGGCCGCCTCATGACCACTTTTCGAACCAATACGCGCGCGGGCGTGACAGCGGGTAAATCGGGCTTTCCGTTCGTCATCGTTCGAAGGCATCCCGCCTTCAAGTTAGCGACAACGGTAGGGAGGAGGTGGACTGAGAAACGGTAATTTATTCATATTAAACCATACATTAGCACAACATAATGGCGGACTGGCGAGGATTCGAACCCCGGACCCCTTGATTTGTAGTCAAGTGCTCTATCCAACTGAGCTACCAGTCCGTGGCGGCGCTGATAGCCGCCGCGCTCGTTGCGTGCAAGACCCAATCGTTAGCACGGCCGAGCGCAACGACTGCGGGACCAGGGAAGTCGCATCTGAAGAAAAGCGCGCTCTCGCGGGCTAGAGGGCGACGTGGTGATCGCCCTCGACGCCGCGGGCTTCTTCGCGCGCTCGCTCGAAGCCATGCTGGCCGAGAGCTTCGCGCTCGTCCACGCGGCGGGATCGCCGTCAACCGCGGCGGCCAGGGCTTCGCCGGCGGCGAGCGCAAATCGGACCCCCGCGATGCCAGGGGAATCGCTTGAAGCTCATTGATCGGGGTGTGTGAGGGCGGCAAGCAGATAGTTGTCGTCCCAGCCGAGTGTCTTTCGTCGGACCTTGAGGCTGGCCTTGTCGGGTATCTGCTTGACGATGTTGAGGGCTGCGTGGCGAATGGTCGCCATGTTCGCGGGCCGCTGCCGGTCCTGAGCCGCATGAGGTCGTCGTGGAAGACGACGTCCATCACCCAGTGCAGCCGGTTCTCGATGCCCCAGTGGGCGCGGACGGCGGCAGCGAAGGCGGGTGCGGAGAGCCGGGCGGAGGAGAGATAGTAGCGGCGGGCGATGCTGGTCTTGCCGTCGCGTTCGACCTCGGCTTCGACCATGCCGAGCATGGCGAGGTCGGGGAAGCGCCACTCGCCCGGGAAGCGTCGGTCGGAGGAGAGCCAGCCCGTGTCATGGCTGACGAAGGCGCGGCGAACCTCGATGCGGCCGTGGTCGCCGTCGGTGGTCTCGTGGCCGGCGAGGCTGCCGGCGGGGGCGGTGTCGAAGAAGCGGCGCACCTCCTCGGCGAGTGCGGGCCAGTTGTCCTTGAGCGCGAGCAGGTAGTCGGCGCCCTTGCCGCGGATCGCCTCGGCGATCTCGGTCTGGCAGCCGATGGCGTCGATGGTGACGAGCGCGCCCTCGAGCTCGAGGCGCGCGAGCAGCAGCGGGATCGCATTGATCTCGTTCGACTTCTCCGCGACCGCCTCCTGCCCGAGCACCAGCCGCTGCCGGCTTGCCCAGGCCGAGACCAGGTGCAGCGGACCGCTCCCCTTCGCCTTGCTCCGCCGCGAGGTCTTGCCGTCGATCGCCACGATGTCGGGCGCGGTCTCGCGCAGGCCCTCCACCCAGGCGGTGAAGCACTCGGCGAAGAACGGCGCGGGCAGCGCGTTCATCACGTCGTTGAGCGTGTCGTGCGAGGCGACGCCTCGCTCGTAGGGCAGCATCCGGCGGAGGAAGTCGAGCTTCCGCTGGCCCCAGCGCGCAATCTCGACGAAGTCCTCCGCCCCAGCCAACGTCGCGCACAGCACGACGAGCAGGATCTCCGGCAACGGATAGACCACCTTCCAAGCCTGCCGCGGGTCCTGGAGGGCCGAGAAATGGTCGATGAAAGCCTTGCCGGACATGGATCACCTCGCTGCTCCGAGGCCCTCCATGAATCACAGCAAATCTCGTGCCGGAATCCCCGCCAGCTTCAAGCGATCACCCTGCCCGCGATGCCCGGACGACTTGACTTGCCCATCGCGCGGCGTGAT
>CAVTSR010000008.1:5000-145267 GCA_963737485.1 uncultured Alphaproteobacteria bacterium | reverse complement strand
ACCGCCGCCCCGTCAGGAAGCACTCAGGTCGGATCTCCAAGTTGGTCCCAGCAGACGAAAAGGAGACCCTGCCATGCAAAAGACCCTCACGCTTCTTGTCGCCTCCACGGCGCTGACGGCCGCCATCGGCATGCCGGCCTGGAGCGCGATGCATGCGCCCGCCGAAGGGAGCGTTCGGCCCGTCGCGGCGCCCTTCGAGGAGAGGGCGCAGGCGCTGCCCCTCATCCTGGCCAGCGACGATGACGACGACGACAACCGCGGCTCCGTGCAGAGCTCGCGGCGTGGTCACGACGACGATGATGATGACGACTGCGAAGACGATGACGACGACGACTGCCGTGGTGGCGCCGCCAATCCCGCGCCCGCCGGCACCGTCGCGCCGCCGCAGAACGGGCTCTTCGGGAACGGCGCCCCGCCGCAGGTCCAGGTGAACTGAGCCCGCTCGAGAACCAACTCCCGAACAAGGACCCACCCGATGAAATCGCTTCTCGCAACGCTCGCGCTGACCACCGCGCTGACGCTTCCCGGCCTCGCCATGGCGCGGCCGGTCACGCTGACCACGACGCTGAACAACTACGGCGGCGATGGCGCCTATCTCGCGCTCTACGTCACCGACGCCTCGGGCGCCTATGTGGGCAGCCTCTGGATGGCCGGCGGCAAGTCCAAATACTACCAGCACCTGACCGACTGGTATCGCGCCACCGGCGGCGACACCGCGCAGATCAACGGCATCACCGGCGCCAGCGTGGGCGCGGGCCGGACGCTCGAGATCACGCTCGACCTCGCCGATGCGCTGTTCGACGCGGGCTACACGCTGCACGTCGACGCGGCCGTCGAGGACATGCGCGACAGCCCGAACGAGGTCGCCGTGCCGCTGACGACGGGTGGCGCGGGCACGCCCGTGCGCGGGCGCCGCTATGTCGCCAGCTTCGCCTACGACATGTGAGGGGACGAGGCCCATGATCCGCGCACTTCATCGCTGGCCGGGTCTGCTGGCCCTGGCTCTCGTCACGATGCTCGCGCTCAGCGGCGCGGCGCTGTCGGTCTTCCCCGCGGCCGAGCGCCTCGCCGCGCCGCAGGCCGAGGCAGGGCTGAGCGTCGCCGCACTCGCCGAGCGCATTCAGGCCGCCTATCCGGGCGTCGAGCAGATCCGCCGCGCGCCGTCGGGGCGGATCACCGCCTACTGGTTCGATCAGGGCGCGCCCGGCGCCGCCGTCATCGACCCCGCCACCGGGCAGGGCGTGGCCTCGGCCGACCCGAACCCGGTCGAACGCTGGCTCACCAACCTGCACCGGTCGCTGTTTCTGGACGATGCCGGCCGCATCGCCATGGCGGCGGGGGCGGCGGCGATGCTGGTGCTGTCGCTGTCCGGCGCGGCGCTGGTCGCGCGGCGTGCGGGAGGCTGGCGGCGCTGGTTCGCGCCCCTGCGCGGGCCGCTCGCCGGTCGGCTTCATGTCGAGATCGCTCGGATCGCGGTGCTCGGCCTTTTCCTGTCCTCCGCCACCGCCCTGTGGATGACGGCCTCCACCTTCGACCTGCTGCCCGACAGCGGCGCCACACCGGCCATCCCGGCCGAGGTGAGCGGCGAGACCGGCGTGGCGCTCGCCGAGATGGCGATGCTGGGCGACACGCCCGTCGCGGAACTGCGCGAGCTGAGCTTTCCCTATCCCGGCGACGCGACCGACGTCTTCACGCTGAAGACCGACCGGGGCACCGGGTATCTCGACCAGGGCACGGGGGCGCTGCTGAGCTGGGCCGACCTGACCGGATGGGAGCGCGTCTCGGAAACCATCTACATGCTGCATACCGGCCAGGGCGCTGCCACGCTCGGGCTGGTGCTGGGGCTCATGGCGCTCGGCGTGCCCGTGATGGGCGGCACCGGGGTGCTGATCTGGCTCGCGGGTCGGCGCGCACGGCCGCGCATCCGCGGCAACCAGCCGGCCGGCCCGGGCCGAGACGATCCTGCTCGTCGGCAGCGAGGGCGGCAGCACCTGGGGCTTCGCCGCGACGCTGCATGCCGCGCTGACCGACGGCCGGCCAGAGCGTCCACGCGGCGCCGATGTCGACTTTCGCACCTGACCGCTACGCGCGCGCCAAACGTATCATCGTCCTCGCGGCGACCTATGGCGACGGCGATGCACCGGCCTCGGCCAAGGGCTTCCTCGACCGGCTTGAGGCGCTCGACCGAGCGCCCGACTGCGGCCGTGGCCGTGCTCGGCTTCGGCGATCGCAGCTTCCCCGCCTATTGCGCCTTCGCGAAAGCCGTCGCGGCGGCGGCCGAGGCGAAGGGCTGGCCCGAACTCTTGCCGTTCGACACGATCGACCGCCAGTCGCCGCAGGATTTCGCGCGCTGGGGCCGCGCCCTCGGGCAGGCCCTGGGGATCGAACTGGAACTGGCCCACCAGCCGGTCCTGCCCGCGACCGAGACGCTGACGCTGGTCTCGCGCCGCGACTACGGCGCCGAGGTGCAGGCCCCGACCGCGATCCTGCGCTTCGCCCTGCCGCGCGCGACGCTCTGGCAGCGCCTGACGGGACGTGGCTTCGCGCGCTTCGCCGCGGGCGACCTGCTCGGCATCGTGCCCGAGGGCTCCGCCGTGCCGCGCTTCTATTCGCTCGCCTCCGGCAACCGCGACGGTTTCGTCGAGATCGTGGTCAGGAAACACCCCGGCGGCCTCTGTTCGGGCCAGCTCATGGCGCTCGAACCCGGCGACACCGTATCCGCATTCCTGCGCCGCAACCCCGGTTTCCAGGCGGGTCGGGATCGCGCGCCGCTGATCCTGATCGGGGCGGGAACCGGTATCGGCCCGCTCGCCGGCTTCGTGCGCGCCAATGCGCGGCGGCGTCCCATCCATCTGTTCTTCGGGATGCGCCACCCCGACAGCGACTTCCTCTACGGCGAGGAACTCGCCGTCTGGCAGACCGATGGGCGCCTCCAGCGGCTCGTCACGGCGGTCTCGCGGGGCGCCCGGCCGCACTACGTGCAGGATGCGCTGCGCGCCGAGGGCGCAGAGGTCGCCCGGCTTGATCCGCGACGGCGCACGCGTAATGGTCTGCGGCGGGCGCGACATGGCGGCGGGGGTCGCCGACGCGCTGGCCGACATCCTCGCGCCCGATCGGGCTTACGCCGGTCGAGCTGAAGGCGGAGGGACGGTATGTCGAAGATGTCTACTGACCTCGTGCGCCACGCGCTGAACGGCCCCACCATGGGCACGCGCTGGTCGGCGCTGTTCCACACGGCTCCCGGCTTCGACCCGGCGCCGGTCCGAGCTGCGCTTCAGGCGGCGGTCGATGAGGTGGACGCGCAGATGTCCACGTGGAAGCCCGGCAGCGATCTGATGCGCCTCAACGCGGCGCCCGTTGGGGAATGGGTGGCGGTGCCCACCCGGCTGCTGCACGTCCTGAGCATCGGGCTCGAGATCGGGCGCGCCTCGGGCGGAGCCTTCGACATCGGCATGGGCGACGCGGTGACGGCCTGGGGCTTCGGACCGAGAGGCCGCGGTCCCAGAACGCATCTGCGCTGCGATGACCGCGCCGCGCAGGGCGGCACATGAGGTGCTCGAAGTCGACACGATGGCGGGTCGGGTGCGCAAGCGCGCCCCGATTGCGCTTGATCTTAACGGCATCGCCAAGGGCTACGGCGTCGATCGCCTGGCCGAGACGCTCATCGGCTTCGGCATCGCGTCCGCCCTCGTCGGCATCGATGGCGAGATGCGCGCGAAGGGACTGCGCCCGGATGGCGAGCCGTGGATCGTCGCGGTCGAGGCGCCCGACCGGGAGCGTCGCACGCCGCATTCCATCATCGCGCTCCACGATGCGGCTGTCGCGACGTCGGGCGACTACCGGCACTGGGTCGATGTCGGCGGCAGGCGGCTCTCGCACACCATGGACCCGGCGCGCGGCGGACCGCTCTCGGCGCCTCCCGCCTCGGTCACGGTTGTTGCGGCGACCTGCGTGGTCGCTGACGCCTGGGCGACCGCGCTCATGGTGCGAGGAAGCTTGGAGGGGGCCGAACTTGCGCGTAGACAGAATCTCGACGCCCTCTTCATTGACCGGGAAGGCGACCAGCTTCGCGAAACGCTGGTTGGACGGCTCTTCGAGACCCGTTCAGACCCGGGCGTGCGGCCTGACCCCGGGATGCAATCATGAACCCACTGCTTCAAGACCGCCTGAAGGTCGCGTTGCTGGTCATTGCACTCCTCGGCCTGGTGGCGGGTCTCGGGTTCTGGGTGGCGGGCAAACCGGATCTTGCGACCATTGCGTGGGCGGCGGGCGTCGTTCCGGTTCTTGCGGCGCTGCTGGTCGAGATCGTCCGGAGCCTCTCAAAGGGAGAGGTAGGGCTCGACATCGTGGCGGCCTTGTCCATGTCGGCGGCGCTTCTCTTTGGCGAGACGCTCGCGGCGGCGGTGGTCGCCCTGATGTATTCGGGCGGCACCTTTCTGGAGAGCTTTGCCGAGGGCCGCGCCCGGCGCGAGATGAGCGACCTTCTGTCCCGGGTGCCCCGGACTGCGACCCGGCACCAGAATGGCGCGCTGGACGAGGTGCCGCTGGACGAGATCGCGCCGGACGACCTTCTTCTGATCCGGCAGGGCGATGTGGCGCCCGTCGATGGCACGGTCGAAGGCGACCGGGCGATGCTGGACCAGTCGGCTCTGACGGGCGAGTCCATGCCCGTGCGTCTGAACCGCGGCCAGGACGTGATGAGCGGTTCCACCAACGCGGGCGATGCCTTCGATCTGCGGGTCACGCGACGCGCTGCCGACAGCACCTATGCGGGGATCGTCAGGCTGGTCGAGGCGGCGCAGAAGTCCAAAGCGCCGATGGCCCGGCTGGCCGACCGCTATTCGCTGCTGTTCCTTGCCGTCACGGTGGCGCTGGCGACCGCCGCCTGGTGGTTCACCGGCGATCCGATCCGCGCGGTTGCGGTCCTGGTGGTCGCGACACCCTGTCCGCTGATCCTCGCCGTTCCGGTGGCGCTGGTGGCCGGGCTGTCGCGGGCGGCGCATTTCGGGGTGCTGATCAAGGGGGCGAAGCCGCTTGAGGCGCTGGCCCGGATCAAGACGCTGATCCTCGACAAGACCGGCACGCTGACCGACGGGCGGCCGCAGATCGTGTCCATCGACAGGCATGGCGACATGTCGGAGGACGAAGTCCTGCACTATGCCGCAGCCCTCGATCAGGCGTCGAAACACCCGATCGCACAGGCGATCGTCGCGGCGGCCCGAGAGCGGGGCGCCGCCTTGCCGGTTCCGGAAAACGTGGTCGAGACGCCCGGAGAAGGCGTTGCGGGAACCATCGAGGGCCGGAAGGTGGTGGTGGGCGGCGCAGGGTTCGTCGCATCGCAGGTCGGTGCGGCTGACGTTGAAGGCGCGGTGGCAGAGGCGGGTTCGGTCGTCGTGGCGCTTGGTGTCGACGGCAAACTCATGGGCCATCTGGTGATGGCGGATGCGCTGCGGTCGGGCACGGCAGAGCTTCTCGCAGGGCTGCGCCGGCTCGGGGTCGGGCGCATCCTGCTGGCGACCGGCGACCGCCGCGCCGTGGCCGAAACCGTGACCGAGGGACTGGGGCTCGACGCCGTCAGGGCCGACCTGACCCCCGACCAGAAGGTGCTGCTGGTCCTGACCGAGCGCAAGAACGGCCCGGTGATGATGGTCGGCGATGGCGTGAACGATGCCCCGGCCCTTGCCGCCGCCGATATCGGGGTCGCCATGGGCGCGCGCGGAGCGGCGGCCTCGGCCGAGGCGGCGGATGTCGTGCTGCTGGTCGATCACCTCGACCGACTGCTGCCGGGGATCGAAGTGGCGCAACGGTCCCGCCGGATCGCGCTTGAAAGCGTCGCGGCCGGGATCGGCCTTTCCGTCGCCGGGATGATCGCTGCCGCGCTCGGTTACTTGACACCCGTGCAGGGCGCCTTGCTGCAGGAACTGATTGACGTGGCGGTCATCCTGAACGCCCTGCGGGCATTGAGGATCGAACCAGGTCGGGCGGCTATGTCCGCAAGCCCGAAAGATGCGGAACTCAGACCGCCGGAATTGAAGGTAACACAGCCCATGAGCCGCCTCACGCATTCCGAAATCCACATGGTCCATCGCATCGGCTGGCTCCGCGCGGCGGTGCTGGGGGCGAATGACGGTCTTGTCTCAACGGCCAGTCTGGTGGTTGGCGTCGCCGCGGCAGGGTCCGGGCATACTGAGGTTCTGATTGCCGGTCTCGCCGGTCTCGTTGCCGGCGCCATGTCGATGGCGGCCGGCGAGTACGTCTCGGTCAGCTCGCAAACGGATGCAGAGCAAGCCGACATTTCGCGCGAGACACGGGAACTTCGGGAAACGCCCGAGGCGGAACTGGAAGAGCTGACCCAGATCTACAGCGCGCGTGGCCTTGACGAGGCCCTTGCACGGCAAGTCGCAGTGCAACTGACCGAACGGGATGCGCTTGGGGCGCACGCCCGCGACGAGCTGGGGATCTCCGAAACCGTCATGGCCCACCCGATCCAGGCGGCCGTGGTGTCCGCGCTGACATTCGCGGTTGGCGCCGTGATCCCGCTGCTCGTCGCGCTCCTCGCGCCCACGGAATACATCAGTCTGGTCGTAGCAGGGACGACATTGATCGCTTTGGCGGTTCTCGGAGGGCTGGGCGCATCCGCGGGCGGGGCCGGCATTCTCAAGGGGGCAGCCCGCGTGACCTTCTGGGGTGCTCTGGCAATGGCTGCCACGGCCGGCGTCGGAATGATCTTCGGCGTCGCAGCATAGCCGCGGCCCGGTGCGTCTCCTGCACCGTAGGAGGCGCATGTTCCGATCGGGCCGTCGCCGCTGCGCAGTTCAACCGCTCGGGGCAGCTTCCCGCCGCAATCCGAGACGAAGCTGTTTCTCGGTCTCGAGTATGGCGAAGAACACCGCCCCGACGCCGACCAGCAGGAGGCCGTCAAGGGCGGGAACGCTTGCGGTGCCAAAGACCGACTGCATCGGCGGCAAATAGGTAAGGGCGAACTGCGCGGCGGTCACGGCGATCACGCAAGCCCAGACGACGCGCGTGCCGCGCACAGCTTTCCACGTCAGCGAGGTGCCGTAGATGTTCCGAATGAAGAAGAGGTGAAAAATCTCGAGTATCACCAGCACGTTCACCGCCATGGTGCCGGCGAGCTCGGGTGCGTATCCCTTGTCGATGGCATAGGCATGGATGCCGAACACCGCCGCAAGGATCAGCCCCGAGACCAGGCAGATATGCCAGATCAACTCGCCTGAGAGTATTGGCTCGCCCCTTGGTCGCGGCGGGCGTTTCATCGTGTCGCCCTCGGTCGGCTCGAAGGCAAGGGCAAGGCCCAGCGTGATCGCCGTGACGAGATTGATCCAGAGAATCTGCACCGCCGTGATCGGCAGCGCCACGCCCAGAAGAAGGGCCGCGATGATTGTCATCGCTTCGCCGGCGCTCGTCGGCAGGGTCCAGCTGATGACTTTCTTGATGTTGTCATAGACCGTTCGGCCTTCCCGTACGGCCGCCGCTATCGAGGCGAAATTATCGTCGGCCAGCACGATCTCCGAGGCTTCCTTTGCCGCCTCGCTGCCTTTGCGCCCCATGGCGACGCCCACGTCGGCACGCTTCAGCGCAGGAGCATCGTTGACGCCGTCACCCGTCATTGCGACGGTCAGACCGCGCGACTGCAGCGCCGTCACCAGCCGCAGTTTGTGCTCCGGGCTGGTTCTGGCGAATATGTCGGTGTCCACTACGACGGCGGCAAGTTCGGCGTCGCTCATCGTTTCGAGGTCCGCCCCGGTCAGCACTCGATTGGTATTTTGCAGACCAATCTGGCGGCCGATCGCCGCCGCGGTCCCGGCATGATCGCCTGTGATCATCTTCACGCGAATGCCTGCGCCGTGGCATTCGGCGACGGCCATGATGGACTCGGCGCGCGGCGGGTCAATCAGGCCGACGAGCCCGATCAGCACCAGACGGCCCTCCAGATCGTCGGTGTTCAGCACCAAGTGTTCCTGGGGCACCGAACCCACCGCAAGCGCAAGTACGCGTTGGCCTTGCGCCGCGATGGCGTCCACCTGACGGTGCCAGTATCCGGCCTCCATCGGCGCGGTTCCGCCGTCGGCCGCTCGTTGGTCGGCGCACATGTCGATGATGCGCTCCGGCGCGCCCTTCACACGGATCAGAGCACGCCCGTCATGGCTATGGTGCAGCACGGCCATGTATCGGTGGCGGGCATCAAAAGGGATGTTGTCCGTCCGCGTCCATGCCGCGAACGGATCGGCCTCGTTGCGCATGATCTTGCCGGCCAGCGCATGCAGGGCGCCCTCCATCGGATCGCCCTCGACCCGCCAGCCATCCGCGTGGCCGTGCAAGGCGGCGTCATTGCATAGCGCGGCGGTTTCCGCGATCTCAATCAGCAATGCGTGTCCGGTCGGGTCGATATCCGCATCGTCAAGCCGGATGCCACCGTCAAGCGCATAGCCGTTGCCCGACACGGAATAGGCGTGGTCCGCGGTCACGACCGAGGTCACCATCATCTCGTTGCGGGTCAACGTCCCGGTCTTGTCGGTGCAGATGACCGAGACCGAGCCGAGCGTCTCGATCGCGGGCAGCCGGCGCACGATGGCATGGCGTCGCGCCATTGCCTGGACGCCGACCGCAAGCGTGATCGTCAGCACCGCCGGCAAGCCTTCCGGGATCGCCGCAACAGAAAGGGCAACCACCGCCATGAACAGATCGGCGAACGGCATGTGCCCGACGAAGTAGCCGTAGACCAGCAAGAGAGCGGCGGTCAGCAGGATCAGGACCGTGAGCCAGCGGGCGAAGGTATCCATCTGCACAACGAGCGGGGTGGTCAGCGTCTCTACCCGCGAGAGCATGCCGCTGATGTGCCCGATCTCGGTCCCGACCCCCGTCGCCACGACCACACCCCGGCCTGCGCCGCCCGCGACGAGCGTGCTGCTGAAGGCCATGCAGGTGCGATCACCGATCGGAGCATCGGCGGCGACGGGGTCGGTGGACTTCTCGACCGGAACGGATTCGCCGGTAAGGATAGCTTCCTCGATCCGAAGCCCGGCTGCCTCGATCAGTCGCAGGTCGGCGGGAATCTTCTCGCCCGCTTCCAGGAGCACGATGTCGCCCGGCACTACCTCGGCGCCGTCGATACTGCGGCGCGTGCCGTCGCGCAGGACAGAGGTACGGGGCGCGATCATCCTGCGGATGGCCGCCATCGCCTGCTCGGCGCGGCCCTCCTGGATGAAGCCGATCACCGCGTTGGCGATGACGACAGCCAGGATGACGCCCGTATCGACCAGATGCCCGAGGCCGGCGGTGATGACCGCGGCGCCGAGAAGAACGTAGATCAGAACGTTGTGGAAATGAGACAGGAAGCGCAGGATCGCGCTACGCTCAGGCGGAGTAGGCAGGCGGTTCGGCCCAAGTTGCGCCAGCCGTTCGGCCGCCTCTGCCTCCGTCAGCCCGCGTTCACGCGTGACCAGGGCGGCGAGGACGTCGTCGGTGGCCATCAGGTGCGCCTGACCGACCTGCGTTACTCCATCCATCACCGCCGCGTTCAGTTCAGCGCTGTTTCGGGCATAGGTCTTTGGCGCTTGTGTCAAGCAGCCTCAGGCCGTGATGGCGACTTTGAGGACCCCGTCGCGCTGGTTCGCGAACAGGTCGTAAGCTTCCTCGATTTGCTCGAGTTTGAAACGGTGCGTGACGAGCGGTGTGGTGTCGAGCCGGCCGCTGGCGATGGTGTCCATCAGGCGACGCATACGCTCCTTGCCGCCTGGACAAAGCGTCGTGATGATCTTGTGGTCGCCGAGACCCGCCAGAAACGCATCGAGCGGAATTCTCAGATCGCTCGAATAAACCCCGAGTGATGAGAGCGTGCCGCCCGGCCGAAGCACCCGCAGCGCGGCTTCAAACGTCTCCTGCCGACCCAGCGCCTCGATCGCCACATCGACCCCGCGACCGTCCGTCAATCGCATGATCTCGTCGACCGGATCGCTCCTGGTGAAGTCGATGACGTGATCTGCGCCCATCATCTGGGAGATTTTCATCCGCGTCGGCACGGCATCGACGCCGATGATGGTTGAAGCTCCCATCAGGCGCGCACCCGCGGTTGCGCACAGCCCGATCGGCCCCTGGGCAAAGACCGCAACCGTGTCGCCGATGCGGATACGCCCGCTTTCCGCCCCCGAAAAGCCGGTCGACATGATGTCGGGACACATCAGCACCTGCTCGTCCGTCAGACCGTCGGGAATCGGCGCAAGGTTCGCCATCGCATCGGGCACCAGCAGATACTCCGCCTGGGCGCCATCGATCGTGTTGCCAAAGCGCCAGCCGCCCAGCGGCTTGAAGCCGTGCTTGGTGTCTGGACCGTCCTGCGAATGGCAACCACAGAGCGAGGCGTTACTGTATCCGCTGGGGCAGATTGCACCGGCGATGACCCGCTGGCCCTCGACATATCCGCGAACTGCCGAACCAAGCTTCTCGATCACACCTACGGGTTCGTGTCCGATCGTCAGCCCAGGCTGGACGGGGTATTCCCCCTTCAGAATGTGGACGTCGGTACCGCAGATGGTCGTGGTGGTGATGCGGATCAGCGCATCAAGCGGGCCAACATCGGGGATCGGCTTTTCATCCAGCACGATCCGGTCCTTCGCGACGAAAATCGCGGCTTTCATCATCCTTGGCATGCACGCTTCCTGCGGTTCGGAGTTCATGCGCCGGTTACGCACCCAGACGACATAAACGCGTCAGCATGGACCGGCGCTGATTTGCATCAGGACCATCTGAGCAAGCCTTCGCTTGGGGCTCCCGACTTATCTATCTGAGCAGCGGGCCATCATGATCAAGATACTCCGAGTCAAATCCTGCCACTTGAACGAGCCGATCGAAATCGTCGAAGGCGACCCAACCATTCTGGAACGTCAGGAGGCCATCTTCACGCAACTGTCGCAGAATCCGATTGAGGTGAACCGCGCTCAGCCCCAGAGCATCCGACAGCAGATACTGAGATAGTGGGCAAGCATATCCCGCCCTGGAACCGAGCCCCACCAGGATCAGCCGCGCACCGAGCTCAAGCAGGAAATGCGCGGTGCGTTCCACTGCACTCCGACGTCCAATGTCGACCAGATGCTCGACCACCATGGCTTCGTCACGCGACGCTGCCCACAAGACCGCCGTGGCGAGACGCGGGTTCCTTGCGAAAGCGTCCAGAAGGTCGCCCGCGCCGATCTCCGACGCCTCCACGTCAGTGACCGGCTCGATGTAGTGATCCGCGGTACGGAACAACACGCTCCGCAACCCCAGGAAGTCGCCCGGGAGCTGAAAGTCGACGATCTGCCGGGTCCCGTTGGGCAGGAGCTTGTAGGAGCACACCCAGCCGGAAGCCAGTATGTAGGCGGTTGGATGGGCTTGTCCCTGAAGGACCATATCCCGCCCGGCGACAAACGTCCGGCGACGCCGGTGCAGACTCGCAAGAACGGACAGCTCCTTGGCCGAGAGCGCTACAAATGCGCCGAGCTTGCGCGCCAGGGGGCCGTCCTCGATTGCCTTGGGCAAGTCCGCTCCTGGGTTGGGCGCAACGCAGGCTATTCGCAGGAGGCGAAATCAGTCGACGAGATAGATGGCTGATCCTGCTCTGGATCAGTGCAGCCTACATGTTTCGTGCAATCATGACGATCCGATCGGCACCCGTAAGACAGATCCCCTGCAACTTCCGGCTCGCCGGGAAAAGCAACCCAGAATGGCCTCCACGACAGATGTTTCGGGCGCCGCAGCGCTTTCGATCTGCGAGTCGCTGCTGTTGGCGCCCAACGACCACGAGATTATTCCGGAGCGCGAGATACTCGGCATCCTGAGGGACGCCGCGGCCGCGCACGACGGACAAGGGGAGACCGCCGGCGACGCCGATCTTCACGCGGCGGTGGCGGCCCTGATAAACCGCATCCTCGCGGGCGGAGACCCGGTCCGCCGCCGCAGATAGCAGGGTCGCTGGGCGCCGCTCAATGGAAGCGCCTCGTCGCGGCCGTCAGCCTGAGGCTACGCGAATCTCGCCAACAAGGGCGGCGTGGGAAAGACCTCGCTCGCCTGCGCCGCCGCTGTGCAACTCGCCGACGCAGGCAAGCGGGTCCTGCTGGTCGGCACCGATCCGGCCTCGAACGTGGGGCAGGTGTTCGGGGTGGCGATCGGCAACCATGTCACCGCCATCGACTCCGTTTCAGGCCTGAGCGCGCTCGAGATCGACCCGGAGGCGGCGGCGGCCGAGTATCGCGCCCGCATCCTCGATCCGATCCGCGGAAGCCTGCCGGAAAAGGCCCTCGCGGGTATAGAGGAACAGCTTTCCGGCGCCTGCACGACCGAGATCGCCGCCTTCGACGAGTTCACGGCGTTGCTCACCGACGATACGCTCATTGGAAAGTACGACCACATCATCTTCGACACGGCGCCGACCGGGCACACCATCCGCCTTCTTAAGCTGCCCGGCGCCTGGAGCGGCTTCCTCGAGGCGGGCATGGGCGATGCCTCCTGCCTAGGCGCGGAAGCGCGTCGGGATCCAGGGGCTCGACCTGGAGTGGCGCAGCGGCAAGCTCCCGCTCCAACCGGCGGATCCGGTCCTCGATCTCGTCAAGATCGGGAGTTCCGTCCGATACGCGATCCCCGCGACGAAACCGCCGCGCCACCGCGGAGAATAGGCGGGCGATGAGGGAGCGCTTCGCGGGCATCCCGGTCGGGTAGGGCATGTGGAGTAGCGCGGCGCGTTCGACGAGTTCCGAAAAGCCGAGGTGCAGCTCCTCGCGCGCCTGGGTCTCCGCCCGGGCACGGGCCGCGGCCTCGGCCTCGGCGAGGAGGTTCGATCGCATCGCCCCCGCCTGTCGCTCCGCTTCGGGGCCGAGTGTCCCGCCCTGCGCGATGGCGACGAGGGCATCTGCGAGGCTGGCGTCGCGGGTCCCCTCCGCGTCGCGGCCGCGCGTCACCAGCGGCACGCCGGGCAGGAGCCGGGCGATCCGCTCCTCCACCTCGTCGAGCGCCCGATGGTTGCGCGATACGAAGATCACGCTCTTGCCCGCGACGACGGCCGAGGCGATCAGCGCCACGATGGTCTGGCTTTTGCCGGTGCCGGGCGGGCCCTGGATCGCGGTGACGTTCCGGGCGAGTGCCGAGGCCGCCGCCGCCCGCTGGATTTCGGAAAGGTCGACGGGGCTGACCGGGGTGATCGGCTTCGGTGCTTCCCGGGTGACGCCTTCCAGAAGCGCGGCGAGCGCCGTTTTTCGCCGCGTCGTCTCTGGCCAGTCGGCGAGGGCTTCCAGATCCCGGGCGGTCTGCCGGGTAAAGGCCGTCTCATCGGGCAGAAAGAGCGCGGCGGCGTTGCGCAGACCTTCGCCGGCAAAGGCGACCTCCGGCGCCAGGTCCGCCGGACCGCAGGCTAGGCCCGCCCAAGCTCGCGAGGGCATGCGCGAGCCGCGGGGCGATCTCGCCGAGATCGGCCTCGGGCTCGTCGCCGCGGAGATAGGCGGAGAGCGACTCCTCGGTCCATGAGGTGCGGCGGCGAACCTGACGCATCCATGCCGGATTGAGCGCTGGCGGGACCTTCTGCACTGTCACCGACAGCGTGTCGGCGGCGAGTTCCCAGGTCACGGGAAGCAGCAGGACGGGGACAAGGCTCGTGCCTTCCGTGCCACGTACAACCGCGACCGGCCAGCCGACGGAGGCCACTCCGACGCGCCCGGTCATGGCCAGCGCTTCGCGGAGCCGGGCGGGCAGCTGGTCGGCCGAGGTCGACAGGCGGGCATCGGTCCACCAGGTGCCGGCGCAATCGAAGAGCTGCCAGCCAACTCCGTGCTGGTCGGCAAATCGCTCGACCGAGCCTCGCGGATCCTGTCGCTGGGTCGCGGCATAGTAGTGCAGCAGTTGCTGCCAGGTCGGAAGGACCGGCTCGCTGGGGTCGTCGGCCTCCGCCGGATCGGGCGCGAGAACGCTGACGCTCAGCCTGACGGCGCGCAGCGTTTCGGAGGAGCCCCGAGCATCGGCGCCAGGGAGCGGCGGCACGCCGGGGCGGCCGGCGTCCCTTGCGCGGGCTGCTCGGTCGGCTGCGAACCAGCGATCCCCGATCCTGCGGATTCTCGCCTCGCGCGGACAGGGCGGTCAGTGCCGCCAGCACCGAGGACGCGTCATTCCGCAGGCCGCTGCTGCGCAATCGCCATAGGAGCTGACCGTCCGTGCTTCCCCTGGGGAACAGCTCCATCAGCCCCGAGATCGCCCGCTCGAGCATCTGCTAAGGTGATCCGGCAACGACCACGAGATCAACGGTGGTGATGCCGAAGGAAAACTCGACGGACGCTCCGCTAGAGCCTGAGCAGCCTTCTTCCATGTTCCCCCGCACGGCAATGTGGTGATGCTGAAATCTTGCCCACTTAGCAACTTCCAGTGGAGGGCAACCTCCGTCAATACCCTTTGTCCGCCTCTACCGCTTCGGGTCGGCAAAGGCGACGACGGGACGGGCGGTTCGCGGCCGGCGAAAGCGCGTTGCCTGCAGGTGAAAAGGATCACCTTAACGCCGGCGTCCGCCGCGACTGCGTCGATCGCTGCGAAGATACGGGCAAAGCGGGGGGTGTTGGCTGACTAAGACGTCGTCGAGAACGGCCGGCGTCGCGCGGCCGGTCCGGGCGAGAAGGCGAGAGGCGTCAGGATCGCGATCCGGCGACTGTTACCTGAAATGTTACCTGAATGGCGGGGCGGTGCACACGCTTCGATCCTAAGTCTTGATTTTATTGGTAGCGGAGGAGGGACTTGAACCCCCGACACGCGGATTATGATTCCGCTGCTCTAACCAGCTGAGCTACTCCGCCGCCGTGCGGGTCTTTACGCAGCGGCGGCGGAGGCGTCAAGGCGGGGAAAGGCGCGGTTCGGGTCTTGGCCGGAGGGGACGGCGTGGGTAGGGTCGCGGGATGCCGGATGACCGTTCCTTGCCACCTGACGCGGACGACGATGGCGGCGCCGTGGAGCGGCTCGTCGCGATCATGGGGCGGCTGCGCGATCCCGAGGGCGGGTGTCCCTGGGATCTGGAGCAGGATTTCGACTCGATCGCGCCCTACACGCTCGAGGAGGCGCACGAGGTGGCGGAGGCGATCGCGCGGCGGGACATGGGGGAGTTGCGCGACGAACTGGGCGATCTGCTGTTCCAGGTGGTCTATCACGCGCGCATGGCGGAGGAGGCGGGGGCGTTCCGGTTCGGGGACGTGGTGCGGGCGATCTCGGACAAGATGGTCCGGCGGCATCCGCACGTGTTCGGCGACGAGAGCCGGGAGAAGAGCGCGGCGCAGCAGACCGTGGACTGGGAGCGGGTGAAGGCGGCGAGGGAGCGGGCGGGACGGGCGGCCGCGGGCGGGGCGCTCGACGGGGTGGCGCTGGCGCTGCCGGCGCTGACGCGGGCGGTGAAGCTGCAGGCGCGGGCGGCGCGGGTGGGGTTCGACTGGCCGGACGCGGGGGCGGTGCTGGAGAAGATCGCCGAGGAGACGGCGGAGCTGGTCGAGGCGCGCGATGCGGGGGCGGCCGACCGGGTGGCGGAGGAGTACGGCGATCTGATGTTCGTGATGGCGAACCTCGCGCGGCACCTGGGGGTCGACCCCGAGGCGGCGGTCCGGGCGGCGAACGGCAAGTTCAGCCGGCGGTTCGCGGCGATCGAGGCGGCGCTGGCGGCGGAGGGAAGGACGCCGGCGGAGTCGGATCTGGCGGAGATGGATGCGCTCTGGGATGCCGCCAAGGCGCGGGGGCTGTAGGCGATCCTGCTCGCACTGCTCGCGTGCGAGCAGATTGGCAAGTAGTTGATATTGAACGACAAGACGTTTTCGCTTTAAGGAGTTGTCAACCTTTGCCGACGTCGGACGGGTGGGTCCGGGGGCGGGATTCGAGGGCCGCGCGGATGGCGGAACGGGCGGCGGCGTTGCGCTGGCGCATCAGGGCGCGGGCGGGCTCGGCGGCCTTGTCGGGGGTGCCGCCGGGAAAGGGCGGGGCGGGGTCGTACTCGATGCCGAGCTGGATCGCCTGCGCCACCTCGGGGCCGGCGAGTTGGGCGATGATGGCGAAGGCGAAGTCGATGCCGGCGGTGACGCCGCCGGAGGTGATGACGTTGCCGTCGCGCACGACGCGGCCGGGGGCATGGGTGGCGCCGACGAGGGGCAGGAGGTCGACGTAGGCCCAGTGGGTGGCGGCGCGGCGGCCTTCGAGCAGGCCCGCGGCGCCGAGGAGGAACGCGCCCATGCAGACCGAGGTCACGTAGGCGGCGCGCCGGCCCTGGTCGCGGATGAAGCCGATGGTCTCGGGGTCGGCGAGGGCTTCGACGACGCCGCCGCCGCCGGGGACGCAGATGAGGTCGAGGGGCGGGCAGTCGGCGAAGGTGGTGGTGGGCAGGAACGCGAGGCCGCGGTCGCTGGTGACCGGGTCGAGGGTCTTCGCGACGACGTGGGTGCGGGCGTCGGGGAAGCGGCTGGCGGCGTCGAGCGACGGCGGCGTTCCGAGGCGGCTCAGGACCTCGTAGGGGCCGGTGAAGTCGAGCTGGGTGAGGTTGGGGAAGATGAGGAAGCCGGTTTGGAAGGGCATGGTGGGTTCCCCCAGCATGAACACCGATCAGAGATAGCTACACCGTAGCGCCTCCCTACAGCCCGTCAATCCACGCGCACGACGTATTCATGGCTATTATTGCAAAGAACCGATTTGTAATCATCAACGTCCTGGTTTGTAACGATAGAGATCCGAACCTCGCGTTCCGGCCCAAACCGCTGCGGTTTGGCAAAGACAGACGGAAGCCGACCTCTCTCACGCAAGGCTACCGCAAGTTTGGGTGACAGGACGGGAGGGAAGTTGGCGACTTTAGCGAGAGGCAGTTGTCCTCTGTATAGCTTCAAGTCGGTGTACCGGACGAGTCGAATGTCGGCTGACAGGACGCCGACGGCCTTTCCCAATGCGCGCGAGAACGGCTTGAGATCTTATCCGAAGGATCACGGGGCCAAATGTTCTGCTGCATCTCTTCGACGTTCTGTAGATCGGTAGTCAAGGAAAACGAGAAGGTATCATACGATGACAGCGTAGTGACGTAGAGCGTCCTGTCACTGACCCTGTACGCGCAAAGGGAAGCTCCGCTCGAAGCGGTCGCCCGCAGAATTACCGAGCAATTCGAAACGTCGTAAAGCGCTCAAGCGATGACAGCAGAAACGAACCTTTTACCGACGTACCTTTCGTAGGTATCTACTGTCACAAATTTGTATGCGTATCGTTGAGTACACCTGGGAAAACTGCGCTCGTCGAGAACCTTTCCCCTCTTGTAAATTTCCTCGCTGCGCTCGTCAATGCCATCTAGAAGAGACTGAGATCTCTTGGCGTAGTTAAACAGCCCTTCATCATCTACAGTGTTCGCCTGGTTTACTGATTGCGAGCATTCTGGCAAGCAGAGATCGTCCATCTCCGTAATATCTGAAGCCGTTATTCGGAAGGAACTCAAATTGACTCGGCTCGGGAGGCTCTAGCTGGCTCGTGTCTGGCATCGCCCACATTCCCGAAATGTGATCCGGAGAGCGATCCAAGACAAGTGGGCGTCGAGAGGTTCTTCTTCGCGAGGGCACTCAGATCACACCAGTTTCGCCCGATTTGTCCGTCGACATGTCGGGCTGCGCCCGCCCCCAAGGTCCGGCGCGACTCGGCGCCCACCAAGGCGGACGCGGCCCAATCGTGAGCGGCGGTCCGAGCCGCACGCCCGTCCTCCTCCGCAAGCTTGCTCCGGGCGACGGCCCGGCGACCAGACGGTCGCCCGGTCGGGACGGGGCCGACCGGGGCGGTGGGGAGGGTTTGGGGAGGACGCTGGGCGTGTCCGGGCGGGAACCGTCGAGTCAGGGGCAGGTCGATGCGGTGCGGAGTGGGGCGTGGGTGCGCATGGCACCGTCGCGTGAAGTATATTTTGCAAATATTTTATTATTAAAACGGTGAAAATAAGGTGAAACGGTGCCTGCGCAACATTTCGTTGCGCACTTGGCGGGCGGCGCAGTGGGCCTTCTTTTTGACTGTCCTCCGCGGCTTCCGGGGTGCTCGATGCGGCAGAGGCCGGGTGGTCGGGGGCTTGGCGGCAGCCTGGCAGTCTGGCGGCGCGGAGCGGATTGGGGCCCGCGCTAGCGCCGGCTCGCCTTCGGCAGGTGCTTGGTGGGCTCGTAGTCCCCGGCCGACGCAAACATCCGCTCGATCTCGTCAAACACCGCATCCAGCAGATTGCTCGACGCGTCGCGGCCGGTGAAGTGGAGCGTCCAGCCGGTGGAGGTGAGCTGGCGGCGGATGGTGAGGCCTCGGCTCGGCAGGTCGAGCAGGCGGCGGGGGCGGCCGGGGCGGGGGTCGGTCTCGGCGAGGTCGGGGCGTTCGGCTTCGAGGATGACGGGGAGGAGGGCGCGCCATTGCTCGTCGGGGCCGTGGGCGTCGGCGTCGGCGAGGACGGCGCGGAGGAGGTCGGCGAAGCCGCGGGGGATGAGCGGGGCGAGGCGGAGGAGCTGGCGCTCGGAGAGGTACTCGGGCGCGGCGAGGTGGGCGTCGAGCTCGTCGGCGACGGTGGCGATGGCGCGGATGCGGGCGCGCTTGTGGCGGGAGAGGCTGGCGTAGAGGGCGGCGATGGCGGCGTCGATGCCGGGCCAGGCGCCGGCGCGGGCGGCGTTGACCGCGACCATCGCCTGCTCCCAGGGGGAGATGCCGGCGCGGATGGCGTTCTCCTCGACCATGGCGACGTAGGCGGCGTCGGCGGTGGCGGGGGCGCGGACGAAGGCGGGGATGGCGGCGAAGCGGGCGGGATCGCGGGCGGTCGCGGCGAGGGCGCGGAAGGCGGCGAGGCGGCGGAAGCCGGAGATGAGGCCCCAGCGGTGCGGCGGGGCGGGGTCGGCGAGGGCGAAGACCTCGATCGGCATGCGCAGGCCGTGGCGGGCGATCGAGAGGCGGAGCTCGGTCGCGTCGGCCTCGTCGTGGCGGGTGCGGTCGCGCGAGAGGGCTTCGGCGTCGATCTCGGCGAGGGGGATCGGGCGGAGGGGGTCGGGCATCGGGGGCTCCTCGGGGCGGGCGCGATTCGGGGTTCGCGCGCGAGGATGCACCAGGTTCGGGGGGTGTTGCGGCGGCGGGGGGAGCGGCGGGCGGTGGGGCGCGCGCCCGAGCGGGGGCGGCAGGGCGCGCGCGGAGGCCGCCGGTCCCCGGGGGGATCAGCGGCCGGACGGGAGCGGGGTCAGATGTGGTCGACCTTCTTGTTCTCGCCGAAGTCGAGCTTGGCGCCGGTCATCGCGGCGGTGAGCATCTTGGCGCCGGCGATCAGGCGGTTGGGGCCCTTCCAGAGCTCGGCCTCGCCGGGCTCGACGGTGACGAGGCGGATCGAGGGGTCGTCGGGGCCGTCCCACCAGGCCTTGTCGGCGGCGGTCCAGAGCTCGGCGATCGTCGCGCGGTCGTCGCTGACGGTGGCGTGGCCGGTGATGGTGACGTAGTCGTGCGCGCGGATGTCGGCGAAGGCGAGGGTGACGATCGGGAAGCGCTCGATCTGCTCGTCCTTCTCGCCGGAGACGTCGGTGAGGAAGCGGATGACGCCGGCGTCGCGGTCGGGGCGGGCGGAGAGCGGGCGGGCGCGCTGCGCCTTGCCGTCCCAGGTCACGAACATGCAGAAGTCGATCGACTTCGCGAGATCCCAGATGGTGTCGACGGCCTCGTCGGTCGACATGCGTTCGTCCTTGGCCATGCGGCCCTCCGTTCGTTGCGTGTTCGGTGTGTCGGCGGGGGAACGCGGCAGGCGCGGGCGCGGTTCCGCCGGGGCGGCCGGACGGCCGTGGGGTCACGCGAGCGTGCGAGCGGGCGCGCGGCGGTTGCGGCGGTTGCGGCGCTTCCGGGTCGACGCCTGTCCGGCGGGCGTTCGCCGGGCGCTGCCGTCGGCGCGGCGGGGCCGGACGTTCGCGACCGGGCGCGGCCCGGGGGGTTCAGCGGGCGAGGGCGCGGCGGATGATGCCGGCGAGGACGGCGTCGCGCTCGGGGGCGGGGAGGGCACGGAGGTGGGGCATGCGGCCGGCCTGCAGGAGGTCGGCGATGCCGTGGACGATGCCCCAGGCGGCGGTGGCGTCGGTCATCGCGGCGGGGTCGCTGGCGGCGTCGGCGATGCCGCGGAGCTCGGCCACGTTGTCGAGGAGGTGGCGATAGGCGGCGTCGGCGGCCTCGCGCAGGGCGGGGGCGTCACGGTCGGGGCGGTCGGAGGCGAAGATCAGGCGGAAGAGCGCGGGGTGGGTGGTGGCGAAGGCGATGTAGCCGAGACCGGCCGCGACGAGGCGGTCGGGCTGGCCGGGGGCGGCGGCGGCCTCGCGCCGGAGCTGGGTGGCGAGGAGGCGGGCGAAGCCTTCGGCGGCGAGGGCGGTGAAGCAGGCCGCGGGTGTCGGTGAAGTGGTGCGCCGGGGCGGCGTGGCTGACGCCGGCGCGCTTGGCGACGCCGCGGAGCGAGAAGCCCTCGATGCCGGCTTCGGCAAGCTCGGCCTCGGCGGCGGCGAGGAGGGCGGCGCGCAGGTCGCCGTGGTGGTAGGGGCGTTCGGGCTCGGGGGTGGGGCCGGAGCGGGGCATGTGCGGGGAGTAGCGCAAGGGACGGGGGGTGTCGAGATCGATCTTGACAGCGGAAAGATCGCGGCGGAGTATCTTGGCAGTGTCAAGATTGGAGGCTTCGCATGTCCAACGACGCCGTCTTCGGGATCGCGAACATGCTGGCGCTGGCCGGCTGGGGCGCGCTGGTCCTGAGCTTCCGCTTTCCGGTCTGGGCCGGACGCATCGCCGGGGTCGCGATCCCGCTCCTGCTCGCGGTGGCCTATGCCGGGCTGATCCTCTCCTTCTGGAGCCGGGCGCCGGGCGGGTTCGCCACGCTGCCGGACGTGATGGCGCTTTTCACCATGCCCGAGATCGCGCTCGCGGGCTGGCTGCACTATCTCGCCTTCGACCTCTTCGTCGGCGCCTGGGAGGTGCGGACGGCGCGGCGCGAGGGGATCGCCTTCCTGCTGGTGCTGCCGTGCCTGGCGCTGACCTTCCTGTTCGGGCCGGCGGGCTTCCTGCTCTTCGGCGCGGTGCGCGGGGCGCGGTGGCTGGCGACGGGATCCGCGGAAGTGCGCTCGTGAGCGCCGTCGGGTTCGCCGCCCCCGCGGCGCAGCGGGAGCGGGACCCGTTCCGGGCCGAGCCGCTCCTGGCCGGGCTCGGCGTGGTGCTGCTCGCGATGGTGCCGCCGACGCTGGCGGCGGCGCTGCTCGACGGGCGGCAGTTCCTCGGGATCGACGTCTGGATCAAGCCGCTGAAGTTCGAGATCGCGCTGGTGATCTACGTCTTCACGCTGGCGTTCTATGCCCGCTGGCTGCCGTCGGGAACGCTCGGGCGGCGCTGGTACCGGGTCTATGCCGGGTCGGTGGTCGTGGCGATCCTGTTCGAGATGGCGGCGATCGCCGGGTCGGCGGCGGCCGGGACCGGGTCGCACTTCAACCAGTCGACGCCGCTTCACACCGCGATCTTTGCGGCGATGGGCGTTTTCGCGACGCTGCTGACCTCGATGGCGCTGGTCTTCGGGATCCTGATCGCGAGGAGCGACCGGGCGCCGCGCGATCCGGCGCTGAAGACGGGGCTGGTGGTCGGGCTGATCCTGACCTTCGTGCTGACGATGATCTTCGCCGGCACGATGAGCGCGCACGGCAGCCACTTCGTCGGCGGCAGCGGGACGGATGCGGGCGGGCTGCCGGTGATGGGCTGGGCGCGCGACGGCGGGGATTTGCGGGTCGCGCATCTGCTCGGCACGCATGCGATGCACGCGGTGCCGCTGGCGGGGTTCCTGGCGGGGCGCTGGCTCGCGCCGCGGCGGGCGGTGCTCGCCACCTGGGGGTTTGCGGCGGTCTGGGTGGCGCTGTCGGCGGCGACGTTCGTGCAGGCGCTGGCGGGGCGCGCGTTCATCGGGTGAGGGCGCGGCGGCCGGCGGGATGGGTTCCGACGGTCCGGGCATCGCCCGGCGGCGCCGGCCGGCGCAGCGATCCGGCCGCGCCTCTGCCCTGGCCCGGTCTAGCGATCCGCGAAGTGCAGGAACTGCTTCTCGATGACCTCGCCGCTCGATTCGTCGATCAGAAGGAGGACCTCGCTTCCCTGCGGATCGATCGCCGTGACGTAAGCGCCGTCGTCGCCGATCCCGCGCACATCGCGGTAGCCGGCGGCCGTCAGCACGTCGGTCGGGGCCTCGGCGGCGGCGAAGGTCGCGAACGAAGCGGCGGCGAACGCTGCCGCAGCGAGAGATCCGATGATACGCATCAGTATTTCCCTCTATTTTTTTGCGCAGACGCAGACGCATACAATTCATTCGACAAATACGGGGCAGAAGTCGCGAGGTATCACGATAGTCTTTGGACCGAAGGTCTCATCAATTTGCGAGTTTCTTGCCCCATCGCTCATCTCCATCCGCGTTGGCACGATCTTCGAAGACTCGAAGCTGCCGCTGCGCAAGTGGTTCATGGCGATCTTCCTCATCACCTCGCACAAGAAGGGCATCGCCAGCACGCAGTCGGCGAAGGACCTCGGCGTCACGCAAAAGACCGCGTGGTTCGTGCTGCACCGCCTGCGTTACGCCGCGCGCACCAAGTCGTTCAACCGGCCGCTCGACGGCACGGTTGAGGTTGACGAGACGTACGTCGGCGGCAAGGAGGGCAACAAGCACGCCCACAAGCGCGACAGCGACAACCGGGGCGGCAAGGGCAAGGTGCCTGTCGTCGGCATCTTGCAGCGTGACGGCGACCTCCGCGTCGCCAAGGTCAAGCGGGTGGACGGCGAGACGTTGAAGCGCGCCGTTCGTCGACAATTTTGAGCCGGGTGCGATCGTGATGACCGACGAGCACAGGGGCTACAACGGCCTCGGCGAGACCTTCCGCCACCGCTCGGTGAACCATTCCGCGGGCGAGTACGTGAAGTGGTACTTCATCCACACGAACGGGATCGAAGGGCGTGGTCGCACTTCAAGCGGCAGGTGATCGCCGTTCAACACTGGCTCTCTGAGGCCCACCTTCAGCGGTATCTCGACGAGTTCGCGTGGCGCTGGAACCGGCGCGACATGAACGAAGGCCCGCGCGTCATCGATCTCCTCTACGACACCGCCGCCGACTCACGTACAAAGAGTTGATCGCGTGACCGAGGGAAGCGCGAGAAGCCGCTCGGCCTTGATATGGACTTCGCCGAGGCGCTGGAGCGGTTCGTCTGGCGTCGATCCCGACGAGCTGCCCGACAACATCAAGATCGGAAAGCGGTCGCGCAAAAAGAAGAGCGGCGGCCCGAGAACCGCCGCTCGAAGAGCCGCCGAAGCGACCGGTTAGCTCCTTGATCTTGCGGTCGGGCAAATCAGGGCGCTAGGGAGGCGAGGCCACCAATGCGCCCGGCCACGCTCGACGCGCGCCCTTGCAGTTACCCGCCGCCGGTGCTGCAGGCGATGCTGAAGTGGATCAACTACATCACCGTCCGGCACCTGCGGGTCGCGGCCCAGCGCGAGAACGTCCTCCGCGGTCCGGTGGCCCACATGATCCAGCGCCACGGCCGCGACATCATCCCCGCCGAGGTCGCCGCGAGCGTTCCCGAGCTGATGCCCGAGGCGCGGGACCGGCACGTCTACCCGCCGCGCCGGCGACGCATGTAGCGCCGGAATCGGGCTCTCGGCGGGGGGCCCCGACCGCCCCGCGGCGGTCGCGCCTAGCCGAAGTCGCCGGCCGACTGGTACGGCTGGATCAGGTTGGAGAAGCGGGTGAACTCGCCCTCGAAGGCGAGCTCGACGGTGCCGATCGGCCCGTGGCGCTGCTTGCCGATGATGAGCTCGGCCTTGCCGTGCAGGGCGCCCATCGCGTCCTTCCACTTCATCATGCCCTCGATGTCGTGGTCGCCGGGCTTCTCGCGTTCCTTGTAGTACTCCTCGCGGAAGACGAACATCACCACGTCGGCGTCCTGCTCGATCGAGCCCGACTCGCGCAGGTCGGAGAGCTGCGGGCGCTTGTCCTCGCGGCTCTCGACCTGGCGGGAGAGCTGCGAGAGGGCGATGACCGGGATCTCGAGCTCCTTGGCGATCGCCTTCAGCCCTTGCGTGATCTCGGAGACTTCCTGCACCCGGCCCTCGGAGCGGGAGGAGGCGGGGCGGGCGAGCTGCAGGTAGTCGATGACGAGGGCGTCGAGGCCGTGCTGGCGCTTCAGGCGGCGGGCGCGGGCGGCGATGGTGGAGATGGGCAGCGCGGGGGTGTCGTCGATGAAGAGCGGGCAGCTCTCGAGCGCGCGGGCGGCCTCGATGAAGCGGCGCATCTCCTCCTCGGTCATGTCGCCGTGGCGGATCTGGTGCGAGGGGACGCGGCTGGCTTCCGAGAGGATGCGGGCGGCGAGCTGCTCGGCGGACATCTCGAGCGAGAAGAAGCCGACGACGCCGCCGTCGATCGCACCCTCGGAGCCGTCGGGGCGGGTGCCCTTCTTGTAGGCCCGGGCGATGTTGAAGGCGATGTTGGTGGCGAGGGAGGTCTTGCCCATCGAGGGGCGGCCGGCGAGGATCAGGAGATCCGAGGGGTGCAGGCCCCCGAGACGCTTGTCGAGGTCGACGAGGCCGGTCGAGAGGCCGGCGAGGCCGCCGTCGCGCTCGTAGGCGGCGTTGGCCACGCGGACGGCGTCGATGACGGCGCGGCGGAAGGTCTGAAAGCCGCGGTCGACCTTGCCCTGCTCGCCGAGCTGGTAGAGCGCCTGCTCGGCCTCGACGATCTGGTCCTTGGCCTCGCTGTCGACCTCGACGCGGGCGGCCTTCTGGGCGATGTCCTGGCCGATCAGGATGAGGTCGCGGCGGATCGCGAGGTCGTAGACGAGCGTGGCGTAGTCGCGGGCGGCGAAGAGCGAGATCGCCGCACCCGCGAGGCGCACGAGGTAGGCGGGGCCGCCGAGCTCCCGGAGGCCGGTGTCCTCCTCGAGGAAGGCCTTGAGCGTGACCGGGGTGGCGAGGGCGTTGCGGCGGATGCGCTCGGCGGCGGTCTCGAAGATGCGGGCGTGCACCGGGTCGAAGAAGTGCACCGCCTGCACGATCGAGGAGATGCGGTCGTAGACGTCGTTGTTGACGAGGAGGGCGCCGAGGAGGGCCTGCTCGGCCTCGATGTTGTGGGGTAACGCGTTCGGCTCGGCGTCGAGAGCCGCGGTGGTTCCATCTGCCATGAGTCTCTCCCTGCGCCGACCGTTATAGCGGCTGCCGCCGGAGGCCGCCTGCCTCATCGGCTGTGGATAACTAGGATATCGGGGATGGGATGGCGCGGAGCGGTGCGAACGGACCTGTGCCGGTGGCCAGGCGCGCCGCGGTTTTCATTTTTTTGCAGTCGGTTGGCGGGAAATGCTGGCCCGCCGGTTCAGCGCACCTGGATGCAATCGCCCGGGGAAGCGCTTGGCGTCCGTCGGGCGATCCGGAGGGCGAAGGCGGCGGACGGCGAGCCTTGGGTGTATTCCGCCTGCCGATGCTCCATACTGCGGCAAGGCCGGGCATTCGGGGGGATCTCTCGATGGAGCAACATGCCGAGGGCGCGCGCGCGCATGCGGCGGTCAAGACCCGCTTCGACATTGCCGAGGTCGGCGCGCTGGCGCATCTCTACCGCGGCGAGGTCTACCGCTCGACGGTCTGGCGGACCCGGCTCGACCAGACCACGAACTGGGCGGTGGTGACGACCGGGCTCGCGATGTCGCTGACCTTCAGCGGGCCGGACGCCTCGCCGCTGCCGCTGATCGTGGTGGGCTTGCTGGTCGCGGTGTTCCTGCTGCTCGAGTTGCGGCGCTACCGCTACTTCAGCGTCTGGCGGGCGCGCTGCCGGCTGATGGAGACCGACGTCTACGTGCCGATGCTGCGCGGCCAGGGGATCACGCTCGACGGCAAGTGGAACACGCTGCTCGCCGACGACTACCTGCACCCGGAGTTCCACGTCGGCTACTGGCGGGCGATCGGGCGGCGGCTGCGCTCGAACTATGCCTATATCCTGGCGATCCAGGCGCTGGCCTATTTCGGCAAGCTCGCGATCCACCCGCTGCCGGTCGCGACCTGGCACGTCTTCTTCGAGCGCGCGGCGGTCGGGCCGATCGCGGGACAGGTGGTGGTGCTGGCGGGGATCGCCTTCCACGCATCGTGGATCCTCGTCGCGGTGGTGACCTGGTTCGCCGACCGCCGGAGCCGGGCGCGGCGGCGGGCGCAGGGCGCGGGCGGGCGGCGGGCGATGGGGTGAGCGCGGCGGAAGGTGAGAAGCAAAAGGCCCCGGCGCGGTGGCGCCGGGGCCTTTTCGGTGTCGGTGGAGCGCCGGGGGTCAGCGGGTCGGCAGCGGGCCCGACTCGTCGTCGGCGGCGCCGCCGATGTCGTCGAAGAGCTCCTGGATGTCGAACTCGGCGGCGGCTTCGGCTTCGGCCTGCAGCTCCTGGATGGTCTTGCCGGAGGCCTGCATCGTGGCCTCCTCCTGGGTGCGGGCGACGTTCACCGAGATCGTCGCCTCGACCTCGGGGTGGAGCACGACCGCGATCGGGTGCAGGCCGAGCTCCTTGATCGGATGGTCGAGCACCACCTGGCGGCGCTCGACGGCGAAGCCGCCGGCGGTGGCGGCCTCGGCGATGTCGCGCGGGGTGACCGAGCCGTAGAGGGCACCGCCGTCGGAGGCGGAGCGGATCACCACGAAGCTCTGGCCGTCGAGCCGGGCGGCGACCTTTTCGGCCTCGCCCTTCATCTCGAGGTTGCGGGCCTCGATGTGGACGCGCTCGGTCTCGAAGCGCTTGAGGTTGCCTTCGGTGGCGCGCAGCGCCTTGCCCTGCGGCAGGAGGAAGTTGCGGGCGTAGCCGTCCTTGACGGCGACGACCTCGCCCATCTGGCCGAGCTTGGCGACGCGTTCGAGCAATACGACTTGCATGGGGCGCGCTCCTCTAGCGGACGGCGTAGGGCAGAAGCGCGAGAAAGCGCGACCGCTTGATCGCGCGGGCGAGCTCGCGCTGCTTCTTGGACGAGACGGCGGTGATCCGCGAGGGCACGATCTTGCCGCGCTCGGAGACGTAGCGCTGCAGGAGCTTCACGTCCTTGTAGTCGATCCTGGGCGCGTTGGCGCCGGAGAAGGGGCAGGACTTGCGGCGGCGGAAAAAGGGGCGCTGGGCCATCGGTCTCTCCCTCAGTTGTCGTCGTCGCGGCGCGGGCGGCGCGGGCCGCGGTCGCGGTCACCCCGGTCGCCGCGTTCGTCGCGCTGGTTGCGGCTCTGCAGGACGGCCGAGGGGCCTTCCTCGTGGGCGTCGACCTTGACGGTCAAGACGCGCATCACGTCCTCGTGGAGCCGCATCAGCCGCTCCATCTCCTGCACCGCCGGCGCCGGGCTGTCCGACCGGAGATAGGCGTAGTGGCCCTTGCGGTTCTTGTGGATCTTGTAGGCCATCGTCTTGAGGCCCCAGTACTCGGAGCCGACGACGGCGCCGCCGTTGTCCTTGAGGACCTGGCCGAAGTGCTCGATCAGCCCCTCGGCCTGCGCGTTGGAGAGATCCTGACGCGCGATGAAGACGTGCTCGTAGAGCGACATCCGGTTTTCCTGTCTGCGGCGCGCTTCAAAAACGGAAAGCCCCGGGTCCCTCCGGCTCCGTTACGAGAGGCAGCGCGTGAGAATCGTCTGGAGGGCTGCGGCCTTTTACAGGCTGGGCAGGGGAATGCAAGCGAGCGATTGTGCCGGGGCGCCGGGGTTGCCGCCAGGGGGTCGAAGCCCCGGGGGTTCAAAGCCGGGGCGGGCTCGGCTAAGCAGCGGGCCGGTTGCAAGCGAGGAGGATGCGGGAATGCGGCTTCTAGGGGTAAAGGTGGCGCTGGTCGCGCTGGCGGCGCTGCTCGGCGGGCCCGCGGGGGCGCACGAGTACAAGCTCGGGGACCTGGTGATCGGGCATCCCTACGCGATGGCGACCGCGGCGAGTGCCAAGACCGCGGCGGGGTATCTGTCGGTCACCAACAACGGCAGCGCCCCCGACAGGCTCGTGGCGGTGAAGGCGGCCTTTCCCGAGGTGAGCCTGCACGTCGTCGAGACCGACGCGCAGGGGGTGACGCGGATGCTGCCGGTCGACGGGATCGAGATCGCGCCGGGGGCGACGGTGACGCTCGAGCCGCGGACGGCGCACGTGATGTTCATGGGCCTGACGGCGCCTTTCGAGGCCGGGCAGAAGGTGCCGGCGACGCTCGTTTTCGAGAAGGCGGGGGAGGTCGCGGTGGAGTTCCATGTCGAGCCGCGCGGGGCGGCCAAGGCCGGAGAGGCGATGCCGGATATGGATATGCCCGAAATGAATGCCGGGGATGAAGATGGAAGGCTCGGGCGGCTGACCGCTGCGACGGGGGGTGGACGCGGGCCGCGCGCCACGGCTAGTCAGGACGGAGCGAAGAAGGAGACGGGGAAAGCATGGCGCGGGCGATCGTGTTCCCGGGGCAGGGCGCCCAGGTGGTCGGCATGGGGCGGGACCTGGCGCTGGCCTATCCCGCGGCGCGGGCGGTCTTCGAGGAGGTCGACGAGGCGCTGGGCGAGCGGCTGTCGGCGCTGGTCTGGGAAGGAACGCCCGAGGATCTGACGCTGACGCGCAATGCGCAGCCGGCGCTGATGGCGACCTCGATCGCGGCGATGCGGGCGCTGCAGGCGGAAGGGGTCGGCGTGAGCGACGCCGCCTTCGTCGCCGGACATTCGCTCGGCGAGTACTCGGCGCTCTGCGCGGCGGGGGCGATGGGGCTTTCGGACACGGCGCGGATGCTGCGGCTGCGCGGGCAGGCGATGCAGGAGGCGGTGCCGGTCGGCGTGGGCGCGATGGCGGCGGTGCTCGGGCTCGACCTCGCGGCGGTCGAGGCGGTGGCGGCGGAAGCCGCACAGGGCGAGGTCTGCGAGGCGGCGAACGACAACGATCCCGCGCAGGTGGTGGTGTCGGGGCACAAGGCGGCGGTCGAGCGGGCGGTGGAGATCGCCAAGGCCCGCGGTGCCAAGCGCGCGCTGCTGCTGCCGGTGAGCGCGCCGTTCCATTGCGCGCTGATGCAGCCGGCGGCGGAGCGGATGGCGGCGGCGCTGGCCGAGGTCGAGCTCGCGGCGCCGGTGGTGCCGCTGGTCGCGAACGTGAAGGCGGCGGCGGTGACCGATCCCGAGGAGATACGGCGGCTGCTGGTCGAGCAGGTGACCGGGCGGGTGCGCTGGCGCGAGAGCGTGGCGTGGATGGCCGCGCGCGGCGTCGGCGAGACGGTGGAAGTGGGCGCGGGCAAGGCGCTGTCGGGAATGATCCGGCGGATCGCGAAGGAAATCCAGACCAAGACCGTTAGCACGCCGGACGAGGTGCGGGCACTGGCGGCCGAGGGGTGAGGGGGAGGCGATGTTCGACCTGAGCGGAAAGGCGGCGCTGGTCACCGGCGCCTCGGGCGGGATCGGCGGGGCGATCGCGCGCGCGCTGCACGCGCAGGGCGCGGCGGTGGCGCTGTCGGGGACGCGGGTGGCGCCGCTCGAGGCGCTGGCGGGGGAGCTCGGCGGGCGGGCGCATGTCGTGCCCTGCGACCTCTCCGACCCGGCGGCGGTCGAGGCGCTGCCGAAGGCGGCGGCGGCGGCGATGGGGCAGGTGGACATCCTGGTCAACAACGCCGGGATCACCCGCGACCAGCTCTTCATGCGGATGGCGGACGCCGACTGGGACGCGGTGATCGCGGTGAACCTCACGAGCGTGATGCGGCTGTCGCGCGGGGTGCTGCGCGGCATGATGAAGGCGCGCTGGGGGCGGATCGTCAGCGTGAGCTCGATCGTGGGGGTCACCGGCAACCCGGGGCAGGCGAACTACGCCGCGAGCAAGGCGGGCGTGATCGGCATGTCGAAGTCGCTGGCCCAGGAGGTGGCGAGCCGCGGGATCACGGTCAACGCGATCGCGCCGGGGTTCATCGCGACGGCGATGACCGACAAGCTCAGCGACGAGCAGAAGGCGCGGATCGACACGCAGATCCCGGCCGGACGCATGGGGACGGCGGACGAGATCGCGGCCGCGGCGGTGTATCTCGCGTCGGAGGAGGCGGGCTACGTCACCGGGCAGACGCTGCACGTCAACGGCGGGATGGCGATGATCTGACGCTCCGGCGCCGCGGCCGGCCGGATCGGGGGAAAGCCGCGATGGCATCGGGTCCGGAGCCGGCCGCGACGCGCGCGCCGCGGCTGATGGACGGCCTCGCCGGGACGCGCGCCCGGCTTTCTCGTGGCGCTGGTCATCGGGATCGCGGCGCAGTTTTTGTCCGAGCACTACGGCGCCCCGGCGATGCTGATGGCGCTGCTGCTCGGGATCGCGTTTCACTTTCTCGCCGAGGAGGGGCGCTGCGTCGCCGGCATCGACTGGACGGCGCGGACGGTGCTGCGCGCCGGGGTGGCGCTGCTCGGGGCGCGGATCAGCGTCGAGATCCTGATCGGGCTCGGGCCGGCGCTGATCGCGCTGGTCATCGCCGGGGTGATCCTGACCATCCTCGTCGGGCTGCTCGGCGCGCGGCTGCTCGACCGCGGCTGGCGCTTCGGGCTCCTGACCGGCGGGGCGGTGGCGATCTGCGGCGCCTCGGCGGCGATGGCGATCGCGGCGGTCCTGCCGCGCAACCGGCATTCGGAGAGCAACCTGATCTTCGCGGTGCTGGCGGTCACCGTGCTCAGCACCGTCGCGATGATCGTCTATCCGCCGATCACGGCGCTTGCCGGGCTGGATCAGCGGCAGACCGGGGTGTTTCTCGGCGGCACCATCCACGACGTGGCGCAGGTGGTCGGCGCCGGCTTCTCGATCTCGGACGCGACCGGCGAGATCGCGACGCTGGTGAAGCTGATCCGCGTCACCATGCTGGCGCCGGTGGTGCTGGTGATCTCGCTCGCCATCCGGGCGCGCGGGCTGGCCGAGCCGGTGGACGGCCGTCGCCCGCCGCTGATCCCCGGCTTCGTGCTGGCGTTCCTGGCGCTGGCGGCGATCAACTCGCTCGGGCTGGTGCCGGCCGGCGTTTCGACCGCGCTGGGCGAGCTGTCGCGCTGGGCGCTGCTCGTCGCCATCGCGGCGGTGGGGATGAAGACCGCGCTCCGGACGATCCTCGACGTGGGCGGGCAGGCGATCGCGCTGATGGTGGCCGAGACGGTGTTTCTCGCGGGCTTCATCCTGATCGGGCTGCACCTCCTGGGATGAGCGCGGAAGCGGGCCGTCGCCCGGCCGCCGAATGCATTTGCCAAGCCGGGACGGTATGCTATAGCGCCCGACAGGTTTGACCGGGCCAGGGGGCGCCCCTTCGGGGCGATGCGAACCGGACGGCGGGCCGTCGAGTGAAGCGCGCCCGAACGGAACAAGTGAGAGGAAGACCCAATGAGCGATGTCGCAGAGCGCGTCAAAAAGATCGTGGTCGAGCATCTTAGCGTCGACGAGGGGAAGGTCACCGAGAGTGCTTCCTTCATCGACGACCTCGGCGCGGACAGCCTCGACACGGTCGAGCTGGTGATGGCGTTCGAGGAGGAGTTCGGCATCGAGATCCCCGACGATGCGGCGGAGACGATCCAGACCTACGGCGACGCGGTGAAGTTCATCGAGGCGCATTCGAACGCCTGACGACGGGCTCCGCGGCAGCGGACAGACGGCGTCCGGGAAGCCGGGCGCCGCTTTCGTTTGTCAACGAGATGCTGCGGGCGGTGGGAGCGGGGAGCCGAGGCCGGGAATTCCTCGCCGCCGCAACGGTTAATGCGGATTCCCTGGACGTACATCTCATGTACGACGCTTGCACATGCAGGTACCTGTCGGGTGCGTGCAGTCGAGAGGTTAACGCGGCGCGGGGGGCGGCGAGCCGCGTCGCCTGGGCGTCTCGCGCCGGTCTCGACCGGCTCCGCCCGCACGCCGGCGTCACGCATACCGCCGAGCCCTTCACGGCCCGCGCAATCGAAATGTCAGTCGTGCCGCGCCGGCATCGTCAGTGCGAAGGTCGTGCCGGACCCCGCGTCGAATTCGACGTCGATCCGACCGCCATGCGCCTCGGCGATCTGGGACGCCGATGTAGAGGCCGAGGCCGAGCCCCTGCAGGCTGGCCTTGCGGCTGCGCGAGAAGGGCAGGAAGAGCGAGCCGCGAATCTCGTCGGGGATTGGGGCGCCCTGGTTGGTCACCGCCAGCCGCAGCGTCCCGCCCTGGTCGCGGGCTTCGACCCGGATCGGAGTGTCTTCCGCGCCGTGGATGACCGCGTTGCCGAGAAGGTTGGACAGCAGCTGGCCGAGCCGCTGCGGATCGGCGCGGATCGGACGCGGCAAATCGATCGTCACCTCGATCGCCTGATCGGCGATCTGCTCGATCTCGCCGACGACGTCGCGGAACACCGGCTCCAGATCGACGGGGCGCGGTGCGATGACGTCGATGCCCGCGCCAAGGCGTCCCCGGGCGAAGTCGAGAAGGTTGGAGATGATCTGCTCGGCGCGGGAGATCGCGCGCTTCATCTCCCAGACCAGCATGGCCGCCCGTTCCTCGGAGGGCCGTTTCGCAGCAGCCGGTGCGATTCCGGCCGAGACCGCGGTGATCGGGTTGCGCAGATCGTGGCCGACGATGGCGATGAATTCTTCGCGCAGCCGGGCGGTGTCGCGCTCAGAGGCGAGCGCGGCCCGGCCGCGTTCCAGCTCGTCCTCCCGGTCAAGTTCGTGCGCGAGGAGCTGCGCGAAGAGCTGGAATGTGGCAGACACCTCGGAATTGAGCTTTTGCGGTTTCGGATCGATGGCGCAGAGCGTACCCCAGAAGCTGCCGTCGTTGCGGATGATCGGCACCGAGATGTAGCTCCTGAAGCCGTAGCGGCGCGGCGTGGGGTGGTCGCGGTAGGCCTCGCTGGCATCGACGTCGGGGATGACGATGGTCTCGCGGCAATCGCGCACCTCCTGGCAGATGGTGGAAGCGACGTCCAACTCGTCGCCCGGCAGGAGCCCGAAGCTGACATGATCCAGCGAGGCGCAGGTGATCCAGCGGTCCTCGGTGACGCGGGCGATCGCGGTGAACCCCATGCCCGAGGCCGCGCGGCAGGCCTCGAGGATGAGGGGAACCTCGCGGATCGAGCCGATCCGACGAATGTCTTGCCGACGCGGATCGTCCTTGGCGAGCATGGGCCTTTCGACACGATCCGGGCGCGCCGACAATATCCATGTAGCCGAGTGCCCGGCAACGGCGACATCCCACCGCCCGAGCGATCTCGGCGCCGCAAGTCAGGAAGTTGGCGATCCGCGTCCGGTCAAGGCGCAGTCGCAGGCAAAGCGCTGCGCTATTGGAACGGGTGGCGTCGCAGCCTGTTGCTCCGTAGAGTGAGCATCGAAGAGCTTCGACGCCTTCCGCTCCAGCGCAGAGGAGACCCATTGGATCATGTCAGGCTGGTGATACTCGTGGTCGAGGACGAGGCGCTGTTGCGCTTGCATGCGGTCGATATGGTTGAGGAGGCGGGGAATTCGAGGCCTTGGAAGCGGATGGTTCGGGCGAGGCCATTCGCATTCTGGGGCGTCGCCTCGACATCCGTCTGGTGTTTACCGACATCAATATGCCGGGCGGCGTCGACGGACTGAGAATTCGCCGCCATTGTCCGAGATCGCTGGCCGCCGATCGCGATCATCGTCACCTCGGGCCTGCACCCGCCGCTGGCAAGCCAAATACCGGCAGGCTGCCTGTTCTTCGCCAAGCCCTACCGTCGCGAGGAAGTCACGGCTGCGATGCGTCGCATGACGCTTCGTCCGTAAGCTAGGACGCGACGACGCGGGTCGCGAGCTCCGCTCGCAGAGTTCGACATCCATCGCATTTGTTGGCGCCTGAGAATGCCCACGCGATCACGCCCGCGGCGGAATTGCCGGCGGTCAAATCCGGCAGGGCGAAACCCTTGCCGACGAGGGGGAGGCGCGGGTCCGGGCGACCTATGGCGTCAACTACGACCGGCTCGCGTCGCTGAAGGCGAGGTACGACCCGGCCAACCTGTTCCGCGTCAACCAGAACATCCAGCCGGCAGCGTAGAGGCTGCCGACGCCGGGGCCGGGGTCGCCGCGCCCCGGCGTCCGGGGAAACGAGGCTTGTCGGCTCGGCGAATTTCGAGATACACGGTGCGGACCTTCGGGCAAGGAGAGGACCGCATGCGGCGTGTGGTGATCACCGGACTGGGCATGGTCTCTCCGCTCGCCTGCGGCGTCGAGGAAAGCTGGGCGCGGCTGATCGCCGGCAAGTCCGGGGCGGGCAAGATCAGCAAGTTCGACGCCTCGCACCTCGCGAGCGACATCGCCTGCGAGGTGCCCTACGGCGACGGCACGAACGGCACCTTCAATCCCGACGAGTGGGTGTCGACGAAGGACCAGCGCAAGATCGACGAATTCATCCTGTTCGCGCTCGCGGCGGCGGAGATGGCGCTGACCGACGCCGACTGGAAGCCCGAGGACGAGGCGGACCGGGAGCGCACCGGGGTGATCCTCGGCTCCGGCATCGGCGGGCTTGCGACGATCGCGGAGACCGCGATCATTCTGAAGGAGAAGGGACCGCGGCGGGTGTCGCCCTTCTTCATCCCGGGCAGCCTGATCAACCTCGCCTCGGGGCAGGTCTCGATCAAGTACGGCCTCAAGGGACCGAACCATTCGGTGGTGACCGCCTGCTCGACCGGCGCGCATGCGATCGGCGACGGTACGCGGCTGATCCAGCACGGCGATGCCGAGGTGATGGTGGCGGGCGGGGCGGAGGCGGCGATCTGCGAGCTCGGCATGGCGGGCTTCGCCGCCTGCAAGGCGCTGTCGACGGGGTTCAACGACGAGCCGCAGCGGGCGAGCCGGCCGTACGACCGCGACCGCGACGGCTTCGTGATGGGCGAGGGCGCCGGCGTGGTGGTGCTCGAGGAGTACGAACACGCCAAGGCGCGGGGCGCGAAGATCTATGCCGAGGTGATCGGCTACGGGATGTCGGGCGACGCCTACCACATCACCTCGCCGGCGCCGGACGGCGACGGGGGCTTCCGGGCGATGTCGGCGGCGCTGCGGAGCGCGGGGATTTCGCCGGCGGACGTCGACTATGTCAACGCGCACGGCACCTCGACGCCGATGGGCGACGAGATCGAGCTCGGCGCGGTGACGCGGCTGCTCGGCAACAACGCATCGCAGGTGACGATGTCCTCGACCAAGTCGGCGACCGGGCATCTGCTCGGTGCGGCGGGCGCGGTCGAGGCGATCTTCTGCGTGCTGGCGATGCGCGACCAGATCGCGCCGCCGACGATCAACCTCGACAATCCGTCGATGGAGACGCCGATCGACCTCGCGCCGCACAAGGCGGTGAAACGCGACATCGACGTCGTGCTGTCGAATTCGTTCGGCTTCGGCGGGACCAACGCGTCGCTCGTGCTGCGCCGGCCGCTGTAGTCTCTCGCGATGATGCGGCATGTGGCGGCGAATGCGCTGACGCTCCTGATCCTGGGGCTGGTTGTGCTGTTCGGCGTCGTGACCTGGGTGCAGTCGCAGTACCGCAACCCGGGGCCGCTGACCCAGCCGCTCGATCTGCAGGTGGAGCGGGGCGAGGCGCTGACCACGGTGGCGGACAAGCTGGCGGCGGCGGGCGCGATCTCGAACGCCTCGATCTTCCGCGTCGCGGCGCGCTACGAAGACCTCGACCAGGGGCTGAAGTTCGGCGAGTACAGCATCCCGCCCGGCGCCTCGATGCAGGAGATCCTCGAGCTGCTCACCAAGGGCGGCAACGTCGTGCGGCAGATCGTCGTGCCCGAGGGGCTGACCAGCTTTCAGGTGGTGGAGCTGTTGCGCGCGCGACCGGAGCTCACCGGGGACGTGATCGACATCCCTGCGGAGGGCAGCCTCGCGCCGGCCGGCTACGACTTCCAGCGCGGCGACGACCGCAGCGCGCTGCTCGCGCGGATGAAGCAGAAGCAGGACGCGATCGTGGCGGCGGCCTGGACCGGGCGGGCGCCGGGCCTGCCGCTGAGATCGCCCGAGGAGCTCCTGACGCTGGCGTCGATCGTCGAGAAGGAGACCGGCGTGGCGGAAGAGCGGCCGCGGGTGGCGGAGGTCTTCGTCAACCGGCTGAAGAAGGGGATGAAGCTGCAGACCGACCCGTCGGTGATCTACGGGCTGACCAAGGGCGAGGGGACGCTCGGGCGCGGCATCCGCGCGAGCGAGCTCGCGACGCCCACGCCGTACAACACCTACATGATCGAGGGGCTGCCGCCGACGCCGATCGCCAACCCGGGACGGGCGGCGATCGAGGCGACGGCGAATCCGGAGCCGGGGGATTACCTCTACTTCGTGGCGGACGGGAGCGGCGGGCACGCCTTCTCGCGCACGCTGGAAGAGCACAATGCGAACGTCGCCGCCTGGCGCCGCGTCGAGGCGCAGAAGGCGACCGCGGCGCGGGCCGCCGCGTTACAGGCGGCCCAAGCAGCCGATTCCGAGGGCGCGAGCGGCGGGGCGGGGGCGCGCACGCAGAGCGCCGGCGCCCGAGATCGAGGGAACGCCGGGGGAGGTTGACGGGCCGATGCCGCGACGGGCGCGGCCGTAGGTTAGCCCGCGCGGCGGCCGTCACGGGCGGACGGGCAGCGGAAGCCGGAAGAGCTTGCGACCGACGACCCAGATCGAGCCGGCGCCGCTGCGGACGGAAAAAATCGGGCCGGGGCTCGTGAATCGCGCGACGACGGCGTTGGTGTCGGGGTCGATCTGCGCGGCCGCGGAACGTCGCGCCCAGGCCGCCCAAACGAACCCGTCGCCGGTGGCGATGTCCCCGCCCGGGCCGCCGGGATCGCCGGTTGCGATCCTGGCGAGCACCGAGCCGGTATCCGGGTCGATCCGCTGCACCGACCCGTCGCGCTGGTCGAGGGCCCAGAGCGAACCGTGGCCGGCGGCGAGGAAGCGCGGCGCGCCGCCGACCTGGATGATCGCGGCGACGGCGTCGGTAGAGGGATCGATCGCGAAGATCCGGCCGCCGGCAGGGTTCGCTACCCAGACCCGGCCCTCGCTGGCGAGGACCCCGGCGCCGCCCGCCGGCAGGGCAATCCCGGCGGTCGCTTCTCCGGTCGCGGCGTCGAAGCGCGTCAGCGTCGTTTCCGGCTGACCCGGGGCGGCCTGGGTGACGACCCAGACCGAGCCGGCCTCGACGGCGATGGTGCCTTCGGCGTCGAGCATCGCCGCGGCGATCGTCCGGGTTACCGTCCTGGTCGCCGGATCGACCCGGTAGATGGTGTCGGCGCCTGAACTCGCGATCCAGACCGCGCCCTCGCCGAGGGCCGGGCCGCGGGGGTGACCGCGTGCTCCTTCGAGGCGGATCTCCTCGGCCTTGTTGTCGCGCGGGTCGACGCGATAGAGGCGGCTTCGATCCGTCACCCAGAGGGCATCGAAGCCGAACACCGACCAGTCGCCGGGGACGGGGATCTGCGCCTCGGCGAGTTCCTCGATCAGGCGCGGCGGCGGAAGCTCTGTGGCCGTTGCGGCGCCGGCGACCAGCAGCAGCCCTGCAATCAGGCGCGACGATCGAACTGGCATGGGTGCCCCGAATGGAAGGCGAATGCCGTAGGGGTATTGTGATCGGTGGGCGAAGGCGTGTCCAGAGGGAGATCTGCAACCTGGACGTTTTTAGTTGACACGCCGCTCGCCCCAAGGTATAGGTCAGGCAAGCTGGAAGAAGTGAGTCGGCGGGCCTCGTGCCCGCCGTTTGCGTTTCTGCCCGGGCGGAGCAGCCAGGGCATCCATCACACATGAATTCTTCAGCGCATGAGCAGGCGGCGGGCAGCGACAGGCTGGACCGGACGCTTGAGCTGTATCGTGATCTGTCCGTGGCACTGATCGGACGGATCGCGGATCTGAAAGCGGAAACGGGCGGCGACGCCGCCTGCAAGGAAGCGGCCAAGGCGCTCGAAGCGCACTGGAAGAGCCTGCAGACCGTTCTCGATACCGAGGCACGCCTTGTCAAACGAACCGACGCAACGGCCGGAAGAGCGGGCTTCGAGCTCGACCTCGACGCGGCACGGGCCGAGATCCTTGCAAGGCTTGCTCATGGGGATGCGGCCGGATGAAGCGGCCGCGTTTCTCGAAGGCCTCAGTCCGAATGCCCTGATGTCGCTGCCCTGGCTCTTCGAGCACTGGGCGATCGCGGGACATCAGCTGCCCCCCGGGGGGACTGGACGACCTGGGTCATCCTGGGCGGCCGGGGGGCAGGCAAGACGCGTGCGGGCGCGGAATGGGTCCGCGCGCAGGTCGAAGGCGGCCGGCCGGGCGACCCGGGGAAGTCCTTCCGGGTCGCCCTGGTCGGCGAGACGCTGGACGAGGCGCGGGAGGTGATGGTGTTCGGTGCGTCCGGCATCCTCGCCTGCTCGCCGCCCGACCGGCGGCCCGAGTGGCAGCCCACGCGGCGGCGGCTGCTCTGGCCGAACGGCGCGGTGGCGCAGGTCTTTTCGGCGAGCGATCCCGAGAGCCTGCGCGGGCCGCAGTTCGATGCGGCCTGGTGCGACGAGCTCGGCAAGTGGCCGAAGGGGTCGGACGCCTGGGACAACCTGCAATTCGCGCTGCGGCTCGGGCGGCGGCCGCGCGTCGTGGTGACGACGACGCCGCGCTCGACGCCGCTGCTGCTGGATCTCGTCGAAGCGCCGGGCACGGTGGTGACGCGGGCGCCGACCGTCGCGAACCGCAGGAACCTCGCCCCGGGCTTTCTCGAGGCGGTCACCGCAAAATACGCCGGCTCGCGCACCGGACGGCAGGAGCTCGACGGCGAGTTCGTGCTCGATGCCGAGAATGCGCTGTGGAACTGGGAGATGCTTGCGGCCGCGCGCGACCGCCGGACCGAGCCGCCCGACCGGATCGTGGTCGCGGTCGATCCGCCGGTGACGAGCGGGGCCGCGGCCGATGCCTGCGGCATCGTCGTCGCCGGCGTGGTGCAGGACGGCAGCCCGCACCAATGGACGGCGGAGATCATCGCCGACGGCAGCGTGCAGGGCGTCTCGCCGCAGGTCTGGGCGGCGCGGGCGGTGGAGCTGTTCCATGCGCATGGCGCCGACCGGCTGGTGGCGGAAGTGAACCAGGGGGGCGAGCTGGTGAAGGCGATGCTCGACCAGGTCGATCCTTCGGTGCCGTTCCGGGCGGTGCGGGCAACCCGCTCCAAGGGGTTGCGTGCCGAGCCGGCTGCGGCGCTCTACGAGCAGGGCCGGGTCGCGCACCGGGCCGAGTTCCGCGCGCTCGAGGAGCAGATGCGGCTGATGACGGTCGCGGGCTTTCGCGGCCAGGGCAGTCCCGATCGGCTCGACGCGCTGGTCTGGGCGCTGACCGAGCTGATCCTCGAGCCGGCGGCGAACTTTCGCAATCCGCGGGTGCGCGGCCTCTGACCGCCGCGGCCCTTCGCGTCCCGCAATCCCAGGAGCAAGCGTACATGGCCTTGCAGTTCTTTCGCATGCCCCGCAGGCAGCCGCCCGCGGCGCCCCCGGAGGCGAAGGCCTCCGCTGCCGCGCCGGTGATCGCCTTTCAGGGCGCCGGGCGGGTCGCCTGGTCGCCGCGGGACAGTGGCACGCTGACCCGGGTGGGCTTTCTCGGCAACCCGGTGGCGTTCCGCTGCGTGAAGATCATCGCCGAGGCGGCGGCCGCGGTGCCGGTGGTGGCGCAGGACGTCGACCGGCGGTTCGACGTGCATCCGGTGCTCGACCTGCTCGCCGCGCCCAATCCCGGACAGGGCGGCTCGGCGCTGATGGAGTTCTTCTACGGCCACCTCTTGCTTTCGGGCGACGGGTACATCGAGGCGGCGGGGCAGGTCGGTTCCGGCGGGCCGCGCGAGCTCTACGTGCTGCGCTCGGACCGGATGAAGGTGGTGCCGGGCACGGATGGCTGGCCGGTGGCCTACGAATACACGGTCGGGGGACGCAAGCACATCTTCGACATGCGGCAGGACCGGGTGCCGGTGCTGCACGTGAAGAGCTTCCATCCGCAGGACGACCACTACGGGCTGTCGCCGCTGAATGCGGCGGCGAGTGCGATCGACGTGCACAACTCGGCGAGCACCTGGTCGAAGTCGCTGCTCGACAACGCGGCAAGGCCGTCGGGGGCGATCGTCTACAAGGGCGCGGACGGGCAGGGGCAGCTCGGGACCGACCAGTACGAGCGGCTGGTCGACGAGCTCGAGAGCCATCACCAGGGGGCGCGCAACGCCGGGCGGCCGATGCTGCTCGAGGGCGGGCTCGACTGGAAGCCGATGGGGTTCTCGCCCGAGCGACATGGAGTTTCACCGCACCAAGGAGGCGGCGGCGCGCGACGTGGCGCTGGCCTTCGGGGTGCCGCCGATGCTGCTCGGGCTGCCGGGCGACAACACCTATGCCAACTATGCCGAGGCGCACCGGGCGTTCTACCGGCTGACGGTGCTGCCGCTGGTGTCGAAGACGCTGGCGGCGATGTCGGGGTGGCTGCCGGCGTTCTACGGCGCGGCGTTCCAGCTCAAGGTCGACTTCGACAACGTGCCGGCGCTGGCCGAGGAACGCGAGGCGCTGTGGCGGCGGATCAGCGCGGCGGGGTTCCTGAGCGATGCCGAGAAGCGGCAGCTGCTCGGGCTGCCGAAGTTCCAGGAGGAGTGATGGGTGTCCGGAGTACGGGGTGGCGGGTCGAGGTTTCTCTATGAGCCGTTCGACGCGGCGGCGGCGCGCATCGAGGTGAACGAGCGGATCCAGGAGGAGCGCTGGCAGCAGCTCGAACGGCGGCTGCGGCAGATCGAGGTGACGCTCGATCGGCTGGAGAAGCGGATCTGGCTCGCGGTGTATGGCGCGGCGTCGCTGATCCTCTGCGACATCGCCTACGGGCTCCTGAACATGACGATTTCCTGAGGAAGGAGAAATGATGCATCGCTTTGGCGGATTCGGCTCGCTCGAGACCAAGTTCCGCAGCTTCGACGGCGAGCTGGCGGTCCGCGAGGGCGCCGAGATCGCGGGGTACGCGAGCCTGTTCGGCGCGGCGGACCAGGGCGGCGACGTGGTGCAGAAGGGGGCTTACGGCGCCTCGCTCACCCGGCTCGCCAGGGCGCGCTCGGGCGTGAAGATGCTGTGGCAGCACGATCCGACCCGGCCGATCGGGGTCTGGGACGAGGTGCGCGAGGACGCGCGCGGCCTCTGGGTCAAGGGGCGGCTGCTGCTCGAGGTGCAGGCGGCGCGCGAGGCGCACGTGCTCTTGCAGGCGGGGGCGATCGACGGGCTGTCGATCGGCTACCGCACGCTGAGGAGCGAGAAAGCGGCCGGCGGCCAGCGCCTGCTGCATGAGATCGAGCTCTGGGAGGTGTCGCTCGTGACCTTCCCGATGCTTCCCGATGCGCGGGTCGATGCCGACGCCGCCGACGCGGAGGCGGATCTGGCGCAGGCCCTGGCGGAGAGCTTCCGCGAGGCCCGGGCGCTGATGGCGTGAGGCGGCCGTCGCCGACGCAAGTCGTGAAGGAAACACAGCTGATGAAGAACGCTGAGACCAAATCCCGGCCGGGGACTGCCGCGCCGGCCCAGAGCCCGCAGATGGAAGCGAAGGCCGCCATCACCGGGTTTCTGGGCGAGTTCAACGCCTTCCAGTCCGAGATCAAAGCGAAGCTCCAGGAACAGGAAACCCGTCTGGCCATGCTCGACCGCAAGTCCATCGCGCTCTCCCGCCCGCCGCTGGCGCACGGGGCCGAAACCGAAACCCCGCACAAGAAGGCCTTCGCGGCCTACCTGCGCTCCGGCAGCGACGACGGGCTGCGCGGCCTGAGCGTCGAGGAGAAGGCGCTCTCGACCGCGGTGGCGGCCGACGGCGGCTACCTGGTCGACCCGGTGACCGCGGCGCAGATCGTCGGCGTGCTGCGCTCGTCGGCCTCGATCCGCACGATCGCCAACGTGGTGACGGTGGAGGCGAGCGCCTTCGACGTGCTGGTCGACCACACCGACATCGGCGCCGGCTGGGCGAGCGAGAGCGGCGAGCGCGCCGAGACCGGCACGCCGCAGGTCGACCGGATCTCGATCCCGCTGCACGAGCTGTCGGCGCTGCCGAAGGCGAGCCAGCGGCTGCTCGACGACTCGGCCTTCGACGTCGAGGGCTGGCTGGCGCAGCGGATCGCCGACAAGTTCAGCCGCGCCGAGGCCGCGGCCTTCGTGGCGGGCGACGGCGTCGACAAGCCGACGGGGTTCCTGAACTATCCCAAGGTCGACAACGCGCTCTTCGCCTGGGGCTCGCTCGGCTACGTGCCGACCGGGGCGGCGGGGGACTTCGACTCGACCGATCCGGCGGATGCGATCGTCGACGTGGTCTATGCGCTCGGCGCGCGCTACCGGGCGAACGCGAGCTTCGTGATGAACTCCAAGACCGCCGGCGCGGTTCGCAAGATGAAGGATGCCGACGGGCGGTTCCTCTGGTCGGACGGGCTCGCCGCCGGCGAGCCGGCGCGGCTGATGGGCTATCCGGTGCTGATCTCGGAGGACATGCCCGACATCGCGGCGAATGCCTATGCCATCGCCTTCGGTGACTTCCGCGCCGGCTATACCGTGGCGGAACGGCCGGACCTGCGCATCCTGCGCGATCCGTTCTCGGCCAAGCCGCACGTGCTCTTCTACGCCACCAAGCGGATCGGCGGCGACGTCTCCGACTTCGCGGCGATCAAGCTGGTGAAATTTGCCAGCGCCTGAGGCCTGACGGCCGAAGCCTGAGCAGATGGCCCGCCGTTCGCGGCGGGTCGGACACATCCCCGCGTCTTCCAGTCGCTGCTCCTCCCTCCGCTCGGGGGGCGCGGGGGTGTGTCCAGTCTCGATCGATGCCCGGGACCCTGGGCGCCTGCACCGAGGAGTTCTTCGATGGTCTTGACGGAAGTGAGCGCGCCGCCGGCGGCGGCGATCCCGGTGCGGGCGTTCGCCGAGCACCTGCGGCTCGGCAGCGGCTTTGCCGACGACGGGTCCGAGGACGCGGTGCTCGAGCTCTACCTGCGGGCGGCGATGGCGGCGATCGAAGCGCGGCTGGGGCGGGCGCTCCTCGCGCGCGACTTCAACCTGACGGTCAGCCGCTGGCGCGAGGACGCGAGCCAGGGGATGCCGATCGCACCCGTGCGCGCGGTCGCCTCGGTCACGCTGGTGGAGCCGGACGGCACCGAGACGGTGGTCGATCCCGAGGCCTGGTCGGTGCTGCGCGATGCGCAGCGGCCGCGCCTGGTGGGGCGCTTCGGGCGGAGCCTGCCGCGGATCCCGCGCTGCGGGCATGCCGAGGTGCGGTTCAGCGCCGGCTTCGGCGAGGCCTGGGAAGAGGTGCCGGCCGACCTGCGCCAGGCGGTGTTCCTGCTGGCGGCGCATTTCTACGCGAGCCGCTCGGAAGGGAACGCGGTCGCGGGCTCGATGCCCTTCGGGGTGCTGGTGCTGATCGAGGCCTATCGCGCGACGCGGATCGGCGGAGGGGCGGCGTGAGTTCCATCGGGCAGCTGAACCGCCGGCTGGTGCTCGAGGCCCGGGTCGCGGTTCCCGACGGGGCGGGCGGCTTCGAGGTCGCCTGGGAGGCGGCGGGCATCCTCTGGGCCGGGGTCGAGGCGCTGGCGGGCAGCGAGGCCTTCGAGGGCGGCCGGCCCCGGCCGCGGCAGCGCTACCGGATCGTCGTGCGCGGTGCGCCCTGGGGCGCGCCGTCGCGGCCGCGCGCCGACCAGCGGCTGCGGGAGGGCGCGCGGATCTTCGACATCCTGAGCGTCGCCGAGCGCGACGGCGAGGGGTGGTTCCTCGAGATCCTCGCCGAGGAGGGCGTGAGCGCATGAGCATGATCTTTTCCGCCGGGCTGCAGGCGCGGATCTACCAGCGGCTCGTGGCCGACGCGGAGCTGGCGGGGCTCGTCGGCGGCGCGATCTTCGACGCGCCGCTCGAGCGGGTGCCGGGGGACGCGACGGGCGAGGACTACGTGACGCTCGGCGAGGAGACCGTCCGGGCGAACGACACCAAGACGAGCAGCGGCGCGGTGCACGACTTCACGGTGACGGTGCATTCGGAGCGCGACGGGTTCGATCGGGCGAAGCGGGTGGCCGCGGCGGTCTGCGCCAGCCTGGTCGACGCGCCGCTCGCGCTCGACTCCGGGCGGCTGGTGGCGCTGCGCTTCCTGCGGGCGCTGGCCGAGCGCGGCCCGGCGCCGGAACGGCGGCGCATCGCGCTGCGCTTCCGCGCCGTCGTCGACCAGGACTGAAATCACATTCGAGAGGACGACGAGCATGGCGGCCCAGAGAGGCAAGGATCTGCTGATCAAACTGGACATGTCCGGGACGGGCACGTTCGAGACGGTGGCGGGCCTCCGCGCGACGCGGATCAGCTTCAACGCCGAGACGGTCGACGTGACGTCGCTCGAGAGCGCGGGACGGTGGCGCGAGCTCCTGGCGGGCGCCGGCGTGCGAAGTGCGGCGATCAGCGGGTCGGGCGTGTTCCGCGACGCGGCGACCGACGAGCGGGCGCGGGCGATCTTCTTCGCCGGCGAGATCCCGGCGTTCCAGGTGATCATCCCGGATTTCGGGGTGATCGAGGGGCCGTTCCAGATCAGCTCGATCGAGTATTCCGGCCAGCATGACGGCGAGGCGGTCTACGAGATCGCGCTCGCCTCGGCCGGCGCGGTCAGCTTCGCGGCGATCTGATGGCGAACCCCTGGCGCGGCGAGGTCGAGCTCAGCGTCGACGGCGAGGCGCGGATGATGCGGCTGACGCTGGCCGCGCTCGCCGAGCTCGAGGCGCGGCTCGAGAGCGAGTCGCTGGTCGATCTGATCGGACGCTTCGAGGCGGGCAGCTTCCGGGTGCGGGATCTGATCGCGCTGCTGACCGCGGGGCTGAACGGCGGCGGGTGGAAGATCGGCGAGGCCGATCTGGTGCAGGCGCGCATCGACGGCGGGCCGCTCGCGGCGGCGCAGGCGGCGGCGCGGCTGCTGCGGGTGACCTTCACGCTGCCCGAGGCGGACGCGGGCGCATGAACCGGATCGCCTGGCCGGGGCTGATGCGGCTCGGGCTGGTGCAGCTCGGGCTGGCGCCGGAGGTGTTCTGGGCGCTGACCCCGGCGGAGCTGATGCTGCTGGCGGGACAGGACGGCGGCCGCGAGGCGATGACCCGGGCAGGGCTTTCGGCGCTCGCGGCCCGCTTCCCGGACCGGCCCCGGCGAGAAACGGAGTGACCATGGCGGACTACGAAGGCGACTTCGGCGGGCTCGAGTCGCAGCTCGCGGGGCTGCAGGGGACGGTGTCGGGGCTCGAGGCGGTGACCGGCACCTTCCGTTCCGAGCTCGAGGGCGTGCAGGGCAGCATGAAGGCGGCCGGGCGCGAGGCCTCGGGGATGTCGAGCACGGTGTCCTCGTCGCTCCGACGGGCGTTCGAGGGGGTGATCTTCGACGGCAGGCGGCTGTCGGACGCTCTGGCCGGCGTCGGGCGCTCGATCTCGAGCTCGGTGCTGAGCCAGGCGCTGGCGCCGGCGCAGGGCGCGGTGGGCTCGATGCTCGGCAAGGGGGTGCAGTCGATCCTGAGCGGCGTGCTGCCGTTCGCGAAGGGCGCGAGCTTCGGCGCGGGCCGGGTCGCGGCCTTCGCCCGCGGCGGGGTGGTCGACGGGCCGACGCACTTTCCGATGCGCGGCGGGCTCGGGCTGATGGGCGAGGCGGGACCGGAGGCGATCGTCCCGCTGGCGCGCGGCGCCGACGGCAAGCTCGGCATCCGGAGCGGCGGCGGCGGTAACGGCGGTGGCGCGGTGCAGGTGACGATGAACATCTCGACGCCGGACGTCGGCGGGTTCCAGCGCTCGCAGAGCCAGGTGGCGGCGGAGCTGAACCGGGCGATCGCGCGCGGACGGCGCAATCTCTGAGGAGGACGGGACGATGAGCTTCCACGAGGTGCGGTTTCCCGCGGCGCTGTCGTTCGGCTCGAGCGGCGGGCCGGAGCGGCGGACCGAGATCGTCACGCTGACCAACGGGTTCGAGGAGCGCAACAGCCCCTGGGCGCACTCGCGCCGGCGCTACGACGCCGGGGTGGGGGTGCGTTCGCTCGACGATCTTGCCGAGGTGACGGCGTTCTTCGAGGCGCGGCACGGGCAGCTCTACGGCTTTCGCTGGAAGGACTGGAGCGACTACCGCTCCTGCCTGCCGTCGGCGACGCCGTCGGCGCTCGACCAGGAGATCGGGACCGGGGACGGGACGACGACCGGGTTCGACCTGGTGAAGGCGTACCGCTCGGGGGCGCAGAGCTATGCGCGGCCGATCGCGAAGCCGGTGGCGGGAACGGTGCGGGTGGCGGTCGGCGGCGTGCTGCTGGCGGAAGGCTCGGGGTTCGCGGTGGATGCGGCCTCGGGCCGGATCGAGCTGGCGACGGCGCCGGCGGCCGGCGCGCTGGTGACGGCGGGATTCGAGTTCGACGTGCCGGTGCGCTTCGACACCGACCGGATCGGCGTGAGCCTGTCGGGCTTTGCGGCGGGGGAAATCCCGCAGGTCCCGGTGATCGAGGTGCGGGTCTGATGCGGGCGATCGATCCCGAGCTGCAGGCGCGGCTCGACGGGCGAGCGACGCGGCTCTGCCGCTGCTGGCGGGTGCTGCGCAAGGACGGGATGGCGCTGGGCTTCACCGACCACGACCGCGACCTGAGCTTCGAGGCGACGCTGTTCCGGGCGAGCAGCGGGATGGACACGACGACGCTGCAGCTCGCGACCGGGCTGAGCGTCGACAACGCGCAGGCGACGGGTGCGCTGAGCGACGCCTCGGTGCGCGAGGAGGATATCCGCGCCGGGCGCTTCGACGACGCCGAGATCTGGCACTGGCTGGTGGACTGGGAGCGGCCGGACCTGCGGGTGCTGCTGTTTCGCGGCCGCTTCGGCGAGATTCCGCCGGTCGGGCGGGGCGTTCGAGGCGGAGCTCCGCGGGCCGGCCGAGGCGCTGAACGCGCCGGTGGGGCGATCGATCCTGAAGACCTGCGACCGGGTGCTGGGTGACGCGAGGTGCGGCTTCGATACCGGGCGGCCGGGGTTCTCGGGCGAGGGCGTGGTGCTGGCGGACGGCACCGCGGGTGCGCGGCTGGTGGCGAGCGGGCTCGACGGCCATGCCGAGGGCTGGTTCCTGCACGGACGGCTGGTGTGGCTCTCGGGGGCGAACGCGGGCGAGGATGCCACGGTCAAGGCCGACCGGCCGGGGAGCGACGGGCGGCGGCATCTGGCGCTCTGGCAGGAGCCGGGGTTTGCGGCGGCGGCGGGTGACCGGTTCCGGGTGGTCGCGGGTTGCGACAAGAGCGCTGCGACCTGCCAGGCCAAGTTCGCCAACTTTCTCAACTTTCGCGGATTTCCGCATGTCCCGGGCGACGACTGGGTGACGGCCTATCCGAAGAATGGAGGCAACCATGACGGGGCAAGCCGCGAGAGCTGACGCCATCGTCGCCTGCGCCCGCCGCTGGATCGGGACGCCGTACCGGCATCAGGCGAGCTGCCGCGGGGCCGGCACCGATTGCCTCGGGCTGCTGCGCGGGGTGTGGCGGGAGCTGATCGGGGCCGAGCCGGAAGCGGTGCCGGGCTATACGCCGGACTGGTCGGAGCCGAGCCGGTCGGAGGACCTGCTGGCGGCGGCGGGGCGGCACCTGCTGCCGCTCGACCCGGCGTCGGCCGGGCCGGGCGATGTGGTGGTGCTCCGCATGCGCGACGGGGGGGTCGCGAAGCACGTCGGGATCCTCGCGGCCTCGGCTCGGGGGGATGCGACGCTGATCCACGCCTATTCCGGGCATGGGGTGCTGGAGTCGCCGCTGACGCCGGCCTGGGCGCGGCGGATTGCCGGGGCGTTTCGCTTTCCCGAGAGGTGCAGCTGATGGCGACGATCCTTCTCGCAGCCGCGGGCTCGGCCCTCGGCGGGGCGGTCGGCGGCTCGGTCGCCGGACTTGGCGCGATGGCGATCGGCAAGGCGGCCGGCGCGGTGATCGGCTCGGCGCTCGACCAGCGGCTCCTGGGCGCGGGCTCCGCGCCGGTGGAGACCGGACGGGTCGAGCGGTTCCGGGTGATGGGCTCGAGCGAAGGTGCGGCCTTGCCGCGCGCGTTCGGGCGCAACCGCGTCGCGGGACAGCTGATCTGGTCGAGCCGGTTCCTCGAGTCGGTGAACTCCGAGAGCGTCGGCGGCAAGGGCGGCGGCGGCGCGACCGTGCGTGAATACAGCTATTCGGTCAGCCTCGCGATCGCGCTCTGCGAGGGCGAGGTCTCGCGGGTCGGGCGCATCTGGGCGGACGGGCAGCCGCTCGACCAGTCGACCGTGACCTTCCGGCTGCACCCGGGATCCGAGGAGCAGCTGCCCGATCCGCTGATCGAGGCGATCGAGGGCGTGGCGCCGGCCTATCGCGGCACGGCCTACGTCGTGATCGAGGCGCTGGACCTGACGCCGTTCGGCAACCGGATCCCGCAGTTCAACTTCGAGGTCTTCCGCCGAGCCGCCGAGCCGCTGCCGGGACTGCCGCGCGCGCCGGCGCTGGACATCCGCGGGGTGGCGCTGGTGCCCGGGACCGGCGAGTACGTGCTGGCGACCGAGCCGGTCTACCTGAGGCGCGGCCGGGGCGATACCCCGGTGCTGAACGTGCACAACGATCGCGGGATCCCCGATCTCGCCGCCTCGCTCGACCAGCTGGCGGCCGAGCTGCCGGCGGTGCGCTCGGTGTCGCTGGTGATCACCTGGTTCGGCGACGACCTCAGCTGCGGTGCGTGCCGGCTGGAACCGGCGGTCGAGCAGGGCGACGAGGACGGCGACCCGATGCGCTGGGTGGTGTCCGGGGTCGAGCGGCCGGCGGCGAAGGTGGTGAGCTCGGTCGACGGGCGGCCGATCTTCGGCGGCACGCCGGCCGATGCCTCGGTCGTGCAGGCGATCGCGCGGATGAAGGCCGACGGGTTGTCGGTGATGTTCTATCCGTTCGTGCTGATGGACATCGTCGCGGGCAATTCTCGCGCCGACCCCTGGACGGACGCGGTCGAGCAGCCGCCGGTGCCGTGGCGCGGGCGGATCACGCTGGCGCAGGCGCCCGGGACGGCCGGGGTCGAGCGACCTCACCCCGGCGGCGGCGGACGAGGTGGCGGCCTTCTTCGGGGCCGCAACGGCCGGCGACTTCGAGGTGTCGGGCGGGGCGGTGCGCTACCACGGTCCGGAGGAATGGTCGTACCGGCGGTTCGTGCTGCACTATGCGCACCTCTGCGCGCTGGCGGGCGGGGTCGAGGCGTTCTGCATCGGGTCGGAGCTGCGCGGACTGACGCAAATCCGCGATGCGCGGACCGGCTATCCCGCGGTGCGGGCACTGGTGGCCCTGGCGGCCGAGGTCCGCACGATCCTGGGGCCGGGCACCAGGATCGGCTATGCGGCGGACTGGTCGGAGTATTTCGGGCACCATCCGGCAGACGGGTCGAACGACGTCATCTTCAATCTCGATCCGCTCTGGGCTTCGGACGCGATCGATTTCGTCGGAATCGACAACTACATGCCGCTGTCGGACTGGCGCGAGGAGGCGGACCACGCCGACGCGGCGGCGGGCTCGATCTACGACCTCGACTACCTGACGGGCAACGTCGCGGGCGGCGAGGGCTACGCCTGGTACTATGCCGATGCGGCAGACCGGGATGCGCAACGGCGCGTTGCGATCGCCGACGGGGCGTATGGCGAGGATTGGGTGTTCCGCTACAAGGACCTGGTCGGCTGGTGGTCCGCAGCGCATGTCGATCGGATCGGCGGCGTGAAGGTGGCGGCGCCAACCGCGTGGGTGCCGCGGTCGAAGCCGATCTGGTTCACCGAGCTCGGCTGCCCGGCGGTCGACAAGGGAACGAACCAGCCGAACGTCTTCCACGACCCCAAGTCGTCGGAGAGCTTTTTTCCCTACTATTCAGATGGCGGCAGGGACGATCTCATCCAGCGGCGATACCTGCAGGCGACGTATGCGCACTGGAACGACCCGGCGAACAACCCGGTGTCGGAGCACTATGGCGGGCCGATGGTCGACATGGCGCGGGCGCATGTCTGGGCCTGGGACGCTCGGCCGTGGCCGGACTTTCCCGGGCGGATCGAGACCTGGATCGACGGGGCCAACTATCAGGTCGGGCACTGGCTGAACGGTCGGACGTCGATGATGGATCTTGCCGAGGTGGTGGCCGCGATCTGCGCGCGCTGCCGGCTCGAGGACGTCGACGTCGCGCGGCTGCACGGCGGGGTGACGGGCTATCTGGTCGGCGCCGTGGAGTTGGGCAGACAAAGCCTGCAGCCGCTGATGCTGGCCTATGCCTTCGACAGCTTCGCGATGGACGGCAGGCTCGGCTTCGCGAGCCGCGCGGGAACGGCGGTGACGTCGATCGCGGTCGGCGACTGCGTCGCCAAGGGGCGCGAACCGCCGGTGACGCTCACGCGGTCGCCGGCGGTCGAGATGGCCGATCGGGTCACGGTGGGGTTTCTCCGCGCCGATCTCGACTATCAGGCCGGGGCGGTCGATGCGCTGGCCCCCGAGGCGGCGGAGCCGCGCAGCAACCAGATGTCCTTTCCGATCGTCCTGCTCGAGGGAGAGGCGCGCGCGATCGCCGAGCGATCGTTGAGCGAAGGGCGGGTCGCGCGCGACGCGATCGCGTGCGCGCTGCCGCTGTCGCTGCTTCGGGTCACCGCGGGGGATTCTGGTGGCCGTGCAGGGCTCGCCCGCGCTCTATCGGCTCGATCGCATCGAGGAGGGTGGGCCGCGGGCAGCGACCGGGGTTCGTATCGAGCCCGGCGTCTACCGGGCACCGGTGCGGGAGGCCCGGGCGGCGCGCTCGCTGCCGATCGAGGCGCCGGGCCCGGTCGACGTCGAGTTCCTCGACCTGCCGCTTCTCGACGGGGATGACGCCGGAATCGGACCCTACGTGGCGATCGCCAAGCGGCCCTGGGCAGGGCCGGTCGCGATCTACTCGGCGGGCGCCGACTTCGGCTATTCGCTGGCGGCCACGGTGCAGCGTCCGGCGGTCCTCGGAAGCCTGCTCGATCCGCTGCCGGCGGCGGTGCCGGGGCGATGGATGCGCGCCGCCGTCCGGGTGCGGATCGGGTCGGGTAGCCTGCAGGGCCGCGACGAGGCCGACGTGCTGAACGGCGCCAATGCGGCGGCGCTGCGCGGGACGGGCGCGGACGACTGGGAGATCGTCCAGTTCTGCGGTGCGGACCTGGTCGCGCCGGGCGAGTACCTGCTCCGCGACTTCCTGCGCGGGCAGGCGGGGACGGACGCGGCGATGCCGGCAGTGTGGCCGGTGGGCACCGAGTTCGTGCTGCTCGACCGGCTGGGCGCGAGGCTGCCGCTCGCCGCCGCCGCGCGCGGGCTGGAGCGGCACTACCGCGTCGGCCTGGCGACGCGGCCCTACGACGATCCGAGCTACCTGCACCGGGTCGAAGCGTTTTCGGGCGTGGCGCTGCGACCGTACCGGCCCGCCCACTTCGGCGCACGCCGGCTCGCGGACGGCGGCGTCGCACTGACGTGGATCCGGCGGACCCGGATCGACGGCGACGGCTGGCTCGGGACCGAGGTGCCGCTGGGCGAAGAGGTGGAAAGCTATCTCGTCCGGGTATCCGGCGCGGGAGGAACGCTGCTGCGGGAGGTGTCGGTCTCCGTTCCGGCCGTGGTCTATTCGGCCGCCGCGCAGGCCGAGGATGGCGCGACGGGGACCCTGACGTTCGAGGTGGCGCAGATGTCGGCCCGCTATGGGGCCGGACCGTTCGAGAGGATCGAATTCGATGGCTAAGACCGCCCAGCTGGAACTGCCGCTCCTCGCGCCGTCGCAGGCACAGAAGCACGTCACCGTCAACGAGGCCCTGGCGCGGCTGGACGCCGTGGCGCAGCTCCGCGTGAAGAGCTCGACGCTCTCCGGCCCTCCCGCGACCGTCGAAGAGGGCGCGGGGTATCTGGTGGCCGAGACCGCCAGCGGCGACTGGGTGGGGCAGGAAGGAAGGATCGCCGTCCGAAGCAACGGCGGCTGGGTCTTCCTCGCGCCGCGGGCGGGCTGGAGAGCCTGGGACGAGAGCCGGGGCGGGTATCTGCTGCACGACGGCACGGCTTGGGTGCCGGATGCGGTCGTAGCCTCGCCGAACGGCGCGGGCATGATCTGGAAGGTTCTCGAATTCGACCACACGATCGTGCCGGCCGCGACGAACAGCACCACGGTGACGATTCCGGCGCAAACGCAACTCGTGGGCGTGACCGGACGCGTGGTCGGTGCGCTGACGGGCGGCGGACTCACCGGCTGGCGACTGGGTGTCGCGGGCGCGGACAATCGCTACGGGTCCGGTCTCGGGACCGCGCTCAACTCCTACGTGGTGGGGCTGAGCGGGAGCCCGGTCACCTATTATGCGCCGACGCCGCTGCTCCTGACGGGCGAGGGGGGCAGCTTCGGATCGGGCAGAATTCGGCTGGCGCTGCACTGCGTCGGGATCGAGCCGCCTCGGCCGGTCTAGCGACCTCTTTCGTGGCTTGCACCCTTCGCCCTTGATTTTTGCCGGTTGGCGGACAAAGTTGCCGGCGGTAAGCGGTGAATGGAGGGAGCGGCATGGAACGGGTACGGACGAACCTCGCGAGTCTTGATCCGGTCTGGTCGAGGATCCGTACCGAGGCTGAACAGGTGGTTCAGGACGAGCCGCTGATGGCGAGCCTCGTCCACGCCGGCGTTCTGCACAACGGAAGTCTCGAGGGCGCGCTGTCCTACCGGATCGCGCAGAAGCTCGCTTCACCGGAGATGAGCGAGCTGATCCTGCGGGAGATCGCGGACGAGGCCTATCAGAACGACAGCGACCTCGGGATGGCGGCGCGGGCCGACATCCTCGCGGTCTTCGACCGGGATCCGGCTTGCCACCGGTACATTCAGCCGCTGCTGTTTTTCAAGGGTTATCAGGCGCTTCAGTGCTATCGCGTCGGCCACTGGCTGTTGATGCGGCGCAGGCAGGACCTCGCGTACTTCATGCAGATGCGCACGTCGGAGGTGTTCGGGGTCGACATCCATCCCGGTGCCAAGATGGGCAAGGGGATCATGATCGACCATGCGCATTCGATCGTGATCGGCGAGACTGCGGTCGTGGGCGACAATGTCTCGATGCTGCATTCGGTGACCCTGGGCGGAACCGGCAAGGAAGATGGCGACCGCCATCCCAAGATCGGGAATGGCGTGCTGATCGGCGCCGGTGCGGCGGTTCTCGGCAACATCCACGTCGGAAGCTGCAGCCGCATCGCGGCGGGATCGGTGGTGCTTCAGGACGTGCCCGCGTGCAAGACGGTGGCGGGGGTGCCGGCGAAGATCATCGGCGAGGCCGGCTGCGCCGAACCCTCCAAGAATATGGACCAGGTGATCGCGGGCGGCGGCGGCCGCTGAGCAAAGCGTCGGAGCGGACTTGCGTCCGCTCCGCCAGGTTCACGCAAGCATCGCGATGGGATGCTCGATGTTGTGCTTGATCTCTTCGAGGAAACGGGCGCCGAGCGCGCCGTCGATGACGCGGTGATCGACCGAGAGCGTGACCGACATCATCGTCGCGACCTCGATCTCGCCGCCGGACCCGACGATCGGCTTGGCGATCCCCGCACCGACGGCGAGGATCGAGGCGTGCGGCGGATTGATCACCGCATCGAAGTTCTCGATCCCCATCATCCCGAGGTTCGAGATCGCGAAGGTCCCGCCCTGGTATTCGTTCGGCGCCAGCTTGCGGGTGCGGGCGCGGGCAGCGAGGTCCTTCATCTCGGCCGATAGGGCGGACAGCGACTTCTTGTCGGCGTCGCGCAGGACCGGCGTGAAGAGACCGCCATCGATAGCCACCGCCACCGCGACGTCGGACGGCTTCAGGCGCAGTACCCGGTCGCCGGCCCAGACGGCGTTGCAGTCGGGCACCCGCTGAAGGGCCAGCGCGCAGGCCTTGATGATGAAGTCGTTGACCGAGAGCTTTACGCCCCGCGAGTCGAGTTCCTTGTTGAGCTGCGAGCGGAACGCGAGAAGCGCGTCGAGGCGGATTTCCCGGCGCAGGTAGAAGTGCGGAATCGTCTGCTTGGCCTCGGTGAGCCGCGCGGCGATTATCTTGCGCATGCCGTCGAGGGGGACTTCCTCGAATGTGCGATCGGCGTAGAGCTTCTTGATCGCCTCCGCTCCCGCCGCCGCCGGGGGGGTCGGGGCTGCCGCGGGGGCGGCGGCCGGCGCAGGCGCCGACGCGGCGGCCGCCGGGTGCCCGACTTGGCGCCCGGCTGGGCCGAGGCGACATCGGCCTTCACGATCCGGCCGTTCGGTCCGGAGCCCTTGATCGCGGCGAGGTCGAGCCCTCGCTCTTCGGCGATCCGGCGGGCGAGCGGCGAGGCGAAGACGCGGTTGCTCCCCGCGGCGGCAGGCGCGGATGTGCCGTTCGTCGCCGCCGCCTTGGCCGGTGGCGCGGCCTCGGCCGGCTTGGCCTCCGCTTTCGGCGCGGCTTCGGCCGCCGGGGCAGGGGCGGCGTCGATCGCGTCTGCGCTCTCGCCTTCTTCGAGCAACACCGCGATCGGCGTGTTGACCTTCACGCCCTCGGTGCCCTCGCCGATGAGGATTTTCCCCACCGTGCCCTCATCGACGGCCTCGAACTCCATCGTGGCCTTGTCGGTCTCGATTTCGGCGAGGATCGCGCCGGACGTGACCTGATCTCCCTCCTTGACCAGCCATTTCGCGAGCGTTCCCTCTTCCATCGTCGGCGAGAGCGCGGGCATCAGGATATTGATCGGCATCGGTGCGCCCTCCTCAGCGATAGGTCACGGCCTTGACGGCCGCGATGACTTCGGGGGTCGTGACGAGCGCGAGCTTCTCGAGGTTCGCGGCGTACGGCATCGGGACGTCCTTGCCGGTGCAGTTCAGTACCGGCGCGTCGAGGAAGTCGAACGCCTTCGCCATCAGCACCGCCGAGATGTGGTTGCCGATCGAGCAGACCGGGAAGCCTTCCTCGACGGTCACGCAGCGGTTGGTCTTGCGGACGGACTCGATCACCGTGTCGGTGTCCATCGGTCGCAGCGAGCGCAGGTCGATGACCTCGGCGGAGATGTCCTCCTTGGAGAGTTCTTCGGCCGCCTGCAGCGCATAGGTCATGCCGATCCCGAAGCTCACGATGGTGACGTCGCTGCCTTCGCGCGCGATGCGGGCGCGACCGATCGGGACGGTGAAGTCCTCCAGGTCCGGCACGTCGAAACTGCGGCCGTAGAGAATTTCGTTCTCGAGGAAGATCACCGGATTGGGGTCGCGGACCGCCGACTTCAGCAGGCCCTTGGCGTCGGCGGCCGTGTAGGGCTGGACGACCTTCAGGCCGGGGATCTGCGCATAGAGCGCGGCAAAGTCGTGGCTGTGCTGGGCGCCGACGCGCGCAGCCGCGCCGTTCGGACCGCGGAACACCATCGGGCTCCCCATCTGGCCGCCGGACATGTAAAGCGTCTTGGCGGCGGAATTGATGATCTGGTCGATCGCCTGCAGCGCGAAGTTGAAGGTCATGAACTCGACGATCGGCTTCAGCCCGGCGAAGGCGGCGCCGACCGCGAGCCCGGCAAAGCCGTGCTCGGTGATCGGCGTGTCGATCACCCGCCGGGCGCCGAACTCATCGAGCAGCCCCTGGCTGATCTTGTAGGCGCCCTGGTACTCGGCGACCTCCTCGCCCATCAGGAAGACGTCGTCGTCGCGGCGCATCTCCTCGGCCATGGCGTCGCGCAGCGCCTCGCGCACGGTCTGGCTGCGGAAGCTGGTCCCCTCCGGGACCTCGGGCTCGCGCGCAGGCTCCTGACGCGCCACCGCCGGCTGCGACGGCATGGCGACGGCGGGCGCCTCCTCGGGCTCGGACACGGTTTCGGCCGGCGCGGGCGAAGGCGCCGCTGCCGCGGAAGCGTCCTCGCCTTCCTCGAGCAGGACCGCGATCGGGGTGTTGACCTTCACCCCCTCCGATCCCTCCGGGATCAGGAGCTTGCCGATCGTCCCCTCATCGACCGCCTCGAACTCCATCGTGGCCTTGTCGGTCTCGATCTCTGCCAGGATCTGCCCGGAGGTGACGGTGTCGCCCTCCTTGACGAGCCACTTGGCGAGCGTGCCCTCCTCCATCGTCGGCGAGAGGGCGGGCATCAGGATCTGCGTCGTCATCTCTTCCCCCTCAGGCCGCGTATACGTCGGTCCAGAGCTCGGCGACGTCCGGCTCCGGGCTGTCCTGCGCATACTGCGCGGCTTCGTTGATGACCGCCTTGATTTCCTTGTCGACGTTCTTCAGCTCGTCCTCGGTTGCCATCTTGCCGGCGACAAGCAGGTCGCGGACGTGATCGATCGGGTCGTGCTCCTCGCGCATCTTCTGCACCTCCTCGCGCGTCCGGTACTTGGCCGGATCCGACATCGAGTGCCCACGGTAGCGGTAGGTGTTCATCTCCAGGATATAGGGGCCTTCGCCGGAGCGGCAGTGCGCCACCGCCTTGGCGCCCGCGTCCCGCACGGCCAGCACGTCCATCCCGTCGACCGCCTCGCCGGGGATGCCGTAAGGGACGCCGCGGGTGTAGATCTGCGGCGAGGACGATCCGCGCTTCAGCGAGGTGCCCATCGCATACTGGTTGTTCTCGATCACGAAGATCACCGGCAGCTTCCAGAGGCTCGCCATGTTGAAGGTCTCGTAGACCTGGCCCTGGTTCGCTGCGCCGTCGCCGAAGTAGGTGAAGGCGACGTTGTCGTTGCCGCGGTACTTGTTGGCGAATGCGAGCCCGGCGCCGATCGGCACGTTGGCGCCGACGATGCCGTGGCCGCCGTAGAACTTCTTCTCCTTGGAGAACATGTGCATCGAGCCGCCCTTGCCGTGGGAGTAGCCTCCCGAGCGGCCGGTGAGCTCGGCCATCACCCCCTTCGGATCCATCCCGCAGGCCAGCATATGGCCATGATCGCGGTAGGTGGTGACCCGCTGGTCGCCGTCCTTGGTGGTCGCCTCCAGCCCGACCACCACCGCTTCCTGACCGATGTAGAGGTGGCAGAAGCCGCCGATCAGCCCCATGCCGTAGAGCTGGCCGGCTTTCTCTTCGAACCTTCGGATCAGGAGCATCGACCGGTAGAAGCGGAGCAGCTCGTCCTTCGAGGCGCTGGGTTCTGCGGACTTCGTGGCGCGGCGCGTCGTGGCCATCAACTCTTCCCCCACCATTTGGTTTATCGTTGAACCATTCGAATTATACCGGCGATTCCGACCGCCGGTAACCCCCCGAATTGCCGGCGGGTGCCGCCGGCCTCAGCGGATGATGATCTCGTCGGGCCTTCCCAGCCCGAGCACCTTGCGCGCCTGCTCGTCGAGCAGGTCGAGGTCGAGATGCTCGCTCGAGAGCCGTCGCGTCCGGTTGGAGACTTCCTCGCGCTGCACCCGCAGATCGCCGAGTTCGTCGGTCAGGCGCCGCTCCTGCGCCTCCACCTGAAACAGGCTGAAGAGCCCGTGCTCGCCCTGCAGCGCCGCAAAGGTCAGGTAGCACAAGAGGGCGATCACGATGATCGCAAAGATGGCTCCGCCGAGTCCGCTGCGGCGCGGTTCGATGTCCGGATGCATGCCTGCCTGCTCTGCTCGGTTTATCGCCGGTTTTCCGAACCATGACAGATATCCGCACGGTTGTGAATCCCGTAGCTTGCGACTCGCTCAGCCGCGACCCTTGTAGATGTCGACAAGTCTATCGAGCATCGCCATCGCGTCTTCGCGCGAGCGCTGGAAGGTGTTGCGGCCGATGATCGAGCCATTGCCGCCGCCGTCGCGGATCGCGCGCGCATCGTCGTAGATCGCGTCCTCGCCCTTGGCGGCGCCCCCCGAGAAGACCACGATCCGGCGGCCGCCAAAGGCGGCCTGCATGCAATGACGCACCCGCGCGGCCTGGGTCGACACGTCGATCGCGTATTTCTCGTAGACCTTCTTGGCCTCGTCCTGCTCGACATAGTCGGTCGAAAGCTTGATCTTGATGACATGCGCGCCCAGAAGCGCCGCGATCTGCGCGGCGTAGGCGCCGACGTCGATCGCCGTCTCGCCCTGCTTCGACAGGTCCTCGCCGCGCGGGTAGGACCATATCACCGTCGGCAGGCCCTTGGCGGCCGCCTCCTCGCGCAGCTCCGAGATCTCCTCGAACATCTCGAGCCCGAAGGAGGATCCCGGATAGATCGTGAAGCCGATCGCCGCGCACCCGAGCCGCAGCGCATCCTCGACCGCGGCGGTGACCGCCTGGTCGTAGCCGGCGGCCTTGGGCACCAGCGAATTCGACGAGTTCATCTTCAGGATCGTCGGGATCTGCCCGGCGAAGGTGTCCGCGCCGGCCTCGATCATCCCGAGCGGTGCGGCATAGGCGTTGAGACCGGCGTCTATCGCGAGCTGATAGTGGTAGTGCGGATCGTAGGCCGCCGGGTTCGGCGCGAAGCTGCGCGCCGGCCCATGCTCGAAGCCCTGATCGACCGGCAGGATGATCATCTTGCCGGTCCCGCCAAGCCGCCCGTGCATCAGCAACCGGCAGAGATGGCCCTTCACTCCCGGATTGTCCGACTCGTAGAAGCTCAGGATTCTCGCGACAGCGCGGGTTGTCTTCATGGCCTCGCTCCCCGGCAGTCGGGTCTCAGGACGGCTCGAGCGCAGCGACCCCGGGCAGCGTCTTGCCCTCGAGCCATTCGAGGAACGCCCCCCCGGCTGTGGAGACGTAGCTGAAGTCACGCGCCGAGCCGCTCGCGTTCAGCGCCGCCACCGTGTCGCCGCCGCCGGCGACCGAGACGAGGCGCCCGGCGCGGGTCAGCGCCGCCGCCTGCTTCGCCGCCGCCACCGTCGCCGCGTCGAACGGCGGGATCTCGAAGGCCCCGAGCGGTCCGTTCCAGACCAGCGTCCTCGCGCCCGAGAAGGCCGCGGCAACCGCCGCGATCGACGCCGGCCCCGCGTCGAGGATCATCGCATCCGGCGGGCAGGCGGTGACCGGGACGATCTCGTTCGCCGCGCCGGCCTTGAACTCGCGCGCGACCACCGCGTCGACCGGCAGCAGGATGGTGCAGCCGGCACCGTCCGCCTTGGCCATGATCTCCCGCGCCGTGTCGCCGAGGTCGTGTTCGCAAAGCGACTTGCCGACGTCGAAGCCCTGCGCGGCGAGGAAGGTGTTTGCCATTCCCCCGCCGATCACCAGCGTGTCGACCTTCGCGATAAGGTTGCCGAGGAGCTCGAGCTTGGTCGAGACCTTGGCGCCCCCCACCACCGCCACCACCGGGCGGTCGGGCTGGCCCAGAGCCTTCTCCAGCGCCTCGAGCTCGGCCTGCATCAGCCGCCCGGCGCACGACGGCAGCAGCCGCGCGATCCCTTCGGTCGAGGCGTGCGCCCGGTGCGCCGCCGAGAAGGCGTCGTTGCAGTAGACATCGCCCAGCGCCGCGAGCTCCCCCGCAAACGCCGGGTCGTTCGCTTCTTCCTCCTTGTGGAAGCGGGTGTTCTCCAGGAGGAGCACGCCACCCTCGGGCAGCGCGTCGATCGCCGCCTTCGCGACCGGCCCGATGCAATCGTCGGCAAAGGCGACCTGCTGCCCCAGCGCCGTCTCCAGCGCCGGCAGCGTCACCTTGAGGCTCATCTCCGGCACCACCTTGCCCTTCGGCCGAGCGAAATGCGCCAGCAAGACCGGCTTGCCGCCCTTGGCGAGGATGTCCCTGATCGTCGGCACGATGCGCTCGATGCGCGTCGCGTCGGTCACCCGTCCGTCCTCGACCGGCACGTTGATGTCGACGCGGGTCAGAACCACCTTTCCCGCCAGGTCGATGTCGTCGAGCGTCTTCCAGGCCACGGCGCGCCTCCCCGTCGATTGCCCTCAGCCGCTTCGGCTGGCGTCAGAGCAGCGCCTGGGCCGCTTCCGCCACCGCCTCGGCGGTGATGCCGAAGTGCTTGTAGAGGTCCTCGATCGCTCCCGACGCGCCGAAGCCCGTCATGCCGACGAAGGCCGCCTTCTTCTCGCTGCCGCGCTCGCCGAAGAGCCAGCGGTCCCAGCCGAAGCGCACCGCGGCCTCCACCCCGACCCGCACCGGCCCCGCCGGCAGCACCGAGCGCCGGTACTTCTCGTCCTGCGCCGCGAACAGCTCCTCGCAGGGCATCGAGACGACCCGGGTGCCGATGCCGTTCCCCTGCAGGATCGTCCGCGCGTTGAGCGCGATCTCGACCTCTGAGCCCGTCGCGATCAGGATCGCCTGCCGCCGCCCCTCGGCCTCCGCCAGCACGTAGGCGCCGCGCGCGGTCAGGTTCTGCCGGCTGTGCGTCGTGCGGACCGTCGGCAGGTTCTGCCGGGTCAGCGCCAGCACCGACGGCTGGTCGATGTTCTGCATCGCGAGTTCCCAGGCCTCCGCCGTCTCCACCGTATCCGCCGGGCGGAAGACGTTGATGTTGGGCGTCGCCCGCAGCATGGCGAGGTGCTCGACGGGCTGGTGCGTCGGCCCGTCCTCGCCGAGCCCGATCGAATCGTGCGTCAGCACGTAGATCACCCGCACCCCCATCAGCGCCGAGAGCCGGATCGCCCCCCGGGCATAGTCGGCGAAGGTGAGGAAGGTCCCGCCGTAGGGAATGACCCCGCCATGCACCGCGAGCCCGTTCATCGCCGCGGCCATGCCGTGCTCGCGGATGCCGTAGTGGATGTACCGGCCCGCGCGGTTCTCCGGGCTGAAGATCCCGAGGTCCTTGGTCAGCGTATTGTTCGACCCGGTCAGGTCCGCCGAGCCGCCGATCGTCTCGGGCACGACCGCATTGATCACCTCGAGCACCATCTCCGACGACTTCCGCGTCGCGACTTTCGGCGCCGCCTCCGACTGCGCCTTGCGGAAGGCGGTCATCTCGCTGGCGAACTTCTTCGGCAGCGCGCCGGAAGTCACCCGCTGGAACTCGGACCGCTTGCCGGAGGGCAGCGCCTCGAGCCGCTTCTCCCAGTCCGTCCGGGCCGCCTCGCCGCGGGAGCCGATCTTGCGCCAGCCGTCGAGCACCTCCTTGGGCACCTCGAACGGCGGATAGGGCCAGCCGTAGATCTCGCGGACCTTGGCGATCTCCTCCGGCCCGAGCGGCGAGCCATGCGCCGCCTTGGTGTCCTGCTTGGTCGGGGCGCCGAAGCCGATGTGGGTGTGGCAGTCGATCATCGCCGGCTTGTCGGTCGCCTTCGCCTCGTTCAGCGCGCGGTCGATGTCGTCGGGGTCATGCCCGTCGCACTCGTGCACCGACCAGCCCGAGGCCGCGAAGCGCGCCTTCTGGTCGGTGATGTCGGCGAGCGCCACCTTGCCGTCGATCGAAATGCCGTTGTCGTCCCACATCAGGATCAGCCGGCTGAGCTGCTGCTTTCCCGCGAGGGCGATCGCCTCATGGCTGATCCCTTCCATCAGGCAGCCGTCGCCGGCGATGACGTAGGTGTGGTGGTCGACGACCTTTCGCCCGAATCGGGCGGCGAGGCTCTCCTCGGCGATCGCCATGCCGACCGAGTTCGCGAGCCCCTGGCCGAGCGGGCCGGTCGTCGTCTCGATTCCCGCCGCGTGGCCGTACTCGATCCCCGACGAGCGCCCGTATTCCGGATGCCCCGCGGTGCGCGAGCCGAGCTGGCGAAAGTTCTCGATCTCCTCGATCGTCATGTCGACGTAGCCGGTCAGGTAGAGGAGCGCGTAGAGCAGCATCGAGCCATGCCCGGCCGACAGCACGAAGCGGTCGCGATCGGGCCAGTGCGGCGCGGAGGCGTCGAACTTCAGGTGCTTCTCGTAGAGCACGGTCGCGACGTCGGCCATGCCCATCGGCAGCCCGGGATGCCCGGAGTTGGCCTTCTGCACCGCATCCATCGCGAGCACTCGGATCGCCGCGGCTTTCATCCAGTGATCGGGGAAACGTTGGCGGAGCTCGGGTATGTTCACCGGCCTCTCCTCTGCTCGGGCACCGACACGCCTTGCGGCGGACGCCGGGGTTCGGCACAGATAACAGCACGACTTCGGGGGTCAAGGCGGATTCATCGGCCCCGGGTGCGCCGCCGGCGCCCTGCGCCGCGGCTGGCGCGGGACGCATTGCATTACCTTTGCGCGCTGCCTAAAACCATGTTCGTCGGGATCGAAAGCGCAGAGATGAGTCAGATCACCCAGCTCCAAGCACAGCTCGCGGAGGCGCTGGACGGCCTCCGTTCCGCCCTCGCAGCCAGAGCGGCCTCCCTCGAGCCGCAACCCGGGGAATCGGAGTTGCGCGAGCGGGTCGCCGCGCTCGAGGCCGAGAAGGCCGAGCTTGCCGACGAGCTGGAGCGGCTTCGGGTCAAGCGCGACAAGGACGTCGCGGCGCTCGACGACCTGATTGCCCAGCTCAAGCCGCTGATCGAGGAGGTCTGACCATGCCCGAACTCATCCTCGAGATCGGCGGCCGCGTCTTCGAGGTCGCCTGCGACCCCGGCCAGGAAGCCTCGCTGGAACACGCCGGGCGCCTCCTCGACACCGAGGCGACCCGCATCGGCGACGCCGGCCGCGCCACCGAAAAGCGGATGCTGCTCCTCGCCGGCCTGATGCTCGCCGACACGATGATCGGACTGCAGGAGCAGATGCGCACCACCGAGGAGCGGCTGCGCCACGCCGAGGAGCGGGTGCGCATCGCCGAGGCCAAGTCCGCGATGCTCGCCGCCAACGCGCTCAAGCTCGAGACCGAGGCCTCGCACAAGACCTCCCCCGCCGAGGTCGCCGGCCTGCGCGAGGAGAACGAGGCCGCCGCCATGCTGATCGGCCAGGTGGTCGACGAGATCAACGCGCTGAGCGCGAGCATCGGCCGGGCCTGACCGCATCGTGCGCCCGGCTGCCCGGCGTGGCCGGGGAGTTGGCCGCGCCCAGACTGGCCCATCTGCCGAAGGCCGCGCAGAGGCTCCTCGGCCGCGAGATTCGTACCCCTAACTCGCCGGTTACGTCCGTGGACAGCATCGTACGCGGGCGGGACCGATCCGCAGCGCCCACTTCGAGAGACAGCTTTGCTGCCACCCGATTACACCTTCGACAGGGACCGGATTGCCGCTCTCGAGAGTTACGGCATTCTCGACACGCCGGCCGAGCCGGGCTTCGACGACATCGTGCTGCTGGCGACCCAGATCTGCGCGACCCCGGTCTCGCTGGTAAGCCTGGTCGCGTCGGATCGGCAGTGGTTCAAGGCGCGGATCGGATTCGAGGCCTGCGAAACCGATCTCGACAGCTCGGTCTGCGCGCATGCGCTGGTCGAGCCCGACCTCCTCGTCATTCCCGACCTGCGGCTCGACGCGCGGACCAGCGGCAATCCCCTGGTCGCCGGCGAGCCGTTCATCCGGTTCTATGCCGGGGCACCGCTGGTGACCCCGGGGGGAGACGTGCTCGGCAGCCTCTGCGTCATCGACGGCGAGCCTCGTCCGCAAGGACTGACCGCGCAGCAGGCGAGCGGCCTGCGAAACCTCGCGCGGCAGGTGATGAGCCAGCTCGAGCTCAGGCGGGCGATCGCCGAGCGTGACGAGGCGATCGCGCTCCGGCGCACTCACGACCTCCGCCGCCGGGAAAGCGAGGAGCAGTACCGGGTTCTCTTCGAGGCGATCGACGTCGGCTTCTGTATCGTCGAGATGAAGTTCGAGGGCGAGCTCCCGACCGACTACCGCTTCGTCGAGGTCAACCCCGCGTTCGCGGGTCAGACCGGGCTGAAGGACGCCCAGGGCAGATGGATGCGCGACCTCGCGCCCGGCCACGAGCAGCACTGGTTCGACATCTACGGCAAGGTGGCCACCACCGGCGAGGCCGTCCGCTTCGAGCACTTCGCCGAGAAGCTCGGCGCCCGCTGGTTCGACGTGCACGCGTTCCGGGTCGGAGATCCCGCATCCCGGCGCGTGGCCATTCTCTTCAGCGACATCACCGACCGAAAGCAGCGCGAAGCCCTCAAGCAAAAGGCCGACGAGGCGCAGGGCGTCCTGAACCAGGAACTCAGCCACCGAATGAAGAACATGTTTGCCATGGTGCAGGCCATTGCAACGCAGACCCTTCGCGGCGTGGCAGAGCGAGCCCCGGTCGAGGCCTTCACCGAGCGGATCCGCGCCCTGTCTGGAGCTCACGACGTCCTGCTTGCGAGGGACTGGAGCGAGACGCAACTCGCGGACGTCGTCGAGGCGGTCCTCGCGACGTTCGCCGCTTCGCGGACGTTCGACGCCGCCGGCCCGGTCGTCGCGCTCGGTCCACGCGCCACCCTCTCGGTGTCGCTGCTCCTCTTTGAGCTCGCGACCAACGCCCTGAAGTACGGCGCGCTGTCGAAGGAGACCGGCCGGGTCGCGGTGCGCTGGCACCTTGATGGTCCGAGCGGGGCCGAGACCATCGTCCTCCACTGGAAGGAGTTCGGCGGGCCCCCCGCGGCCGCACCGGATCACCAGGGGTTCGGCTCACGGCTGATCGGGATGGGTCTGATCGGAACCGGCGGCGCGGACCTGCACTTCGGCGGATCCGGGCTCGAGGCGCGGTTCGAAGCTCCCCTTGCCCAGGTGAAGCAGAAGTAGCGCGCCCGGGGGGATCCGCGTGCCTTCGTCGGGCCGGCGTGCACCCGGTTCCGTCGGAAGCCCCTCAGCCCTTGGCGACCGCCACCCGGTTCGCCACGAAACGCGCGACCGCCGGGCCGGTCATCAGCACGAAGATCAGCCGTGCGGTCTGCATCGCCATCACGAAGGCGACGTCGACCTGGGTCGACGAGGCGATGATCGCCACCGTGTCGGCGCCGCCGGGGCTCATCGCAAGATAGGCGGTCAGCGGGATCGAGCCCGGCGAAGACGACGAGGAGCGTCGCGAAGCCGGCGCAGATCGCCACCAGGCAGGTGATCGAGGCGAGTACCGCCGGCAGCGCGCGGGCGGCGTGCCGGACGGTCCGCCGGTCGAAGCGGAGGCCGACCCCCCAGCCGATGGCGGCGTAGGCGACGGCGAGAAGCACCGGCGGCAGCTCGATGACGAGAAGCCCCGCATTCTGCAGCAGCGTCCCGAGCAGCAGCGGCAGCAGCAGCGCCGCCGCCGGCAGCGGGACGCGGCGCCCGAGCGCCACCGAGCCCGTGGCGAGTGCCAGCGTCGCGGCGAGCCACCCCCAGTCGGGCGCGTCGAGCCAGCCGACGGCCGCCGCGCCGGCGCTCGGATGCGCCCAGAAGCGCGCGATCAGCGCTGCGAGCGAGGCGACGATCACCACGCGGGTATATTGCATGAAGGCGACGAGCCGCATGTCCGCGCCAAAGCTCGCCGACATCAGCGTCATCGCACTCGCCGCGCCGGGCGACGAGCCCCAGACCGCGGTCGTGCCCGGCAGAATCCCCGCCCGCGCCACGCCCCAGCCGAGGACGGCGCTCGATGCCGTCACCGAGACCACGCCGATGAGAAAGAGCAGCCAGTGCTGCGGGATCTCCTGCAGCACCGGCAGCGAGAGGATGCGGGCGATCATCAGTCCGACCAGCGCCTGCGCGACGCGAAACGCCACCGGCGGCACCGCGAGCCCGCCACCCGCGAGCGAGAACCCGACGCCTGCCGCCATCGGGCCGAGGAGGAGCGCCGCCGGGAGGCGGGCCAGTTCGAGCAGCAGGACGAGGACGAGCGAAACCGCCGCGAGGCCGGCCCAGCGCGCCGCAACCGTCACGGGCGCTTCCGGCTCCGCACGGGTCGCAGGCGGACGTGCTGTCCGGCACGGTTGATCTCGAAGCGGCCGGTCGCCTCGACGAGGTCGCTGAGCTTGGGGTGCCCGAAGCTGCGGGTGTCGAACTCGGGCGAGAGGTTGGTCAGCCGCTGGCCGACGGTGCCGAGCTGGAACCAGCCCTCGGCATCGTCGTCGAGCTGCTCGAGCGCCTTGCCGATCAGCTCGGCCGCCTCTTCCATCGGACGGCGGGCCGTCGCCGCAGCCGGAGCGGGACCATCCTCGCGGACGAAGTTTTCGGTGAAGATGAAACGGGTGCAGGCCTGCCGGAAGGCCTCCGGCGTCTTCTGCTGGCCGATGCCGTAGACGTCGATTCCCTGCTCGCGGATGCGGGCGGCGAGGCGGGTGAAGTCGCTGTCGGAGGAGACGAGGCAGAAGCCGTCGAAGCGCCCCGAATGCAGCAGATCCATCGCGTCGATGACCAGCGTGATGTCGGTCGAGTTCTTGCCGGTCGTGTAGGCGAACTGCTGCGTCGGCTGGATGGCGTGGCGGGCGAGCACCTTCTCCCAGCCGGCCTGCTGGCCCTTGGAGAAGTCGCCGTAGATGCGCCGCAGGCTCGCCTCGCCGATCTTGGCAACCTCGTCGAAAAGGCCGTCGGCCACCTTCGGCGAGGTGTTGTCGGCGTCGATCAGCACGGCGAGCTTGCTGGCGCCCTCCGGCATCAGCGCAGCGCCTGCAACAGCTGGGCGGTGGCGAAGCCGTCCGGGGTCAGGCCCCGGGTCGACTGGAAGGCGCGGATCGCGGTGACGGTGTTCGGGCCGATCACCCCGTCGGTCGCGCCGGTGTCGTGGCCGCGGGCGATCAGCCGCTCCTGCAGCTCGATCTTCTCGGTCCGCGAGAGCTCGCGCTCGTCGCGCGGCCAGCCGGCAGCGAAGGGGCCGCCGCCCATGATGCGGTCGCCGAGGTGGCCGACGCCCATCGCGTAGGAGGTGGCGTTGTTGTATTTCTTGATGACGAAGAAGTTGTGGTAGACCGCGAAGGCCGGGCCGCGGGCGCCGGCCGGAGCGATGATCGCGGCGGAGCCGTGGTCGGGCAGGGGCGCACCGTTCGCCAGCGTGACGCCGCGGGCGCGCCAGTCGGAAACCGGGCGGATATTCGACTGGTCGGCGCTGCCGTAGTTGAAGCCGTCGGGCAGCCGCACCTCGACCCCCCAGGGCTGGCCGCGGGTCCAGCCGGAGCGCCGGAGGTAATTGGCGGTCGAGGCGAGCGCATCGGTCGGGTCGTCGGACCAGACGTCGCGGTGGCCGTCGCCGCGCAGGTCGACGGCGTAGGAGAGGTAGGAAGTCGGGATGAACTGGGTGTGGCCCATCGCCCCGGCCCAGGAGCCACGCATGTTGGCCGGGCTGACGTCGCCGGCCTGCAGGATGCGCAGCGCCGCGATCAGCTGTTCCTCGGCGAAGCTGCGGCGGCGGCCGTCGTAGGCGAGCGTCGCGAGGCTCTCGATCACCGGGATCGAGCCGCGGTTCTTGCCGTAGTTCGACTCCATGCCCCAGATCGCCAGCACCGCCTGCCGGTCGACGCCGTAGCGCGATTCGATCACCGTGAGGGTGTCGTTGAGCTGGGCGCGCTTCTCGCGGCCCGTCTCGATGCGGGCCGGGGAGGCGGCGCTGTCGAGGTACTCCCAGATCGGCTTGGTGAACTCGGCCTGCTTGCCGTCGAGGCGAACGACATCGGCGTTGACGCCGACGCCCTGGAAGGCGGCGTCGAAGACCTCGGGCCGGATGCCGGCGTTGAGCGCCTTCGGACGGAAGCCGTCGCGCCAGGCGGTGAAGCTCGCGGGCTGGGGGCTCGGCGCGGCGCGGGCCATCGGAGGTTCGCTCTTCTCCAGCGGTGCGCCGGCGCAGCCGCCGGCCACCAGGGTGACGAGCAGCGCGACGAGCGTGATCTTGTGCAAGGCCTGCCTCCGGCTCGATGGTTTATTGCTTTTGCGCGAGCGTAACCCTGGCAGGTGGCAAAAGAAAGATCCCGCATGGCGTGTACGTCCGTCGACGGCGGCTGCCGACGCGGGATGCCGCCGGCACCGCCGCCCCGCCCGGGCTCAGTCGGCGGCGAAGCAGTAGAAGAGGCCGGCGCCGCCGGTGGTCTTGAAGGCCTCCACCGTGCAGCCGCCGCGGGTGGAATGCGACGAGTTCCACGACTTCGCCGCCGCCGACTTGTCGAGGCCGGTGCGGTCGCTGTGACCGACGGTGGCGGTCCCCTCGGCGCCGCCCATGGTCCAGTCGCCGCAGCTCTCGCCCGAGGCGGTGCCGTCCGGGAGCGAACCGGTCAGGATGTCGTGCATGTTCGGCGTGTCGCCGCGACCGTTGATCACGTGGCCGGTCTCGTCGAGCGCGGTCGCCTTGGTGATGCCGTTGCCATCGCCGTGCAGCGAGTTGACGTCATCGGCGATCTTTTCGCCCTTGGCGTTGTACCAGGGCCCGCTGCCGATGCGGTCGCGGGCGTTTTCGGCGGCGGTGGAGAGATAGGCCCGCCAGGTCGCTCCGGGGATCCCGGCCGCCTCGGCAAGCGTGGCGCAATAGGCGTCCGCGCCGGCGAGACCCCCGAGATCGCCGCCGTTGCCGGGGTTCGCGCTGGTGACGAAGAAGCGCGTCGTCTGCTGCTGTCCGGCGGCGGCGACGAGACTGCCGGCGAGCATCAGCGCCGAAAGGCCGATCGTGCGGATCATCTGGCGTTTCCCTTGGTTTTTCCTGCGGTGCAGGCTAGGTGCGACATGATGCCGCAGGCCAGTCACGACTGCGTGGGAACGCTCAGGGCTCAGGGGCGAAGCGGGGGCCGGTCCAGCGGAAGTCCTCGTCGAGCGCCTCGGACCAGCCGTTCTCCCAGGCGAGGTGGTCGGCGCTGTCGGCGGGGTAGGGGTTGTCGGCCGGGGTCTCGCCGCCCCAGTAGGCATAGAAGCCGTGGTCGTAGCCGCCTGCGCGCGCGTCCACCGGCCCCCGCCGCAGCGCCAGCCCGCGGATGTAGCGGGCGAACTCCGGGTAGCTCATCAGGTCCGCCGTGTCGAAGCCCTGCGGATGCTGCTCCAGCGCCGCACGCCCCCGCTCGGTGATGGTGAAGCTGTCGTCGGGGCCCGCGGCCAGCAGGCGCGCCTCCCTGAGGTAGCGGATCAGCATGTCGAGGCGGCTCGCCACGTCCTCCGGTCCGAACGGCGGATGCTCGTCGGCGCGATCGAGCAGCTCCTGCAGGCGTGCCGCGCAGTCCTGCAGCGTCGCCGGCCCCTCGGCCGCCGCGCGCAGGATGATCACCACCAGATTCGGGGCATTGAGCAGCGGGTATTCGCGAAAGCGCATCGGCAATCGTCCCCCGGCCGGCTGGGATTCGTGCCGCAAGTCTATGATGCGCTGCAGCGTGGCGGAAGCGTCCAGCGTTTCCCCGCTACCAGCGCAGCACCCGCGACCCGGCGAGCGCGCCGACGCCCGCGACCGCGAGCATCGCCAGCACGTACCAGAGCCCGTAGAAGAGCGGGCTGTCCTCGGTGCAATGCATCGAGTAGACGACCGCCGCCGCCCCGCCGGCGAGAAGCCCGCCCGCCGCGCCGGTCAGCGCCGGCCGCGTGGACGCCCCGCCGCGCAGCGCCCAGAGCACGCCCGCGAGCAGCGGCAGCCCCATGAGGATGATCCAGAACAGGCACTGGCCGTTGCTCGACCCCATCATCGCCGCGTGCCAGTCCGCGCGCGGCATCCGCATCATCGTCACGCCGACGGCGACCGCGAGCATGACCGGGACCGCGAGGATCACCCACATCCAGCCCCCGACGCGCTCGCCGGGACGCGCGAGCCGCAGCGCCGCCCCGAAGCCGCCGATGAGAACCAGGATCGGCGAGGCCTGCTTGACCATCACCGCGACGCGCATCATCGCCGCGCCGAAGTCGGGCCGCATCCCGAGCAACGGCAGGAAGACCGCCGCCGCGACCGCCGCGAGCAGCAGCACCGCCGCCGCCAGCGTCAGCGGCAGCGGCCGCGCCGATTGCGTGGTGTCGGCGGCCATCGCCCGGATCAGCGCCTCGGTCCTCATTCGAGCATCCCCGCACGCAGGCTCGCGAGCTTCTTCAGCCCTCGATGCAGCGCCACCCGAACCGCGGTCTCGGTCATGTCGAGCGCCCGCGAGGTTTCGGAGATGCTCGCCCCGTCGAGACCGATTGCGCGCACGATCCGCGCCGAGCGCGGGTCGAGTCGCGCGATCACCCGCTCGGCATCGCTCCGCTCGGTCGGGTCGGGCTCGGGCATGGCGGCCAGCACCTCGGCGAAGTCGTCGATCGGCACCTGAACCCGCCTCCCGCGCGCGCGGAAGGCGTCGACCACCTTGTAGCGCACGATGGCGTAGAGCCACGGCCGCACGGCCATGTCTTCGCGCCAGGTGTGGCGCTTCTGGTGGATGGCGAGCAGCGTCTCCTGCACGATGTCCTCGATCACGTCGGCCCCGAGCCCGCCGCCGCGGGCCCGGGCGATCCCACGGATCAGCGGCGTCACCGCGCGCAGGAACGCGCCATAGGCACGTTCGTCGCCACGGTTGGCCGCTCGCAGCAGGTCGTCGAGCGGCGTCGCGTCGGCGGGGCTCATTCGATCTCCATTCGCGGGCGCCTGCCGGCTTGTTACAGGCGGCGCAGGCGTCTCCCGGAACCGCCGGCGCGGCCTTGGCATTCCTAGCACGAAAACCATGCCAAGTAGGAAGCAGTGACGCGAGGACCGTTCCGGCGCAGACTGCGCTACCGGAGTTCGGAGTCAGGGGGTGCTTGGTGTCAGTCGGCGGCGGGACCCGCAGCGAAGGATGACCGCCGCACGCGACACGCTGGCCGCCCGGATCGGACGCCGCCTCGCCCACAAGCTCGATGCGCCGCAGCCGGGGCTCCCGCCCTACACCCACGCGAACGTCGCGGCGCTTCGCCGGGTGCTGCAGCCGGGCGACGTGCTTCTGGTCGAGGGCAACAGCCGGATCTCGGTGGCGATCAAGTACCTCACCCAGTCGACCTGGTCGCACGCGGCGCTTTACGTCGGCAACGCGGTGGGCCGGGCCACCCAGGACGGCGAGCCGCTCAGCCTGATCGAGGTGAACGTCGGCGAGGGCTGCATCGCCGCGCCGCTGTCGAAGTATCAGCACTTCAACACCCGTATCTGCCGGCCGAGCGAGCTCACCCCGCAGGACCGGGCGCGGCTGATCGACTTCATGGTCGGAAGCCTCGGCACCAGCTACGACATGAAGAACATCACCGACCTGCTGCGCTATTTCCTGCCGACGCCCCCGGTGCCGGCGCGGTGGCGGCGGCGGATGCTTTCCTTCGGCTCGGGCGACCCGACGCGGGCGATCTGCTCGTCGCTGATCGCGCAGGGCTTCGGCGCCATCCGCTACCCGATCCTGCCGGTGATCACCCGCGAGTTCCGCGCAAATCCGCTCGCTCGCTATCACCGGAGCGAGATCCTGCACATTCGCCACCATTCGCTCTACGCCCCGCGCGACTTCGACCTCTCGCCCTACTTCCAGATCGTCAAGCCGACGCTCGAGACCGGCTTTGACTATCGCAGGTTGAAATGGGCTGATCCGGACGCGATCACGAGCCTTCCCGCCATGCCTTCGCGCCGGGGCTGACCGAGCGCAACAGTTGTTGATTTGCCCGGTTTTGGCCACTATATCCACCGGTGAGGTATACGGTCGGCGCATGTCGGTCATGCTGAATCGGCAGACCACCTGCGTCATGGGATCGTCATAGTGCGCCCGACAATAAGAAGATGAGGAAGGACTGGCGTAATGTTCGATTACGTGGATGAGCTGGCGTTCACCAACGACCAGGGCAATCGCGCGCAGAAGCTGTTCGCCGCCGTCGTGCTGGCGGCACTGGACGACGCGATCGCCGACGACAAGAAGTATGGCAACGGTCCCGAGGTGATCGCCCGCTGGGCGCGTTCCCGCGATGGCCGCGAGGTGCTGATGTGCGCCGGGATCGACCCCAACGAGCGCACCGTCAAGGGGATGATGGATTTCGTCCGGCGCGGCGTGCGCACTTCGGTGGCGCTGAGCCGCGAGGAAAGCGAGCGTCAGCACGCGCTCCGCAACGAGGCCGAGGCGGCCTGACCGCCGCCGAAGCGACGCGCCTTCGTGCGCACGAAAGGGCGGGCCGGCAACGGCCCGCCCTTCGCGTCTGCGGCCGTTGCGCCGACGGCCGGCGCCAGGCGCGGCCTCTCCGCCGCGTCGCCGGCGTGGGGCTCGCGGCGGCTCGACGGTGCGCCGGGCCTCTCCTCTGCCGGTTTGTGCGGCCGGCAGCCGCCTGCTAGCTTTGCCGCATGTCGCTCTGGACCCGCATCACTGCAGCGGTCGCCGCCCTCACCGCTCGCGGCGAGAGCCTGTTGCGCGTCTTCGAGCGGCGCGGGAAGCCCGAGGCCAGCGTCGCCTTCACCATCGCGATCCTCAGCCTCGGCGCCAAGATGGCGAAGGCCGACGGGCTGGTGCGCGCCTCCGAGGTCTCGGCCTTCCGCGAGGTCTTCCAGATCGCCCGCGAGGACGAGGCCGCCGCCGGCCGCGTGTTCGATCTCGCGCGCCAGGACGTCGCCGGCTTCGAGGCCTACGCCGCGCGCATCGCGTCGATGTTCCGCGACCGGCCGCGGGTGCTCGAGGACATCCTGGAGGGCCTTTTCCACGTCGCGCTCGCCGACGGCCGCTACCACGAGGGCGAGGAGGCGTTCCTCGCGGCGGTCGGGCGGATCTTCGGCGTCGCGCCGGCGGCCTTCGACGCGATCGAGGCGCGCCATGTCGAGGGACGCCGGCAGGATCCCTGGCTGGTACTCGGCCTGCCGCACGACGCGGACTTCGCCACCGCCCGCAAGCGCTGGCGCGAACTGGTCCGGACGCATCATCCCGACAAGATGATCGCCCGCGGCCTGCCGCCCGAGACGGTCAATCTGGGCAACGCCCGCCTCGCGCAGATCAACCGCGCCTGGGAGGAAATCTCCGCCCGGCTGCGCCCTTCGGAGGCGCGCAGCGCCTGATCGCCCGGATCGACGAAGGTTCAAATTCGGTAGCGCCGGACATCTTTAATATTTTAAACAACGATTTAATCGGCATGCACTTGCGCAGCGGCCCCGGGCTACAGGGCGCGGCGCGCCAGCAGCGCCGCCCCGATGGTGCCGTCGTCGAGGTAGTCGAGCTCGCCCCCGACCGGCACGCCCTTCGCAAGCGAGGTCACCGTCACCCCGAGCGGCGCAAGCTCGCCGGCGATGTAGTGGGCGGTCGTCTGGCCGTCGATGGTGGCGTTGAGCGCGAGGATGATCTCGCTCGCCCCTTCCTCGGTGACGCGGCCGAGCAACTCGGGAATGCGCAGCGTCTCCGGCCCGACCTGGTCGAGCGCCGAAAGCACCCCGCCGAGCACGTGATAGCGGCCGCGAAACGCCCCGCCACGCTCCATCGCCCAGAGATCGGCCACCGTCTCGACCACGCAGACTTCGCCGGTCGCCCGCCGCGGATCGGCACAGATCGCGCAGAGCTCGCCGGTCGCGATGTTGCCGCAGCGGCCGCACTCGCGCACCGTCGCCGCCACCTCGGCCAGCGTCGCCGCCAGCGGCTCGAGCATCAGCTCGCGCCGCCGCACCATCGCCAGCACCGCCCGCCGCGCCGACCGGGGGCCAAGCCCCGGCAACCGCGCCATCAGCGCGATCAGCCGGTCGATCGCCGCGTCACCCGCCTCGGCCATGGCTCAGAACGGCAGTTTCATCCCCGGCGGCAGGTCGAGCCCGTCGGTGACCTTGGCCATCTCGGCCTGCGCCGCGACCATCGCCTTCGCCTGCGCGTCGCGCACCGCGGCGACGATCAGGTCCTCGACCACCTCGCGCTCCGACGGCACGAAGAGCGAGGGGTCGATCGAGAGCGCGCGCACCTCGCCCTTGGCGGTCGCGGTGACCCTGACCAGCCCCGCACCCGCCTCGCCCTCGACCTCGATCGCGTCGAGCCGGCTCTGGGCGTCGGTCATGCGCGACTGCATCTCCTGCGCCTGCTTCATGATCTTGGCCATGTCGCCAAGCTGGCCCAGTCCCTTGAGCATCAATCGTCCTCCTGAAATGGATCGAACGGATCCCAGTCGTCGTCCGGCGCCTCGTCCGCGTCCGGCGGTGCCGCAGCGGCGGGCGCCAGCGCGTCGGCCGGGCGAACCTCGCGGATCTCGGCGCCGGGAAAGGCGGCGAGCACCGCCTGCACCATCGGGTGCTCGAGCGAGCGGGCGCGCAGGTCGCCCTTTTCCTTCGCCCGCACCTCGGCGATCGTCTCGGCACCGCCGGAGCCCACCACCGCGACGCCCCAGCGCGCACCGGTCCAGAGCTGCAGCCGCTGTGCCATCCGGGCCGCGAGGTCGGGCGGCGCGGCTTCGGCGGGCTCGAACTCGATCCGGCCCGGCGCGTAGCGCACCAGCCGGACGCCGTGCTCGACCTCGACCAGCAGGCTCACGTCGCGCCGCGCCCGGATCAGCGCCACGACGTCCTCGAACCGCTCGTAGCGCGCCAGCGCCTCGGAGGCAGGCGCCGTTGCCGGCTGCGCCGCCACCGGCGCCGTGCTCGCGACCGCCATCGCCGGCGTGACGGCGGGCGCCGCCGCCGTGGCCTGTCCGCGCGCCACCCGAGCGCCGCCGCCACCCCCGCCCGGTAGCGGCGGCGGCGCCGCCGGCGGGGCGTCGCCCAGCCGACGGACCAGCTCCTCGGGGGTGGGGAGGTCGGCCACGTGCGTCAGGCGGATGATGGCCATCTCGGCGGCCATCATCGCGTTCGGCGCCGCGGCCACCTCCTCGAGCGCCTTGAGCAGCATCTGCCAGCTTCGGGTCAGAACCCGCATCCCCAGCCGGCCGGCAAGATCGAGGCCGCGCGCGCGCTCGTCCGGCCCCACCGTCGGGTCGTCGGCGGCCTCCGGCGCGAGCTTGACCATCGAGACCCAGTGCGTCACCTCGGCTAGGTCGCGCAGCACCGCCATCGGATCCGCCCCGGCGGCATACTGCGCCGCGAGTTCCGCGAGCGCGCCGCGCGGATCGCCGCGCATCACCGCCTCGAAAAGGTCGAGCACCCGCCCGCGGTCGGCGAGCCCGAGCATCGCGCGGACCTCCGCCGCCGTGGCCTCGCCCGCACCATGCGCGATCGCCTGGTCGAGCAGCGACAGCGCGTCGCGCATCGAGCCCTCGGAGGCGCGCACGATGAGCGCCAGCGCATCCGGGGCGACGACCGCGCCCTCCTTGCCGACGATTGCGGCCAGATGCGTCAGCATCGCCTCGGGCTCGATCCGGCGCAGGTCGAAGCGCTGGCAGCGCGACAGCACCGTCACCGGCACCTTGCGGATCTCGGTGGTCGCGAAGATGAACTTCACGTGCGGCGGCGGCTCCTCCAGCGTCTTGAGGAGCGCGTTGAACGCCGAGGTGCTGAGCATGTGCACCTCGTCGATGATGTAGACCTTGTAGCGCGCGCTCGCCGCCCGGTAGGCGACCCCGTCGATGAGCTCGCGGATGTCGCCGACGCCGGTGCGCGAGGCCGCGTCCATCTCCAGCACGTCGACGTGGCGGCCCTCGGCGATCGCGACGCAGGCCTCGCAGACCCCGCAGGGCTCGATCGTCGGCCCGCCGGTGCCGTCCGGTCCGGTGCAGTTCAGCCCCTTGGCGACGATCCGCGCCGTCGTGGTCTTGCCCACGCCGCGCACGCCGGTCAGCACGAAGGCATGCGCGATCCGGTCGGCCTCGAAGGCGTTGCGCAGCGTGCGCACCATCGCCTCCTGGCCGACCAGGTCGGCGAAGGTCGGCCGGGCGGTACTTGCGGGCCAGAACCCGATAGGCGGTTTCGGTCAAGCGGGGCTTCCGGTGGCGCGGGGACGGTTGCCCCAACCTATGCGCCGCCCCGGGCCGGAGCAAGGGAGGGCGGCTGCGCGCGGGACGCGAGCCGCCCCTCCCGCCTACTTCGCAGCCAGGCCGTCCTGGCAGCTCTTCAGCGCGGCGATCGCCGGGTCGACGTCGTCGAGCGGAACGATCACGCGGCGGTCTTGGCCGTAGGAGACGGTCAGGCTGTCGTAGTTGCCGAGCTCGTAGATGAAGTTGGCATTGTCGACGGGCACGGTCGCGCCGCCGAACCCGTCGGTGTCCTGACCGCGGAAGGTGCCCTTGAACACCTTGTCGCCGACCGTGAACGTCGCCGGGATCGACTGGCCGGGATGGATGCCCTCGTAGCCCTGCACGTAGATCGCGAGGTACCCTGACGGGGGCTGGCTGGTGGCGTTGATGCCCATCTGCACCTGCGAGGTGGGATTGACGAAATGGCGGGTCGCATAGCAGCCCGGGCCGGCGTTCTCGTTCACGGCGATCTGCCACTCGCCGGTGTCGGACTTCATGGCCGCGTCCTTCTCCATGGCGCAGGCCGTCAGCGCCGTCGCTGCCGCCACAATCAGCATCGTTGTCTTCATGCTATCCCCCAGTCTCAGGTCGTTGACCTCTGCGCCGACACTGGATTGGCGCGGCAGGCAGCATAACGCCTATCGCGCAACGGTGACACTCCGCAAGATCCGCCGGCGCCGTCACCGCGATGTCAGCCGGTCGAGATGCCCGAGACCCCGCTCCGGATCGAAGGCGTCGCGCACGCGCTGCTTCAACGCCTTCACGTCCGGAAACCCGCCGTCGCGCTTGCGCTCCCAGACGATCTCCCCGTCCACGCGGATCTCGAAGATGCCGCCGGTGCCCGGGACGAGCGTGACCGAGCCGATCTCGGTGGCGAAGGTCGAGAGCAGCTCCTGCGCCATCCAGCCCGAGCGCAGCAGCCAGTTGCACTGGGTGCAGTAGCTGATGGTGACCGCCGGCTTCTCACTCATGCGGATCTCCGTAGCCGCCGCCGCCGGGCGTTTCCAGCCAGAAGACATCGCCCGGCCCCACCTCGCGCTTGTCGGCGCTCCTCAGCTCCTCGACCGTGCCGTCCGCCCGCACGATCCGCGTCCGTCCGACCGCGCCGGGCTCCCCGCCGGCGAGCCCGGGCGGCGGCACCACCCGGTGCCCGGCGAGGATCGCCACCGTCATGCGGGACAGGAAGCGGATGCGCCGCTCGACGCCGTCGCCGCCGCGCCAGCGCCCGGCGCCGCCCGAGCCCTCGCGCAGCCGGAAGGCGTCGACGACGACCGGATAGCGCCACTCCAGCACCTCGGGGTCGGTCAGCCGCGAGTTCGTCATGTGCGAATGCACCCCGCCCGTCCCGTCGTAGCCCGACCCGTCCGACAGCACCCCGGCGCCCGGTGCCGCCGCAGACCGTCTCGTAGTACTGCAGCCGGTCGTCGCCCCAGGTGGTGTTGTTCATCGTCGACTGCGCCGCCGCCTGCACCCCGAGCGCGAGGAACAGCGCCGAGGTCACCGCCTGGCTGGTCTCGACGTTGCCCGCGATCACCGCCGCGGGGTAGCGCGGCGAGAGCATCGTCCCCTCGGGCAGCACCACCTCCAGGGGCTTCATCACCCCCTCGTTCATCGGGATGTCGTCGTCGACGAGGCAGCGGAAGACGTAGAGCACCGCCGCCCGCGTCACCGGCTCGGGCGCGTTGTAGTTGGTGGCGAGCTCGCCCGTCGTGCCGGTGAAGTCGATCCGCGCCGACCGCGCCGCCCGGTCCACCGTGATCCGCACCCGGATCTCGCGCGCCCGCCCGTCGAAGTCGGGGTCCATCGCGTAGGTGTATTCCCCGTCCGACAGCGCCTCGATCGCCCGCCGCACGCATTCCTCGGCGTTGTCCTGCACGTGGCGCATGTAGGCCTCGACCACCGCCAGCCCGAACTGGCCGACCATCCGCCCGAGCTCCTGCGCCCCCTTCTCGCAGGCCGCGACCTGGGCGCGCAGGTCGGCGAGGTTGATCTCCGGCGAGCGCACCGGGTACTTCACCCCGAGGAGCAGCGCGCGCGTCTCCGCCTCGCGGAACCGCCCGCCCTCGACCAGCTTCCAGTTGTCGATATAGGCGCCCTCGTCGTGGATCGTCCGGCTGTCGGGCGGCATCGACCCCGGCGTCAGCCCGCCGACGTCGGTATGGTGCCCGCGCGCGGCGGTGAAGAAGAGCACGCGCCCGCCGTCCTCGTCCCAGACCGGGCGAACCACCGTGATATCAGGCAGATGCGTGCCGCCGTTGTAAGGGGCGTTGAGGACGAAGACGTCCCCCGGCCGCATCTCCGGGTTCTGCGCGATGATCGCCTTGACGCTCGCGCCCATCGACGCCGAGGTGCACCGGCATGTGCGGCGCGTTGGCGATCAGATCGCCCGCTCGCGTCGAAGACCGCGCAGGAGAAGTCGAGCCGCTCCTTGATCGTGACGCTCGCGGCGGTGTTCTCCAGCACCGCCCCCATCTGCTCGGCGATCGACATGTAGAGGTTGTTGAAGACCTCGAGCATCACCGGATCGGCCTTCGGTCCCCACCGCCTGCGCGCTCCGGCCGCGCCTCGACCGCGGTCGAGCGCGACATGGTCGTGCGCGGTGATCCGCGCCTGCCAGCCCGGCTCGATCAGGATCGAGGTATGCGGCTCGACCAGCACCGCCGGGCCGCTCAGCCGGTCGCCCGGGCGCGAGCGCCTCGCGGCGACGAAGCGGGCGTCGGTCCAGGCCGCCGCCGAGGAAGACCGGCGCGACCAGCGCCGCCTCGATCGCCGCCTCGGGCCGCTCCCGCTCGGGGAGCGCCGGCTCGCCCAGGTCGGCGGCCTCGCCGACGGCCTCGGCCTGGGCGGCCTCGATCACCAGCGCCGGTCGCGCCGGGGTCGAAGCCGAAGCGGGCGCGGTGCGCCGCCGCGAAGGCGGTGCGCATCGCGGCGACTTCGCCGCGAATTCGACCGGCAGCGCGGTATCGGTCCCCTTCACCTTCAGGAGCAGCCGCCGCCGCGAGCCGCATGCCGCGCGGCCGCGACCCCCTGCGCCGCGACCTCGGCCGTCGCCTCCGCGCCAGCGCGTCGAGGAGAGCCGCCGCGGCCGCGCGCCGGCTTCGGCGTCGAAGGCGGCCTCGACCGCCTGGCGTGCGGGTCGCGCGGATGTCCGCGAGCCCCATGCCGTAGGCCGAGAGCAGCGAGGCCATCGGGTGGACGAGGCAGCGCGTCATCCCGAGCGTGTCGGCGATCGCGCAGGCGTGCTGCGCGCCGGCGCCGCCGAAGACGGTCAGGCAGTAGCCCGAGACGTCGTAGCCGCGCTGCACGCTGATCTTCTTGATCGCGTTCGCCATGTTCTCGACCGCGATGCGCAGGAACCCCTCGGCGACCTCCTCCGCGCGGGCGGCCGACCCGCTCCGCCAGCGCCGCCGAAGGCGGCGCGCGCCGCGCCGGCGTCGAGCGGCGCATCGCCCGCCGGCGCCGAAGATCGCCGGGAAGAACTCGGGCCGCAGCCGCCCGGTGACGACGTTGGCGTCGGTGACCGTCGGCGGCCCGCCGCGGCCGTAGCAGGCGGGTCCGGGGTCGGCGCCGGCGCTCGCCGGCCCGACCCGCATCCGCGCGCCGTCGAAGGCCAGGATCGAGCCGCCGCCCGCCGCGACGGTGTGGATCATCATCATCGGCGCGGTGACGCGGACGCCGGCGATCTCGGTATGCAGCACCCGCTCGAACTCGCCGGCGAAGTGGCAGACGTCGGTCGAGGTCCCGCCCATGTCGAAGCCGATGATCCGCTCCTCCCCGGCGATCTCGCTGGTCCGGACCGCGCCGACGACCCCGCCCGCCGGCCCGCTCAGGATCGCGTCCTTGCCCTGGAAGCGGCCCGCGCCGGTCAGCCCGCCCGAGGACTGCATGAACATGAGCTTGCCGGCCATGTCGCCCTCGAAGGCGGCGGCGACCCGGTCGATGTAGCGGCGCAGGATCGGGGTCAGGTAGGCGTCGACCACGGTGGTGTCGCCGCGGCTCACCATCTTCATCAGCGGGCTGACCCGGTGGCTGACCGAGACCTGCGCGAAGCCCGCCGCCTCGGCCAGCGCCGCCGCCTCGCGCCTCGTGCGCCGGATAGCGGTAGCCGTGGACGAAGACGATGGCGCAGGCGGCGAAGCCCGCCTCGCGCGCGCGGGCGAGCTCTGCCGCGAGATGGGCCGCGTCGAGCGGCACCTCCACCGTCCCGTCGGCCCGCACCCGCTCGCGCGCCTCGATCACCCGGGAATGCAGCATCTCGGGCAGCACGATCCTGCCGGTCGAAGAGCCGCGGCCGGTTCTGGTAGCCGAGCCGGAGCTGCTCGCCGAGCCCCTGCGTCGTCACCAGCACCACCGGCTCGCCCTTGCGCTCGAGCAGCGCGTTGGTCGCGACCGTCGTCCCCATCTTGACGCTCGCGACGTCCGCGGCGGGGATCGGCGCGTCGGCCGCGAGCCCGAGAAAGCCGCGGATGCCGTGCAGCGCGGCGTCCGCGTATTGCTCCGGGTTCTCCGACAGGAGCTTTCGCCGGTGCAGCCCGCCGTCCGGATCCCGCGCGACGATGTCGGTGAAGGTCCCGCCCCGGTCGATCCAGAAGTCCCAGGCCAACGCATTCCTCCCGGCCGCTCCGCCCCAGAAGGCCCCGCTTCCGGCGCGGGCGCAAGGGCGCGCCGAGGTGCGGACAAGGTTGAAGATCCGGTTAACGCCCGGAAGAAGTTATATTGTTACAATATCATTTACTTAAGCGATTGTCCGCGTGCGGACACAGCGTTCTGCTCGCACCCCCGGCCCGGTCAGAATTCCTCGATGTGGACGACGCCCTGCGCGCTCTTCAGCGCGGCGATCACCTGCGGGCTCATCGGGTAGGGGTCGGGCAGGGCGATCTCGACCTCGCCGGGGAGCTCGGGGTGCATCAGCACGAGGTTGACCGGCCCGCGGCGGCGAGCGCCGGCGGCGTCGCGGGCGACGCTGCCGAGGCGGGCGGCGAGCGAGGGCGCGGCGGCGGCGTCGTCGACGAAGATGCGCAGGCCGGTGCTCGCCGCGTTGGCGACCGCGAGGTCGATCGGCTGCGCCGCCTTGGCGAGCAGGCGCAGCTCGTCGCCCTCGGCGGTCGCCTCGACGGTCAGCACCACGCTGCGCCCGGGCTCGAGGAAGTCGCGCGCCGGCTCCAGCGCGTCGGAGAACATCCGCACCTCGAAGAGCCCGGTCGGGTCGGTGAGCCGCACGAAGGCGAAGCGGGTGCCGCGCGCCGACTTGCGCTGGTCGACCGCCGCGATGGTGCCGGCGATCTGGGCGATCGTCGCCGCCGCGCCCGCCGCCTTCCGCTGCAGCTCGGCGTAGGTCAGCACCCGCTCGCGCCGGAGCGGCGCCGGCGTAGTCGTCGAGCGGATGGCCCGGAGAGGTAGAAGCCGATCGCGGCATGCTCCTGCGCCAGCCGCTCCATCGGCGACCAGTCCTCGGGCTGCGGCAGCCGCGGCGCCGGCAGGGCGTCGGTCGCCTCGCCGAACAGCCACACCTGCGCCGAGGCGCGCTCGTCGTGCGCGGCGGCGGAATAGGCCATCAGCGCCTCGAGGCTGTCGAGCACCTTGCGGCGGTTCGAGTCGAGGGCGTCGAGCGCCCCGGAGCGCGCCAGCATCTCCAGCGCGCGCTTGCCGATCCGGCGCAGGTCGACGCGGGCCGCGAAGTCGAAGAGCCCGTCGAAGCGGCCGCCCGGCGGCGCGGGCCTCGGTGATGAGCCGCATCGCCTCGACGCCGACGTTCTTCAGCGCGCCGAGCGCGTAGACGATCCGGCCCTCGCGAACGGTGAAGGTCGCCTCGGAGCGGTTGACGCAGGGCGGCACCATCTCGATGCCGAGCCGGTCGGTCTCCTGCTTGTAGGGCCCGAGCTTGTCGGTGAGGTGGAGGTCGCAGTTCATCACCGCGGCCATGAACTCGACCGGGTGGTTCGCCTTCAGCCAGGCGGTCTGGTAGCTGACCACGCCGTAGGCGGCGGCGTGCGACTTGTTGAAGCCGTAGTTGGCGAACTTGTCGAGCAGGTTCCAGACCTCCTCGGCCTTGCCCTTCGGCACGCCGTTGTCCGCCGCGCCCTTCAGGAAGAGCGGCTTCTGCGCGTCCATCTCCGCCTGGATCTTCTTGCCCATCGCCCGGCGCAGCAGGTCGGCGCCGCCGAGCGAGTAGCCCGCCATCTTGCGGGCGATCTCCATCACCTGCTCCTGGTAGACGATGATGCCCTGGGTCTCGTCGAGGATCGCGTCGATCGTCGGATGCAGGCTCTCGCGCTTCTCGCGGCCGTTCTTGACGTTGCAGAACTTCGGGATGTTCTCCATCGGGCCGGGGCGGTAGAGCGCCACCAATGCGATGATGTCCTCGATGCAGGTGGGCCTCAGCTGGCGGAGTGCCGTGCGCATCCCCGAGCTTTCCACCTGGAAGACCGCCACCGTGTTGGCCGAGGCGTAGAGCTCGTAGGTCTTCGCGTCATCGAGGGGGATGGCGCCGATGTCGATCTCGATCCCGCGCACGGCGAGAAGGTCGAGCGCGTTCTTGATCACCGTCAGGGTCTTGAGGCCGAGGAAGTCGAACTTCACCAGCCCGGCCTGCTCGACCCATTTCATGTTGTACTGCGTCGCCGGCATGTCCGAGCGCGGGTCGCGGTAGAGCGGCACCAGCCTGTCGAGCGCGCGGTCGCCGATGACGACGCCGGCGGCATGGGTCGAGGCGTTGCGGAGCAGCCCCTCGATCGTGCCGGCGATCTCGAGGAGCCGCGCCACCTGCGGGTCGCGCCGGGCTTCCTCGCGCAGCCGCGGCTCGTCGGCGAGCGCCTTCTCGATCGAGACGGGCTTCACCCCCTCGAGCGGGATCAGCTTCGAGAGCCGGTCGACCTGCCCGTAGGGCATCTGCAGCACCCGGCCGACGTCCCGCACCGCCGCCTTCGACAGCAGCGCGCCGAAGGTGATGATCTGCGCCACCCGGTCGCGGCCGTAGCGCGACTGGACGTAGGCGATGACCTCCTCGCGGCGGTCCATGCAGAAGTCGATGTCGAAGTCCGGCATCGAGATGCGCTCGGGGTTGAGGAACCGCTCGAACAGCAGGCCGTAGCGCAGCGGGTCGAGGTCGGTGATCGTCAGCGCGTAGGCGACGAGCGAGCCTGCGCCCGAGCCGCGGCCGGGGCCGACCGGGATGTCATGCTGTTTTGCCCACTTGATGAAGTCGGCGACGATCAGGAAGTAGCCGGGGAAGCCCATGCCCTCGATGACGCCGAGCTCGAACTCGAGCCGCTCGCGGTAGGCCTCGACGGTCGTGGAGTGCGGGATGACGGCGAGCCGGACGTCGAGGCCCTCACGCGCCTGCCGGCGCAACTCCTCGATCTCGTCGTCGGCGAAGCGCGGCAGGATCGGCTTGCGGGTCTTTGGGCGGAAGGCGCAGCGGCGGGCGATCTCGACGGTGTTCTCCACCGCCTCCGGCAGGTCGGCGAAGAGCGCCACCATTTCACCCTGCGACTTGAAGCGGTGCTCTGGGGTAAGGCGGCGGCGCGGCTCCTGCTGGTCGACGTAGGCGCCCTCGGCGATGCAGATCATCGCGTCGTGCGCCTCGTACATCGACGCCTTGGGGAACTGCACGTCGTTGGTGGCGACGAGCGGCAGGTCGAGGTCGTAGGCGAGCCCGACCAGCCCGGGCTCGGTCGCCGCCTCTGCGGGCGTGCGCGGCGCGCCGTTCTCGGGGTGGCGCTGGATCTCGACGTAGAGCCGGCCGGGGAAGAGCGTCGCCAGCCGCTCGGCGAGCGCGCGCGCTCGCGGGGCGTGCCCGTCGTTGATCAGCGCGCCGAGCGGGCCGTCGGCGCCGCCGGCAAGGCAGATCAGGCCCTCGGCGTGGCCCGCGAGGGCGTCAAGGGTGACGTGCGGCAGCGCGCTGCCGCAGTCGAGGTAGTTGATCGAGGAAAGCTTCATCAGGTTGCCGAAGCCGGTCTCGTCCTGTGCCAGCAGCAGGACCGGCCGGGGCGCCGGCGGGCGGTCGCCGGGCTGCGCCGGGCCAGCCCAGGCGAGCGCGAGCTGGCAGCCCATGATGGGCTGGATGCCGGCCATCGACAGCGTCTCGGAGAATTCCAGCGCTGCGAAAAGGTTGCCGGTGTCGGTCAGCGCCACTGCCGGCATGCCGTCGGCCTCGCAGAGGCCCGGCAGCTTCTTGATCGGGATCGCTCCCTCGAGCAGCGAATAGGCGGAGTGCACCCGGAGGTGGATGAATCGCGGCGCGGACATGGCGCGACCCTATCAGGCGGCCGGGCGGCGGCAAGCGTTCCGGCGGGTCAGTGATTGACGTACATCGACTGATAGATGCCCTGCACGCAGAGCATCTCGCTCTTGGTGTACACGCCGTCGCCGTCGCGGTCGCACTTCTCGATGTGGACCGGCTTCATCCGCGGGTACTTCGCCTCGACCTGGTCGAGCGAATAGCCCGCCTGTTGCGCGGCGATCGGCGCCGCCGCGAATGCAGCCAGCAGGATCAGCGCAGGGAATCGGATTCGCATGGGACCACTCCTTGGCCGACAAGGGTATCCCTGTCGCCCGCCGGGAACAATTCGAATGGCACCGCGCGAACGGGGAACATAGTGTTCGGCAGAATCCTCGGAGGAAACACCGATGCGTGCCGCCGTCTGCCGGGCCTTCGGCCAGCCGCTGACCATCGAGCAGGTCGCGATCGACCCGCCCGGGCCTTCGCAGGTGGCGGTGCGGGTGGCTGCCTGCGCGATCTGCCATTCCGACATCAGCTTCGCCGAAGGCGCCTGGGGGGGCGACCTGCCGGCGGTCTACGGCCACGAAGCGGCGGGGCATGTGACGGCGGTGGGGCAGGGCGTGACCGACCTCGCGCCCGGCGACCCGGTGCTGGTGACGCTGATCCGGGCCTGCGGCGGCTGCCCCGCTTGCGCCGGAGGCGACCCGACCTCGTGCGACCACGCCTGGGACAAGGCGCCGAGCCCGCTCCGGGACGCGACGGGAGGGCCGATGGCGCAAGGGCTGAAGACCGGCGCCTTCGCCGAGGCGGTGGTGGTCGACCGCAGCCAGTGCGCGCCGCTGCCGGAGGATCTGCCGCTCGACGAGGCGTGTCTGCTCGCCTGCGGCGTCGTCACCGGGGTCGGGGCGGTGGTGAACACCGCCAGGGTCTGGCCGGGAGCGGATGTCGCGGTGATCGGCGCCGGCGGGGTCGGGCTCAACACCGTCCAGGGCGCGGCGCTCGCCGGGGCGGCCCGGATCATCGCGATCGATCTCGCCGAGGCCAGGCTCGCCGCCGCGCGCGAGTTCGGGGCGACCGACGGGGTGCTCGCCGGACCCGATGCGGCGAAGCGGGTGCGCGGGATTACCGGCCGTCGCGGCGTGGACTTCGCCTTCGTGACCGTGGGCTCGCCCACGGCGATGGAGGCGGCGGCGCGGCTCGTCGCGGCCGGCGGGACGGTCGTCGTCGTCGGCATCCCGCCGAACGGCGCGACCGTGCCCTACGACCCGGGGACGCTCACCTCGTTCAACCAGGCGATCATCGGGTCGCGCATGGGCCGGACGGTGCTGGCGCGCGACATCCCCTGGCTGATCGCGCACTGGCGGGCCGGGCGGCTGAAACTTGCCGAGCTGATCTCGGGCCGCTACCGGCTGGAGGAGATCAACGCCGCCATTGCCGAGGTGAAGGCGGGCACGGCGCGGCGCAACGTGATCCTGTTCGAATGAGGCTCGCCGAGCTCGACGTCATCGTCGTCGGCAACCCGCCGCCCGGCTTCGGCGGGCGCTACTTCGTCTTCGTCAAGCTCACCACCGACGACGGGATCACCGGCTGGGGCGAGGTCTACGCCGCGACGGTCGGACCGGCGGCGATGCGGGCGGTGATCGCCGACGTCTTCGGCCGGCACATGCAGGGCGAGAACCCGGAGAACGTCGAGCTGATGTTCCGCCGGGTCTATTCGGCGGGGTTCACCCAGCGCCCCGATCCGACGGTGATGGGCGCCTTTTCGGGGCTCGAGATCGCCTGCTGGGACATCGTCGGCAAGGCGCGCGACCGTCCCATCCACGCGCTCTGGGGCGGGCGGCTGCGCGAGCGGCTCAGGAGCTACACCTACCTCTATCCCGGCGAGGGCGAGGATCCGGCGCGCTTCTACAACGACCCGGACGCGGCGGCGGCCTGTGCGGCGCGGATGGTGGCGATGGGATTCACCGCGGTGAAGTTCGATCCCGCCGGGCCCTACACCATCCACGGCGGCCACCAGCCGACCGTGCCGGATCTCGACCGGGCGGAAGCCTTCTGCCGGCAGGTGCGTGCGGCGGTGGGCGACAGCGCGGATCTGCTGTTCGGGACGCACGGGCAGTTCACCCCGTCGGGCGCGATCCGGATGGCGCGGCGGATCGCGCCCTATGATCCCCTGTGGTTCGAGGAGCCGATCCCGCCCGACGCGCCGCTGGACCTCGCGACGGTGGCGGCCGCCTCGCCGGTTCCGATCGCGGCCGGTGAGCGGCTGACCACCAAGGCCGAGTTCGCGACGCTGCTGCGCGCCGGCGGGGTCGGCATCCTGCAGCCGAGCCTCGGCCGGGTCGGCGGCCTCCTCGAGGCGCGCAAGATCGCGGTGATGGCGGAGGGGTTCGGGGCGCAGGTGGCGCCGCACCTCTACGACGGGCCGATCGCATGGGCGGCCTCGATCCAGCTCGCACTCTCGATCCCGAACTTCCTGATCCTCGAGACGATCGGCACCGGCGGCGGCTTCTACGGCTCGCTGCTGAAGCGGCCGATCCGCTGGGAGGAGGGCTATGTGCTGCCGCCTGACGGCCCCGGGCTTGGGGTCGAGATCGACGAGGCGGTGGCGCGTGCGCACCCCTGGGAGGGCGACCGGCTGCACCTCGAGATGAGCCCGGTGCCGCACGAGCCGGGCGCGGCGCCGTTCGGCGGGGGTTGAGAGGGCCGGCTGCACACGTTGAGCAATTCGATAACTGAACGCGATGAAAGCGAGACTCCGACTGAGTTAGCCTGGTCGCCACCTTTGGTAACCTCTTGGCGAGGAAGCGCGATCTTAAGGAATGCGCGCTAGAACGCCTGCCTCCGAAACCCGAGACACAGACGATCGTCTCGCGCCCTGACTCCCCACGGCAGCGGGGCGGTCGGGAGCGCGAGGCCCATGAAGCGGATCGTCATCGCCTGCGACGGCACCTGGAACCGGCTCGACAACCGCTTTCCCACCAATGTCGCCAAGCTCGCCCAGGCCGTACTCGCCGAGGCGCCGGACGGAACGGCGCAGGTCGTCTGCCACCTCGACGGGGTCGGCACCGGCCGCGGCACGGGGCGGGTGGCGCAGGCGACCGACCGCGTGCTCGGCGGGCTGATCGGCGAGGGGCTGATGGCGACGCTGGAGGCGGCCTACCGTTTCCTCGTCTTCGCCTATGCGCCCGGCGATGCGGTGATGCTCTTCGGCTTCTCGCGCGGCGCCTTCACCGCCCGCTCGCTCGCGGGCCTCATCCGCAACTGCGGTATCCTTGAGCGCGCTCAGGCGGCGGCGATCCCGGCGGCGCTGGCGCTCTACCGGGCGCGTTCGGCCGCCTCCGGCCCCGACGGCCTGGCGGCGCGCTTGTTCCGCGCCGCCCATGCGGCGCATGTGACCACCGGGGCCGGCGAGGCGGACTGGCGCGCGGCGCGGGGACTGCCGCAAGGGCGGCCGCTGACGCTCGCCTATCTCGGGGTCTGGGACACGGTGGGGGCGCTCGGGGTACCCGGGCGGCTGGCGCTGGCGCGGCGGTTGAACCGCGGGCTCGCCTTCCACGACACCACGCTCTCGGGGATGGTCGGCGCCGCGCGGCATGCGGTCGCGATCGACGAGCGCCGGCGGACGTTCCCGCCGACGCTTTGGGACAACCTCGCGGCGATGAACGCCGCCGCCGGTGCCGCGCGCTACGCGCAGCGCTGGTTTCCGGGCGACCATGGCGCGGTCGGCGGCGGCGGGCCGGTCACCGCGCTCTCCGACGACGCGCTGGTCTGGGTGGCCGAGGGCGCCGCCGCGACCGGGCTGGCGCTCGACCGGGAGGCGGTCGCCCGCTGGTGCGCGGCGCGCGACTGCTTCGGGCCGCTCGCCGCGCCCAAGCCGCTGCTGCGGCGCCTGCTCCTCCTCGACAGCGCCGACCGGCGCGGACCGGCGCGGGTCGCCGACCTTGCCGCGGCGGCGGTCGCGCGCTGGCGGGGGGATGCGGGCTATCGGCCGCGAACGCTCGCGCGGGTCGCGGCGGCGCTCGGCGGCGATGCCACGGCCGCACCGGCGGGCAAGCCCGTCGCCGGCTGAAGGCTTGGCTCGCCGGCCCGGCCTGTTAGGAATGGGCGGGAGCGAGCGAGGCAGGCGATGGCGGCACGGGTCGGATCGGAAGTGCGTAGCCGGGAGAGCTGGCTATGGCCGGCGAGCTTCCCGCTCTACTTCCTGTTCCAGGCGTTTTGGCGACGGCTCCTCGGCGGCAGCCTCGGGCTCGACGAGGCGCAGATCATCCTCGACGGGCGCCGGCTCGCCTGGGGCTACGGGCCGCAGCCACCGCTCTATGCCTGGTTGCAGTGGGGCTTTTTCCAGGTGGTGCCCGATCCCCTGATCGCGATGGCGCTCCTGAAGGCAGCGCTGCTGTCGGGGACCTTTCTCGCGGTCTATGCACTGGTGCGGACGGCACATCCGCCGCGGGTCGCCTGGCTCGCCGCCGCGAGCCTGGCGCTCCTGCCGCAGATCGCCTGGGAGAGCCAGCGGGCGCTGACCCATTCGGTCTTGGCGACGACCCTCGCCGCGGCGTCGGCGCTGGTCTTCTGGACGCAGGTCTTGGGACGGCGGCGCGGGGGGGATGTGCTCTTCGGCGCGGTGCTGGGGCTCGGGCTGCTTGCCAAGGCCAACTTCGCTTTCGTGCCGCTGGCGCTGTTCTTTGCGGCGGCCTCGATGCCCGAGCTCCGACCGCGGCTGCGGCCGCCGGGGATCGCGGTGAGCGTGGCGGTCGCGGCGGCGATCGTGGCGGTACCGGCGTTCTGGATGCTGCATCATCCCGAGCTGGCGCTCGCCTCGCTCTACAAGCTGCGGCAGGCGGACGGCGCGAGCCGGATCGCGGCGGCGCTCGAGGGGCTCGGGTCGCTTGCGGGGGCGGCCGGGGGATTCCTCGTGGTGCTCGCGGTGGTGGGCGGGCTGATCTTCTGGCGCTGCCGTCGCCCGGGACCGGCGTCCCCGGCGCCGTTGCTCGATCGCTTCCTGATCCGTCTGGCGCTGGTCGGCCTGGCGCTGGCGGTGGTGGCGGTGCTGCTTTCGGGGGCGACGAGCGCCAAGGACCGCTGGCTGCAGCCGGTGCTCTACGTGGCGGCGCCGGCGGCGACGCTGTGGCTGCTGCCGCGGCTGAGCTGGGCCGGGGTGCGCTGGCTCGGGCGGGTCGTGGTGGTGGCGGCGATGCTCGTCGTTCTCGTGCTGCCGGTGCATCTGGTGACCGGGACGCCGGGCAAGCCCGCGCGCGGCAACGCGCCGGTGGCCGAACTCATCGGCGGGCTCGATCCGCTGCTGCCGCCGGGGGTGCGGGTCGTGGCCGACCCGGAGTGGCTCGCCGGCAACCTCTTCTACCGACGCCCGGGCTGGGCGGTCGCCGCCGCCGGGGCGGCGGAGCTGGCCCCGGGCGAGACGGTGCTGCTGGTCTGGACCGACGATCCGGCGCGGGGCGCCGTTCTCGCCGCGGACCTCGGCGCGCGGTCGGGGCGGGCGCTGGTGCTCGGCGAGGCGACCCGGCTCGACGCGCCCTACTCCTGGCAGCCGTCGGAGCGGCTGACGCTCTACGCCGCGCCGCTCGCGCCGGCGCCGTGAGCAGGCCATCCGCCCGACGCTTCCGCTCCGTCGGCGGCGCCGCTGGTCTAGAACAGGAGCGGCACCGCCAGCAGGAAGAGGAGCGCGGTCAGCGCGCCGTTGAGCCCCATCGCGATGCCGGCGAAGGTGCCGGCTTCCTCGCTGACCTGGAAGGCGCGCGCGGTGCCGATGCCGTGGCTGGCCACGCCGACGGCGAAGCCGCGGGCGGCGAAGTCGCGGATGCCGAGCGCGTTCATCAGGGGCGTCACGATCACCGAGCCGAAGATGCCGGTGAGCACCACCAGCACCGCGGCGAGGGCGGGGATGCCGCCGATCGTCTCGGTCAGCGCCATCGCGATCGGCGCGGTCACCGATTTCGCCGCGAGCGACGCGAGGACCTGGTCCGGGGCGCCGAAGACCCAGGCGATGCCGACCGCCGAGCCGATCGCGGTGACCGAGCCGGCGGCGAGGGCGGCGAGCATCGGCAGGAGGTTGCGGCGGACCGCGATGCGGTTGCGCCAGAGCGGCAGGCCGAGCGCCACGGTTGCGGGGCCGAGCAGGAAGTGCACGAACTGCGCGCCCTCGAAGTAGACCGGGTAGGGGGTGCGGGTGACGACGAGGACGAGGATCAGCAGCCCGGCGGCGATCACCACCGGACTCGCCAGCGGATTGCGGTGGAAGCGCGCCGAGACCGCGTCGCCGATGGCAAAGGCCATCAGCGTGGCGCTGAGCCAGAGGAGCGGGGTCGACGCGAGATAGACCCAGATGCGGGTGATGTCGGGGGTATGCATCAGTCGCCTCCGAAGCGGCGCGCCACGGCGAGGAAGGTATAGACCGTGACGACGAGGGTCGCGCTGGTCGACAGGACGACCGCCGCAGTGATCGCGACCCAGTTGTCGGCGATGAGGCCTGCCTGCTGCACCACGCCGACGGCGGCCGGCACGAAGAGCAGCGAGAGGTTGCGCAACAGCGTGTCGGCGACGGCGTCAAGCGCCGGAAACGACCGGCCGGCGAGCATCAGGCCGGCGAAGATCAGCCCCATCCCGAGCACCGGGCCGGGGAAGGTGATGCCGAGGGTCCGCACCAGGACCTCCCCGGCAAGCTGGCAGATAAAGAGCAGCGTCAGGGCGTTGATCATGCGACCTCCCGGGTGGCAGGGGCCGCGAGTGTGGGGGTGGCGGCCGGCGGGGGCAACGGGGTAGCTTCGCGCGAACGCGGGGAGGGAAGATGGTCGAGCCGGTCTTGCACTTGGGGCGGGGCGAGTATGCCGGGTCGCTCGCGAGGACCCGCGCCGCGGGGGACGCGCGGGAACGAGCGTCGACCGGGGATTCGCTCCCTTTGAAGTTCGCAGCCGACGACGCGTTCCCGCGGGTGCGCAAGCGGCTCGCGTTCCGGTGAGCGGGCCGCTTGTGGAGGTGAGGGTCTCCCGGCACGATCGCGACGATCGCGATCCGGCGGGCCGGCGGCGGCGCGACGAGGATCGCGCAGCGCGCGCCTATTGCACCGGGGAGGAAGCGCTATGACCAGGCAGCAGGCAAGGGTCGCGCCGGCGCTCGACCTCGACTTCGTGCGGGCGCAGTTCCCCGCCTTCACCGCGCCGGGCCTCGCGGGGCAGGCGTTCTTCGAGAATGCCGGCGGCTCGTATCCGTGCCGGCAGGTGGTCGGGCGGCTGACCCGCTTCTACTGCGAGCGCAAGGTGCAGCCCTACGCCCCCTATGCCGCGAGCGCCGCAGCGGGCGCGGAGATGGACGAGGCGCGCGAGCGGCTGGCGGCGCTGCTCGGGGTGGCGACCGACGAGCTGCTCTTCGGGCCCTCGACCAGCCAGAACACCTATGTGCTGGCGCAGGCGTTCCGCGGCCTGCTCGCGGCGGGGGACGCCATTGTCGTCACCGACCAGGACCACGAGGCGAACTCCGGGCGTCTGGCGGCGGCTCGCGGACGCCGGCATCGAGGTGCGCGACTGGCGGGTCGATCCCGAGACCGGCGCGCTCGACCTGGCGCGGCTCGCGAAACTGCTCGACGGGCGGGTGCGGCTCGTCTGCTTTCCGCATTGCTCGAACATCCTCGGGCAGACCAACCCGGTCGCCGAGATCGTGGCGATGGCGCATGCCGCCGGGGCGGTCGCCTGCGTCGACGGCGTGTCGCACGCGCCGCACGGGCTGCCCGACGTGGGCGCGCTCGGGGCGGACATCTACCTCTTCTCGAGCTACAAGACCTACGGGCCGCACCAGGGGGTGATGGTGGTGCGGCGGGCGCTGGCCGAGCGGCTGCCGAACCAGGGGCATTACTTCAACGCGCACGTGGCTTCCAAGCGGCTGGTGCCGGCGGGGCCCGATCATGCGCAGGTCGCGGCCTGCGCCGGGATCGCCGACTACGTCGATGCCCTGCACGACCATCACTTTCCCGACCGGCCCGAGCCGCGCGTGCGGGCAGCGCGGGTGCACGAGCTGCTGCGGGCGCAGGAGACGCGGCTGCTCGCGCCGCTGATGGCCTGGGTCGCCGCCCGGCGCGACCTGCGGCTCTTGGGGCCCGCGACCGCCGAGGGGCGCGTGCCGACGGTGGCGATGCGCCTCGACCGGCCGGGGGAGGCGGTGGCGGCGGCGCTCGCGCCCCATGGGATCATGGCGGGCGGCGGTGACTTCTACGCGGTGCGGCTGCTCGCGGCGCTGGGCGTCGATCCCGCACATGGGGTGCTGCGGCTGAGCTTCGTGCATTACACCAGCCCGGCGGAGGTCGCGCAGGCGATCGCCGCGCTCGAGGCGGTGCTCGCATCGGCATGAGTGCGGCGAGATGAGCCCGAATCCGCCGACGCTCGTCTGGTTCCGCCGCGACCTGCGGCTCGGCGACCATCCGGCCCTGAGCGCGGCGGTGGATGCGGGCGGGGCGGTGATCCCGGTCTTCGTGCTCGATCCCGAGACCGAGGCGATCGGCGCCGCCGCGCGCTGGCGGCTCGGGCAGGCGCTGGCGGCGTTTGCGGAACGGCTCGAGGCGGCGGGGAGCCGGCTCGTGCTGCGGCGCGGGCCGGCGGTCGAGACGCTGGCAGGGCTGGTGCGGGAAACGGGCGCTGGCGCGGTGCACTGGTCGCGGCTGTACGGGCCGGACACGCTGCCGCGCGACAAGGCGGTGAAAGCGGCGCTTGCGAAGGCGGGTGTTGCCGCCGAGAGCCATCCCGGGGCGCTGCTGCACGAGCCATGGGAGGTCGCGACCGGCGCCGGGGAGGGGTTCCGGGTCTTCACGCCGTTCTGGAATGCGCTGCGCCGGCTCGCCGTCGCCGAGCCGATGCCTGCGGCGCGGCGGCTCCCGGGGCCGGAGACCTGGCCCCGGTCCGAGCGGCTGGCGGACTGGGGGCTCGAGGCGGGGGTGGGGCGTGGCGCGGCGGTGCTGGCGCGCCACGCGCGGGTCGGCGAGGTGGCGGCACTGGAGCGGCTGGGCTCTTTCCTCGACGGGCCGGTCGGGCGCTACGCGACCGACCGGGACCGGCCGGACCGGGACGGGACGTCGCGGCTGTCGGAGAATCTCGCCTGGGGGGAGATTTCGCCGCGCACGATCTGGCAGGCGGCGACGCGGGCGCGGACGGAGGGCGCGGGCGACGGGGCGGAGGCCTTCCTGCGAGAGCTCGGCTGGCGCGAGTTCGCCTGGCACCTGATCTGGCACCATCCGCGGCTCGCGAGCGCGAACTGGCGGCCGGAGTGGGACGCCTTCCCCTGGCGCGGCGACAATCCCGACGCCGCGCGCTGGCGGCGCGGGCTGACCGGCGAGCCGATGGTCGATGCCGGGATGCGCGAGATGTACGTGACCGGCCGGATGCACAACCGGGTGCGGATGCTGGCGGCGAGCTACCTGACCAAGCACCTGATGACCGACTGGCGCGTCGGTCTCGCCTGGTTCGAGGACTGCCTCACCGACTGGGATCCGGCGTCGAACGCGCTTGGCTGGCAATGGACCGCCGGGTCGGGGCCGGACGCGGCGCCGTTCATGCGCGTCTTCAACCCGGAGCTGCAGGCCGAGCGCTTCGACCCCGAGGGCGTCTACCGGCGGCGTTTCGTCGCCGGCTTCGAGGGCTCGCGAGAGCCGGAGGCGATCGCCTTCTTCGCGGCGGCGCCGCGGCGCTGGCGGCTTTCGGTGGACGACCCGCTGCCCGAGCCGGTAATCCCGCATGCCGCGGGGCGGCGGCGGGCGCTGGCGGCCTGGGAGGCCTACCGGCGCTAGGCCTCGGCCGGCTGCACCACGAGGCAGAGGCAAGGCTCGCTGCCGACCACCTCGGGGCCGGCGTCGGCGCGCGGTCCGGGCAGCGCCAGGTCGCCGCAGCGGTAGGTGGCGTCGCCCTCCCGCAGGCGGCCGGCGATCACCAGCGTGCCGGCGTCGCCGACCGGGCCGCCGGCGGGGATCGCCACGCCCGGATCGCCGCGCATCAGGCCGACCCGCTCGCGCGGGAAGCCGTCGAGCGCGCAGGCGGTGAGACCGGGCATCACCGCGCGCCAGCGCAGCTCGCAGAGCGGCCGCGTCAGGCGCTGGCAGAGCGGACGGGGCAGCTCTGGCACGGCGCGGCGCGGTGGAGCGGTGGCCTCCTCGACGCCGATCCGCTCGAGCGCCCCCTTCAGGCAGCGCGCGGCGGGCGCGACTGGCGCGCCCTCGGCGAAGAGCGCGCCTCCCAGCAACTCGAGCCGCGCCACCTTGTCGCGGCAGGCGGGGCAGTAGCTGAGGTGGCTTGCGACGAGCAGGGTCATTCCCGGGGTCAGCGCGCCGGCGGCATAGCCGGCGATCGTCTCGGTGGGCGCATGGCCGCTGGTCATCTTTGCCCTGCCTGTCGACGCGTTGGTGACGGTGCTACGGCGCGAATCCGCAAACGGATCACCGAGCTCACCGCCCGGCGGCGAAAACATCGGCGGGCTCCGGCACCGGCCCCGTCCCGCAAGCGGCTCCGCCCGGGGAAGCCGGCCCGCTCGTCGCGGGGTGCGCCGGGCGCTTGCCGCGCAGGAGGCGGGCGATGCCGCGCGCGGCGGTGCGGAACGCCTCGGCGCGAAGCACATTCGCGCGCTCGATGTAGATGGGGAGATCTTCGGGATCGTACCGCATCGGTCGGGTTCCTTTGGGTGCGCCGAACTCCCCGAGGGGAGTTCGGCGCTGGTCAGAAGATGAAGTCCATCTGGGTCAGGCTGGAGACGTCGCTGAGTACGATCGACATCTCCGCGCCCCCGTGGCCGGCGGTATTGACCTCGACGATCATGTCGCCGTTGGAGGCGTGCGCGCGGATCTGGCCCTCGGCCGTGAAGGCCGCGCTGCCGATGAAGTGGAAGTCCTGCTCGCCGGCCTGCCCGGCCTTGGCATCGATCCAGCGGAAGTCGAGCTTGTCGCCCTCGTTGTGAGTGAAGTCGAGCACCGTGTCCTGGTGGCCGAGCATCGCGTAGCTGTCGCCGGTCGCGGTGAAGCGAAAGACGTCGGCGCCGGCGTCGCCGATAAGGTGGTCTGCGCCGCGGCCGCCGACCAGCACGTCGTTGCCGTCGCCGCCGCTCAGCCAGTCGTTGCCGTCGTTGCCATAGAGCCAGTCGCGTCCGTCGTTGCCCCGCAGCTCGTTCGCTGCCGCGTTGCCGCGCAGGACGTCGTTATAGTCGGAGCCGAAGACGTTCTCGATGCTGAAGAGCCGGTCGCCTTCGGCCTCGCCGCCAGCGCCGACTCCGCTGGCAAGGTCGACCACGACGCGGGCGGTGGAGTTTTCGTAGACCGCGTAGTCGCTGCCCGAGCCGCCCGAGAGCAGGTCCGCGCCGTGGCCGCCCTCGAGGACGTCGCTGCCGGCCAGGCCGTAGAGCTCGTTGGCGCCCGCGTTGCCAACGATGAAGTCGCCGCCGTTCGTGCCGATCACGTTCTCGATCGAATAGAGATAGTCCCCGGTCTGCTGGGCGTAACCGGCACTCATGCGGCCGGGCACGGCGCCGATGTCGACACTGATGCGGTCGAGGTTGATGAACGAAATGGTGTCCATGCCTGCGCCGCCGTCGATGATCTCCTCGATGTACTCGTCGGCGGCGATGATCAGGTCGTCGCCCGCCCCGGCGTAGATGCTGTTTCCGCCAACGATGTCGGTGATCGTGTCCGCGTATTCGGTGCCGTAGCTGTGCCATTTCCGTCTCCTTCAAGGGGGTTGCTGTTGCTTGCCCGGCGGAGATACAGGCTTCCAAGCATCAAAAAAAATGAATAATAAGGATCAAACAGTATCTCGATTCGAGAAGGACTCCATGGACCTGGGTGACCTGCGAATTTTCAAGGCGGTGGTCGACGAGGGCGGGATCACCCGGGCGGCCGAGAAGCTGCACCGGGTCCAGTCGAACGTGACCACGCGCGTCAGGCAGCTGGAGGACCGGCTGCAGGTGCAGCTCTTCGTGCGCGAGGGGCGCAAGCTGCGGCCGACGCCGGCGGGGCGGGTGCTCTACGAGTATGCCGGCCGGCTGATCGATCTCGCCGCCGAGGCCCGCGCTGCGATCAGCGACCCGACGCCGCGCGGCCTCTTCCGGCTCGGCGCGATGGAGAGCACCGCCGCCGTCCGCTTGCCGGGGCCGCTGACGCGGTATCTCGCGGCCTGGCCCGAGGTCGAGCTGAAGCTCGTCACCGGCAACCCGGTCGCGCTGGCCACGCAGCTGAGGTCGGGCGAGCTGGAAGCGGCCTTCTTCGCCGAGCCGGTGGGGGCGGATTTCGACTCGGTGCCCGCCTTCGTCGAAGAGCTGGTGGTCGTCACTGCGGCCGGACACCCGCCGGTCGCCGCGGACTCGTTGCCGCAGAACGTGATCGTCTTCGAGAACGGCTGTCCGCACCGGCGGCATCTCGAACACTGGTACGCCGACTGCGCGGTCCGGCCGGCGCAGACGATCCAGCTCTCGTCCTACCACGCGATGCTCGGCTGCGCCGTGGTCGGCATGGGTGCCGCGCTGCTGCCGCGCGCGGTGCTCGCGACGTTTCCCGAGGCCGCGCGGCTCGGCATCCACGCGCTGCCGGAGGGCCGAAACCGACTGACGACGCATCTCGCCTGGCGCAAGGGGAGCCGGTCTCCGCGCGTCGCAGCACTCGCCGATCTGATCGAAGACGAGTCGAGCGGCCCGGGCGGTTGACGAGCGCGCGGCGGTCTCGCAGGTTCGGCCCGGCGCGCAAGCTGGACGGGGGAGACCCCTCCGGATGACCTGACCGCGCATCAACGACCTTCCCGGGAAGGACACCCGCGCTTGGACCAGCTCTTTCTGCCGCCACCCTTCGACGCGGCGGATCTCCTCGGCCATATCGTCGCGCCCTGCCCGTCGCCGGCGGGGCGGCCGGCGACGCTCGCCGACCACTCGGTGGCGGGCGATGCCGATGGCACCCGCTTCGCGCTGGTGCCGGCACCCGGCGGCGTGGTGGCGGGGCGGGTCTTCGCCGCCGACCGGCAGGCCCGGCGCCGCATCGGCTTCGCGATGGCGGCCCTCGGCGCCGAGCCGTTCCCGCTGTCGGTGCAGGCGGACGGCGCGCCGCTGCGCGCCACCGGCTGGCGCTTCGGCCCGGAGGCCCCGCCGCACGCCGCCGACCGCGAGCCGCTGGACGCCGAGGGACGCGCGCGGCTCGGAGAAATGCTGATCGAGATCATGGGTCTCCTCGACCGCGACCCGCCCGAGGGGATGCGCGAGCTCGTGGACGCGATCGCGGTCCGGGCGCTCGGCCGCGCGCGGGGCCCTGCGACGCCGGCGCCCCGGGCGCTGACGGTCGGTCCCGCCGCCGACCGGGTCGAGCCCCTGCAGCGGGTCTATGCCTACGAACGCTTCTTCGGGGTCGAGGAGCACCGGCTGCGCTACCCCCGCTTCGACGGTGGGATGTCGGAGGTGGTGGAGCGCGCGGTCTTCACCAGCGGCGACGCGGTGGCGGTGCTGCCCTTCGACGCGCGTGCCGGCACGGTGCTCCTGATCGAGCAGTTCCGCCCCGGCCCCTGGGCGCGCCGCGACCCGCGCCCCTGGTTTCTCGAGTCCGTCGCCGGCCGCTCGGACCGGGCCGAGGCGCCGGAGGCGACCGCCCGGCGCGAGGCGATCGAGGAGGCCGGCCTTACGCTCGGCCGGCTGGAGCGGATCGCCGCCTACTACCCCTCGCCGGGGACCGCGACGGAATACATCGTGAGCTTCGTCGCCGAGGCCGACCTCGGCGGCGCCGGCGGCGCGGTCCACGGCCTCGCCGAGGAAGCGGAGGACATCCGCACGCTGGTCGTGCCGCTGGAGGCGGCGATGGCCGCGGTCGCCTCGGGCGAAGTCCGCAACTCGGCGCTCCTGATCTCGCTGCTCTGGCTCGATCGCCATGCCGCCCGGCTTCGGCTCGCCTGGGCGTGAGCCATGCTTGATGAAGCCGGTGCGAGCCGCTAAGCCTCGCCGGACACCGTGCCGGGGAGCAGAGACTTGATCGTAGCCGCCGACCTTCCGGCCGCCGTTGGCAACACGCCGCTGATCCGCCTGCGCCGCGCGTCCGAGGAGACCGGCTGCGACATCTGGGGCAAGGCCGAGTTCATGAACCCCGGCCAGTCGGTCAAGGACCGCGCCGCGCTCTGGATCATCCGCGACGCGGTGGCCAGCGGCACGCTGCAGCCCGGAGGCACCATCGTCGAGGGGACCGCCGGCAACACCGGGATCGGCCTCGCGCTGATGGGCGCGGCGCTGGGCTTTCGCACCGTGATCGTGATCCCCGAGACCCAGAGCCAGGAAAAGAAGGACATGATCCGCCTCGCCGGCGCCGAGCTGGTCGAGGTGCCGGCAGCGCCCTACCGCGACCCGAACAACTACATCCGCTACTCGGGCCGGCTGGCGGAAAAGCTGGCCGCGAGCGACCCGCAGGGCGCAGTCTGGGCCAACCAGTTCGACAACGTCGCCAACCGGCAGGCGCATATCGACGGCACCGCGCCGGAGATCTGGGAGCAGACCGGCGGCAACATCGACGGCTTCATCTGCGCCGTCGGCTCGGGCGGCACGCTCGCGGGCGTCGCGGTCGGCCTCCGCGCGCGCAAGCCGGAGGTGAAGATCGGGCTCGCCGACCCCTACGGCGCGGCGCTCTGGAACTACTATGCCAACGGGACGCTCGAGGCCGTCGGCGATTCGATCACCGAGGGCATCGGGCAGGGGCGCATCACCGCGAACCTCGAAGGGCTGACCGTCGACATGCCCTACCGCATCCCCGATACCGAGGCGGTGGAGCAGGTCTTCGCGCTCTTGCACGAGGAAGGGCTCTGCCTCGGCGCGTCGTCGGGCATGAACGTGGCCGGGGCGGTGCGGATGGGGCGCGAGCTCGGACCGGGCCATACCATCGTCACCATCCTCTGCGACGTGGGCACCCGCTACCAGTCCAAGCTTTTCAATCCCGACTTCCTGCGCGGCAAGGGCTTCGCGGTGCCCGAGTGGCTCGAGGCGCGGCGGGACGATCTTCCCGATGCCCGCGCCGACTAGCACGCGGCCAGCGGCGGGCTTCGCGGCCCTCGCGTTCGCCCTGCTGCTTCTCGCCGTGCTGCCGGCGGCGGCCCAGTCGCAGCCGGATTCCGCGCGCTGGGCGAGCTATGCCAACGACGTCGAGGAGCGGATCGCCAATCCCGACACCCCGACCGAGGCGCTCGAGGTCATCCGCGCCGAACTGGTCCGCCAGCGCGGCGAGATGGTCGCGGCAGAGCAGCAGGCGCAGCCGGTCGTTGCCGAGCTCAATCAGCGGCTGCAGGCGATCGGGCCGCCGCCCGCGGCGGGCGCCGACGAGGCGCCGGAGGTCGCGCGTCTCCGCCACGACCTGCAGCGGCAGATCGCCGACGCCCAGGCGCCGGTGCAGACCGCCCAGGAAGCGCAGCGTCGGCTCGACACCCAGATCGCCTCGATCGACCGGGCGGTGCGGGCGCGCTTCTCCGCCGAGCTTCTGACGCGCGGCGCGGTGCCGGTCTCTCCGGAGACCTGGCTGGTGGCGATCGGCGAGATCCGCGCCCGGATCGGCGACTACGCGACCGCCCTGTCGCAGGAGCTGGACGCGCCCGGCACCCAGGACCGGACGCTGGCGCGGCTCCCGCTGACGATTCTGCTGATCCTGGCCGGTATCATCGTCGCCGGTCATCGCGCGCCGCCGGGTTACCGACTGGCTGGAGGCGCGGCTCGAGAAGACCACCAACCACCGCACCGTCGCCTGGCTGGTGGCGCTGCGCAACCTGATGCGCCTCGTGGTACCGGTCGTCGGTGCGGGGCTGCTGTTCGCCGCTTTCGACTCTTCGGGGCTCCTGTCGCGCGCCGGCGAGGGCCGCATCTTCTCGGTCCCGCCGTTCGTGCTGATCCTGATCTGCACCGGCTGGCTGATCGACAGCCTGCTGGCGCCGCGCCACAAGTCCTTCCGGCTGGTGCCGCTCGAGGACCACGAGGCCCGGCTGGCGAGCCGGATGGCCTGGCTGCTCGGGCTGTCGGTGTCCTTCTCCTATCTCTTCGGCGGCTTTGCGCTGCGGTGGAATCTCACCACCACGACGCAGTCGGCGATGCAGTTCCCGCTGATCCTCCTGGCGGCCTTCGCGCTGTGGCGGGGGGCGGGGCTGCTCGAGATGGTGCGCGGGCGCATGGCCATCGCGGCGCAGAAGGACGGCGTCGAGGCGCCCGGTGTGGTGATCGCGCTGCGCTTCCTTACGGTGATCCACCAGCTGATGCGGGCGCTCGCCATCGCCGCGCCGCTGATCGCCGCCGCCGGCTACCTGCCGCTCGCGAGCTTCCTCGTGTTCCGCACGGCGCTGGCGCTGGGGCTGCTCGGCGGCGCGCGGGTCGTCTTCGACCTCCTGAACAAGGCCGCACAGGTGCTTTTCCTGAGCCCAGGCGGCGCAGGCGCGGGGCGATGACGGACTGGTGCCGGTCGTGGTGGCGGTGGTGGTGTTCCTCGGCGCGCTGCCGCTCCTGGCGATGGTTCTCGGCGCCCGGACCTCCGACATCTCCGATTTCTGGCGGACGCTGCGCGAGGGCGTGACGCTCGGCGGCATGCGGCTGTCGGCGACGGCGGTGCTGATGCTGATCGTCGTCTTCGCCTTCTGTCTACGGGTTGACGCGGCTGCTGCAGACCTTGCTCGGAAGTGCGGTGCTGCCGCGCACCCGGCTCGACGCCGGCGGGCGCAATGCCGTGCTCGCCGGCGTGGGCTACGTCGGCTTCGCGGTGGCGATGATCGCCGCGGTCTCCGCGGCGGGGCTCGATCTCTCCAACGTCGCCATCGTTGCCGGCGCCCTGTCGGTCGGCATCGGCTTTGGGTTGCAGAATGTGGTGTCGAACTTCGTCTGCGGAATCATCCTGCTGGTCGAGCGACCGGTGAAGGAGGGCGACTGGATCGAGGTCGGCGGCTTCTCGGGCTACGTCCGCGGCATCAAGGTGCGCTCGACCGAGATCGAGACCTTCGACCGGGCGATCGTGATCGTGCCGAACTCGGAGCTCATCTCCGGCACCGTGCTCAATCGCACCCACAAGGGAATGTCGGGACGGCTGCAGGTGCCGATCAGCGTCACCTACGGCACCGACCCCAAGATGGTCGAGGCGATCCTGCTCGCGATCGCCGACGAGCAGCCGCTGATCCTCGAGGATCCGAGCCCGAGGGTGCTCTTCATGCAGTTCAGCCCCAACTCGATGGACTTCGAGCTCCGCTGCTGGCTGCGCGACGTCAACTTCTCGCTCTCGGTGCGCTCGGACATGAACTTCGAGATCGTCGAGCGGTTCGCGCGCGAAGGCATCCGCATCCAGTTCTACGGCCGCGACCTGAGGCCGACGGAGCATGCCGAGCCGGAGCCGGAGGCGGTGGCGTTGCAGCGCGGCAAGGTGGAGCGCGAGGGCTGACGCCCGCTTGACTTCGGCCGAAGGCTCCGCGATATACGCGCTTCCCGCCGCGCCCCCGAGGTGCGCGCGGGGCAACGCTATGCAAGCGCGCAGTCCGCAGGCGCGGGGGCCAGACCCCGCGAAACGCCGGAAACGGGGCCGCAGGACGCGGGGCGAGAAGAAGGAAGAACGCGAATGTTCGCGGTGCTGAAGACCGGCGGCAAGCAGTACAGGGTCGCCGCCAACGACGTGCTCACGGTGGAGAAGCTCGCAGGCGAGGCCGGCGACACCGTGGAGTTCAGCGAGATCCTGATGCTGGGCGGCGACGAGCTCAAGGTCGGCGTGCCCTTCGTCGCCGGCGCGGTGGTCACCGCCGAGGTGCTGGAGCAGTTCCGCGGCGAGAAGGTCATCTCGTTCAAGAAGCGGCGGCGCAAGCATTCGTCGCAGCGCAAGCGCGGCCACCGGCAGCAGCTGACCCGGGTCCGCATCACCGATATTTCCGCCGGCGGCAAGAAGGCCGCCAAGGCCAAGGCCGAGGTTCCCGCGACCGCCCAGACGGCGGATGCGGTGGCCGAGCCGGCGCCTGCGATCTGAGGAGGGACGAAGCATGGCACACAAGAAGGCAGGCGGCTCGTCCCGCAACGGCCGCGACAGCAAGGGCCGGCGGCTCGGCGTGAAGCGGTTCGGCGGCGAGGCGGTGCTCTCGGGCAACATCATCGTCCGCCAGCGCGGCACCAAGCTCTGGCCGGGCACCGGCGTCGGGCTCGGCCGCGACCACACCATCTTCGCCACCCGCGAGGGTCACGTGACGTTCCGCAAGGGGCTGAAGGGCCGGACTTTCGTGTCGGTCCTCCCGGCCGTGGAAGCGGCCGAGTAGCCGCAAGCCCCATCGGCAGCAGATGCCGAGGAGGCCGGCGGCATCGCCGGCCTCCTTTGCGTTCCAACAGGGTACTTCAGGGCCATGTCCGAGGCCGACCTCCGCATCCAGACCGAAATCGTGACGCCCCGGCTGCGGCTGCGCAGGTTCCGGCCTTCGGACGCTGCGCTGATCCAGCTCTACGCCAGCGACATCCGGGTCGCCCGCATGACCGAGCGCATCCCGCACCCCTATCCGCCCGGCCTCGCCGAGAGCTTCGTGCGGCGGGTGGCGGCCGAGCCCGCGGGCGAGATCGGCTGGGCGATCGACGCCGGCGCCGACGGCGAAGGCGAAGGCGCCCTGATCGGCACCATCATGCTGCGCCTGCCCGAACCGGGGACCGCGCGGATCGGCTACTGGCTGGCGCCGGCGCTCTGGGGCACCGGCTACGCCAGCGAGGCGACCGAGGCGGTGGTCGGGCTGGCGGCGAGGGCGGGGCTCCGCGAGGTGACCGCACGGGTCTTTCAGGACAACCCGGCGTCGATCAAGGTCCTGCTGCGCGCCGGCTTTTCCTATGTCGGCGACGGCGAGGTCTACAGCGTCGCGCGCGGCGCCATGGTGCCGACGCACAACTACCGCCGCCCGCTCGGAGCCGGCGGATGAAGTTCCTCGACCATGCCCGCATCGAGATCCGCTCCGGCGCCGGCGGCGCCGGCTGCGTCAGCTTCCGCCGCGAGAAGTACGTCGAGTTCGGCGGCCCCGACGGCGGCGACGGCGGCAAGGGCGGCGACGTGCGCGCGATCGCCGTCGAGGGGCTGAACACGTTGATCGACTACCGCTACCATCAGCATTTCTTCGCCAGGAACGGCCAGCACGGCATGGGCAAGCAGCGCACCGGCAAGAGCGCCGACGACGTGGTGCTGCGGGTGCCGGTCGGCACCGAGATCCTCGAGGACGACGGCGAGACGCTGGTGGCCGACCTCACCCGCCCGGGGCAGGAGGTGCTGCTCGCCCGCGGCGGCAACGGCGGCTGGGGCAACCTGCGCTTCAAGTCCTCGACCAACCAGGCGCCGCGCAGCGCCAACCCCGGCCAGGAGGGCGTCGAGCGCACGCTCTGGCTGCGGCTGAAGCTGATCGCCGACGCCGGTCTCGTCGGACTTCCCAACGCCGGCAAGTCGACCTTCCTCGCCGCCACCTCCAACGCCCGGCCCAAGGTCGCCGACTATCCCTTCACCACCCTGCATCCCGGGCTCGGCGTCGTCGGGATCGACGGCGCGGAGTTCGTGATGGCCGACATCCCCGGGCTGATCGAAGGCGCCCACGAGGGCAAGGGGCTCGGCGACACCTTCCTCGCGCATGTCGAGCGCTGCGCGGTGCTGCTGCATCTCGTCGACGGCACCGCCGCCGATCCGGCCGACGACTGGCGGGTGATCCAGCACGAGCTTGTCGCCTACGGCGCCGGGCTCGCCCACAAGCCACGGGTGCTCGCCCTCAACAAGGTCGATGCGCTTGCGGCGGAGGAGGTCTCCGCGGTCGCCGACGCGCTCGCCGAGGCGAGCGGGATGCCGGTGCACCGCCTGTCGGGCGCGACGGGTCAGGGCGTGGCCGAGGTGCTGCGGGCGGTGCGCGCCGCCATCGCCACCGCGCGCGCGGCCGAGGCGACCGCGCCGCTCGACGCGACATGGCGCCCGTAAGCGCCGAGGCGACTTCGGCCGCGCGGCTCGATGCCGCGCGCAGGATGGTCGTCAAGATCGGCTCGGCGCTTCTCGTCGCCGCCGACACCGGCACGCTGCGGCTCGCCTGGCTCGAGGGGCTCGCCGCCGACGTCGCCGATCTGCGCTCCCGCGGCAAGGACGTGATCCTCGTCTCCTCGGGCTCGATCGCGCTCGGCCGCCGCGCGCTGCGGCTCCCGGAGGGCGAGCTCTCGCTCGAGCAGAGCCAGGCGGCGGCGGCGGTCGGCCAGATCCGCCTCGCGCAGGCCTACGAGACGGTGCTCGCGCCGCACGGCATCACCACCGCGCAGGTGCTGGTGACGCTCGAGGACAGCGAGAACCGCCGCCGCTACCTCAACACCCGCCGCACGCTCGGGACGCTCATCGACCTCGCGGTGGTGCCGATCGTCAACGAGAACGACACCGTCGCCACCGACGAGATCCGCTACGGCGACAACGACCGGCTGGCGGCGCAGGTCGCGAGCGTCACCGGCGCCGACGTGCTGGTGCTGCTCTCCGACGTCGACGGGCTCTACACCGCCAACCCGCGGCTCGACCCCGCCGCCCGCCGGCTCGAGAGCGTCACCGCGATCACCCCGGCGATCGAGGCGATGGCCGGCGGCGCCGGATCGACGCTGTCGCGCGGCGGCATGAAGACCAAGATCATCGCCGCCCGCGCCGCGACGCGCGCCGGCTGCGCGATGGCGATCACCTTCGGCGCCGTCGATCGGCCGCTCGCGGCGCTGGCGGCGGGTGCCGCCTGCACCTGGTTCGAGCCGGACGGCGATCCGCACGCCGCGCGCAAGCGCTGGATCTCGGGGATGAAGCCGCGGGGCCGGGTGACGGTCGACGCCGGCGCGGTCGCCGCTCTCGGCCGCGGCAAGTCGCTGCTCCCGGCCGGCGTCACCGCGATCGAGGGCGGTTTTCTTCGCGGCGACCCGATCGAGGTGATCGGACCCGACGGCGCAGTGGTCGCGCGGGCCCTCGCGGGCTATGATGCTACCGAGGCACGGCTGATCAGGGGCCATCGCTCGGACCGGATCGCCGCCATCCTCGGCCATCCGGGGCGGGCGGCGCTGGTGCACCGTGACGACCTGGCGCTCTGAGGCCGGGCGAGCAGCGAACGAAGGAGAGATCGATGATGCGGTTCGGGCCGGACTTCCGTGCGATGCAGGCGTGGTACGAGTATTCCACGGCCTACTCGCGGATGCTGATGCAGGCGGGCGAGGTGATCGCCCGGCGCAGCCAACAGATGGCGATGGGAACGATGACCGGTCCCGAGGCGAGCGGCATGGTGATGGAAAAGATGACGGCGATGGTGTCCGCCGCCGAGAAGGCGGCGGTGGCAGCCGCCCGCGGGGCCAACCCGCTCGGCATCGCCACGGCGGCGCTCAAGCCCTACGGGACCAGGACGCGGGCGAACGCGCGGCGGCTGCGGAAATAGGAGCGGCGGACATGGACGGCAGCGACGGCATCGCGGACCTGATGCGCGGGATCGGCGTCGCGGCGCGCGCGGCGGCGGCGGAGCTCGCTTTCGCGCCGGCGTCGCAGAAGGACGCGGCGCTCAACGCCGCGGCGGATGCTGTCGCGGCCAGCCGGGACGCCATCCTCGCGGCGAATGCCGACGACATGGCGGCGGCCCGCGCCAAGGGCCTCGGGGGCGCGATGCTCGACCGGCTGCTGCTGGACGAGGCGCGCGTCGCCGGCATGGTCGAGGGCCTGCGGGCGATCGCGCTGCAGCCCGATCCGGTCGGGCAGGTCATGGCCGAATGGGACCGGCCCTCGGGCCTGCACATCCGCCGGGTGCGGACGCCGATCGGCGTGATCGGGGTGATCTTCGAGAGCCGGCCGAACGTCACCGCCGACGCCGGCGCGCTGTGCCTCAAGGCCGGGAACGCCGCGATCCTGCGCGGCGGCTCGGAGAGCGAACGGTCATCGCGCGCGATCCACGCCGCGCTGGTCGCCGGCCTCGCCGCCGCCGGACTGCCGGAGACGGCAATCCAGCTCGTGCCCACCACCGACCGCGCGGCGGTCGGCGAGATGCTCACGATGACCGGGTTCATCGACGTGCTGGTGCCGCGCGGCGGCAAGGGGCTGGTCGCGCGGGTGCAGGCCGAGGCGCGGGTGCCGGTCTTCGCGCACCTCGAGGGCATCGTCCACGTCTACGTCGACCGCGCCGCCGACCTCGCGAAAGCGCGGGCGGTGATCCTCAACGCCAAGACCCGGCGCACCGGGATCTGCGGCGCCGCCGAGTGCCTCCTGATCGACCGCGCCTTCTTCGAGGCGGAGGGGGCGCCCTTCATCGAGGATCTCGTGGAGGCCGGGGTCGAGGTGCGCGGCGACGACGACCTGCTCGGCCTGCCGGGGGTGGTGCCGGCGGGCGCGGACGACTGGGGCCGCGAGTTCCTCGACATGACCATCGCCGCCCGCCTCGTCGACGGCGTCGACGGCGCGATCGCCCATATCCGCCGCTACGGCTCGCAGCACACCGACGCCATCCTCACCGAGGACGACGCGGCGGCGGCGCGCTTCTTCGAGCGTCTCGACAGCGCCATCCTGATCCGCAACGCCTCGACCCAGTTCGCCGACGGCGGCGAATTCGGCATGGGGGCGGAGATCGGCATCGCCACCGGCAAGCTGCACGCGCGCGGGCCGGTCGGCGCCGAGCAGCTCACGAGCTTCAAGTATCTGGTGGAGGGGGACGGGACGATCCGTCCCTGATGCCGCGGGTGGCGGCAAGCGGAAAGGTGGCCCGCGCGAACGCAGGCCACCTCCAGGCGAACCGTCAACAGGAACCGCTCACGACCCTACCGCGCCCCTCATCGACGAGGGGCCGCCCGGGTGGGGCTCAGCCGCGCCAGGTGCGCACCGGCCCGCAATCCATGTGGACGAAGTTGGAACGGTTGTAGATGCCGACCCCGCCGCCGTTGCAGGCGAAAGCGGCGCCGGAGATCTGCTTGACGCTGCGGCTGCGCAGCCGGACGTCGGCGGCCATGGCCCGCAGGTGGAACGAGTGGCTCGCCGCGCCACGCAGCATCGAGTTGGTCTTCGGGGTGCGATAGCCCGAGATCATCAGGTAGGGCTCGTCGCTGTCCATCATCCGCAGCGTGGCGGCGAGGTTGTCGACGTTGCGCGCGTCGTACTTCATCATCAGGTTTTCGCGCCAGTCGCGCATGAAGTAGCTGATCTCGTTCAGCGCCTCGGGCACATAGTGCCCGTCGGCATAGTAGATCGTGTCGATCGATTCGCCGGTACGCTGGCTGTACATGCGTACCCGCCGGATATCTCCCGATTGCCGGAGGAATCCTGGCACCTTTGCGTACACCGGCGCGGCAGCAACCGCAGCGATCCCCGCAAATGCGCCAACCATCAACGCCCGTCGCGACGGGCGAAAACCCTCACTATCCATGATTTGCACTGCCTCGATCTTGCCTGTGAGCGACTTGTGGTCCGCGCCCCTGTGATTCTGATGCCACGACAAAGCGAAATTTCCAAGCCAACCCTTGCCCCCAGGGCCCTGAATCGGCGACTTTTTGCCGATCGGCCTGCTGTGCGTGCCGCCCGTGCCGCGCAGCCGGTAAAGTGCGCCCGACGGTTGCCTTGCCCGAAAGGGGGCAAACGCGCTACCCTGCCGGCAAAATCAGAGCAGACAAACGAGGCAGGCATGCGTTTCCATTCCATTTCCCGGCTGGCCTGTGCGGCAATCGCCGCCGGCCTCGCCACCACCGCGGTGGCAGAGACCGGCGACGGGGCCGCGCCCCCCGACGTCGCGGCTGCCGCGGCCCTGGCGCCCGCCGCGCCGGCGCTGACCCCCGAGGCGGCCGCGTTCAAGGCCGACCTTGCCGCCGAACTCGCCGCGCTCCCGACGGCGCAGGCGGCGGCGATCGACGGGTTCTTCGCCGCCCGCGACTACACTCCGTTCTGGACCGAGCCCGGCTCGGACCGTGCCGCGGACCTCGCGGCCGCGCTCGATGCCGCTCCGGCCCAGGGGCTGCCCCGCCGCTCCGGCGACATCGAGGCGCTGCAGCGGCTCTTCGCCGCGACACCCTCGGGCGACAGCGACGCCCGCCGCGAGGTGGCGGCGGCGACGGCTTACCTCGGCCTCGCCGGCGATCTCTCTGCCGGCGTGCTCACGCCGGGATCGGTCTATCCCGACGTGCAGGTGCGGCCACGCCACCCCGCACCCGCGGCACTGCTCGCCCGGCTCGACCAGCCGGTGGCGCAGGCGCTGGCGGGGCTCGAGCCCTCCGATCCGGACTACGCCCGGCTCGTCGCCGAAAAGGCGCGCCTCGAGGCGCTCGGCCAGTCGGCCTCCTGGGGGCCGGAAGTGGCGGATGGTCCGACCCTGCACCCCGGCGAGACCGACACGCGCGTCGCCGAGCTGCGCGGCCGGCTCGCCCGGCTCGGCTATCTGGTGCCGACCGACGAGGCGGCAGGCAGCGCGTTCGACGCGCCGCTGCAGGACGCGGTGCAGTCGTTCCAGCAGGACTATGGCCTGAAGGCCGACGGCGTGGTCGGGTCGATGACGCTCGACGCGATCAATGCGCCGGTGGAGACCCGGCTGGCGCAGGTGACGGTGAACCTCGAGCGGCTGCGCTGGGTGAACCGCGCGCCCGAGCCGCGCTACCTCTTCGTCAACATCCCCGACTTCACCGTGCGGCTGGTCGAGGACGGCAAGACCACCTGGGAGTCGAAGGTCGTCGTCGGCAAGACCCACGTCACCGAGACGCCGGAATTCTCCGGCGTGGTCAAGTACATGGTGGTCAACCCGACCTGGCACATCCCGGATTCGATCGCGATCCGCGACTACCTGCCGAAGCTGCAGAAAGACCCGATGGTCCTGAAGCGGCAGAACATCCGCCTCCTGACCCGCGGCGGCACCGAGATCGACCCGCGGCTCGTCGACTTCAACCAGTACACCCCCGAGAGCTTCCCCTTCCGCATCAAGCAGCGGCCGAGCGACGATAATGCGCTCGGCAAGGTCAAGTTCCTGTTCCCCAACCAGAATTCGGTCTACATGCACGACACGCCCCACCGCGAGCTCTTCGCCCGCGACGTGCGCGCCTTCTCCAACGGCTGCATCCGGCTGCAGAAGCCGGTCGAGCTTGCCGACATCGTGCTGACGGGGCAGGTGCCCGACCCGCAGGCGAGCTTCGACGCGCTGGAGGCGACCGGCAAGGAGCATACCGTCACGCTCGAGCGGACGATCCCGGTGCATATCGACTACCGCACCGTCTGGTTCGACGACGCCGGCGCGGTGCACTACCGCCCCGACGTCTACGGCCGCGACGCCAAGGTCTTCGACGCGCTCGAGGCGGCGGGGGTGACTTTGCCCGCTGCGGAAGGCTGAGGCTTCCGCTATAGCGTCGGGGTGAAAATCCCGACGCAGGAGACGGCCAGGTGATCAGCATCCGAGATCTCGCCGCGGCGCTCGGCGCGGAGGCCGAGGGCGACGGCGCCCTCACCGTCACCGGCGCCGCCGAGCCGGCCGCCGCGGAGCCGGACCAGATCGCGCTCGCGATGCAGCCCGCCTTCGCCGATGCGCTCGCCCGGGGAAGGGCCCGCGCCGCGATCCTCTGGCCCGGCGCCGACTGGCAGGCGCTCGGCCTCGCCGCGGCGATCCTCGCGCCGCGCCCGCGCTACATCCTGGCCGGGATCGGGCGGGTCTTCGAGCGCGCCCCCGAACTGGCGCCCGGAATCCATCCAAGCGCGGTCATCGACCCGACCGCCGAGCTCGGTCCCGACGCCGCGGTCGGGCCGTTCGTCGCGATCGGCGCCCGTGCACGGATCGGGGCGCGCGCGCGCATCTTCAGCCACGTCTCGATCGCCGAGGACGCGGTGATCGGCGACGACGCCCTGCTCCTCGCCGGCGTCCGCATCGGCGCCCGGGTCCGCATCGGCCACCGCTTCATCGCCCAGCCCGGCGCCGTGGTCGGCTCCGACGGCTTCTCTTTCGTGACCCCCACGCCCGGCACGGTCGAGGAGGCGCGGGCGACCGGCAGCGTCACCGCCCGCGAGCAGCAGGAGTACGTGCGCATCAACTCGCTCGGCTCGGTCGGGATCGGCGACGACGTCGAGCTCGGCGCCAACGCCTGCATCGACCGCGGCACCATCGCCGACACCACGATCGGCGACGGCACCAAGATCGACAACCAGGTGCAGGTCGGCCACAACGTGAAAGTCGGCCGCAACTGCCTGCTCTGCGGCCAGGCGGGGATCGCGGGCTCGAGCGTCATCGGCGACCGGGTGGTGCTCGGCGGCCGCGCCTGTGTCGCCGACCACCTTACGGTGGGGGCCGATGCGGTCGTCACCGGCAACAGCGGCGTCGCCTCCAACGTGCCGCCGGGATGGATCGTGATGGGCTATCCGGCGGTGCGGATGGAGCAGAACGTCGAGATGTACAAGGCGCTGCGCCGGCTGCCGCGCACGCTGGCGCGGCTCGAGGCGGCGCAGAAAGCCGTTTTCAAGTCCGGCGCGAGCGACTAGACATCCCGGCGAAGCTGGCGGGTGGAGAGGGGATGTCCGACGCAATCCAGGAGCGCGTGCGGGACCGGGTGGTCGCCATCCTCGCCGAGCAGGCCGTCCTCGATCCGCGCGAGATCCTGGCCGATGCGACGCTGGCCGAGCTCGGCATCGATTCCCTCGGCCTCGTCGAGGCGGTCTTCGCCATCGAGGAGGCCTTCGACGTCCAGGTGCCGTTCAATGCCAACGAGCCGTCCCGGTCCGAATTCGATATCTCCAGCGTCGACGCCATCGTGCGGGCGGTTGAGAAGCTGATCGCGGCCAAGGACTAGCGTGGCCGGCACGCGCGTCGTCATCACCGGCCAGGGCGCCTTCAATGCCCTCGGCCACTCCGCCGGCGAGACGATGGCCGCGATGCGCGAAGGCCGTTCGGGCATCGGCGCGCTCGACTTTCCCGACGTCGACCGGCTGATGATCCAGATCGGCGGGCAGATCCGCGACTACCGTCCGGAAGAGCATTTCGGACGGCAGGAGCTGGTGCTCTACGATCCCTTCACCCAGTTCGCGCTCCTTGCCGCCCGCGAGGCGATGGCGCAGTCCGGGCTCGAGATCGGCGACGCCCTCGCCGAGCGGGCCGGCGTCGTGCTCGGAACCTCGGGCGGCGGGCTGCAGACCCAGGACGAGAATTACCGGCTGGTCTACCAGGAGGGCAAGAACCGGGTGCACCCCTTCGTGGTGCCGCGGCTGATGAACAACGCCGCCGCCAGCCACCTGTCGATGGCGATGAACCTCAGGGCCCGACCTACACCGTCGCGACCGCCTGCGCCTCGTCGAACCACGCGATGGGGCAGGCGATGGGGCTGATCCGCTCGGGCGTGGCCGACGTCGTGCTGACCGGCGGCAGCGAGAGCATGCTCTGCTTCGGCGGCATCAAGGCCTGGGAGGGCCTGCGGGTGATGTCGAAGGACGCCTGCCGGCCGTTCTCGCGCAACCGCAACGGCATGGTGCAGGGCGAAGGGGCGGCGGTCTTCGTCTTCGAGGCGCTCGAGCACGCGGTGGCGCGCGGCGCGCCGATCCTCGCCGAGGTGCTCGGCTTCGCGATGACTTCCGACGCCTCCGACATCGTGACGCCGAACCTCGACGGGGCGGTGCGGGCGATGCGCGGGGCGCTGCGCGACGCGCGGCTGCCGCCCGAGGCGGTCGGCTACATCAACGCGCACGGCACCGGCACCGCGGCGAATGACCGCACCGAATGCGCAGCGGTGCGCGCGGTCTTCGGCGCCCATGCCGACCGGCTGATGATCTCCTCGACCAAGTCGATGCACGGCCACCTGATCGGCGGCACCGGCGCGGTCGAACTCGTCGCCTGCCTGATGGCGCTGAACGAGGGCGTGATCGCCCCCACGATCAACTACCAGGAGCCCGACCCGGAGTGCGACCTCGACGTGGTGCCGAACGTCGCGCGCGAAGCCGGGGTGGAGGCGGTGATGACCAACGCCTTCGCCTTCGGGGGCCTCAACGCGGTGCTTGTGCTCGGGGCCTTCCGCTGACGGGAGGCCCCGGGGTCCCGGGGGTCAGTTCCTGGGCGCGAGCGGCGCGGGATCGTTGGCGAGCGACGGCGCGGCCGGAGCCGGAGCCGGAGCCGGAGCCGCGGCGACCGCGGGCGGCGGCTGCAGCGACTCGAAGGCGGCGGTGAACCCCGAAAGCGACAGGTTCAGCACCACCGGCGCCTCGGGCCGGGTGATCGAGACCAGGGTGATCTTTCCCGCCTTGCCGCGCTTCATGGCGTCGACCGCCGGCTTGGTCAGCCCGAAGCGCGAGAAGCAGCCGACCTGGCTGCACCAAGCGAACGGATACTGCCGCTGCTCGCCGGTATCGATCTGCACCACCACACCGTTGGGCAGCAGCGTCCCGAGCGGCGTCACCACCGTCACCCCGGCCTCGGCGTCGGTATTGCCGGCGAGCTTGAGGATGCTGACCTCCGCCACCGGGTTCTTGCCCGCGTCGAGCGCAAGCTGGTACATGAAGCACTGGTTGCCGTCCGGGGCGCAGCGCACCTGCCAGTCGCCGAAGGTGTCCTTGACGATCTCCATCACCTCGGGCTTCTGCGGCTGGGCCGGGGCGGCGGCCTCCCCGGCGGGGGCCGCCGGAGCGGCGCCGGGCGCTGCCGGAGCCGCGGGGGTTGCCGGGGCGTCGGCCGCCGGAGCGGCAGGCGTCTCCGCAGCCGGGGCGGCAGGCGCCTCTGCCGCCGGGGCCGCCGGCGCTGCGCCGGCGGGCGCCGCCGCGTCCTGCGCGATGGCGGGCAGCGCGATGCCCAGCGCCAGTACGGTCAGGGTCAGGCGGTGGTGGATCGGTCGCATCGGTCGCTCTTTACCTCCGGAACAGCTTGCGCCGACCTTTCACTCCGCGGGCTGGCTGTCAACCGGGACGCCGCGTCCCGTCGGTGAGCAGAAGCGGGCGCCGCCGCCGGAAAGCGCTCGCGCCGGCGGCCGTCATCGGCCGACGAGGACCTCGGCCCGGGAGCCTTTCCCCGGGCACCACCTGGCGGGAGCGTTTTCGCCCGGCAAGACGCTGCGTCGGGGGGGCCCGCATTCGGTTCGCGTTTCCTCCGGTAAATCCGATGCCGACCTCTCGCTCTGAGTGTGCGCTGTCACCTGCACACCGCGGCGGCGAGAGGGCGCGGTGCCGGCAACAGCGGGGGATGCGGCGCGGCATCAGGCAGAAGCCTGGCTACGGGTGCAAAACGCATACCCTTTTCTGACCGTTTGTGTTATACTGTTCGAATTTTACGGCGCTGCGCGGCGCTGTCCGTTGCAAAATCCAATCGTGATTGACCATTTTCAAAACGGTGGAGACAGAGTCATGGTCTGGGTAATCGGAACGAAATACGACGATTACGTATCCCCCTATTTTTCAAGCAATGGGCTGCCGAAATCCGGGGACGGGAATGATCTTATTTTTGGCTTGGGGGGCAACGATTTCCTCGCTGGCGGCAACGGTGACGACAAGATCGATGGCGGACCAGGGGTAGACTTCATGGTCGGCGGCGGTGGCGATGACACCTACTACGTCGACACAGGCGAGTATGATGTTGGCGGCACCGACAAGATCCTCGAAACGGCTTCCGCTGGACATGACAGCGTATATTCGACAGCACACTGGTTCATCTTGCCGCCGAACATAGAAGATCTCTATTTGGTTGGCAAAGGATTGATTGGTTACGGCAACGCTCTTGACAATTACATGGAGACATCTGCCATTAATCCGTTTCCATCCGATCTTCGCGGCGGGGACGGTGACGATACTCTGGTCGCCAAGGTTAGTGCCAATTTGATTGGAGGTGGCGACGACGATCGGCTCTACGGCAGTTCCGATTCGGACATAATGGACTATGTTTACGATAGCGATATGCTCTGGCCTACGGAGGGTAACGACACTCTCTTCGGTTTCGGCGGCGATGACCTTTTGGCCGGGCTCGGGTCCGGGGATTCTCTCTACGGTGGTTCCGGAAACGACAGTTACGTCGCGCTGGATGGCGAGGTGCACATCTTCGAGTTCAACGGAAATGCCGGCGGAATCGACCTCGTCTACGCTAAGACCGATTTCACCCTCCCGGCGAGCGTAGAAGATCTGGTTTGCTTCAGTGTAATCGACTATTGGGGGGACTACGTGCCGCCTCCCTTGCATTTCACCGGAAACGCCTTGGACAATCACATCACGGGCGCGACAAACTCCGATGTTTTAAAAGGACTCGCCGGCAATGACGTGCTGACCACGAGCGAGGGAAGGGACCTGCTTCGGGGAGGCTCCGGAGACGACACACTCCGTGTAAATCAAGGTGCGGACTTGATCGGCGGTTCGGGCCACGACTTCTATGTATTTACCGAGGACTACGCCTCTCACGGTGGCCTTCCGGCAATCCTCAAAGCTGGAGACGGCGGCATTGCATTCGACGCTCCTGGCAGTGGATTTGGCGACGTGATCGACCTGTCGTTGATCGATGCAAATGAAACGATCGCCGGCAACCAGACGTTCAGTTGGGGCGGGACGACCCGGAAAGGCATCGGCCACGTCTGGCTGGAAGAGGTGGGTGCCAACACCGTCGTCGCGGCGAACACCGACTCAAGTCGTGGAGCCGACTTGATCATCGTCATCGACGACGCCGCCGTGAGCGCCTTGGATTATACGAGGGCCGACTTCACCCTGTGATTTTTGCGTGGCCGGTCCCGAGTGTGGCCCTCAAGGTGAAAAGGGCACCTCAGCGGCACCCTTTCCCTCGCTTGCGCGACTTCCCTGTCGGACTGGCCGAACGTTGTGGCCGGACGCTACGACGGATGAGAAACAGGGTCAAGCGCGGCTTGCAAGTGTCGCCCATGTAAAGATGAAATCTAGTTAACAAAAGGCCGCGGAGCCAGGCTCCGCGGCCAGTCGATCAGCGAGGAACGCGCTTCGGAGGTTTTCGCGAGGCCCCCGACGCGATTGCGAAGCTAGGGAGCGATGATTAACATCCGATTTGATTTCAAACGAAAATCCCGGAGTCTTCGCGATGGCCGATGATGCGATCCTGGTTGGTGGCGGCGGCAAGGACTACGCCGAAGCGCGCAATCTGCTGCTGCACTACGCCAACCGTCACGGCCTGATCACCGGCGCGACCGGCACCGGCAAGACCGTGACGCTGCAGATCCTCGCCGAAGGCCTGTCGGCGGCCGGCGTCCCGGTGGTGATCCAGGACGTCAAGGGCGACATCTCCGGCCTCTCCCGCCCCGGCGACCCGGCGGCGAAGCCGAACGACGCGCTCCTCAAGCGCGCGGCGCAGATCGGGATGACCGACTTCGCCTACCGCCAGTTCCCGGTGGTGTTCTGGGACCTCTTCGGCGCGGAAGGCCACCCGGTGCGCTCGACGGTCAGCGAGATGGGACCGCTCCTGCTCGCCCGGATGATGGAGCTCTCCGAGGCGCAGGAGGGCGTGCTCAACATCGCCTTCAAGGTGGCGGACGAGCAGGGGCTTGCGCTCCTCGACCTCAAGGACCTGCAGGCGATGCTGAGCTGGCTCTCCGACAACGCCAGGGAGATCGGCAAGACCTACGGCAACGTGGCGCCGGCCACCGTCGGCTCGATCCAGCGCTCGCTCCTGATCCTCGAGAACCAGGGGGCGGCAAACTTCCTCGGCGAGCCGGCACTCGATCTGAAGGATTTCATCGCCACCGGCGCCGACGGCATGGGCCGGATCAACGTGCTGATGTCGGACAAGCTGATGCAGGCGCCGCGGCTCTACGCGATGTTCCTGCTCTGGCTGATGTCGGAGCTCTTCGAGCAGCTCCCCGAGGTGGGCGACCCCGACAAGCCGGTGCTGGTCTTTTTCTTCGACGAGGCGCACCTGCTCTTCACCGACTCGCCCAAGGCGCTGGTCGACAAGGTGGTGCAGGTGGTGCGGCTGATCCGCTCCAAGGGGGTCGGCGTCTACTTCTGCACCCAGAACCCCGACGACGTCCCCGGCGACGTCCTCGCCCAGCTCGGCAACCGCATCCAGCACGCGCTGCGCGCCTTCACCCCGCGCGACGCCAAGGCGCTGAAGCAGGCGGCCGAGACCTTCCGCCCCAACCCCGAGTTCGACACCGAGACCGCGATCCGCGAATGCGGCACCGGCGAGGCGGTGGTGTCGCTGCTCGAGGACAAGGGCGTGCCGGCGATGGTCAGCCGCACGCTGATCCGCCCGCCCGAGTCGCGCCTCGGCCCGATCACCGAGGCCGAGCGCAAGCAGACGATCGCCGCCTCGCCGCTCGCCGGCAAGTACGACACCGTCGTCGATCGGGAGTCGGCGCAGGAGATCCTCGCCGCGCGCGCCGACAAGGCGGCGCAGCAGGCGGCGATGGCCGAGGAGATGCTGGCGCAGAGCAAGGCGCAGCAGGAAGAGCTGAAACAGGCCCGCCGCTACCAGCCCACCGCCCGCGCCCCCGCCGGCCGGGCGCAGCCCTCGCTCGCCACCGACATCACCCGCACCGTCATCAAGCAGCTCGGCACCCGCCAGGGCCAGCAGCTGGTGCGCGGCATCCTCGGCGGCCTGTTCAAGGGGCGCTAGCACCACCGAACGGGGACGGGTTGACGCGATTTCGCCTCGAATGCGGCGGACATCGCGGCGGCCGGGTTAACGCTTGCTGAGGCCGGCCCGCCTAGCGTGCCGCCACCATGACCGCTGAAACCCGAGCCCGCGCCGCGACCCCCGACCGCCTGTTCGCGCGGGCGTCCTGGCTCGCGATCTGCGCCGGGCTCGCGACGGTTACCGCCACCGGCGGCGTGCTCTGGCGCGCCGGCGAGGGCCAGGCGCAGGCGACGCGGCTGGCGCTGGCCGCGACCGCGGAAAGCGCTGCCGCGCGCTCGGTGGTCGGCGCCCTCGATCGGCTGGCGACGGTGACGGCCGGGCCGCCCGACCGATCCGATGCCACGCGGCTCGTCTGGGCGCTCGACCGGCTGCAGGACCTCGACGACCGGCGCATGGCGCTGACGCCGGGCGTGACGGCGATGGAGGGTCCGATCGGCGCGGCGACCGCCGCCGCCAACACGCAGGGCGCGCCCACCGGGCGCGCCGCCGAGGCGCTCGGGACCGCGTTCGAGAGCCGTATCCTGCCGCAGCTCGACCTGATCGCCGAGCGCAGCGCCGCCGCGGCCGAGGCGGCCGCCTGGCAGACGCGGATCACGATCGCGGGAGCGCTCGCCGCCCAGCTCGCGGTCGGCGCGCTCGGCTTCGGCGTCTTCGTGCTGCCCGCGCGGCGGCGGATCGACGCCTGGGTCACCCGCACCGCCGAGGCCGAGCGCGAGAGCCGCTTCCGCCTGCTGCACGATCCGCTCACCGGCATGCCCAACGCCGCCTACCTGCAGGCCTATCTCAGCCGCATCGCGGCGGGCGCCGCCCGCGCCCGGCAGCAGACCGCGGTGCTGCGCGTCGACCTCGACCGCTTCCGGTCGCTGCGCGAGGCGCTCGGGCAAGAGACCTGCGACGAGGTGCTGCGCATCGCCGGCCAGCGGCTGCGCAAGGCGCTGCGCGCCGGCGACTTCGCCGCGCACCTCGGGCAGGACGACTTCGCCGTGGTCGCTCCCGCGCTCGAAAGCCCGGACGACGTGGCGACCATCGCCGGCCGCATCCAGGCGGCGCTGTCGCGACCGTTCTCGATCCGCGGCGGCGCGCGGCAGGTCTCCTGCGCGATCGGAATCACGCTGCTCAGCGACGACCGACCCGAGGCCGAGCGGGCGCTGGCGAACGCCGAGATCGCGCTCGCCGCCGCCCAGGCGGCCGGGCCGGGCAGCGTGCGCTACTTCCGCGAGGAGCTGCGGCTCGCGGTCGAGCGGCGCGAGGCACTCTTCGCCGAGCTCTTGCACGGGCTCGAAGCGGGCGAGATCGTGCCGCACTTCCAGCCGCAGCTCGACCTCGCCACCGGCGCCTTCACCGGCTTCGAGGCGCTGGCGCGCTGGCAGCATCCGGTACACGGCCTGCTCGAGCCGCGGGCCTTTCTCGACTTCGCCGAGCAGACCGACCTCACCGAGCGGATCGGCGAGCAGGTGCTGACCCGCACCCTCGAGGCGATCCGCGCCTGGGACGCCGCCGGCCTCGCGGTGCCGCGGGTCGGGGTCAACTTCGCGCTTGCCGAACTGCGCAACCCGCGGCTCGTCGAGCGGATCAAGTGGGAGGCCGAGCGCTTCGCCGTCGATCCGGGCCGGATCGCGATCGAGGTGCTCGAGACGGTGCTGATCAAGAGCGACGCCGACATCGTGGTGCGCAACCTGCGCGGGCTCGCCTCGGCGGGCTTCCACGTCGAGCTCGACGACTTCGGCACCGGGCATGCCTCGATCGCCAACCTGCGCCGGTTCATGGTCGACCGGGTGAAGATCGACCGCAGTTTCGTGGCCGGCATCGAGGCGAGCGACGAGTTGCGCGCGCTGACCGCCTCGATGATTGCGATGGCCGCGGCGCTCGGAATCGGCACCCTCGCCGAGGGGGTCGAGACCGAGGCGGCGCGCGACGCGCTGGCGCGGCTCGGCTGCGGGCAGTACCAGGGATTCCTCGCCGCGCGGCCGATGTCGCTCGCCGAGACGATGCCCTGGCTCACGACTTTTTGCGCGCGTGCGCGCGCGGCCGCGAACACGGTCGCGAACACGGTCGCGCGCACGGCGGAGGGCGGCGGCGAGGCCGCCGGAGGCGACCCGATTACGCCTTGACCTTTCAGCTTGCGGGCTGTTTGAACCCGGTCAGCCATACCTTGAGGTCTGACCGGAGTATCGATGGACGACCAGAGCCGGAATCTGATCCTCGCGACGGCGCTGAGCTTCCTGGTGATCCTGGGCTGGTTCCTCGTCGGACCGATGCTGTTTCCGAATGCCTTCCCGCCGCCCAAGACCGAGCAGACGGCGACGGCGCCCGCCGGGCAGACGACCGCCGACGGCACGACGACGGCCCCCTCGGCCACCACCTCGGGCACCACCTCGGCCACAGGGGCGGCGACGACGCCGGCGCTGGCTTCGCCCGAGCTCAAATCGCGCGAGGCGGCGCTGGCGCTGACCCAGCGGGTGCAGATCCGCACGCCCCGGCTCGAGGGCTCGCTCTCGCTCACCGGCGGGCGGCTCGACGACCTTAAGCTCACCAACTACACCGAGACGATCAAGCCGGACTCGCCGATCGTGACGCTGCTGACCCCGGCCGGTGCGGCGGAGGCCTACTATTCGGTCTTCGGCTGGGCGCCGGCGGGCGCGCTCGGCCAGGGCGACGTGCCGGGTGCCAACACGCCGTGGACGAAAGAGAACGGCGACACGCTCACCGACAAGACTCCGGTGACCTTGCGCTGGGACAACGGCAAGGGGCTGATCTTCCGACAGACCTATGCGGTCGACGCGAACTACATGTTCACGCTGACCCAGAGCGTCGAGAACGACAGCGGCGCCGAGGTGCGGCTGCAGCCCTACGGCACGATCGCGCGCTACGGCAAGCCTTCGAACCTGAAGAACTTCTACATCCTGCACGAGGGGGCGATCCGCATGGCGGACGGCAACCTCGAGGAGCTCAAGTACAAGAAGATCGCCGACCTCGACCCGCTGCCCGACGAGGGCGGCGTGCCGGCCGAGATCACCCAGGTCAAGGAAAACGGCTGGATCGGCATCACCGATCACTACTGGATGACGACGCTGACCCCGCTCTCGGGGCAGGCCTTCACCCAGGTGGTCAAGTACACCCCGGCGACCGACATCTACCAGACCGACGCGCGGCTTCCGGTGATGACGGTGCCCGCCGGCAGCACCCAGGAGGTGACGAGCGGGCTCTTCGCCGGGGCCAAGGTCTGGTCGATCCTGCGCGACTATCAGGACAACAAGCCGATCAAGGGCTTCGTCGACGCCATCGACTGGGGCTGGTTCTTCTTCCTGACCAAGCCGATCTTCCGCGTGCTGCACGAGATGCACAAGGTGATCGGCAACATGGGCGTGGCCATCATCGGCCTCACCTTCATCATCAAGCTCATCCTCTTCCCGCTCGCCTACAAGTCCTACGTCTCGATGTCGAAGATGAAGGCGCTGCAGCCGGAGATGGAGAAGCTCAAGGCCGCCGCCGGCGACGACCGGATGAAGCAGCAGCAGGAGATGATGGCGCTCTACAAGCGGGAGAAGGTGAACCCCGCCGCCGGCTGCCTGCCGATCGTCCTGCAGATCCCGATCTTCTTCTCGCTCTACAAGGTGATCTTCGTCACCATCGAACTGCGGCAAGCGCCGTTCTTCGGCTGGATCCAGGATCTCTCCGCGCCCGATCCGACCTCGGTGCTGAACCTCTTCGGGCTGCTGCCCTGGGCGGCCCCGGCGGCGACCAGCGGGCTCGGGATCCTCTCGATCGGGGTGTGGCCGATCATCCTCGGCATCTCGATGTGGCTGCAGCAGCGGCTGAACCCGACGCCGGCCGACAAGACCCAGGCGATGATCTTCAACTACATGCCGCTGATCTTCATGTTCATGCTCGGCCACTTCGCGAGCGGCCTGGTGATCTACTGGGTGACGAACAACACGATCACCTTCCTGCAGCAGTACACCATCATGCGCAGCCAGGGGGTGCAGCCGAACGTGCTGTCGAACATCCTCGCGCCGTTCAAGCGGTTCCGGAAGGCGGGCTGAGCGTGCGGGTCAGCGCGCTCTGGCGCCACCCGATCAAGGGCCACGGCGTCGAGCCGGTGGCCGAGACGACGCTCAGCCCCGGCCGCACCATGCCCTGGGACCGGGTCTGGGCCATCGCCCACGCCGCCGCCCGGGTCGCGCCCGGCGCCACCGCCTGGGCGAACTGCGTCAACTTCGGCCGCGGCGCCAAGTCGCCCGAGCTGATGGCGATCCGCGCCGAGGTCGACGAGGACCGCGGCCGCGTCCGCCTCACCCATCCCCGCCGGCCCCCGATCGAGGTCGACCCCGACGATCCCGCCGATGCCGCGCGGCTCGTCGCCTGGGTCACGCCGCTCTCGAACCCCGACCGCCCCGCCCCCGCCTTCGTCGTCCGCGGCGGCGTCGGCATGACCGACAGCGACTTCCCCTCGATCGCGATCCTCAACCGCGCCGGCCTCGACGCGCTCGGCGCCCGCCTCGGCAAGCGGCTGGCGATGGAGCGCTTCCGCGGCAACGTCTGGCTCGAAGGCCTCGAACCCTTCGCCGAGTTCGACCTCGTCGGCCGCGAGCTGCGCCTCGGCGAGGCGGTCCTCGCGGTGCGCGAGCCGATCACCCGCTGCGTCGCGACCTCGGTCGACCCCGACACCGGCGTCCGCGACGCCGACACCCTCGGCGGGCTCGAGGCCGGCTGGGGCCACCGCGACTTCGGCGTCTACGCCGAGGTCACCCGTGGCGGCCGCGTCGCGGTCGGCGATCCCGCGGTGCCGCTCTGAAGGCCGGCTTCACCCTCGCGCCCGAACCCGACGCCGCGGCGCTCGAGCGCGGGCGCCTCCTCTTCGCCGGCCCGTGCGAGTTTCTCAAGGGCGTGGTCGCGACCTCCGGCCTGCCGCCGGCCGACCGGCTCGAGGTCTGCTTCGCCGGCCGCTCGAACGTCGGCAAGTCGACGCTGATCAACGCGCTCACCGGCCGCAAGGCGCTCGCCCGCGCCTCGAACACCCCCGGCCGCACCCAGGAGATCAACTTCTTCACCCTCGGCCCGGCGAACTACCTCGTCGACCTGCCCGGCTACGGCTTCGCCGAGGCGCCGAAGCCGGTGGTCGAGCGCTGGCAGGAGCTGCTGCGCGCCTACCTCGCCGGCCGCCCGACGCTCCGCCGCGCCTTCGTCCTCGTCGACGCCCGCCACGGGATCAAGGCGCCCGACGCCGAGATCATGGCGCTGCTCGACCGCGCCGCCGTCACCTTCCAGGTGGTGCTGACCAAGGCCGACAAGCCCGGCGCCGCGGCGCTGGCGGCGACCGTCGCGGGGCTGGGCGCGGCGCTGGCCGGGCACCCGGCGGCGTTTCCCGAGCTCATGGTCACGTCGGCGGAGACCGGGCGGGGCATCCCCGAGCTGCGGGCGACCATCGCCGGCATGGCGTGAGCGCCAAGAGGGCTGCCGTTCCGGACTTGCCGCCCTCGGGAGCGGCCCATACGATCGAACCCCGCGAAACCTACCGGAGTGATCGACACATGCGGCGTGCCCTTCTCGTCACCGTCCTGGCTGCAGCCCTGGGGAGCGGCCCGGGCTACGCCCAGACCAGCTATCCCGCCCCCGCCGAGCAGCCGGTGCCGGTGCCCGCGGACGCACCGCAAGGCTCGTCCGGCGCCGGCTCGCATGCCGCCGGCAGCCTCGCGAGCGGCGGCCTGATGCTCGTCGGCCTCGTGGCGCTGCTCGTGGTCGGCGGAATCGTCGCGATCGCCAACTCGAACTGACGCCCGCCGGGGCGCGGGCGGATCAGAACTTCGTGTGCTGCGCGGGGTAGGGGCTGATGAAGCCGGCCTCGCGCGCGATCGAGCTCGCCTCGTCGAGTGCGCCCTGGCTGGTGAACGGGCCGATGTAGAGCTTGCGCCCGAGGCCGAACGCACCGACCCCGCGCGAGCGGTAGCCGAGGCCGCGGAAGAACTGGGTCGCCCGCCCCTCGTCGTAGATGCCGGTGACGATGCCGACCTGGAGTGCCGTGGCCGGGATCGCCGCGCCGCTGTCGCGGACGGTGTGCGGCGCGAGCTTCGCGAAGACCGCCGGCATCCCGTCGAGGTCGGCGGAACTCGTCAGGCAACCGTTGCTGCGCAAGAGCTGCATCGGCCGGTTGAGCTCGGCCGGTTGCATGACCCGGCCGCTGCCGCCGCTCCAGTGGTTGTCCGGATAGAGCCAGGCCAAGGTGTCGTACTGGCCGAAGAGCGCGAGGCACGTCGCCGGGTCGCGCTGCGGTGAAGCTGCCGCGGCGGCGCCCGCCAGCAGCAGCCCGAGACAGGCGGCGAGCGCGACCCGCGGCATCAGAGGCTCGCCGGGTAGGGCGAGGCGAAGCCGGCGCCGACCGCGAGGTCGCGCGCTTCCTGCAGCGCTCCCTGGGTCGCGAACGGCCCGATGTAGATCCGCCGTCCGAGCGGCGCGCTGCCGATGCTGCGCGCCCGGACGCCGTGCTCGGCGAAGAAGGCCCGGACCCGGGCGTCATCCTCCATGCTGGTCACGACGCCGGCATGCAGCGAGGTCGGCGCGATCGCCGGCCCGGTGTCGGTGACGGCGCCGGCTTTCGTACCCTCCATGCCGAGGAGTTCGTTGGTGGTGGTGATGCACCCGGCATTGCGGACGAGTTGCGCCTGGGTCTCCACCGGGGGCTGCGCCACCCGGCCCTGGTAGCGGCGCTTGTTGTCCGGGTACAGCCACTGGAGGGTGTCGAACTTCTGGAACAGGCTGACGCAGGTCGCGCCGTCGGCGGGCATCGGTGCCGAGCCGGCCGAGGCGGCACCGGCGGCGAGGACGGAGGCGAGGGCAAGCGACGAGAGCAGATGTGCACGCACGATGTTCGCTCCTTGTGGCTGGATATCCTAACATGTATGGACCGCCCGCGCCGCTGCAAGTGGCCCGCGAGGGAGCAGACCGCATGGACAAGTCCGTCGCACAGACCCGTGACTGGATTGCCACGGCCCGGACGTTGTCCGAGGCGCTGCCGTACCTGCAGCGCTACGACGGCGCCACCATCGTGATCAAGCTCGGCGGCCACGCGATGGGCAGCGACGCGGCGATGGAGCGAATTCGCCCGCGACGTGGTGCTGATGAAGCAGTGCAACGTGAACCCGGTGGTGGTGCACGGCGGCGGGCCGATGATCAACGAAATGCTCAAGCGCCTCGACATCCGCTCGGACTTCATCGACGGCAAGCGGGTCAGCGACGCCGCCACCGTCGAGGTGGTCGAGATGGTGCTGTCGGGCAAGATCAACAAACGGATCGTGCAGGCGATCAATGCCCAGGGCGGCAAGGCACTCGGGCTGTCCGGCAAGGACGCCGACCTGATGATCTGCGAGAAGGACGTCAAGACCGTCGAGCGCGACGGCCAGACGGTGACGATCGACCTCGGCTTCGTCGGGCGTCCGGTGCAGATGAACCCCGGGATCCTCGCGCGCTTCCTCGGCTCCGACTTCATCCCGGTGGTCGCGCCGATCGGCGCCGGACGCAACGGCGAGACCTTCAACGTCAACGGCGACACCGCGGCCGGCGCGATCGCGGCGGCGATGAAGGCCGACCGGCTGCTGCTCCTGACCGACGTCGCCGGGGTGAAGGGCGACGACGGCGCGGTCCTGACCCAGCTCAGCGCCGCCGCCGTGCGCGAGCTGACCGCCGCCGGCGTGATCTCGGGCGGGATGATTCCCAAGACCCAGACCGCGCTCGACGCGCTCGAAGGCGGGGTGCGGGCGGTGGTGATCCTCGACGGCCGCGCGCCGCACGCGGTGCTGCTCGAGCTCTTCACCTCGCACGGCGCGGGCACGCTGATCCGCGGCTGAGATGGCGACGCTCGCCGATCTCGAGGCGTGGGCACGGCCGTCCGGGCTCGCGGTCCTCGGCGGCTTCCATCCCGGGCCGGACGACGGCGCGCCGGCGGGCTGCGCCACGCTCCTCTTGCTCGGACCGGACGGGCCGGACTTCTGGGACGCCTTTGCAGCAGGCCCCGAGCACGCCGACGGCGCGGCCGACCCGCTCGATCGCTGGTCGGTGCGCGTGATCGGGGCGCTGGCTGAGGCCGCCGGCGGGCAGGCGCTCTTTCCGTTCGGCGGGCCGCCGTGGCAGCCCTTCACCCGCTGGGCGCGCCGCAGCGGCACGGCCTGGGTGTCGCCGGTCGGCCTGCTGGTGCATGCGCGGCTCGGGCTCTTCGTCTCTTACCGCGGGGCGCTCGCGCTCGACGCGCGGCTGGCGCTGCCGAGGGATCCGGGTGCGCCGCCCGCCCGGCCTTGCGACACCTGCGCGCAGCCCTGCCGCACCGCCTGCCCGGTCGGCGCCCTCGGATCCGGCGGCTACGACCTCGCCGCCTGCCACGGCTGGCTCGACACCGCGGCCGGCTGCGACTGCCTCGACCGCGGCTGCGCAGTGCGCCGGGCCTGCCCGGTCGGACGCGGACGGCGGCCGGACGCGCAGTCGGCCTTCCACATGGCGGCCTTTCATGGCACTTCGTGAAGCATGCGCCGCCTGATCCTCATCCGCCATGCCAAGTCGAGCTGGGATGACCCTTCGGTGCGCGACCTCGACCGGCCGCTCGCCAAGCGCGGGCGCCGCGGCGCGGCGCTCATCGGCGCCTGGCTCAAGCGCGAGGGGCTGCGGCCGGAGGCGGCGCTGGTCTCCTCGGCGCGTCGCTCGCAACAGACCTGGGACGCACTGGTGCAGGCCGTCGGCGCCGCGCCGACGCGCTACCTGCCCGAACTCTACCACGCCGGTCCCGAGACGATGCTCGAGGTGCTCCACGCCGCGCCCGACGTGACGTGCGTGCTGATGCTCGGCCACCAGCCCGGCATCGGGGCCTTCGCGCGGCGGCTGCTCGCGACCGACCCCGAGGACCCCCGCTTCTCCAAGTTCGCGACCGCCGCCGTGGCGGTGATCGACTTCGAGGTCGCCGGCTGGCCCGAGGCCGCCTGGGCAGGCGGCCGCCTCTTCGCCTTCACCGAGCCCCTCGCGCTGCGCTGAGCGGGGCGCCGCGGTGCCGGCCGGCCCCGAAATCCACGGCTCCCGGGACCCGCCACGATGTCGAAAGTCGTTTAAATCCGGTAAACGCCGAAACAAAATATACAGCAATATCAAGGAGTTGGCAATGTGCTCGCACGCGAGCAGTGCGAGCACGCGAACCGTGCGATCGGATTCCGTCAGCCCCGGGCGCCCGGCGCCACGCCGTGCTCGGTCTTGTGCCAGTAGCTCGGGCGGGTGAAGACCTCGCCGAGCGCGCGCCAGGCCGCGACCGCTCCGAGCGGCCAGTAGAAGGGCAGCGCCAGCACCCAGGCGACCAGTCCCGGCCGTGCCGAGTCGCGCGCGGCGACCACCGCCGTCGCCAGCATCACCGACTGCCCGGCCAGCATCGACCCCGCGAAGCTCCAGACCAGCCAGGCGGGAAGCCGAGTGGCGAAGTCGAGGCCGAACCCCGCCCCCGCCGCCCACAGCGCCCAGAACAGCGGCAGCGACAGATACGAGGTCAGCGCGCCGAGAAACAGCACCTGGAAGCCGAGAAAGCCGCGCCAGCCGAGGTCGGCGAAGAGCTCCCGCGGCCGCCGCATGTGGGTGGCCCAGGTGATCGCATAGCCCTTGAGCCAGCGCGACCGCTGCCGGATCCAGGGAAGCATCCGGCAGTTGGCCTCTTCCCAGGTCGTCGAGGCGATCATCTCGCAGCGGTACCCGAAGCGCGCGAGCCGCATCCCGAGATCGGCGTCCTCGGTCACGTTGTGCGCGTCCCAGGCCCCGATCCGCTCCAGCACGCCGCGGCGGAAGAAGACGCTGGTGCCCCCGAGCGGGATCGGCAACCCGAGCTTCTGCACCCCGAGCAGCACCACCCGGAACCAGATCGCGTATTCCAGCGTGAAGCAGCGCGACAGCCAGTTGTCGCGGCTGTTGTAGAAGTCGAGATACCCCTGCACGCAGGCGACCTCCGGCGGTGCCGCCTGCAGGTGAGCGACCACCGCGCGGATCTGCCCCGGCTCCGGCCGGTCCTCGGCGTCGTACACCCCGACGATGTCGCCGCGGCAGAACGGCAACGCGAAGTTCATCGCCCGCGGCTTGGTGCGCAGCACGTCCGACGGCACCGTCACCACCTCGATCGTCGGCGGCAGGGTCGCCCGGTCGAGCGCCGCCCGGGTCACGGTGTCGTCGGCCTCGAGCACCAGCTTGATGTCGAGGAGCGGTGCCGGATAATCCATCGCCGCCAGCGCCTCGAGCAGCCGCGCCGCCACCGCCTCCTCGCGCAGCAGAGGCACCAGCAGCGAAACCCGCGGCAGCTTCATATAGTCGGCCAGCCGCGGCGTATCCGCCGCCGGCTCCGCCCTTCGTCGCAACCGCGCGAAGAGCGCGACCAGCCGCAGCCCCATCGTCATCGCATTGGCAAGCAGCACCCAGCCAAGGACGACCTGCAGCACCACCAGCGGCGCCACGGCAACGACCGCCAGCGCTCCCAGCGCAAGCCCCGCCAGCGACCGCCGCGAAGACCGAGCGTCCAGCTGCGGCAGCTGAAGGCCTCCGGGCAGCGCTCGCGCGCGTCGTCGCGAAGTCGGCCGGCGAAGGCCGCGGTGATCGCCCGGCGGACGTCATCCGGCGTCGCCAGCGCCAGCGCCACCCGCGCCGCGCCGTCGCCGCAGGCGGCGATCGCCGCCTCGGCATTGGCAGGGTTGCTCAGCGCCACCACGCGAGTCCCGCCGACCTGCCGCCACGGCAGCGCCTCGAGCGCGATGCAGCGATAGGGATCCTGCCCGCGCAGCAGCACCGGATCCGGCGGGCTCGCGAGGAGGTCGATCACCCCGAGTCCCGACTGAAGCGAGAGCGCGAACCACAGATCGTCACGCGAGATGGCACCCTCAGCGAGGAGGATGCGCCCGATCCGCTCGTCCTGCCCGCGCTGCGCTTCGAGCGCGCGCGCCAGCCGCCCGGCGTCGATCGCGCCCGCCTCGACCAGCAGTTCGCCGAGCGGTCGCCGTCGCGACTCGGGGGCCGCCGGGGAATCGGCTGCCGGCAGGAACGGAAGAACTACGGCCATCGACACACTCGCAAAGCCATCACCTGCGAGGTTCTTAGCCGAGGTTTAAAAAGCGTTTAAGCTTCCTGAATGTTAAGCGTTAATCGCTGCGGCCGCCTGCGGCTTCCATCGAGGCAACGAACTGCTCGAAGAGGTAGAAGCTGTCCTGGGGGCCGGGACTGGCCTCCGGGTGGTGCTGCACCGAGAAGACACGACCGTCGGTGGTGGCGATGCCACAGTTCGAGCCATCGAAGAGCGAAACATGGGTCTCGATCACGCCCGCCGGCAGCGTCTGGCTGTCGACGGTGAAGCCGTGGTTCATCGAGGTGATCTCGACCTTGCCGGTCGCGACCTCCTTGACCGGATGGTTTGCCCCGTGATGACCGTGGTTCATCTTGATCGTGCGTGCGCCGAGCGCCAGCGCCAGCATCTGGTGGCCGAGGCAGATGCCGAAGACCGGGATCGCGGTCTTGTCGAGCACTTCCCGGATCATCGGCACCGCGTAGGTGCCGGTGGCCGCCGGGTCGCCGGGACCATTGGAGAGAAAGAGGCCCTCCGGATCATGCGCCAGCACCTCCTCGGCAGTCGCAGTCGCGGGCAACACCGTCACCTCGCAGCCCGCCGACGCGAGGCAGCGCAGGATGTTGCGCTTGGCGCCGTAGTCGATGGCCACCACGCGCCGGCCCGGTCCTTCGCGGCGGGTGTAGCCCTCGGGCCAGGCCCAGCGCATCTCATCCCAGCGGTAGCTTTGCGCGCAGGTCACGTCGCGCGCGAGATCCATCCCCTCGAGTCCCGGGAAGGCCCGGGCCCGGGCAAGCAGGTCGTCGAGGTCGAAATCGCCCTCGGGATCGTGGCAGATGGTGACGTGCGGTGCGCCCTGCAGCCGGATCGCGCGGGTCAGCCTTCGAGTGTCTACCCCGCCGACGCCGATCCGGCCACGACGGCCGAGCCAGGCCGCGAGGTCGCCGGCCGCGCGCCAGCTCGCCGGCTCGGTCGGGTCCCATTTCACCACCATGCCGGCGGCGAAGGGCTCGACGGTCTCGTCGTCCTCCGGGTTCACACCGACGTTGCCGATATGGGGAAAGGTGAAGGTGACGATCTGCCCGGCGTAGGAGGGATCGGTCATGATCTCCTGATAGCCGGTCATCGCGGTGTTGAAGCAGAGCTCGCCCACAGCGACGCCCGGGGCGCCGAAGCCGCGGCCATAGAATATCTGCCCGTCGGCGAGGACGATGCAGGCGGTCGGCTTCAGCCCGCTCACCGGTGCTGCGGCGAGCGCCCGGTCCGAGGGGCGGCGCGTGTGTTCATGGGGAATCCCGATCTGAGCGCGGCAGCCTAGGCCGCGCCGCCAGAAGGATCAAGGCCGAGGGCATGCCGTCGGAGCGAACGGCAGACAAAACAAAGCGTTACCGGATCCAGAGCGCCTTCTTGCTGCACGGCATCGTGCTCTCTATATTCTGCTGCCGACCGGGGCGGACGAAGGTAGCAGGGTACAGGATGATCCGGGAGCGGTTCTCGAGCGATCTCAAGGATGCGATCAAGGCCAAGGATGCGCGGCGCGTTTCGACGCTGCGGCTCATCAGCGCGGCGATCAAGGACCGCGACATTGCGGCCAGGACCGAGGACCACGCGGAGGGCGTCCCGGATTCCGAGATCCTCGCCATCCTCGCCAAGATGATTCGGCAGCGCCAGGAGAGCGCCCGCGCCTACGAGGAGGGGGGCCGTCCGGAGCTTGCCGAGCGCGAGCGACAGGAGATCGTGATCATTCGCGACTACCTGCCGCGGCAGATGACCGACTCGGAGGTCGAGAAGGCGGTGAAGGCGGCGATCGCCGAGACCGGTGCCAGCACGATCCGCGACATGGGCAAGGTCATGGCGGCGCTGAAGGCGCGGCATTCCGGCAGGATGGACTTTGCCCAGGCCGGCGCGGCGATCAAGCAGGCGTTCCGGTAGGTTCGTCCCCGCGCGGGGGGCTGGCGCCGCACATCCCGGTCGTGCCAGATGGCGCGGGAACCCGAGGTGGAGCGATGAAGAAGCGCCTGTTCGGCCGCGACGAGGCGGGCCATGCGATCGAGGAGATCGTGATCGAGAGTGCCGATGCCGCGGTCTCGATCCTGAGCCTCGGCTGCATCGTGCGCGACTGGCGCATCGACGGGCCGGGGGGCAGTCTGCCGGTGGTTCTGGGCTTTCCGCGGCTCGAGGACTACCTGCACCACGCCCGTTCGCACGGCGCGATCGTCGGGCGGGTGGCGAACCGCACCGCCGGATCGCGTTTCGTCCTCGACGGCAAGGACTACGCACTGACGCCGAATGAAGGCCACAATCATCTGCACGGCGGCAAGACCGGCCTCGGCGGGCGGAACTGGAGCATGGAGCCCGACAGCGCCACCGGGACGGTGGAACTCACCTATGCGAGCCCGGACGGCGAGGAAGGCTATCCGGGCGCGGTGGCGTTCAGCGTGCGCTTCCGGCTCGAGGGGCCCAAGCTCGTCTGCGAGATGGAGGGGCTGCCGGATCGCGTCACGCCGATCAGCCTCGCCAACCACAACTACTACAATCTCGGCGGCGGGGGGACGGTGAAGGACCACCTGCTCTGGCTCGACGCGCCCGAGTACACCGTGACCGACGCCGCGCAGATCCCGACCGGCGAGATCCGCCCGGTGGAGGGTACCCCGCTCGACTTCACCACCGAGCGGGAGGTCGGCGATACCCGGATCGACGACAACCTGGTGCTGCGGGCGGACCGCGACACCGCAAAGCCGGCGGCGCGGGTGCTCTGCCCGCGCACCGGGGTCAGGCTCGCGCTCTGCACCGCCGAACCGGGGGTGCAGGTCTTCGACGCGCCGACGATGACGATCGGCACGCCGGGGCACGACGGAGCGAGCTACGGGCCGTTCGCGGGGCTTTGCCTCGAGGCGCAGCATTTTCCAGACAGCCTGCACCATGCGGACTTTCCCGGGATCCTGCATTCGCCCGAGGATCCGTATTTCCAGCGGCTCGAGGTCGAGATCGGCCGCGGCTGAGCGCCGATCGCCGCGGCGGCGCTTGAAGCATGGCTGCGCTGACCGCATAAACTCTGACATTCCGGCACTGAACGAGGACCTCGATGGCGCCCGTCTCCGAGCTTGCGCATGATCTGTATCTCTGGGGCTCCGCGATCGGCATCGCCGTGCTGCTGCTCGTTTCGGCGCTTTTCTCCGGATCGGAGACGGCGCTGACCACCGCGAGCCGCGGGCGGCTCAACGCGATGGCCGACCGCGGCGAGCGGGGGGCGGCCGAGGCGCTGAAGCTGACCGAGGACAAGGAGCGGCTGATCGGGGCGCTGCTGCTCGGCAACAACCTCGCGAACATCCTGTCGGCTTCGCTCGCGACCAGCCTTTTCACGCTGCTTTTCGGCGCCGGTGCGGTGGCGCTGGCGACGCTGGTGATGACGGCGCTGGTGCTGATCTTCGCCGAGGTGCTGCCCAAGACCTACGCGATCACCAACGCCGAGGTCTTCTCGGTGCGGGTCGCGCCGCTGATCCGGATCATGGTCGTGCTCTTCACGCCGGTGGTGACCGCGGTGCGCGCCTTCGTGCGGCTGGTGCTGCGGATCTTCGGGGTCGACGTCGACCCGAAGGTGAACTTTCTCGCCGCGCAGCAGGAGATCGCGGGCACGATCACGCTGCATGCCTCGGAGGGCACGGTGGAGAAGGCCGACCGCGACCGGCTGCTCGGGGCGCTCGACCTCGGGCAGCGGCAGGTCGAGGAGGTGATGATGCACCGGCGCGACATCGAGATGATCGACGCCGAGGCGCCGCCGGCGGAGATCCTCGAGCAGGCGATCAACTCGCCGCACACCCGCATCCCGATCTTCCGCGGCGAGCCGGAGAATATCGTCGGGGTGATCCACGCCAAGGATCTGAGCCGGGCGGTGCACCGCTTCGTGCGCGAGCACCGCGAGGGCGACGGGGCGCTCGAGGGGTTCGACATCATGGACGTGGCGATGGAGCCCTACTTCGTGCCGGAGTTGACGCCGCTCGACGAGCAGATGCGCGAGTTCCTTCGGCGCCGGGCGCATTTCGCGCTGGTGGTCGACGAGTATGGCGCGCTGCAGGGGCTGATCACGCTCGAGGACATCATCGAGGAGATCGTCGGCGACATCGCCGACGAGCACGACGTCGAGACGCCGGCGGGGATCGAGCCGAAGGCCGACGGGTCGGTCGAGGTCGAGGGCGGCGTGACGATCCGCGACCTCAACCGCGCCTGCGACTGGAACCTGCCCGACGAGGAGGCCAACACCATCGCGGGGCTGGTGATCCACGAGGCACAGGCGATCCCGAACGAGGGGCAGGTGTTCAGCTTCCATGGCTTCCGCTTCGAGGTGCTCGGCCGGGAAAACAACCGGCTGACCCGGTTGCGGCTGCGCCGGCTGGAGTAGCTGCTCGCACTGCTCGCGTGCGAGCAGACAGTCAAGTCATTGATATTTATTCATAAAATGTTTTCGCGTTAAGCACATTTTTACTCTGCTCGCACACGCGGGCCGGCCCGCGCGCGTGGGTTGCAGACTGTGGAGGATGGCGCGGGGTGACACCCGTCGGGGTGCGAACGGGCGTCGTTGGTCGTCGGAGCGCCGTTGCGCTCCGGAGTCGTTCTCCCCGCGCTGCGCGCGGGGCCCCTGCGCGCCTGTTGGCGCGCGTCTCCCCCACTCCCCCTTCCCCCTCGCCCCCAGGGGCGAGGGGAACCTGCCCGATAGGGTAGGGAGACCGAGCGAGAAGGGGGAGGATCGCGCCGGGATGCGGCCCGGGGCAACCGAAAGGGCAACCCGTGCGTCCGGTGCGTTCTGCAAGCCCATGTCGCCGGCGGCTCGACGGCGGACGCCGGCGGTCGTGTCAGGAGGCGGAGAAACGCTCGGCCTCGAGCCGGAGCCGGGTCTCGTAGGCGTGGCTGATGTGGGCGCGGATCGCGGCCTCGGCGGCGGCGCCGTCGCGCGCCTCGATCGCGTGCACCAGCGCTGCGTGCTCCTCGACCGCCTCGGCGCCGCGGCCGTCGGCGGCGAGCGAGGTGGTGGCGACCAGCGCCATCGAGCGATGCACCATCTCGAGCTGCTGGATCAGGTAGCGGTTGTGGCTCGCGAGGTGGATCTGGCGGTGGAAGCGCCGGTTGGCGCGCGCGAGCGCCTCCGGCTGGTCGGCGAGGCTGCGGTCGGCCGCCACCATCTGCCAGAGCAGGCTGATCTCCTCGCGCGCGGCGTGCTGCGCCGCCAGCCGCGCCGCCAGCCCCTCGAGCTCGGCGCGGACGACGTAGAGCTCGCCGAGCTGGTGGTGGTCGAGGCTCGCCACCACGAGGCTCCGCCCGTCGCGCGCTACCACCCCGTGCGTCTCCAGCCGCTGCAGCGCCTCGCGCACCGGGGTGCGCGAGACCCCGAACCGCTCGGCGAGCTCGGCCTCGACCAGCCGGTCGCCGGGCCGGAACTCGTGGCGGTCGATCGCCTCGAGCAGGAGGAGGTAGGCGTCTCGCTGGCCCTGAGGCGTCGGCATCGTTCGTCCGGGTTGGCGCGGTTCGGGTGAGAGTAGGGCGATTCCGCATCGGGCGGAATTGCCTCCTGCAACCGCGCGGCGTAGACCATGCGTCATGCCACGGCACCTCTTCGCCCATGTCGAGACCTGGGTCTTCGACCTCGACAACACCCTCTATCCGACCTCGATCCGGCTGTTCGACCAGATCGAGACGCGGATGAGTGACTATATCGTCCGCACGCTCGGGCTGAACGCCGACGAGGCGCAGGCGCTCCGGACCCGTTACTGGCACAGCTACGGCACGACGCTCGCCGGACTGATGCGCGAGCACGGGCACGATCCGGAGCCCTATCTCGCCGAGGTGCACCAGATCGATCTCTCGGGTGTTCCGCCGGCGCCGGCGCTTTCGGCCGCGATCGGGCGGCTGCCGGGGCGCAAGGTGGTCTTCACCAACGGCTCGCGCGAGCACGCGCGGCGGGTGACCAAGGCGGCGGGTCTCGATGGCGCCTTCGACGCGCTCTACGGCTTCGAGGACGCGGCCTACGTGCCGAAGCCGGAGGCGGCGGCCTTCGCCGCGGTGTTCGCGCTCGACCGGCTCGAGCCGGCGCGGGCGGCGATGTTCGAGGACGACCAGCGCAACCTCGCGGTGCCGCACGGGCTCGGGATGCGCACCGTGCTGGTCGGCCCGCCGGCGTCGCATCCGCATGTCCACCACCAGACCGAGGACCTCGCGGGGTTCCTCGGGCTTCTGGTCTGACGCGGGTGGCGGGCGAGCGGATCGAGACCGACGTGCTCGTCGCCGGCGGCGGCGTCGCCGGGCTCGCCGCTGCGGTCGCCTTCGCCGCGCAGGGATTCCGCGTGGTCTGCGTCGATCCGGTGCCGCCGGTCGCCGCGGCCGGGGTCGAGGGATCGGACCTGCGCTCGACCGCCTTCCTGATGCCGGCGGTGGACCTGCTCCGCCGTGCCGGGCTGTGGGAAAGGCTGGCGCCGGAAGCGGCGCCGCTCCGGGTGATGCGGATCGCCGACGCCGGGGCCGGCGTCCTCCGCGAGGTTGCGGACTTCGCGGCGGGCGAGATCGGCCAGGAGGTGTTCGGCTTCAACCTGCCGAACTGGCTGCTGCGCCGGGAGATGCTGGCGCGGCTCGCCGAACTGCCCTCGGCATCGTTCCGTCCGGGGGCCGCGGTCGCGCGGGTCGTGCCGCGCACCGATGCGGCGCTCGCCACCCTGTCCGACGGCACCGCGGTCCGCGCGGCGCTCGTCGTCGCCGCCGACGGCCGCGACAGCGGGCTGCGCGAGGCGCTCGAGATCGGCGTCCGGCGGTGGGGATATGGCCAGAAGGCGCTGGTCTTCACCGTCTCGCACCGGGTGCCGCACGGCGATGTCTCGACCGAGATCCACCTGCGCGGCGGGCCGTTCACCCTCGTGCCCTTGCCCGACCGGGATGGCGCGCACGCCTCGGCGGTGGTCTGGATGGAGGAGGGGCCGGTCGCGGCGGAACTCGCCCGCCTGCCGGTCGAGGACTTCGAGGTGCGCCTCAACGCCCGCGCCTGTGGTGTGCTCGGGGCGCTTGCGCTGACCAGTCCGCGGCGGGTCTGGCCGATCGTCGCCCAGATCGCCCACCGGCTGGTCGGGCCGCGCACGGCGCTCGTCGCCGAGGCGGCGCACGTGGTGCCGCCGATCGGGGCGCAGGGGCTCAACATGAGTCTCGCCGACATCGCGACGCTGCTCGATCTCTGCGGCGCCGCGCGGGCGGCGGGCGCGGACATCGGCGCGCCAGCGCTGCTCGACCGCTATCAGCGCGCCCGCTATCCCGACCTCCTGCTGCGCATTGCCGGGCTCGACCTCCTGAACCGCGCCGCGATGGCCGGGTCCGGCCCGCTGCGCGACCTGCGCCGGGCCGGGCTCGCAACCCTGCACCACGTCGGTCCGCTGCGCCGGGCGGCGATGCGGCTCGGGCTGGGAGGCCGTGGCGCCCGATCGAGTGGAATTGGAAGTTAACGACCGCTGGTAGTCAAAAAGCTGTCAACTACTAAATCTGCGCTCCGAGCAGAAAAATTCGTTGACCCGAGGCCATCCCAAGCGCTCTCTGGTGTCCTGCCCCGAGTGGGACACAACATCTGGTATGCGACTCCGGGAAGCGGAGCGCACAGCAGGCAAGACCAGGGACACGCACCGATGAAGATCGAACGCCGCTTCACTTCCGAGGACACCGGGGCCTACGGCTCGCTCGCCTTCCGCACCACGAGCTCGGAGATCCGAAACCCCGACGGGTCGGTCGTCTTCAGCCTCGAAGGCATCGAGGTGCCCGAGGGCTGGAGCCAGGTGGCGTCCGACGTGCTGGCGCAGAAGTACTTCCGCAAGGCCGGCGTCCCGGCGGCGCTGCGCCGGGTGCGCGAGAAGGGCGTGCCGGCCTTCCTGTGGCGTTCGGTTCCCGACGAGGCCAAGCTCGCGGCGCTGCCCGAGGCGGCGCGCATCGTCGGCGAGACCAGCGCGCGGCAGGTGTTCGACCGGCTTGCCGGCGCCTGGGCGTACTGGGGCTGGAAGGGCGGGCATTTCACCACCGAGGCCGACGCGCGCGCCTATTACGACGAGATGCGCTTCATGCTGGCGAGCCAGATGGGCGCGCCGAACAGCCCGCAGTGGTTCAACACCGGGCTGCACTGGGCTTACGGCATCGACGGGCCGGGGCAGGGGCATCACTACGTCGACTTCCAGTCGGGCGAGCTCACCAAGTCGACGAGCGCCTACGAGCACCCGCAGCCGCATGCCTGCTTCATCCAGTCGGTCTCGGACGACCTGGTGCAGGACGGCGGGATCATGGATCTCTGGACCCGCGAGGCGCGGCTCTTCAAGTACGGCTCGGGGACGGGGACGAACTTCTCGTCGCTGCGCGCGGAGAACGAGCGGCTGGCGGGCGGCGGCAAGTCGTCGGGTCTGATGAGCTTTCTCAAGATCGGCGACCGCGCGGCCGGGGCGATCAAGTCGGGCGGCACCACCCGGCGCGCGGCCAAGATGGTGATCTGCGACATGGATCACCCCGACATCGAGCAGTTCATCAACTGGAAGGTGCTCGAGGAGCAGAAGGTCGCGGCGCTGGTCGCGGGCTCGAAGATCCACCGCGAGAAGCTGGGCGCGATCCTCGACGCGATCCGGGCGTGGGACGGGGCGGAAGCCGACGCCTTCGACCCCAAGGCCAACGCCGGGCTGAAGGCGGCGATCCGGGCGGCGAAGAAGGCGCACCTGCCCGAGGCCTACGTGAAGCGGGTGCTGCAGCAGGCGGCGCAGGGCGAGGCGGAGATCGACTTCCGCACCTATGACACCGACTGGGATTCGGACGCCTACCTGACGGTGTCCGGGCAGAATTCGAACAACTCGGTGCGGGTCACCGACGCCTTCCTGCAGGCGGTGCGCGACGACGCCGACTGGGCGCTGGTCCGGCGGACCGACGGCAAGGTCGCGAAGACGGTGAAGGCGCGCGCGCTCTGGGAGCAGATCGGCCACGCCGCCTGGGCCTGCGCCGATCCCGGGGTGCAGTTCCACGACACGATCAACGCCTGGCACACCTGCCCGGCCGACGGGCCGATCCGGGCGAGCAATCCCTGCTCGGAGTACATGTTCCTCGACGATACCGCCTGCAATCTCGCGTCGATGAACCTGCTGACCTTCCTCAAGGGCGGGCAGTTCGACGCGAAGGCCTACGTGCATGCGACGCGGCTCTGGACGATCACGCTCGAGATTCTCGGTGCTGATGGCGCAGTTCCCGAGCCCGCGGATCGCCGAGCTGTCCTACCGTTTCCGCACGCTCGGGCTCGGCTACGCCAACATCGGCGGCCTCTTGATGACGATGGGCCACGGCTACGACTTGGCCGAGGGGCGGGCGCTCTGCGGGGCGCTGACCGCGATCATGACCGGGGCGTCCTATGCGACGTCGGCGGAGATGGCCAAGGAGCTCGGGGCGTTTCCCGGCTATGCGGCGAACGCGGAGCACATGCTGCGGGTGATCCGCAACCACCGGCGCGCGGCCGAGGGGCATCTCGTCGACTACGAGGGGCTGAGCGTGCCGCCGGTGGCGCTCGACCACGCGAACTGCCCCGACCGCGCGCTCCTCAACCTCGCGCACGCCGTCTGGGACGAGGCGCTGGACCTGGGCGAGAAGCACGGGTTCCGCAACGCGCAGGTGACGGTGATCGCACCGACCGGGACGATCGGCCTGGTCATGGACTGCGACACCACCGGCATCGAGCCCGACTTCGCGCTGGTGAAGTTCAAGAAGCTCGCCGGCGGCGGCTACTTCAAGATCATCAACCGGGCGGTGCCGGGGGCGCTCGTCAACCTCGGCTACCGGCCCTCGGAGGTCGAGGAGATCATCGCCTGGGCGGTCGGGCACGGCACGCTCGGCAATGCGCCGGAGATCAACCCGACGTCGCTGATCGGCCACGGCTTCGGCCGGGCGGAGATCGAGAAGATCGAGGCGGCGCTGCCGACCGCGTTCGACATCCGCTTCGTCTTCAACCAGTGGACGCTGGGCGAGGAGTTCTGCACCGGCGTGCTCGGCATCCCGGCGGAGAAGCTGCGCGACCCGGCGTTCGACCTGCTCAAGCACCTGGGCTTCACCCGCGCGCAGGTCGACGCGGCGAACGCGCATGTCTGCGGCACGATGACGCTCGAAGGCGCGCCGCACCTGCGGCCCGAGCACATGGCGATCTTCGACTGCGCCAATCCCTGCGGCAAGACCGGCAAGCGCTTTCTCTCGGTCGAGAGCCACATCCGGATGATGGCGGCGGCGCAGAGCTTCGTCTCGGGAGCGATCTCCAAGACGATCAACATGCCGAACGACGCCACGATCGGCGACTGCAAGGCGGCCTACGAGCTTTCCTGGTCGCTCGGCGTGAAGGCGAACGCGCTCTACCGCGACGGCTCCAAGCTGTCCCAGCCGCTGTCGGCGTCGCTGATCGAGGACGACGAGGAGCTGGAGGAGGTGCTGACCGAGGCGCCGCAGGCCGCGCGCGTCACCGTGCTCGCCGAGAAGATCGTCGAGAAGATCATCTACAAGGAGATCGAGCGCACCAACCGCGTCCGGCTCCCCGAACGGCGCAAGGGCTACACCCAGAAGGCGATCGTCGGCGGGCACAAGGTCTACCTGCGCACCGGCGAGTATCAGGACGGCTCGCTCGGCGAGATCTTCATCGACATGCACAAGGAGGGTGCGGCCTTCCGGGCGATGATGAACAACTTCGCCATCGCGGTGTCGGTGGGCCTGCAGTACGGCGTGCCGCTCGAGGAGTTCGTCGAGGCCTTCACCTTCACCCGCTTCGAGCCGGCGGGGATGGTGCAGGGCAACGACTCGATCAAGAACGCGACCTCGATCCTCGACTACATCTTCCGCGAGCTGGCGGTCTCCTACCTCGACCGCACCGACCTCGCGCACGTGAAGCCGACCGGCGAGACCTTCGACGACCTCGGCCGCGGCGAGGAGGAGCGCGCCGGCAACGTGCTGCGGCTCGACGGCGAGGCGGCGCAGAGCTCGATCGCGGTGATCAAGCAGCTCTCCTCCACCGGCTACCTGCGCAAGCGCCTGCCGCAGGAGCTGATGGTGCTGCAGGGCGGCGCCGCGGTGGCCGGCGCGCTCGAGTTCGGCGCGCTCTCGGGCCTCGCGGTCCGCGCCGCCAGCGTCGAGACCAGCGTCGCGGCGATCGACGCCCGCGCCAGGGCCAGGATGCAGGGCTACGAGGGCGACCCCTGCGGGGAGTGCGGCAACTTCACGCTGGTGCGCAACGGCACCTGCCTGAAGTGCAACACCTGCGGCGGCACCTCGGGGTGCAGCTGAGAGTTCGGGGGCTGCGGCAGAACCGGTCGAGCAGGACCAGACTACCAAAGGCCAGCAGAGTGAAGGGAAGGGGGCCACGGGCCCCCTTCCGCTGTTCAGGGCGGGAGGGGCGGCGCGCGCGTCGCTAGGCGGGACGACCGGCGCTGCGCTATCCTTGCGCGCGCAGCCGGAGTCGATCGATGCCGCCATCACCCACCGCTGCGGCGAAGGCCGCGGACTCCGCCGCGCGGGTCCCGGCGGCGCTCGCCTTCGTCGCGGGCTTCGTCGACGTGCAGTGCTTCCTTGGCCTTGCGCAGACCTTCGCCGCCTTCATGACCGGCACGCTGATCGCGCTCGGCGCGGAGCTCGCGGATCCGACCCCCGACCGTCGCACCAAGCTCGCGATGATCGCGACCTTCGTGCCGGCCGTCGCCCTGACGACGCTGGCCCTCAGGGCGCTGAACCGCCGGTTCGCCGAGGCGGCGGTAGTGCGCCGGTTCGTGCTGGCCGAGGCGGTTCTCCTCGCCGGGATGATGCTACTCGGCGGCTTGTTGGAGCCGCTGCCGCCAGGCGGCTCCTGGCAGATGATCGTCGTCGGCATGGTGGCGGTGGCGGCGATGTCGGTGCAGAACGTGCTGATGGTGCATCTCCTCGCCTTCCACCCGGCGACGACGGTGATGACGCTCAACATGATCCACTTCATCGGCCACGCGCTCGGCGCGGTCACGCTGACCGTGCAGCCGGGGGAGGCGCCGAAGACCAACGCCTCCGAGGCGCGCCGCTATGCCTGGGCTTTCGTGCCCTATCTCGGAGGTGTCGCGACCGGCGGGCTCGGTTATCGCTGGCTGGGCTTCTGGTCGATCGGGGCGCCGGTCGTGGTGCTGCTCCTGCTCGCGGCATGGCTCACCCGCCGGGACGAGGGAATGGCGACGCCCGGACGTGACAGCGAGCGACACCTGCGGGAGCCGAGCCGATGACCGACTCCGACCGCCGTGCGCTGCTGCAGGCGCTTGCCCTCGGGCCGCTGATCCTGGCCCGCGCCACCCGCCTTGGCCGACGCCGCCGCCGGGCGCGCCGGCTCGTCGCCGCCGATGTCTGCCTGCCGACGCCCGAGACCACGGCCGGCCCCTGCAGGAACGGGTTTCGCTCTGGCGCGTCCGCGGTTTCGAAGCGGGGCGCGAGCCGAACTCCGGCAGCGACACGTGGCGGAAGAGGAAGGAGTCGAACCAACCGGAGACGCCTTGCGCCTCCCACCGGATTTGAAGTCCGGGCACCCCACCGGGGATGTTGCTCTTCCGGGCACCGGAGTAGCGTCGCGACGGGGGCGCTGTCACGACCGAATCTCGCAGACGGCATCTCGCGCACGGCGCGCCTCGTGGGGGCGGCCCGCCGGTCGACGGGTCGGGTCGCCCGGTCGCAACCGCGGTCAACCGTCCATCCGGGCGATGCAGGCTTGGTCCCGGGCCCCCGATCCGCTATCACTGCGGGGCAGGGGGATGCCGCGCCGAAGCTCGGGAGGACCTGCCAGTTGGACGTGACCGTCGGGGTCGCCGGGCGAGGCGAGCCGCGCCTGACCTCGCTCTCGCATGGCGGCGGCTGCGGGTGCAAGATCGCGCCGGGTGTGCTCGCGAAGATCCTGCATGATTCGGCGGCGATGCCGCTGCCCGAGCAGCTTCTGGTCGGACTCGAAACCGCCGACGATGCCGCCGTCTGGCGGTTGAACGACAGCCAGGCGCTGGTCGCGACCACCGACTTCTTCATGCCGATCGTGGACGATCCGGCGGACTTCGGCCGGATCGCC
>CAVTSR010000007.1:0-17012 GCA_963737485.1 uncultured Alphaproteobacteria bacterium | reverse complement strand
TTCCCCGGTTGGGACCGATTGCCGATAGTCTGCGCTATCAGACCAAAGTCCGTTTCGCCGTGAGCCGCCCTCGCTATAACGGTCTAGGAGTTCAGACGGTGATCCTGTGAGCGCGGTTCGGTACTGGCACGGCCTTCCCCTCGTCCGCCGTTTCGGACTGGCCGGCGCCGTCGTCATGCTGGCGGCGATGCTCACCGTCGGCGTCTGGACCACCCGCCGGATCGAGCGCTCGGTCATCGACAACACCGCCTCGGCCACCGCGCTCTACATGGAGAGCTTCATCGCGCCTCTGAGCCAGGAACTCTCCCGGCAGGACATCCTGTCCGAGCCGGCGATGCGGGCCCTCGACGAGGTGATGAAAGGCACGCCGCTCGGCCAGCGCATCGTGTCGATGAAGATCTGGAAGCAGGACGGCACCATCGTCTACGCCCTGAACCCGTCGATCATCGGTACGACGCTCCCGCCCGACGCGCCGCTGCAATCCGCCTGGAACGGCACGGTCTCGGCCCGGTTCGAGGACCTGACCGATGAGGAGAACGCCCCGGAGGCCGCCCTCGGCCTGCCGCTTCTCGAGATCTACAGCCCGATCCGCGAGGTCTGGTCCGGCGAGGTTATCGCCGTGGCCGAGTTCTACGCGGTCGAGACCACCCTCGCCAACGATCTCGCCGCCGCCCGCCGGCAGAGCTGGCTGATCGTCGCGGCTGTCTTCGGGGCCTGCGGCCTGGCGCTATTCGGCATCGTCCGCGCGGGCGGGCAGACCATCGCCCTCCAGCAGACCCGCCTCCATGACGAGGCCGCGCGTAGCCATGAAATCGCCCGGCAGAACCTCGAGTTGCGCCAGCGGGCTGTCGGTGCCGCAGCGCGAGCCGCCGCCCAGACCGAGCGTACCCTTCGCCAGGTCGGCGCCGACCTGCACGACGGTCCGGCGCAGTACCTCGCCCTCGCTGCTCTCCGGCTGGAGCGCGTCCTGCCGGCGACCGAGGCTGGCCAGGAGGAGGCCGAAGGCATCCGCGCTGCCCTCAATACCGCGCTGGAGGAAATCCGCACAATCTCCCGCGGTCTATCGCTGCCTGATCTCGATCGCCTGCCGCTCCATCAGGTGGTCCGGCGCGCCGTCGAGACCCACCAGCGTCAAGTCGAGAGCGCTGTCTCCCTGCGCTATGATGGCCCGGAAGATCCCGGCCTGAACGCTTCGGCGCGGATCTGCGCCTACCGCTTCATCCAAGAAGGACTGTCCAACGCCACCCGGCACGCCCCCCGCTCCCCCGCAAGCGTCGCCGTCGAGGTCTCGCCGGCCGCGGTCACCGTCACCGTCGAGGACCGAGGGCCCGGTTTCGAACTCGGCTGCCGCGGTCGATATCCGCCCCGATGGCGGGCAAGGCCTCGCTGGCCTGCGCGACCGCGCCGAGAGCATCGGCGGCGAGCTAGAGATCGAAAGCGCCGCGGGTCGCGGCACCACCCTGCGCCTGCACCTGCCGCTCGCCGAAGGAGATACGCTATGAGCATCCGCGTGGTTCTGGCCGACGATCACCCGATCTTCCGCGAAGGCCTCGTTCGCAGCATCGCCGAGGATTCCGACTTCGCCGTGGTCGGCGAAGCCGGTACCGCCGAAGAGGCGGTCGCGCTTGTCGAGACCGAGCGGCCGGACGTGGTTCTTCTCGACGTCTCGATGCCTGGCGGCGGCATTGCCGCCGCCGCCGCGATCGCGACACGGTTTCCCGCCACCCGCATCGCCATGCTGACGGTCTCGGAAAACGATCACGACGTGCTCGCCGCGATGAAGGCCGGGGCGATCGGCTACGTCCTGAAGGGCGTCTCCGCCTCCGGCCTGCGCGACATCCTCCGCGAGGTGGCCGCGGGCAACCCCCATGTCTCTCCCTCGCTCGCCCAGCGGGTTCTGACTGCAATGCAGACCGCCGGAGCCCAGCGCCGGTGGCTCCATCGAGGATCTCACCAAACGCGAGGAGGAAATCCTCCGCCACGTCGCCCGCGGCCTCAGCAACAAGGAAGTGGCGAATGCCCTCGGCCTGCAGGAAAAGACCGTGAAGCACTACATGACCACTATCCTGGAGAAGCTGCAGGCCCGCAACCGCGTGGAAGCCGCCCTCATCGCCCGTGACGCCTGGGGCGCCTGACGCCCGGGCAATGGAAAGGCCCCGAGAGCACGCTCCGGGGCCCTTCCTCGTTCTCGGGCGTGGCTCAGCGCCTGGCGAGCCCCTCCAGCCGGGAGACGTCTGCCGGTCGTGCCGGGCGCTCAACAACGGTATTGTTGTTCGGGTCCTTCAGCTCGTAGCGCCCGCTTTGAAGCTCTTCCTTCCAGCCGGAGGAGTAGCGGATCTCCAGGTTTCCGCCGACCGCCTGAACCTTCTTGACGTAACCGACGGAGATCGTCCGCCGGCCGGAGCTGGCCGGCCCGGTAAGCCGGGCGACGTCGGCGCTGGTCGCCGGCCGCTCCTCGATCGTTCGTCCCGAGGCGTCCTGGCGTTCGTAGCGGCCATTCGGATCTCCTCCCTGGTCCCGTCGGCACGTACCACCTCGATTCCGCTGTCGTCGCCGCCACGCGCGGACCCGCCATTGTCGTCGAACCCGACATCGTTCGACCCGTGCATACCGCTACCATGGTCGTCAGAGCGGCTGTCGTCTGAGCCCTGGCCTCCGCCGCCATGACTGCCCGACCTTCCACCGTCGCCGCCAGACCTGCTGCCGCTCGACCCACCTTTGCCCGAGCCGCCGTTGCCGCCGCTGCCCGAGCCGTCGTTTCCGCCATGGTCGCCACCGCCGTGGTCGTCGCTGCCGTGCCCGCCGCCATCTGAGCCGCCGCTACCGCCATGGTCGTTGCCGCCGCTGTCGTCCCCGCCATCCTTGGCAAAGGCCTGGCTCGGCGCCAACGTAAATCCGTCCGGCACGCGCTGGATCGCCACCGGCGACGCGGCGAAGAGCAGCCCCGCGCCCACCATCACAGCCACCCTGGAAGTCATCAATTTTATTGCCATCTCGCGTCTCCTGCCGATGCTGCGAACGGAACTCCCGCCGCCTGACACCGACACTACTGGCCCTCGGCCCCGACCCGCATCGGACGAAGGTCCGGCGATCGCTACCGACCCTCCGCCCCCGAATCCCCCCGTGCGGCCCGTTTTGGTCTCGGCTGAGCCCGCCCCGCCCCGAGGCAGAGCGAGAGCTCGCCGTCCGGCGGCGGTGACGCGGAGAAGGATCCCGCGTCCGTCCTCCTAGAGCATATTTGGATCAATCCGGCTCATAGCCTGAGTTTGTGAAGTAGTTTGCGCATTCTCCTGGGAGAAAGGCGTCGAGCGCAGTGGCGATGGCGGCTTCGAGCGCGTCGATCGTCCTGGCGGCAGCCTTTCGGAGGAGCGCCTTGATCTTGGCAAAGACCTGCTCGATCGGATTGAAGTCCGGCGAGTAGGGCGGCAGGAACAGGAGCGTGGCTCCGGCGCGCTCGATTGCGGCGCGTGCGCCGCCGACCTTGTGGGCCGGCAGATTGTCCAGGATGACGATATCGCCCGGTGCGAGGGTGGGGGCGAGGAAGGTCTCGGCATAGGCGGTGAAGGCGTCGCCGTTCATCGCCCCGTCGATGACCATGGGCGCGGTGAGGCCGCCGAGGCGCAGGCCCGCGACCAGCGTGGTCGTCTTCCAGTGGCCATGCGGGACCGCGGCGCGGCAGCGATCGCCCCGTGGACTGCGCCCGCGTAGGCGGGCCATCTTGGTGGTCGCGCCGGTCTCGTCGAGGAAGACGAGCCTCAAGGGGTCGAGCTCGGGCTGGAGCTCGAACCAGGCCTCGCGGCGCGCTCTCACATCCTCGCGCGCTTGCTCGCTGGCATGCGCCGTCTTTTTTTGTACGTGATCCCGTGGCGGCGGTAGAAGTCGTGGATCGTGCTGACTGCGAAGGTCTCGCCGCGCTCTGCGATCAGCCGCTCGCGCAGTTCCGCCAAGGTAATGTCGGGCACCTCCGTGATCGCGGCCATCAGCAGGTCGGCCTGAGCCTCGATCCGGCCCGAACGCCGGTCACCCCCGCGCGGCTTCGGCGCCGTCCGGCCGGTCCGAAGATACGCGTCCATCCAGCGCACCGCGCTCGCGATGCTGACGCCGAACCGCCGCGCCGCCGCATTCCGCGACATCCCAGCTTCGACCGCCCCGACCACCCGGACGCGAAGGTCTTCGGAAAGGTATTGAGCCATGCATGCTGGCCTCCCTCACCAGCATGCAGCTTGAATCACGAGATCGATCCGATGGGAATCCCCCGCGATTCCCTCAGGAGCGGAAATGCTCTAGTTGCGCCAGAGCGTGTTAGGGGCCGTATCAGCCTTGGCGTGGTTCCCGGTCAGCTCCTCGCGGACCAACCCGCGGGTGAGAAGCGCGACTGGCGTGCCCACATCAGGTGGCCCGGTTCAAGTCTAATGCATAGTAGGCTTTGCGGCCATGGTTGAGGTGGGCGGCGTCCCCGGCCAGAGCACGGCGGCCGGCGCGGGCGGCTTGTAGCCGAGGCTCGAGTGCGGGCACAGGGTATTGTCGTGCCGGCGCCAGCTCTCGATGACAATCCTTGCCTCGGCGAGACTGTAGAACATCTCTTCAGCAGCTCGTCGCGGAGCTTCGAATTGAAGCTCTCGCAGCACAGCCATTCTCCCATGGGCTACCCGGCTCGATGAACGCAGTCCTGGCCCCCACCGCGGCAATCCACTCTCGCACGGCCCTGGCGATGAACTCGGGACCGTTGTCGGAACGGACATGGGCTGGCACGCCGCGCAGGAGGAAGAGGTCCGACAGGACGTCGATGACGTCCGTCGATTTCAGCGTCCGGTCGGCCCGGATCGCCAGGCACTCGCAGGTGAACTCGTCGATGACGTTGAGCGCTTTACGCGCCCACCCAATCAGGCGCGCGGGGATTGGCGCTGGTAGAGAAATCTGCGCCCCCCGCGCCCTCCGCGGTCACCCGCTTCGGGCGCCGAACCGCTGCGACGCAGTGCGTCGCAAGGGGCGGTTCGGGACAAATCCTGCGCGCTCGCCGCATATGTTCGAGGAGGAGGCTCCCGCCGAACGCTTCAACCGACCCGTTTCACCCCCACATCGGGATGGTCGGGCGGCCGGCGCGGTTGGCGTGGCTTTCGGCGATCATCTCGCCGTAGTCGTTCACGCCGGAGCCCACGATGTTCTCGCCGATGAGGTCGGCGACGAGGAATGCAGTGCCGAAGGCCGCGGCCTCGAGCGTGTGGCCAGTCTCGTGGCGGAGCACCGCATCGAAGGTCCGGTCCGCCGTGCTGCCGTCGACGTAATTCGGGTTCATGAAGACGAAATGGCCCATGTCGAAGGCCGTAGGCCCGCGGATCAGGCCGCCGGACATGACGATCGTGCCGGTCTTCCAGTCGATCGCCAGCTTGTCGATCTTCGCGGCCTTCCACTGGTTGCCGGTGACGCCCGCGAAGACGAGGTTGACGGCGAAGAACGCGAGGCCGAAACCGGTGGCGCCCCACGACATCGGCATCATCCAGCTCGTCCAGCCGAGGATGCCCTGGTAGGCGGAGTTCCTGGCGATGCCGTCGAAGGTCGCGAGGAAGTTGACGACGCCGAGCGTCACGCCGATCACCGGGCCGAAGGCCGCCGACGCCAGCACCCCGTTCATCCCGGCGTTGAAGCCGATCATGAAGCCGCGCATGAACTCGCCGAAGCCGGAGTTGGGGTCGACGTTGCTGGCGATGATGTAGGAGACGCCGGTCACGGCGAGAGAGGCGCCGAGGGCCAGCCCTATTCCGAGGACGACCCCGGCAATCCCGCCCGTGGCCACCACCGCGGCCACGATCAGGATGCCGACCGCCACGCCGACGATCACCCCCACCACCGAGCCCATGAAGCTCCAGAACGAGAGGCCGGTGGGGTCGGTCTTGTTCAGCGGGTCGTTGGCGACGAAGGCGTAGAGGTGGAGCCCCTGCGGGGCGTGGACGAAGGTCTCCGGCTGCAGCAAGGCCATCAGGTCCGGGGTGAGGAAGCGGCCGATCGCCGGCGCGTAGTAGCGGCGGTACATGTAGACGAGGCCCGACTCGGGATCGACCGGGTGAAGCGAGAAGGTGCGGTCCTCGAGGTCCGCGCCGGTGCTCCGGAGGTTGCCGTAGGGGAGCGCGTCGACGGATGCCGTCCGCTGGCCGGCCGCGTCGGTCATGAAGGTGGTGCTGCCGACGCCGTCCTCGTGGACGTAGCGGATGCCGCCCGCGGCGAGGATCGCCACCCGCCTCGCGCCGATGCGGACGAAGTGCACGGGCGTCCCGTCGCGGATCTCGACGAGGCTGCCGACGTAGAAGGTTTGGGCGACGTGGCCCTGGCCGTCGTCGACGCGCTTGCTCATCCGGAGGCCGAGGTGGTCGTAGCCGTAGTCGGCGACGAGGCCCGCGTCGGTGGTGAGCCGCACCAGCTCGTTCTTGGCGTTGTAGGCGAAGTGCTGGCCGGGCAGGTTCAGGAGGTTGCCGTTGCCGTCGTGGGCGAGCGCCAGGGCCACGCCGCCGTCGGCGAGGAGGCTGGTCAGCCGGTCGCCGGACTGGGCCGCGTAGTCGAGCGTGCAGCGGCCTTCGTCGAAGCGCCGGAGGTTGTACCCTTCGTCGTAGTCGTAGCGGCGCTGGACCTGGGCGCCGGCCTCGGTGCCCTCGATCATCGTGAGCTGGTAGAGCGGATCGTAGGCGAAGCTGCGGAGGCCGGCGCCGCCGGGGGCGGCGTCGTTGCTGGTGAGCAGCACCTCCATCCTGTCGTAGGCGTAGGAGATGTCCTCGAGGACGGTGCCGGCCGCGTCGACCGTCGTCGTGCGCGCGATGCGGCCCGGGCCCGGGGTGTAGCTCGTGGTGGTCCTGACGCCGTTGCCGAAGGCCAGCTCCAGCGGCGTGCCGCGCGGATCGTAGACGACGCGGTCGAGCACGCCCGGGATCGCCTTCACCCAGCCGTTCGCGGTCAGCCGGCGCTCGATGCGGGTGCCGTCCGAGTGCACGATGGCCGTCTCGCGGCCCAGCGCGTCGTACTCGTAGCCGAGGGTATGCGGTCCGGGGGCGCCGTCGTGGTGGTAGGCGCGCGCGACGAGCCGGCCGGCCGGGTCGTAGGCGAAGGTCTGCCGCCCACCCGGGTAGCTGACCTCGGCGAGCCTGCCGAACGCGTGCCTCGAGGCGGTGTCGTAGGTGTAGGCCTCGAGCGGACCGCTCGCATCGGCCAGCGACAGTACCCGCCCCACCGCGTCCCAGCTCGCCGAGATGCGGTGGCCGGCGCCGTCCTCGGTCATGACCGGCTTTCGGCGGGCATCGTAGAAGAGCCGGCGCGCGCCGGCCTCCCGGCTGGTGATCGTGAGCCGGTTGCCCAGCCGGTCGTAGGCATAGGCGAACTTCTCTCCCCGGCTGTCGCGGATCTGCAGGAGCTCGCCCATCGGACCGACGGTGTATTCGGTCGCGACCTGGCTGGCCGGGCCGGTACGCTCGGTGACCCGGACGAGGTAGCGGAAGACGTCGAACTCCTCCTCGTGCGGGGTGTCGAACTGGCCGCGGGCGACGTTCTCGGCGGAATCGTCGTTGTCGTTGGCGTCGCGGGTGACGACGCGGAAGGGCTCGTAGGCCGCGGTCGAGACGCCGCCGTTGAAGTTGACCGTGCGCACCACCCGTCCGCGGGCGTCGTAGTGGAAGCTGCGGCTGGCCACGCCCTCCGTCGGAGGGATCGCGAAGTCGGTATCGGTGCCGAAGGTCGGCTCGAACTCGCGGAGGAGGTCGCCCCAGGGATTCACGAGCTTCAAGCCGGAGACGAGCACCTGGCCGGCCTCGACCGGGACGCGCTGCTGGAACTCCGCACCGCGGCCGTCGAAGTAGGTCACGGCGTCGAGCGTGCTCCCGTCCGGCTGGCGCATCCTCGCAATCCGCCGGTTCGGGACCGAGGACTGGTCGTAGACATAGCCCGTCGCCGCCTCGGCCAGCGTTTCTCCCGGCAGCGCGCTGCGCAGGATGCGCCCTTGCGCGTCGTGCTCGAAGGCCGCGACGCCGCCGTCGGCGTAGGTGATGCGCACGACCTGGCCGGTGGCGCGGTCGTACTCGAACGCGGTTGCGCCGAGCGGATCGGTCAGGCGGGTGCGAAAGAGCCCGTCGGCGTCGAAGTCGTAGCCGACCGTCGCGTCGAGGGCATCCTTCGTCGCCGTGACGAGGCCCCGGGCATCGTGAGCGTTGCGCCGCGTCGTCGCGAAGACCGAGGCGACGCCGTCGGCGTTCGGCTGGGAGACATAGCCGAGCGCCGCCTGGTCCATGCCGGCGTAGTGCGCCTCGAAGGCCGCCTGCGGGAGGACCCATTCCTCCTCCCGGCTGATCAGCCCGCGGTCGACCTCGCCCTCGGGCAGGCCGGTGAAGTCGGCGCCGTCGTAGCGCAGGCGCTTCTCGGAGACGAGGGTTGCCTCCTTGTCGCGGATCTCGACGCGCGCCGGCTTGTCGATCAGGTAGCGCGTGGCGCTGGTGGCGTAGGTGATCGCGGTCGTGATCTCGAGGACGGGCTGGTCGGCGCCGTCTCTGCGCCCGGAGCCGCGGTGCACCTCGCGGACCACGTTGCCGAGGGCGTCGTAGCTGTAGAGCTTTTCCTGGATCCGGACGTCGTCGGTGCGGTCGCTGTCCTCCTCGCGATGCGCGGCGACCGAGACGAAGACGCGCTTGCGGCCATCGGGCAGCTCCTCGAGCACGTCGAGCGCATAGTCGCAGGTCTCGACGCGGGAGGGCTTTTCCTGAAGCGGCGAGCCGTCGAGCTCGAAGATCTCGATCCGCGCCATCGCGCCGTTCAGGAGGGCGGCGTCGCGCCCCCGCCCCGGCTCGTGCTCCTGGGCCATCAGGAAGTGGTGGACCTGCAGCGTGTCGGGGCGGCTGGCGTCGCCCTTCTCGACGCGCTCGGTGCGCCGGAAGCCCTGGAACTGCCGGGAATGCGTCTCGAAATGCGCCTCGTGGTAGCGGTACTCGACCTCGGTGATGCGGCCGGAGACCTGGTCGGTCTCGCGGGTCCCGCCGACCACGAGGTAGGGGAAGGGGAAGTTCGTCGTCCAGGCGAGGCCGGCACGGCGATCGCGGTCGTGGTCCTCGATGGCCGAGCGGTAGCTGATCTCCGAGACGAGGCCGGTGCCGGCGTCGACCTGCCGGAGCAGGTAGGGCGGGGGCGCGTCGAGGCGGAACTGCACGTAGAGCGGCTCGCGGCTGGTGCGGCTGTTCCAGGCGAGCGCCGTGCCGGCGCCGCCGCCGAGGTTCACCGCCCGGACGGTCCCGGCGACCGGCAGAGGGATCGTCGGGATAAGCACCGGCGGGGCGAAGCCCGTGCCGTTGCGGTTCTGGTGGATGGTGAGGCCATCGGCGGAGAATTGCACGAGGTCGGCGCAGCCGTCGCCGTCGAGGTCGGCGAGAAGGACGAGCGCCTCGCCGCCGTCGCGGAACCTCGGGCTCGCCTGCATCAGGACCGCCGGGCCGAAGCGGCCGCGGCCGAGGTTCGGCCAGTACTCGACGCGGCCGGAGCGGACGCGGACTATGTCGGCGAGGCCGTCGCCGGTCATGTCGGCGATGTGGACGTCAGCGCCGGAGAGGTCGAGCGAGATCAGGTCCTCGGAGCGCTTCGGGACGAGGACGGGCTGCGACCAGCCGTCCCGGCCCTGGTTGCGCCACCAGACGAAGGCGCGAGGCGTCCCGAGGATCGCGTCGACGAGCCCGTCGCCGTCGACGTCGAGGAGGCGGAGCGAGGGGTCGGACCATGGCGGCGCGCTGCGGCTGCCGCGCGGGAAGGCGACGAAGTCCGCCCATCCGGCCCGGCCGGCGTTCTCGTAGTAGCCCTGCCGCGCGTCGGGATCGGCGACCATGAGATCGGCGGTGCCGCTGCCGTCCATGTCGACGAAGGCGAGGCCGCCGCGGGCGAAGGAGGAGACGAGGGGGGCCCGCGCCAGCGGCCGGGGCGCCGCCCAGCCCTCCTCGCCGCGGTTCGCCCAGTAGATTTGGCGGCCGTCGCGGTTGACGAGAATGCCGGGGAGCGGCGCGTCGTCGAGGGTCACGACGCCGACGTCGGGATCGCTCAGCGGCGGCGGCGGCGTGCCGGCGCTCGGCATCCAGCGGACACGGTAGGCGTCGGGGTCGTAGCCCGAGTAGTCGAAGCGGTGGAGCGGGCGCGCGACGTCGAGCGAGCCGTCGGCCGCGGTGCCGTGGGAGGTGAGCTGGATCCCGGCGAGGAGCGAGACGAGGCTGCCGGGCGCCTGGATGAAGGAGAACGCCCAGCTCCGGACCACGCGCTCGCCCGCGCCGGGGTCGAGGACGAGCCGGATGGCGGCGCAGCGCAGGGCGCGCTGGCGGAGGAAGCCCATGCGGCCGTCGCGGCGGACGTCGGGGCGGTCCTCGTAGACGAAGCGGACCTCATAGGCGGCGTAGCGGATCGTCGCCGGATAGGCGAAGCCGCCGTCGAGGCGGTAGGTGTAGTCGATGGCGTTGCCGGAGACGTCGGTGCTGCGCTCGACGAGCCATTCGAGGACGCGTTCCGGGTGGTCGGGATCGGCGATGCGCGCCGCCGGCGCGAGGCCGAGCGCATGCACCTGGCCGTTTCGCTCCTCGACCGTCCAGCCGTCGCCGCTCAGTGTATAGCGCGAGAAGACCGTCTCGCGGATCGCCCGGAAGGTGCCGTCTGCGGAGAGCACGATCTCGCCGCCATCGCCGAGGTAGCGCTGGACGAGTCCCTCGCTCGGCGTGCCGAAGTCGAGCGCCGCGGCGATGCTGCGGAGCGGCAGGCGCCAGCCGAGGCCCCAAGGGCCGTGGCCGCCACCGTGGCTGTACTCGAGCACCAGCCGCGGCGTGTGCCTGGCGACCCCGTCCGGCAGCAGGATTCTGGTAGCTGTGGGTCCCCTGCCCCGTGCTGAGGTTGATGGAGAAGCTCTCGCCCAGGCCCGGCGCCTGGCCGGTTCCCGCGGGCGGCGCCGCCTGCTCGACCTTCGACATGGCTGCGTGCCCCTAGCGGTAGGAGAAGCTGTATTCCGAGAAGACCAGGACGTCGTCGACGCCGCTCAGGTCCAGCACGCCGTTCTGCACCAGCCCTGGGTTCGCCGCCGCGTCGACCTTGATCGACCAGGTGTCGAAGAGCGGCTTGCCGCGCAGATCGTGCAGCGGATCGGCGGCCGCGGCGTCGCCGACCTCGCCGTCGCCGTTCGTCGCGAGCGACAGCGCGCCGCCGCCGGCCGCGCCGGCGGTGAGCGCGAAGGTCAGGTTCTGCACGGCGGCCGGCTGGCCGGTGAAGCGGATCGTGGTGCGGGTGCGAACGAGGTCGGTGATGTTGCGCGGGAACATCAGCGCGTCGAAGGCGAACTCGGCCTCGCCCTGGCTCTTGAGGAAGTAGAGCTCGTCGGGGAACGACATCTTGAGCGAGGTGACGCGCGACGCGCTGCCGCCAGCGGGGAGCGCGCTGCGTATCTGCGTCTCGAGCTGGCGGTCGAAGAAGCCGTCGTAGTAGAGCACCATGTGCACGTCGAGGATGTCGGCGAAGTCGAAGTCGTTGGCCGACTTCGGCAGGTCCAGCCGCCAGAGCGTGGCGATGCCGTTGTTCTCGAAGAGCCGTAGGTCGTTCGGGCTGAAGCGGAAGGTCAGCGCGTCCTGGCGGATGTCGTATTGCGAGAGCGCCATCACGTCCGCCGGATAGAGCCGCGCCACGACGTCGCCGGTCGAGGTGCGGAAGCGGGAGACGCCGATGTTGCGCAGGGTGCCGGCGATCGAGGTGGCGCCGGCGAGGCCGACGAAGATCAGCTCTACGTTGCGGACCTTGGCGAGGTAGAAGCCCGCGTAGTCGCGGTCGAAGTCCTCCAGCGCCGTCTCGAACATGCAGCGGCCGGTGGCCTTGAGCGACTGGAACTGCATCGGGTAGGCGTCGGCGAGGCTGATCGACTTCTTGACCGGGATCTTCTTGTTCTTGGTCGTCGTGATGTGGTCGTAGGTGAAGCTGTCGATGTCGGCGAGGAGGAGGTCCGCGCCCATCAGGTTCGCCGTCGCCGTGTGCTGATAGTCGTAGCGGATCGCCTTGAGGCCGCGCTCGGTCTCGGCGTTGTAGGCGCGCTCCATCAGGAAGGCGATCTCGGTCGCCATGTCGAGGTAGCGCTGGGTGAGGCGCCGCGCCTGCTGCGCCAGCTCGTACCAGAGTTGCGAGCCGAACTCGCGCATGTCGAGGAAGTCGCGGTTCTCCTCGGCGTACTTCTCCTGAAGTTGCGCCACCACGACGCGCTGCTGCGCCACGCCGAGCCGTGCCTGGGCCTGCGCCACCTGGGCCTTGGCGACGTCGGTGTAGGATTCGGCGGAGGCGATATCGCGGTCGAGCTTGTTCGACTCCAGATCCTGCGAGAGCCGGCCGCGCTGGTAGGCGAGGTCCTGCAGAACCTGGTTGCGCGGCTTCTTGCTCGAGCTGTAGTAGTTGCCGTTCCAGGTCAGCTTCACCTCGTCGTCGTGGTCGACGGCCGAGGCGCCGGCCCAGGCCTCCGCCTCGGAGAGCTCGAGGAGCTCCCACCGGGTGTTGTCGAAGTCGCTCTTGGACTGGTTGGCGTTCTCGAGTTGGGCGTTGGCGTAGTCGAGCCCGGCCGAGGCCACGTCGATGCCGCGCGCCGCCTCGGTCACGCCGCGCTGCTCGAGCACCACCGATTGCGCCGCGACGTCGGCCTGCTGGTCGAGCTGATCGCGGCGGAGCTCCTCGTTCTCGGCCTGGCTCTGGAACTGGATGTAGCGCTGCTCGATCTGCGACGCCTGCTGCGCGAAATAGCGGGCGGTGTTCTGCAGATACTCGAAGCTGAAGGGCGGCGCGTAGTCGGGACCGAAGCCGAAGAAGTTGAGGCCCTGCCCGATCTGCCGCAGCCGGTTCAGCGCCTGCAGCGCCAGCGCGGTGATCGCGGGATTGTCGTCGTGCGCGACGGGATCGGCGGCAGCGAGGAAGGCGGCGGCCCGGGTCTTGATCCCGGCGAACTTCGCGTTGGCGTAGAGGGGCGAGCCGCCGTCGAAGCTGCTGTCGGACTTGACGATCTTCTCGTAGGCGGCCTGCGCGACGCCGAACTGCGCGGCGTCATCCCGCGCCTGGCGATAGGCCTGGTCGCCCATGTCAAGATACGCTTGGGCCATGCGGGTCCAGAGCTTCACCACCTCGAGGTTCTCGTTGAGGTAGGGATAGCTCAGGACCGAGGTGTATTGCGCCAAGGCCTGCGCCGGGCTCGCCATGCCGGCGTAGCAGTCGCCGATCGACATGGGCAGGACGAAGAAATACATGTGCGGCAGGTAGGCGACCATCTGGACCGGATCGAACAGGTAGTTCGTCAGAAGCCCGAGGTCGGTGGTGACCGAGATCGCCTTCAGGAACTTCTGGACGTTGGCCGGCGCCTGGGCGTCGAGCACGATCGACTCGGCGGCCGAGGAGCCCTGCACGACGAGCGCCTTGGTCACGGCTCCGGGCCGGACGAGGCTCAGGCCGAGGAGCGCCGGCGCCGCCACGCCGTCCGCCACGGCGATGGCGGGGCCCCGCGTCGCGGGCGCCGCCCGGGAGACCGCGCCGCGCTCGAGGATGTCGATGCGGTCGCTGTTGATGCCGAGGTTCGTCAACCGCCCGGTGCCGATCCCGAGGCTGCCGACCCGTCCGGTGACGGAGATCCGCGACGGCAGTGCGAGGTCGGGCACGATCGTCGGCGCATCATCGGTGAAGATCGGGTGGACGTTGACGGTCGTGCGGATCTTGGCGGCCTGGTCGGAGAAGCGGGTCGAGACGTCGGTCTTCCCAAGCCGCTGCAGGATGCCGGTCGCGGTGTCGAGGACCTGGACCTCGGCGTCGGGGCGCTTCGAGGCGGCGATGGCATCGACGCTCTTCGTCGCGAAGGTCTCGGCGCCGTCGGGGTCCCCGGCCTTCTCCGAGAGGATCGCCATGTCGTGCAGGAGCGAGCCCTGGACGACCGGATCGTCCGCCGGCACGTCGGCGATTGCCTTCCGGTAGATATCGAGCGCGCCGGTCCAGTTCTCCTTCTGCACCTCGGCGAGCGCGGCGCCGAGCTGCGCCTCGACGCCGCCGTGGTATGAGGTGATCTGGACGCCGCCCGCCAGCGGGGCGACCTTCGCGGCGAGGTCGGCCGGCAGCATCGTCTGCTCGCCCACCATCGTCGTCGGGAACCTGTACTGGACCGGCGGCACCGCCGTGAGGGTCTCGGCCGTGCGGTTGACGAGCACGTCGACGAGCTTGAGGTCGAAGGGCAGATCGAAGCGGCGGAAGCGGTTGGGATCGACCGGCAGCGTCGGGTGGGCCGTCCGCAGGATGAGCGCCTGCAGCTCGCGGAAGGCGTCGATGGCGAGGTTGTACTCGCCATGGTGCAGGTGCGCCTGGCCTTCGAGGAAGAGCGACTGAACCGAGGCGTCGAAGGAGGTCTCCGGCGACTTGACCTCGTAGTCGCGGGTGGCGGGACTGCGGTAGGAGGCAACGAGATACGAGTAACGGAGCTCGTTCATGTAGGCTGGTTCCATGGAGAAGCTCCCTCGTCTTGGTTGAGTGCAGCGGCTGGCCCCGACAGAGGGGGCCGACGGGTGGAAATGCCCTTCACTTCACGCGGGTGCCCGACGGGCAAATATACGAACGGCCACCGCCAGTTGGCGATGTGAATTGGGGGTACAAAGAACCGCAAGGATTTAGCTTAAATCGGGCCGGATCGAAATGTAGCAGACCGTTACTGATCCCCGGAGGCAGTCCGAAATGCGGCTGCACGGGGAGACTCGCGAAAGCAACTAACCCGCTATCAATACACCAAGTGGGCCCGACCCGCAATCTCCCGCGTGTCCGGCGTCAGGGCGATCGCCCGTAAGCGAGAAGGCATCCAACGGAGCCAAAGGGGCGTTGGCTCAAAAAGCCCAGTGGTAACAATGATTAAGCCCGAAATGGGCCATGCACTACTCATGCACAATGCATGCACAACCCATGCACCAATTTCGCGGGGTTGGCGCAAAGGTTAACTTATACCAGTGGGCCTACATCTTCGGTGCCGCCTGCCCCGATCGCGGGGTCGGCGCCGGCCTCGTGCTGCCCTTTGCCGACACCGAGGCCATGCCGTGGTGGTGCTCGACGGCGCCGGCTGGCACGGCGGCGAGGAAGTGGTGGTGCCGCCAAACCCTCACGCTCCTGAAGCTCCCGCCCTACGCACCAGCCAACAGCACCGAGAACATCTGGGAGTACATGCGAAAGTATAAGCTCGCCAACCGGACTTACGCGGACTACCGCGCCATCGTCGATGCCTGTTGTCGGGCCTGGAACGACTTCGTCGCAGACCCGGAACTCGTCACATCCGTCACCAAACGAGCTTGGGCGTCTGTGTCATGATTTATGGCGGCGGGTATGACATGATGGACACGATGCCGATGGCCGCTTAATCGCGATCCGGTGTCTCAGAATCCAGGGGCGGTACAAGACCAGCGGCGGTGATGCCGAGCAGAACTCCTCGTCCTTCCTCCAGATTGCGCCAGAGGGTGTTCAGCGCCGCGTCCGCTCTGGTGTGACTCTCGCTCACCTTCTCGCGGATCAGCCCGCGGGCGAGGAGCGCGCCCACGACCTGGGCGATGGAATTCGTTCACGACCCGCTCGCCACCGGCCGGAAGCTCCGGGTGCTGACCGTCGTCGACACCTTCTCGCGGTTCTCGCCGGTTCTCGACGCCCGGTTCAGCTACCGCGGCGAGGATGTGGTGGCGACCCTCGATCGGGTCTGCACCGAAGTCGGCTTCCCGCTGAGGTGACCCCGATTGTTCATCCGGGGTCACTGGAATTTGAGGTTGGAGATGCGCTGAACCCGAACTTTGGACCGCCCGGGGCTGGAAAGTCCGGGCTTCATCATGGCGTGGGGCCGGCCTCGCCGCCATGTTTAGTCAACGCGATCGGGACGTTGTAGCCGATCGCGCTGTGGGGTCGGTCCTCGTTGTAGAACCTGCGCCAAGCCTCCGTCTTTTCGCGGGCGTCGGCAAGCGTCAGGAACCAGTGCGCCGACAGGCATTGTCCGTCGTCAGGGTTTTTGGGACATCTGAGCTGACCGAGGAATGGAGGGCTCTGGCTCATCTGGTTCACGTTATGCCGCTCGGCCGTGATGGCTCAAGCGGCGGTTTTGGATGGTGAGTTTCTTGATCTTGTCCCTTGCCTCGAGGATGGCCTGGCCGCGGCCGTAGTAGACGTCGGCGGGGGTCAGGTTGCCGATGCTCTCATGGTAGCGGCGGTGGTTGTAGTGGTGGACGAAGGCTCCGACCGCGGCCTCGAGCTGGCCGGGAAGGAAGTAGTTTTCCAGCAGGACCGGTTCTTCAGGGTCTGGTGCCAGCGCTCGATCTTGCCCTGGGTCTGCGGGTGGTTCGGGGCGCCGCGAATATGGGCGATGCCCTTGTCCCCGAGCCACCGCGCAAGATCGCCCACGACGTAGGAGGCGCCGTTGTCGCTGAGCAGCCTGGGGCGGTGGACGACCTTGGCGTTGTCGCAGCCCGAGGCCGCCAGGGCGAGTTCCAGCGTGTCAGTCACGTCGCCGGCGCGCATGGTGGTGCAGAGCTTCCAGGCGACGATGTAGGGGTCATCGAGGATCGTCGAGAGATAGAACCAGCCCCAGCCGATGACCTTGAGGTAAGTGAAGTCGGTCTGCCAGAGCTGGTTCGGCGCGCTCGTCTTGTCCGTGAACGCCTCGGCCGCCTAGACGACGATGAAGGCGGGGCTGGTGATCAGGTCGTGCGCCTTGAGCAGGCGGTAGATCGAAGCCTCTGAAACGAAATACTTCTCCCGGTCGGTGAAGCGGACGGCCAGCTCGCGGGCCGACAGCTCCGGCGCCTCGAGCGCCAGCGTCAGCAGGCGCTGCCGCACCGGCTCGGGGATGCGGTTCCAGACCCGCCCTGGCCTGGGCGATCGGTCCTCGAGGCCTTCAGGGCCGACCTCCCGGTACCGGTCGTACCAGCGGTAGAAGGTCGTGGCCGGCACGCCGATCCGGGCCAAGGTCCGGCGTACGGGCAAGTGCGATCCTTCGACCACGC